>JANQYP010000055.1:3236-13808 GCA_030728785.1 Pseudomonadales bacterium
CATCCCGAATACAATCATCCCGAGCACAACCACGCCAACTACAACTACAAGGTAGTTCGCCAGTTTGCCATCATGACAATTGTTTGGGGCATCGTCGGTATGCTGGTGGGTGTGCTGATCGCCTCGCAGTTAGCCTGGCCGGTCATGAACTTTGATATTCAGTACCTGCATTTCGGGCGCCTCCGGCCGCTGCATACCAATGCGGTCATTTTTGCCTTTGGCGGCTCCGCCTTGATGGCGACTTCCCTGTATATTGTCCAGCGCACCTGTCAGGCGCGCCTGTTCTCGGACCAACTGGCGGCTTTTGTGTTCTGGGGCTGGCAACTGGTGATTGTCGCGGCGGCCATCACCTTGCCCTTGGGACTGACCACGTCAAAAGAATATGCTGAGCTGGAATGGCCCATTGATATCCTGATTACCCTTGTCTGGGTTGCTTACGCCATTGTCTTCTTCGGCACCATTGCCAAGCGCAAGACCCGGCACATTTATGTGGCTAACTGGTTTTTTTCAGCCTTTATTATCGCGGTAGCAATCCTTCATATCTTTAACAGCCTGGCCATTCCAGTCACCATGACCAAGTCCTACTCGGTCTACGCCGGCACAGTGGATGCCATGGTGCAGTGGTGGTATGGCCACAATGCCGTGGGCTTTTTCCTGACTGCCGGCTTCCTCGGCATGATGTATTATTTTGTTCCCAAACAGGCCAACCGGCCGGTGTACTCCTATCGCCTGTCAGTGGTGCACTTCTGGGCCCTGATAGCTATTTACGTCTGGGCTGGTCCCCACCACCTGCATTACACAACGCTGCCAGACTGGGTCCAAAGCCTCGGTATGGCAATGTCCCTGGTGCTGTTGGCGCCGTCCTGGGGCGGCATGATTAACGGCATCATGACCCTGTCTGGCGCCTGGGATAAATTGCGTACTGATCCCATCCTGAAGTTTATGGTGGTATCCCTGTCGTTTTACGGGATGTCGACATTTGAGGGCCCGATGATGGCCATCAAGTCGGTGAACTCCCTGTCACACTACACCGACTGGACCATTGGCCATGTTCACTCCGGGGCGCTGGGCTGGGTGGCGATGATTTCAATTGGCTCCCTGTACCACCTGATCCCCATCCTGTTTGGGCGCAAGCAGGGTGCCATGTACTCAGAGAAGCTTATTGACCTGCACTTCTGGATGTCCACCATTGGCACCGTGTTGTATATCGCCTCAATGTGGGTCAATGGCCTGATGCAGGGCCTGATGTGGCGTGCGGTGAATACTGACGGCACCCTGACCTACAGCTTTGCTGAGTCTGTTGAAGCCAGCTTCCCGGGTTACGTGGTGCGTTTCCTCGGCGGGGCTATCTTCCTCGCAGGTATGTTTGTCATGGCCTATAACGTTTGGAAAACTACGCGGATGGCGCCACAGATGCCACATATACCGCAGCTACCACAGCAGCAGGCAATGGCGCAGGTGGTTGCATGAACGAGTTTATTGAAAAAAACATTGGCGTGATGATGTTACTCATTCTCATTGCCGTCAGTTTTGGTGGCATTATCGAGATAGTGCCGCTGATGAACCAGAGTGTGGTCACTGAACCGATCAAGGGTCTCAAGCCGCTGACACCGCTGCAACTGGCGGGTCGGGATATTTATATCCGCGAAGGCTGTTCTACTTGCCACTCGCAGATGATTCGGCCACTAAGGTCCGAGGTTGAGCGTTACGGCCACTACTCAGTGGCGGGTGAGTTGGTCTACAACCACCCTTTCCTGTTTGGTTCCAAGCGTACTGGACCAGACCTGGCTCGAGTTGGCGGCCTGTACAGTGATGACTGGCACCGTGCCCATTTGTATGACCCCCGTTCAGTGGTACCAGAATCGATTATGCCGGGCTTTACCTGGCTGTTTGATACGCCGGTAGATGCCGCTGTGCTGCCAGCGAAATTACGCGCCCTGCGTGCAGTGGGAGTGCCCTATACCGATGCCGACATTGCCAGCGCCAGTGAGGGTCTTGAAGGTCGTATGGAGTCCGACGCGCTCATCGCTTACCTGCAACAGCTGGGCCTGCTCATCAAGGAGCGGAGATAACCATGGATATCATTGATCTGCGCGGACTGGCAACGGTGTTATGTGTAGTGGCATTTGCAGCAGTGGTTTATTGGGCCTATGGGCCGAGCAGGAAAGGTTACTTTGACGAGGCGGCGCAGCTTCCGTTTGCAGACGAGGGTCGGGTTGATGAGTAGTTTTTTCAGCTGGTTTGTCATCATTGGTACCCTGGCCTCGTTGCTGTACTTTTTCCTTTTGCTGCAGATGAATCGTACTGGCAACAAACCAGGCGAAACCACCGGTCACAACTATGACGGTATTGAGGAGTATGATAATCCGCTGCCTGCCTGGTGGTACTGGGGGTTTATCTTCAGCATCGTCTTTGGCATCGGTTATTTGCTTTATTATCCTGGCCTGGGTAATTTTCCTGGCCTGTCCGGCTGGACCCAGGTGGGCCAGTTGGAGGCAGAGCAAGCCCTTGCAGAAGCGCGTTATGGGCCGATTTTTGCCCAGTATCGTGATATCCCTGTGGCAGAGCTGGCCAATAACCCGGCTGCCATGAAAATGGGCCATCGGCTGTTTATCAACAACTGTGCTGTCTGCCATGGCGCAGCAGCAACTGGCAGTTTTGGTTTTCCAAACCTGACAGACAGCGAATGGTTGTGGGGCGGGGAAAATATAGAGACCACCCTGACTCACGGGCGGACTGCCGCCATGCCTGCCTGGCAGAGTGTGCTGGGTGATGCCGGGGTGCAGGAAGTGACCGAATATGTGCTCCAGCTTGCCGGTCGCGAAGTGGATGCTGACCTGAGCGCCAGGGGTGAGGTTCACTTTACAACTTACTGTACTGCCTGCCATGGTCCTGAGGCCAAGGGCCAGGCCATGTTTGGTGCGCCTGACCTGACGAACGAAATCTGGCTTTACGGCAACTCTCGAATGCGTATTGAACACGTGATCAAGAACGGCCGTAACGGTGTCATGCCGGCGTTTGAGCCGCGTCTGGGTGCGGACAAAGTACATATTCTTGCGGCCTATGTGAAAAGCCTGAGCGCCGGCTGATGCAACACTTGCAGCAATCCCTCAGGGCCAAATAAAAGTGAGTGACGACAAGCTTGTGCAGATCGCCACTGCTGCGCCTGGTGAGGGCGCTGATGTGGATTCAAAGGTCTACAATCTCTACGAGAAGCGCGAAAAAATCTTTACTCGAAAGATTGAAGGCTACTTTCAGCATGTTCGGTTGTTTACCGGTTGGCCGTTGCTCCTCGGTTATTTTCTAATCCCCTGGCTGCTGCTGGATGGCCGCCAGGCCATTCTGTTTGACCTGCCCGCGCGAAAATTCCACATTTTCTGGTTGACCTTCTGGCCCCAGGATTTTGGTTTTCTAGCCTGGGCGCTGATGATTGCGGCCTTTGGACTGTTTTTTGTCACCACCTTGCTGGGCCGGGTCTGGTGTGGCTATACCTGCCCGCAGACGGTCTGGACCGCCATTTTCATGTGGGCCGAGCAGGTGGCCGAAGGTGAGCGCCACCAGCGTATTAATCTGCAGCAAGCTCCCTGGTCAATGACCAAATTTTTCAAGCGGTTCCTGAAACACGGTATGTGGGTCGGTTTTGCGGCGCTCACGGGATTTACGTTTGTGGCGTATTTTTATGGTGCGCGGGAACTGCTGGCGGATATCTGGCAGCTGCAGTTAACGGGCTCGGGGTTGTTCTGGTCGCTGTTTTTTACAACGGCCACTTATGTCAATGCCGGCTGGATGCGCGAGCAAGTCTGCCTGCACATGTGTCCCTATGCCCGGTTTCAATCAGCCATGTTCGATAAGGATACGTTGATTGTCAGTTACGACCCGCAGCGCGGTGAGCCGCGTGGTGCGCGCAAGCGCAGTGCCGAGCCGGCGAAGTTGGGATTAGGGGCCTGCATTGACTGTTCCTTGTGTGTGCAGGTCTGCCCGACGGGTATCGATATTCGCGATGGGCTGCAGTACGAGTGTATTAATTGTGCCTATTGCATTGATGCCTGCGATTCCATCATGGACAAGATGGGCTATGCGCCGGGGCTTATCAAATACACCACAGAAAATGCCCTTGCCGGTAAAGGCTGGACCTGGAAGCGGCCAAAACTGGTGGGTTATGGCCTGGCCATGCTGGTCATGGTGTCAGTGTTTGCTTACAGCCTGTTCACGCGCGTGCCCCTGGGCCTGGATGTGCTGCGCAATCGCGGTCAGTTGTACCAGGAAGTGCCCGGTGGCCTGATTCGCAATACCTATCTGGTCAAGATCCTGAATATGGACCGACAAGATTTTATTTATCGACTGCAGGTCACGGGCCTGCCCAATGCCCGCCTGGTGCCAGATGTGCCCATTGAAGTAAAAGCCGGCCAGATTGGTGAGTTATCCGTTGATGTCCTGGTTAATCCGGACCTGCTGCAGGGTGTAAACACAGAGATCGACTTCACCGTCGAAACCACAGACGGACGCTGGCGGCACACCAGCGAGAGTCGCTATTTGGGCCCCATGCCCGTAGGAGGTACCCGTGGCGAGTAAAGCCGGCAAGACTGATCTGCTGCCCTGGTACAAATACCCCTGGCCATGGGTTTTGATGGCTATACCTTTGTCGGCAGTATTGTTTGGCATCCTTATGCTTACCATGGTGACACAACACCCGGATGATCTGGTGGCTGACAACTATTATCAGGACGGCATGGCCATCAACCAATCGCTGGCCATGGATGACAAAGCCCGGGCTATGGGGGTCAGTGCGGTATTGGCCACAGACGCTGGGGTTTATGATTTTGTTGTCAGCGGCGCCACTGACAGTGTGATTGTTCTGCAGCTGTTCCATGTTACCGACAAGGAGCAGGATAAAAGGCTGATGTTATACCCCGGTGCCGCCAGCACGGACAGGCTGGTGCCAGGCATCGTCTACGCCGGGGCCGACAATAAATGGGCAGAGGTGTTCCGTCGGCCGGGTATATGGTACCTGCAATTGAGTGGCGCCGATGATAACTGGCGCCTGCGCCAGCGTATTGAGACACCCTTGCAGCAACTGGAGGTCGGCAGCCAATGATGTCTGTTACCAGGGAATCTGCATCCCAACCTGCGATCACTGCTGCCGCGGCGCGGCGGCTGGAGTTTGCTGACAGTATCTTTACCCATGCCGGCCAGACCCGACTGTCCATGCGGGTGCCCGATATTCGCTGTGCTGCCTGTTCCCTGAAGATTGAGCGGCAGTTGAGCAACATGCCTGATGTCGCCAGGGTGGCCACCAACCTGGCGGATAAGCGGGTGGTGGTCGACTTCTCGGCTGGCGACGCTTTTAGTTTTGTCGATGCTGTGGAAAAACTCGGTTTTACGCCGCTGCCAGACCGCGCCAACCTGGCCCAGGCTGCCTTACATGAAGAACGCAAGTCGATGCTGGCGCGTTTAGGGGTGGCGGGTATCGGCATGATGCAGGTGATGATGTTTGCCCTGGCAGGTTATGTTGCCGGCCCCGTTGGTATTGAACCCGCCTATGAAGGCCTGATGCGCTGGGCCAGCCTGGCAGTTGCTACACCCATTGCCATCTATAGTGCCATGCCCTTTCATCAGGGCGCCTGGCGGGATTTGCGCAATCGTCATCCGGGAATGGATGTGCCGATTTCCCTGGCGATTCTGGCGGCCTATGGTCTGAGCCTGGTGAATACGGTGTGGCTGGATGGTGCTGTGTATTATGACTCGGTCAGCATGTTCGCCTTCTTGCTGTTGATTGGTCGTTATGTCGAACTTGGCTCGCGGCAGAAATACCAAGTTAGCCAGAACTTGAATGACCATCTGCTGCCGGCGTCAGTGCAGATATTCGACCCTCAGGAACGCAATCCTACCTATGTGTTGGTCAAGGCCGTGCCGGTGGGTGCAAGGTTGATGATTGGCCCGGACCAGGTGATCCCGGTGGACGGCATGGTGCTCCGCGGCCAGACCAGTGTGAATGAATCGGCATTTACTGGCGAGAGTTTGCCCGTCAGCAAAAAAGCCGGCATGACCGTGCTGGCGGGCTCGATGAACATAGAAGGTGAAATATGGGTCGAGTGCACAGCGCCCTATGAGGAATTTGTTCTGACGCGGATTTCCGCTTTGTTTCGCGAGTCCGGGTTATATAAGCCCCGATTTTCCCAGCTGGCAGATCGTATTGCGGGTGTGTTTGTTGTGTTTATCCTGTTCGCCACCGCAGCTTGTGGTCTGTATTGGTATGCGGCCGGCTCTGCCCAATGGTTCAGCATTGCCTTGGCAGTACTGGTGGTGTCTTGCCCCTGTGCCCTGTCGTTGGCGACGCCGGTGGCTTATACCGTGGCTGTTTCGGCTTTGCGCAATTATGGTGTTGTGGTGCGAAACGGCGCCTTTCTCGAGCGTCTGGCCGAGTCCGGCGACATTATTTTTGATAAAACCGGCACCCTTACCACCGGTAAACTGCACATCGGTCGGATTCAATTACTGGTGCCAGATCTGGACGAGGCGCGTGTGCTGGCTGTCGCCGCTGCTCTTGAGCGAGGTTGCCTGCATCCCATTGCCCGGGCTTTTGCGCGCGCTGTAGAGCTGCAAGCACTGGCAGTGGTAAGTACCGCAGGAGAGGGTGTCAGCGGGCTGGTGGAAGGTGTGCAATACCAGCTGGGTAAAGCCGAATTTGCCTGTGGAAAACCCCTGGCTGCGCCACCGGAGACAGGCATGTGGGTATTGCTGGCTGCTGCTGAGCCTTTGGCCTGGGTGCAGTTGATTGATGAACCGCGTCCCGAATCCGGCAGGGTGGTTGCTAGCCTGCAAGGCCTGGGCTTTGTCCTGTCTTTGCTGACGGGTGATGCCGAAGCAGAAGCCCAGCGTATTGCCAGGCTGATGGCCATCAGTGATGTCAGTGCGGGTGTGACGCCGGCCGATAAGGTTGCCGCCGTACAGCGGCGACAGGCGGATGGTCGCCGGGTTGTGATGGTGGGCGACGGCATCAACGACGCTGCCGCTATGGCCAGTGCCCATGCGTCCATCGCAGTCAGTCCCGCAGACGTTGTTGTTCAGGAAGCGGCCGATGCAACGCTGCTGACTAATAGCCTGACATCCCTGCCGACCTTGATTGTGTTTGCGCGGCAGGTGCGTCGAGTTATTCGGCAGAATGTCAGCTGGGCCATTGTTTATAACCTGAGTGTCATTCCCCTGGCCATGGCTGGGCTGCTGCAACCCTGGATGGCAGCACTGGGTATGTCTGTCAGTAGTTTGCTGGTGGTGTTTAATGCTAACAGGCTGCGTAAGGTGCAGGACTGATGGAAGTTGTTTTTGTGTTGGTGCCTATCAGTCTGCTGATTGTTGTCATTGCGCTCTGGGCCTTCGTCTGGTCAGTGCGCGGTGACCAGTATGATGATCTGGATAAGGAGGCCCATCGCATCCTCTTTGAAGATGAGAGTGAAACTGCGGCGGGCGCTGCAGAAAAACCCATTAAAAGTTCAACACACGCCAAACTACATTAAGAAAAGGCAGGAGAGCACCATGAACCACCTATTCGGCATCTTGTTCAATCCTCGGCAAGAATGGGAGAAAATTCGGGATGATGCCGGTTCTGTCGCCGGTCATTATTTTAAGTATCTGCTCTGGGTTGGACTGTTTGCCCCTGCGGCCTGGTATTACGGCTCGACGCAGATAGGCTGGCAACTGGGTGACCGGATCATCAAGCTGACCGGCGAAAGCGCCGCTGAAATTATGCTGTTGTTCTACATTGCGATCCTGTTGGCGACGGCTTTTCTGGGCTACATGATTCATTGGATGGCAGAGACCTATGGCGCCGAGTCATCCAACCTGGGCAAGGGTATCAGTATTGCCGGCTACACCCTTACCCCGCTGTTTATCTGCGGTCTTACGGGTCTGTATCCCGTGTTATGGCTGGATATGCTCTTTGGTTGCGCAGCGGCCGCCTATACGGTCTATCTGCTGTACGTCGGCGTACCCATTGTCATGCGTATTCCGCCGGAACGTGGCTTTCTGTTTGCCAGTGCCATGGTTGGTGTTGGCCTGGTGTTGTGTGCTGCCCTGTTGGGTGCAACTGTGATCCTTTGGGAGATGGGTGCAATGCCGGTTTTCACGGATTAATTGAACGAATCGAGGCTGACGACATTGATTGTCCCAGTCTGGGGACTGCCAGCGTACGACCCTGACCCCTTCTACTCGGGTTTGAAGCGCGCTATGGCTGAATAATGTTTCTGCGCTGTCAGCACCAGGCCCAGAAACAACAAGGTCGTGAACCGTGTCACAACCTTGTTGTTGCCTCTCTCTGTGACAAAAGTCTCTGTGACAAAAGTCTCTGTGACAAGAGTCTCTGCGACAAGAGTCTCAGTCCGGCAGACCAAGAACGCGCTTGCTAATGATGTTCATCTGAACTTCATTGGTGCCACCATAGATGGTCACAGCCCGGCTGCTTAACCAGTTTTTGGTGGCTTCAAGCTCTTTGTTATCAAAGCCTTCACCCTGCCAGCCGATGCCCTGGGTGCCCATCAATTTAGCTTTTAGTTCTGCGCCATTTCTGGCCAGGTTGGAGCCCACCAGCTTGAAGATTGAGGTCGTTTCGCCAGGTGTTTTGCCGTTGCTGGCTTCCTGCATGACGCGCTGGGCTGTCAGCTGGAATGCTCGCTCAAGCATGGAGTGGTTAAGAATCTCCGTTCTGACGGCAGAGTCGGCAACCTTGCCATCGACCTTGCCGATATACTGGCTGGCAATGTCGGCATAGTCGTTACGTTTGATTTCGCCAGGTTTGCGTTTCTTCGCACCACCAGAAAGACCGCCAATGCCGGAGCGCTCGAACTGCAGCAGGCGCTTGCCAACGGACCAGCCTTTATGCAGCTCGCCAACAAGGTCTTCGCGCTTGGCGATGGCGTTGTCGAAAAAAGTCTCACAGAAGGGCGAGGAACCTGAGATCAGTGATATTGGCTTGATGGTGACACCTGGCTGATGCATATCCAGTAACACAAAGCTGATACCTTCATGCTTGGAGGCATCGCTGTTGGTGCGGACCAAGGCAAACATCCAGTCAGCGTACTGGGCGCCGGAGGTCCAGACCTTTTGGCCATTAATCACAAAGTTGTCACCGTCAATGACGGCTTTGGTCTGCAGGGACGCCAGGTCAGAACCTGCGCCTGGTTCACTGTAGCCCTGGCACCAGCTGACTTCGCCACTGACAATCTTCGGCAGGTGGCGCTGTTTTTGCTCTTCGGTGCCGAGCTCAAGCAGCGTTGGGCCAATCATCGCCAGGCCCATGCCTGAGGTTGGTGCCACAGCCTTGATGCGGCTCATTTCCTGCGACAGGACCTGGGCTTGTGCTGGCGCGAGCCCACCACCGCTATATTTGGCAGGCCATGTGGGTGCCGTCCAGCCGCGCGCGGCCATGGCCTTGAGCCACTGCCGAGCATCGTCTGTATCGTAGATTTGGTGGGCGTCTTCCCAATGGAAAGAGCGATTACGCATGCTCGCGGGGCAGTTTTCTTCCAGCCAGGCGCGAGTTTCTGCTCGAAAAGTATCTATATCTGACATCGTTTGCTCCCTGAAATCGTTCGAGCGCAAGTAGGCCACAAAACTTGCGCTATGCAAATCACTATTACTGTTGCTAATGGCGGTTGATTCTTTTGGACTTGCCATCAGTTCACCCTACGCACGACAGCTGGCGTTGGATCCATTTGCTGTTGGGTGGCTTAGAAGGGCAGGCTGCCGATCCAGACGGCAACAGCTTCCGCAAGCAGTTCTCCTTGCAGGTTGAAAACTGCCGACCCGGCAAAATGCTTTTTACCCTCAACACGAATTGGCCAGGCAGTGACAAGCAAATCATCCCCGGCGCGGGCCTTGCCGTGCAGGCTGGCGGTAATTCTGCCCAGCAGGCCTGTACGTTGGCCTTGATGAAAAAATGCTAATTGGCCGGGGCAGTCCAGTGCGGTCCAGATCAGCGCCGCTGGCAGATAACCCTGCTGGTCTGCCCATTCCGCCCGAGTCGTCCATGCGGCTGCCACCTGCTGATCATCCACTGGTGCGGCGTAGACCTTCATGCCCGTGTCATGATTAGCGCCGCAACAGAAACAGATGGGATGCAAGCCAAGGGCGCCGGGTATGGGGGAGTCCTGTCGCCGTTGCAGGGCAATTGCCTGGGGTTGTGCGGCCAGGGCCTGCTGGAAGCTTGGCGGTTGGGGTATTGCCAGGTCAAATATCTGGGGGCGGACTTCCGCTATCAATGTGCTGTTGTTGTAGATGGTCACAGGTGCATTGTCAGCCTGCTCAGACCGGACGATACGTAAGGGTTGGTCCAGGGGGATAGGCGCGCGCAGGGTGACCTCGGTCCCTGTGTGGGCTGCAGGCGCCAGCAGTTCTGCAAAGGCGCCGGCCACATAGCCGCCGTTGCCTGAAGCTGGGGGACCGCGGAATCTGGCTGGAATGGTCAGATAGTCTTGTATGGGTAGTGGCATGAGTCGGCTTCAGTATTGCAACCCGAACATGGTAAGCCAACGCCAGCCAGTGGGCAAACGGACGGTTCGACGTTTCGACGGTTCGACG
>JANQYP010000055.1:13908-15754 GCA_030728785.1 Pseudomonadales bacterium
TTCGACGGTTCTTGGTTAAGGTCGTGCCAGTCTGCGCGGCCTGGCGGTGGTTTTACGACCAGGCACTGAGAGTCTGTTTGGCATGCGGTGAACTCTGGGTCAATACGCCTAAGGCACTATAGTTTTCGCGGTTGATCAGGTCGTCCGGGTGCGTCAGGATGAGGATTTTTGTGGTCAGCAGCGTCGAGCCCAGCAGCTGAATTATTTCTTCAGCCAGACACTTAGAGGCCTTTGAGTCGATAATAATCAGGGATATGTCGTCGTTTGCCATGGCTGTATCAATGGCTTGCGAAATATCTGCAGTATAGAAAATGTTGCTGACCCCATGTTGGCAGGCAGATTCGGGGAGATTTTTTTCGCAGGCATGCTGTGCGCGGCTAGAGCGGATCGATGGTTGTAAGCTTTGGGGACTGCTTCGGTCTAGCTCCCTGCTCAGAGCCTCTTGCAACTCATCATTTAACCCATCGTCAACGCCTGATGCGGGATCACTGGAAATGTTCAGAAGATTGATTGTTGCTTGATCAATGCCTACAGCAAGAATGGTCATTTTTAGGGTTACCGCTTAGTGAAATCCACGGGCACATAGTCAGGCGGTAAAGCCCATCCGTCATTGATGCATGTCAATGAGAGGCGCCAGGGTATCAGCCAGAATCGCTTTTGTTTTATGGGTGTTCTATGGATGGTTCATGGGTGTTTGAGGTCTGGGTTCGCGACAAAATTGTGAAGATTGTTTCAGGGTGCAATCCTCCAATTTAGAATCCAGACCTCATCTTTTTAGCATACCCTCAGCATACCCTCAGCACACTCTCAGCACACTCTCAGCACACTCTCAGCACACTCTCAGCACACCCTCCGCAGGCCCTGCCTTAGAACTTACGAATATTCCCGACTCGAATGGGTTCAGCGTGCACGCCAGCGGCTAATGTGCCATGCCCGTGGCCGTGAAAAAGGTCGGCATCATCGACATGGGCCACAGCGCACAGTCTGTGCTGATCAAGAATGCGGACTTCTTTGCCATCTACCTGCAGAATATTGCTTTTCTGCAGGCGGGTAAAAATCCGGCTAACGGTTTCTACCGCCAGTCCCAGATAGTTGCCTATATCTGTGCGGGCCATAGGCAGGCGGAATGAGGTCGGTGAGAGATGGCGTAAACGATAGCGACTGGACAGCCCAAGCAGGAAATTACCGATGCGCTCCTCCGCGGTCTTTTTGCTGAGCAGCAACTGCAGTTGCTGATCTTCACTGATCTCATGACTCAGCAGCTTGTACATATGGGTTTGCAGGTTGTGAATCTGCGCTGATAATTCTTCCAGCCGATTATAGGGAATTTCACAGATGGCGGTGGTTTCCAGCGCTTTGGCTGAACTGATGTGCTGGCCAGAACTGATGGCATCCAGGCCAAACATTTCACCGGGTAAGTAAAAGCCAATGACATGTTCATCACCTTCCTGGTCAACGCTGTAGGTCTTAACCGCCCCGGACCTGACGGTATACAGGGATGCAAACTTATCACCGGCCTCGAATACCGTCTTGTTGCGCTGGATAGGTTTACTGCGCTTGACCGCGGCGTCAACAATTGCCACTTCCGATTCGGTAAGCGAGTGAGGTACGCATAATGCGTTCAGACTGCATGCTTGGCAGGATACGACATACTTTCTTTGATCGTTCATGTTTGCTCCATTGTATGAACCAGGGTGCAACGTTAAAAAATACAGGGTGCATCTACTAATTCAGGGTGCAGCAAAATACGTAATGCCTTTTATTTATGCTAATAATCTTATAAGCACTTTACCACCTACTCAAGCACAAAGTTTGGGTCATCAAAGTTTGGGTCACCAAAGTTTGG
>JANQYP010000055.1:15854-22110 GCA_030728785.1 Pseudomonadales bacterium
CAAAGTTTGGGTCACCAAAGTTTGGATCATCAATGCCGCCAATCATCAAGGTATAACCGCGGGCAGCCTTTGGAGAGCATCAGCCTGCAAAATATGTGCAGCATTGTTTACTGCGTATTGAAGCTGTATTCCGCAACTACTTTGTTAAGGGTTGGCGTCAACCCCCGCCCGGTTGCTGCTGATAGCCGGTCGTTGAAGATATTCCTTTAGAGATTGAGGGGTGATTTATTGAGATCCATCGCGGTAATATGCGCGTACTCCAAGTCTCGATCACCAACAGGATGGATTGTAACCCCGAAATGCCTGATTCCCGAAAGTATATTGCAAGCTGGTTAGCGGTCGTCTGCTTTGCTGTCTTTACTATGATTGTCGTCGGCGGTGTCACACGGCTGACAGACAGCGGTTTATCGATGGTTGAATGGCGGCCTATCATGGGTATATTGCCGCCCACAAATGCCGACGAATGGCAGCGCACCTTTGATGCTTACAAGCAGTATCCTGAGTACCAGAAACTAAACCGGCACATGGACCTGGATGGATTCAAGACTATTTTTTACTGGGAATATGTCCACAGACTGCTGGGTCGACTGATTGGTGTGATTTATTTTGTGCCATTCCTGTTGTTCTGGTTACTCGGCAAGATCGAGCGACCCATGCTGCCCAAATTGATGATTGGCTTGTTTCTGGGAGGGATGCAGGGACTGATGGGCTGGTATATGGTCAAAAGCGGTCTGGTTGATATGCCCCGGGTCAGTCACTACCGCCTGGCGGCTCACCTGCTGCTGGCGATGACGATTCTGGCTTATCTGTTCTGGCTGCTGCTGGGCCTGCTTGAGACTCGGCGGGCATCGACGGTGCCCTTGAGTTTTAAGGCCCTGGTTTATGGTTTTTCGGCGTGTCTGGTTATTCAGTTAACCTGGGGAGGGTTCACCGCGGGTAGCCATGCCGGTCTGGGATATAACACCTTCCCACGGATGAATGATCAGTGGATTGCTGACGCTGTGTTCGCCATGCAACCCTGGTGGCTGAACCTGTTTGAAAGTAATGCTACCGTGCAGTTTGTGCACCGCTGGGTGGGTGCGCTGGTTGTGCTTCTAGTGGTCGCTCTGTGGGTTCAGGCGATGGCGGGTTTAAGCCGGCAGCTGAAGATAGCGTCGAGCTTTGTGCTGATTGCCACACTCGTACAGTTTGGCATTGGGGTCGCGACGCTTCTGTATTTCGTCCCCATTGGCATTGCCAGCCTGCACCAGGCCTGGGCCTGTGTGGTGTTGGTGGGTACCGTCTATCTGGTCTATTGCATCGCAGCGCCGGCGCACATCAAGGGTCAAAAGGTCGCTGTGAGGTGAAGGTCTGCCTTGGCCAGATCAATACTACCCCGGGTGATTTTGCCGGCAACGGCGCGGCTGTTCGTCTGGGTATTGATGCCGCCAGCCGTGGTGATTGCGATCTGCTGGTCTTTCCTGAGCTGACGATTCCAGGCTATCTCAGCCAAGACCTGATCTATCATCCCGAATTCATTGATCGCAACCTTGCGGAGCTTGACAGCCTGCGCGAATACACCCGCCGAGCGCGCCCCGGGTTGCATGTGGTCATCGGTTACATTGACCGCAATACCGGTCGCGGCAAGCCATTTTTTAATATGGCCGCAGTGTTGTGTGGCGGTGCGATCGTCGGCACTTATGCCAAGCAGCTGTTGCCTTTTTATGATGTGTTTGATGAGTTGCGCTACTTTCAGCCAGGCACTGACCTGCTCACCTTTGAGGTCAAGGGGCAGGCCGTTGGCCTGACCATCTGCGAAGACCTTTGGAACGACAAGGGCTCTGACGGCTACAGCTACAGTAACAATCCCATGCAGAAATACCGCGATGCTGGTGTCAAGTTGGTGCTGTCGTTGAACAGCTCACCCTTTGTCCATGGCAAGTCCTGGCAGCGCATGCAGGTCATTGCGCCAGGCACTGAGCCAGATATGACCGTTGTGTATGTGAATCAGCGCGGTGGCCAGGACGAACTGGTGTTTGATGGCCAGAGCTTTGTAGTGACTAATGGCAATTTGGTGCACTTGGTGACCGAAGTGTTTACGGACAGTTTTGATATTGTGGATCTGGGGTCAGGGGCTGGCGCCGAGATTGACAAGGTTTACGAGGCGGGCAATAAACGAGAGCTGCTGCAGCGAGCGCCGAGTCTTTATGACTTGCTGGTGCTGGGGCTGCGCGACTATACGCAGAAATCAGGGTTCTCTCAGTTGGTGCTGGCTTCCAGCGGCGGCGTCGACAGTGCGGTGGTCTGCAAGCTGGCCTGTGATGCCATCGGTGCGAATAATGTCCATGCCATTCGCATGCCCTCAAGGTTTAGCAGTCAGCACTCGCGGGACGATGCATTGTTGCTGCACAAGCAGCTTGGTTGCTGGGATTATGAGGTTGCCGTCGACCACCAGCCGACAGTGGATATGCTCAATACCCGATTCAGGCAGTATGCTGGCGCGCCAGGCAATCTGGTGACTGCACGACTCAATGCCGGTGCTTACTCAACGGTGGCGGATGAAAATATCCAGGCCCGCCTGCGTGATGTTTATGTGATGCATTTCAGCAATGCCTATGGTGCCATGCCGTTGTCCACGGGCAACAAAACCGAGTCAGCCTGTGGTTATTACACGCATTTTGATATGAACTTCAGTTATGCGCCGATCAAGGACCTGTTTAAGTACCAGGTGATGGATATTGCTCGCGCTGCTGCCGACATTCCTGACAGCATCTGGCAAAAGCCGCCCAGCGCAGAATTAGCGCCTGACCAGATTGATGAGGCGTCACTGCTGGCATACGCGGTGCTGGACCCCATTGTTCGGGCCTACGTCGAAGACTATGTGAGTACATTCAACCGATTTTCGACCTGGGTCGTGCAGCATTTAGCCGATGCAGACAGCATTTCTGGCGACGCCGGGATGCTGCAGAGCTGGCTCAACAGCAGCAATGCCCAGGCAGATTTTCAGCGTATTATCAGCCTGATGGGGCGCATGGAATATAAGCGCCGCCAGACGTGCCCAGGCACCAAGGTATCAAAAGTAGCATTTGGCACCGGCCGTCGTATACCCATTGTCGAGAAGTGGTCCTGACCAGCAGGGCGCTGATAAAGCCGCCTGGCTTCAAGTGACCTCAATGCGACGACTGGTGGCAGCCTGTATCTTAGGCAGGGTAACGGTCAAGACCCCCTGCCGGTATTTGGCCTTCACATCACGCTCACTGACCCTGGCGGGGAGGGGCAGCAGGCGCTCAAAGCGCCCGTAGGCTCGCTCGGAGATATGATAGCGGCCCTGGTCATGTTCCTGCTCATACTGTTTTTCACCACGTATACTCAGGGTCAGGTTATCAACCGTGATAATAAAATCTTCACTGCTCATGCCGGGTGCCTCAAGTTGCACCACAATGTTATTGTCAGTTTCGCTGACTTCAGCGGAAAGCACACTCCAGATATTAGCCGAGGCGCTCAGTGCCTTGCTGGAAGTTCCTTCACGCTGATTGGTTTGCTCTTCGGTACTGCCTTGTGAGGCTGGTGTAAATCGGGTCATGGCGTGCCGTGCCTTACGCCACATGTGTTGCCAGCCCTCAGTAAAATTGTCCATCTGGTCGCGCAGACCCTGCGAAAATTGCTCAAATTGACTCATGCTACGCCTCCGTTGTTTGCTTCACTATGGCAGTGGGCCCGAAGTGCCGGGCCCGTTAGAACATACCGCTGTCAGCATCGTCAGCGATTCAGCTTTCTATGTTGATACTCAGCGGTTTGTTGCGTTCACCCTTGGGAATTCTGACTTCCAGTACGCCGTTGGTCGAGCGTGCTGTAATGCCGTTGCCATCAGCTATTTCCGGCAGGGTGAACTGGCGGATAAAACTTCCGCCAGTTCGCTCGCGGCGTTTGTAAGCTGCCTTTGTTCGGCGTTCATCAGTGCTGATCTCCGTGCCGCGTTCACCACGAATTGTCAGGACGTTGCGGTCAACAGTGACCTCAACTTGTTTTGGATCAACGCCCGGAAGATCTGCAAGGACGCTGAAACCACTTTCATCCTCCATGATATCCACCTGCGGTAGCCACGCAGCGGTGTTGTAAAAATTGCCGTATTGATTGGTTTCCTGTGCCTGGCTGGCGCTCGGCGTGTCAGCGAAGACCCGGCCAAGTTCGCGGTGTAACTGGTCCAGGGCGCTGAAAGGTGAATACATAAGTTGGCTCATGGTCGTCAATCTCCCGAATAAAATTTCAAATGTCGAATACGCGCTTGGCATACGCGCTTGGCATATGCGCTTGTGAAAAGACTCTTGGTTTATGTCTTGAGCCTGCTTGTCGCAGGCCAGTTCATTACAGACCTGCTCATTACAGACCTGCTCGTCGTAAACTGCTCGGCATAAAATCTGAATAAGTCGAATCCTGTGTTATTCAAGATTCGGCAGCATAAGAAGTTCGTAAAATATATCTATGTCAAAGCCTGCTGGTATTGATGTCGATCAATTGCCGATGGCCGAGTTCAAGTAGAGTGTTGCGTCTACCCCTGTGATTACGCTGGAGTTAGACGTGGACCGTGACGACCCGTTAAAGAATCAAGGCAAGAGTCAAACCATTAGTAAAAACAAGAGCAAAACCAAGAGTCAAATTAAGAGCCAGGTAAAGGATCAGAACCGGGGTTTGGATGTTGACCGGGAGGACGTCAGGCGGCGTTTGCTCGCCAAAAAGCAGGAATTGGTCAGCAGGGTCGAGCAAACCTACCGGGATATCCACGGCAGGGAAGAGCGCGGCAGCACAGATTCTGGCGAGCAATCTGTTGAAATGGAAAGCCGTGACCTGATGTTAACCCTCGAAGCCGAGGCTAGAAGTGAGTTACGCAGCATCGATAAGGCTTTGCAGAGGTTGGCAGATGGCCGATACGGGCGCTGTGTACATTGCGGCCAAACTATCAGTGAGGCCCGCTTACTGGCACTGGCTTATGCTGACAGCTGCATGCGTTGCGCCGCATGAGAATTGTCTGGGGCACGTTGTGGGCATTTGTCATTGCATCTGCCGGTGAGTGTCAGCAGGTCGCAGGCGATCATGAAAAGTAGCGCAGAATCACGCTGGCCAAGGCCGGGTTTTTGAATGGGGGTGCTTATTGCTGATGTTCACTGTATGCGCTGGAGTACCTGAATGCTAAAACTGCAAAAAGTACTGGTTGTCGTTGATCCTGAGCAAGAGGCTCAGCCTGCGTTGGAAAAAATTCTGACGCTGGCGCGCCTGGCAGATTTTGAGCTGACATTGCTGGCCTGTGACTACACTGAGTATCTGGTGGAGGGTTACTACTTTGATGCTGTCGATCTCGTTCGGTTGCGTGAAGAGTATCTCGCCGAACGCAAGGTTGCTCTGGAAGCGCTGGCCGAACCGTTACGCCAACAGGGGTTGGTTGTTGAGACTCGGGCGGTCTGGGGTCATCCCGGCTACAAGGCCATCGTCACCACGGCAATGGCTGCGGGTGCTGATCTTGTGGTGCGGCATACGCGCCAGCATTCAGCATTATCGCGATTGTTTCTAAGTAATGACGACTGGCAGCTGGTGCGTTGCTGTCCGCTGCCGCTGCTGCTGGTCAAGGAAAAAACCTGGCAAGCAGTCCCCGTGATTCTCGCTGCTGTAGATCCGATGCACGCCCGGCATAAACCCGCAGGCCTCGACCACCGCATCCTGCAGGTTGCGCTGGACCTGGGGGTGCTGACAAGTGGCTCAGTGCATGCGGTACATTCATTTCGACAGGTAGCGCTGTCTGGTACCTATCTGCGGCAGGCGCAGGAGCAACATCGGCAGGCGCTGGATAAACTTGTGGCAGAGTTCAAGCTATCCCCGGCTCAGGTTCACCTTATCGAAGAGGCGCCGGAGTATGGCCTTGCGCAGCTGGAGAAGTCCTTACACGCCGATATGGTCGTTATGGGGGCTATTTCTCGCAGTATTGTCGCAGACGTGCTGATTGGTAGTACCACAGAAAAAGTCATAGATTATCTCAGCAGTGATGTGTTGATCGTAAAAGAAGCCGATTTCAAGTCGCCGTTAGCTGAGCACTGGGGTTAAGTGGCGGGCAGGCCATTCGACGTGGACAACAAGTAGCCTCATACTCGAAACCTGCCCCTTGATGAATGCGGCTGCGAGTGCTTTGCAGCTCGGGGTTTGCGGGTAAGGTTTGCAAGGTGGCACATAACAGCTCTGACAGAGGAGTTATTCGGCAAAGGCTGTTGGTGAAGGTCTCGTTGGTGAA
>JANQYP010000055.1:22210-24943 GCA_030728785.1 Pseudomonadales bacterium
CCTGGATGGGTGCACCTGGATGAGTGAACCTGGCCGGGTATGCCGAGTCAGGGAAACCTGATTAGGCCAGGCCGGCAAATCCCAAAGAGTTTTTGCTAAAGGCAACGGACACAATGTAGACAAAGACAAGCAGTGCAGCAACCAGAGCAATGGTTCGTTGCGCTTTTGTCTTGCCGCGTTTTATAGCAAAGGTGCCCAGGACAATATAAGCCACCAGGGCGAGCAACTTGGCGGTTAACCAGCCGTTCACAAAGGGGTATTGGCCAATGACAAACATCAGGCCAATGGCTGAGGCCAGCAGCAGGGTGTCGATAATATGGGGCGCGATGCGGGTCACCTTGTGCTGCAAGATGACATTGTCCGTCAGCATCCAGTAACCGCGCAGTAGAAACAGAGTGATGGAAAGCAGTGCTGTCGTCATATGCAAAGAGTGCAGGGCGATATATGAGGTCATAGAGATTCCGGTGTGAAGTAAAGTAAACAATCCTGTGCGGCCACAAAGGGGTCCGTTGTCGCCATAAACAGGGTCATTGTGTGGCAAGTCGTTAGCAAACCATTATGTTCGACAAAATAGGCACTGGTCAGATCTTTGCCGGTTGCGCTCCTTACCCGCAAACCCTGCAATCCGCGCTTGCCGAGCCAGCCCAGACTGGTGCCGGGCTGGATTTTTGCAAAATTCAATTGGTCGATGGTGTTAAACAGAGTGATATCCGCATCAAATTGGCCAGTACTGGCGTAGTGCAGCTGATGTCCCGGTTCAAGTTCCAGGCGTACTGGATGTTGTAATATCTGCATGGGGTCTGGTGTCCGGTCAAAAAGCTGGTCCCTGGTGCTGAAGGCATGCAGGCTCTGCTCTGCCAGTATGTCAGCCTGGGGATCAGCAAAGCCACCAAACTCGATGGTAACAATAGGGCAATGGCCATCGCGTTGTTCAATCAGAGTACCGAGTGCCTGGTCGATCACAACCAGCCGGCGAGTAAACATCTGTGCCAGTTGGCGTGACAGGATATCATCTCGAGTGCTTACTGCAAATGGCAGGCTGTGACCCGAGGTATTATGCGTGTCGACGATGGCCTCGGGGCCTAATTGCCGCAGCTGTTGGATAAGGCGCTGTGCCAATTGCCGTTGTGGGGTATGAGCTGGCAGGTTGAAACAACGATTGAAGTCTTCTTCGCCTGGCAGGTAACGGTGCGAAAACAGGGGTGGCAGCAGTGCTGCGTCAACCGAGGCGACAAAAATGTCGAGGTTGGTTGCCGGCTGAATCCCGCTCTTCAGGAGCTGGTAGACGGCTTTCAAGCCAGAGGGTTCGTTACCATGTAACAAGGTGATAATGGCGCGGCTGCGCTGGCGGTCTTTGCCCGTCAGGGTGATCCATGCAGGACCACCCAGGCGCTGGAGAAACGTCAGGTGGTCAGCGCCCAGGTCATCTGGGCTGGGCGAGTGCCACTGGCTGAATTCGGCGGGTGTTTGAATCATAGTTCACGCTGACATGTGCTGTGGCAAAGATCCGGAGTATTATAGCCAGGTCAAGGCGCGTAAGTCAGACATCACTTGTTAGCCAGGAAAACCCATGCAACTGCGAGAGCCTGAATTTACCTTGGGGGTCGAGGAAGAGTACCTGCTGGTTGACCGGGCAACACGGGACCTGGTGAGTGATCCTCCGGCCGAGTTGATGCGTGAGTGCGCGCGGCTTTGTGGTGAGCAAGTCAGCCCGGAGTTGATGCGCTCACAAATTGAGATTGGCACCACCATCTGTCGTGATGTGGCCCAGGCAGAGGCAGAGATCAAGCGTTTGCGAGGTATCGTTGCTGAGGTCAGCAATCGCTATAACCTTGCCCCCATTGCTGTCTCCACTCACCCCTTTGCCCGTTGGATGACCCAGAAACAAACCGCCAAAGCACGTTATGTGGACCTTACTCAGGAGATGCAGGCCACGGCCCGGCGGCTGCTGATCTGCGGTATGCATGTGCATGTTGGTATTGCCGACCCGGAGCTGCGCATCGATCTGATGAGTCAGCTAAGTTATTTTTTGCCCCATCTGCTGGCACTATCAACCTCCTCACCCTTCTGGGAAGGGGAAAATACCGGCCTGAAATCCTATCGTTTAACAGTTTTTGGCAGTCTGCCAAGAACCGGTTTGCCTGAACAGTTTGTCAGTTATGCCGAATATGAGCGGCATGTGGATATTCTCAAACACGCCGGCCTGATTGAGGACGCCAGTCGCATCTGGTGGGACCTGCGTCCCAGTGCCCGATTCCCGACGCTGGAAACCCGCATCATGGATGTCTGTACCAATATCCATCACGCCATGAGCATGGTGGCGCTAACAGTGTGCCTGATGCGCATGTTGTACCGCCTGCGGCGCAGTAACCAGCGCTGGCGACGTTATGCCAGCATGCTGATCAATGAAAATCGCTGGCGGGCAATGCGCTACTCCTATGACGCCGGCATGATTGATCTGGCTAAGGGTGAAGTGATACCGTTTCGAGAATTGCTGGATGAGTTGCTGGGTTTTGTTGCCGAGGATGCTGAGGCGCTGGGTTGTGTAGATGCCCTGGGTCACGTCAATGACATCCTCGTTTCGGGCACCAGTGCGCATCAGCAGATTAATGTCTATGATGCCGCCATTGCTGCAGGTAAGTCGTCGTCAGTGGCACTGCAGGATGTCGTTGATTGGCTTATCGCCGAGACTGTCCGGGACATCTGACGGATACATCTGATGGGTACATCTGA
>JANQYP010000055.1:25043-34933 GCA_030728785.1 Pseudomonadales bacterium
TACATCTGATGGGTACAACAACACTTAACGTCCAAATAATTTACAGGAATCATTGATGGCTGGTAAAAACGTTTTCTACGCGCAATCGGGTGGCGTCACTGCCGTGATTAATGCCAGTGCCTGCGGGGTTATTGAGGCGGCGCGCAAGAATCGCAAGTTCGGTAAAGTGCTGGCGGGTCGTAATGGCATTATTGGTGCCCTGCGTGAGGAGCTGGTGGACACCTCCCTGGAAACTAAACAAGCAATCAGGGGTTTACGCTACACCCCCTCTGGCGCTTTTGGTTCCTGTCGCTACAAGTTGCAGTCAGCCCTGGAAGCGCCGGCAGAATATGAGCGTTTGATCGCCGTCTTCAAGGCGCATGACATAGGTTACTTTTTTTATAACGGCGGTGGCGATTCCCAGGATACGGCGAACAAGGTCGCGGCATACAGCCAGGCTGTGGGCTATCCCATCACCTGTATCGGCATTCCCAAGACCGTCGATAATGACCTGCCATATACTGATTGTTGTCCTGGTTTTGGTTCCGTGGCCAAATATGTTGCCGTCTCAACCCGTGAAGCGGGCCTGGATGTCGCCTCAATGGCAGAGAGTTCTACCAAGGTGTTTGTCCTGGAAGTCATGGGTCGTCATGCGGGCTGGATAGCTGCTGCGGCAGGGCTTGCCAAGGATCATCCGCAGGCGCCGCCGCATATTATCCTGTTTCCGGAAATTGCTTTTGACAAGCAGGTGTTTTTGGATAAGGTCAAAGCTACCGTCAAGAAAGTTGGCTTTTGTGTCATTGTTGCCTCCGAAGGGGCGCAGTATGCCGATGGCAGTTTTGTCGCCGATGCCGGCCTCAAGGATGCTTTTGGCCATACCCAGTTGGGCGGCGTGGCGCCGTCACTGGTAGACATGATCAAACTTGAGCATGGCTTTAAGTGCCACTGGTCCGTTGCCGATTATCTGCAGCGGGCAGCCCGGCACATTGCTTCGGCGACAGATGTTGCCCAGGCTTATGCCGTCGGTGAGGCAGCAGTTGAGTTTGCCGCAGCAGGCAAAAACGCAGTGATGCCAATTATTGTCCGTGGCAAGGGTAAAAAATATACCTGGTCTATTGGCGAGGTGGCATTGTCGAAGGTAGCCAATGTCGAAAAGAAAATGCCCCGTGGTTATATCACGCGTGACGGCTTTGGCATTACGCCCCGTGGCCGCGACTATTTGGCACCGCTAATCGCTGGTGAGGACTACCCACCCTATAAAGACGGCCTGCCCGATTACGTGCGTATGACAAACCAGCTGGTGCAGAGAAAGTTACCCAGGTTTGCTGTGGAGTAGGAGCCGGTCTTAATTTGGCTTATGGCCGCTGAACGCCAAACAGGCAGGAAAAACCTGTGTTTGAAATATATTTTTTGAACAGCCTGCTGATTACCCTTGCGGTGCTGGTGCACTACGAGATTCTGCGGCTGTTGTCAGGGTTAATTCCGCGCCTCAATATCACCCACCGGCTGCGTATTGTGGTGGGTGTCTACGGCACCCTGGTGGCCCATGTGGCTGAAATATGGCTGTTTGGTGTCGCCTATTATTACATGGTGCAGGTGCCCGGTTTTGGCGGATTTCAGGGTAATTACAACGGCACTTTTCTCGACTGTGTGTACTTCTCGTTTACCAGTTATACCTCTTTGGGCTTCGGCGACATTGAGCCCTGGGGTGACCTGCGATTTACTGCCGGTCTGGAGGCGCTGGTGGGGCTGGTGTTGATTGGCTGGACTGCGTCATTCCTGTATGTGCAAATGTCGCGTTTCTGGAATGAACCTTGACCAGGATGTGCTGGTTTGAGCCCTGGCTGGCAGAATGTTTCCCCTCAGGTGATCAACGTCTGCAGAACAGCTTCAAGTTCATCAATATGCAGCGCCTGATAGTCGGCGTAAATGCAGGACGAATGCGGCAGCAACACCAGTTTGGGGTGATCCCACAGTGGTGAATCGGCGGGTAAAGGCTCTCTTTCGGTGACATCAATCCCCGCACCCTTAATGGCTGTATTGTCCAGGGCCCAGAGCAGATCTGCCTCCAGCAGGGTCGTGCCGCGACCAAAGTTATACAGACAGGCACCGGCCTTGAGCTGGCCAAGCAGTGTCCTGTTCATAAAGCCTTGAGTTGCCTGGCCACCGGGCAAGAGCAGGATGACATGGTCGGCGCTGGCAAGATGCTTGGCCAGTGTCTCCGGTCCAACGTGGCGGGCACCTGAATCTGCATCCACGCCGGCGCTGAGGCGCCGCTGGTAAGCAAAAACTTCGACCCCCAGCCTGCCCAGATAACTGGCGCAGACTTTGCCGATAGCACCGTAGCCCAGGATCAGGGCACTCTGTCTAGATAACAGCCGGCTGTGCTGCTGGCGGTTGCGATCCCACTGATGTTGTTGTTGCAGCGCCTGCATGGCAGGCATGTCGCGGTTAAAGTGCAGCATCAGGCTCAGCAGCGTTTCCGCAATCATGGGTCCATGGAACTGACCGCGCCAGACTTTGACCAGGTTCGCAGGATCAGCATGGACCCAGTCATGGCCTGCTGCCGGGGTGAACAGGTGTTTTAATTTTGGCGCATGTTGATACCAGTCGACGTCAAAGCGCCAGGTGTCAAGCAACTCAATCTCGGGCAGGGCGCTGAGTAGGGTTTCAAGACCGGCATGAACGACCAGTTCAAGATTGGGGTTGGTGGCCCGCAGGCGGGCGTAACTGGCGGGCGTAAAATTGAATGCTGCCTCATCTGCGACCAGGTAAGTATGGAGTTGCATGGTTGCTTTGGCTGCGCCGTTGGAGTGAGGCGGGAAGTATACGGCCCTTCATGGGCTGCGGTGAAATTTTAGGCAAAAAAAAGCAGGCTTCAAGCCTGCTTTTTTTGGTGCGCCAAGCTTACAACCGAGCTTACAACAGCGGCGCAATTACCAGGCTGACAATCGCCATGACGTTGATCAGGATGTTCATGGCAGGGCCAGAGGTATCTTTGAACGGGTCACCAACGGTGTCGCCCACAACCACAGCTGCGTGGACAGCAGAGCCTTTACCACCAAGGTTGCCTTTTTCGACATATTTTTTGGCGTTGTCCCAGGCACCGCCAGCATTGGCCATCATCAGTGCCAGTAAGACACAGCCCAACAGGGCGCCAGCGAGCATACCACCGAGGCTCTCACCACCGAGACCAAAACCGACCACCGCCGGCATGGAGATGGCGATCACACCGGGCAGAATCATCTTCTTCAGGGCTGCCTTGGTCGCAATGTCGATACATCTGGCGTGATCTGGATCCGCTGTGCCTTCCATCAGACCTTTGATTTCACGGAACTGGCGACGAATTTCTTCAATCATTTCCATGGCCGCATCACCCACAGCTGTCATGGTAATTGAGGCGATCAGGAACGGCAGGGCGCCACCGATAAACATACCGACCAGCACTTTAGGATTGGAGAGTTCGAGGCTGAACCCGGCATGGTGGAATTGCATGGTTTCGACAAACGCCGCAATGATCGCCAGGGCTGCGAGGGCTGCAGCGCCAATGGCAAATCCCTTACCGATGGCCGCAGTGGTATTACCCACTTCATCCAGGCCGTCAGTGATCTTGCGAACATCTGGTCCCAGACCGCCCATTTCAGCGATACCACCGGCGTTATCGGCCACCGGGCCATAGGCATCCAGCGCCATGGTCATGCCGACCGTGGCCAGCATGCCAACAGCTGCGATACCAACGCCATAGAGACCGGCAAGTTCAGTAGAGGCATAGATAATGGCACTGATGGCCACAATGGGGATGACAACAGACTGCATGCCGACCGCCAGACCGGTGATCATCACAGTT
The DNA here is from genome assembly GCA_030728785.1 of Pseudomonadales bacterium. Classification (GTDB taxonomy): domain Bacteria; phylum Pseudomonadota; class Gammaproteobacteria; order Pseudomonadales; family Azotimanducaceae; genus UBA4582. The sequence goes on from JANQYP010000055.1 coordinate 28,870, forward strand.
GCGGTGCCGGTACGGCCGGACTCTGCGATTCTGATAATAGGCGCTTTGGAGGTGTAGTATTCAGTAACAAGGCCAATCAGGATGCCGCCGGCTGTACCTGAGACAACCGCCCACCAGACGCTCATTGCAATACCAGTGGCATCAATCAGGAAGTAGGCACCAATAATCAAGGCCACGGCGGAGAGCTGGTGACCCATACGCAGTGCGGTTTCCGGGGCGCTGTTGGACATGCTGCGCACCACCAGAATACCTACGACTGAGCAGATCAATCCCAGTGATGCCAGGGCCAGCGGCAGGAACATCAGCGCCTGCTGGGCACTGTCAGCAGCCAGTGGGGCCAGGGCCTGGATGCCATAGGTGCCACCCAGGGCGAGAGTGGATGCAATGGCTATGGTGGCGATCATGGCGCCGCAGTAAGACTCGAAGATGTCGGAGCCCATACCGGCGACATCACCGACGTTGTCACCAACGTTGTCAGCAATGACGCCAGGATTGCGCGGGTCATCTTCAGGAATGCCGGCTTCAATTTTGCCTACCAGGTCGGCACCAACGTCGGCGCTCTTGGTGAAAATACCACCGCCGACTCGTGAGAACAGGGCCACACTAGAGGCACCCATACCAAAGCCATGGATCGCGTGGGTGGCTTCAGGATCACCACCAAAAAACCAGTACAGGCCGCCCAGGCCCAGCAGGCCCAGTGACGCCACACACAGGCCCATGATGGAGCCGCCATAAAAGGCCACGGTCAAGGCACCTGCGGCGCCGCTGGTCTGGGCGGCATGAGTGGTGCGAACGTTGGCTTTGGTTGCGGCAAACATACCCAGGTAGCCTGCCAGTGCCGAGCTCAGGGCGCCGACGGCAAATGCCAGGGCGGTGTTCTGGCCGAGGAAATAATACAGGATGATAAACAAAGGAAGGGTGAACAGGGCGAGCATGCGATACTCAAGGTGCATGAAGACCATGGCCCCTTCGTGAATGGCATTCCCGATTTTTCTGATTTTTTCCCCACCCTCGTCATATCTTGTCATCACAACATAGATAACAAAGGCGCAAACCAGCCCCAGCACGCCAAAGATTGGCGGTAAGTTTGTCATTTCACTCATAGTCAATTCCGTTCTGATTATTATTCGGAGTTATTATTCGGAGTTATTAGCCGCTGCCAGATGCGACACCTGTGGCGGTTGACGCCGACGTCGCGAGGTCGAGCTACATACTACAAAAGAGTGAGCCGATGGAGAACCGTCATTGGGTGCAAAAAGGGCAAAAGAACGCAAAAGAACGCAAAAGAAGGTAAAAGACAACAACAGTGCGGCAAAAAAACTGCGTCAAATTGGTCTGAAGCGGCGGCAGTGAGCCATTCTATGCCAAATGGGTCACTCCAACCGGCGCCTAGCCTTCAGACAACAGGCGCCGCAGGTCGATGATGGCAGCATTAGCGCGTGAGATATGTGATGCCATTACCAGGGAATGGTTGGCTACCAGGCCCAGACCGTCGCCGTTGAGTATGACCGGGCTCCAGAGGGTGTCCTGGGTGGGCTCCAGTTCGCGAATGATCTGTTGCATGCTGATCAGGGCGTTTTTGTTTTCCAGCACCTCTTTAAAATCCACCTCCACCGCGCGCAACAGATGTAACAACGCCCAGGTTGTGCCGCGGGCTTCATAAAATACATCGTCCAGTTCGGTCCAGGGAGTTTTCACCTGGGTCTCCGGCGCGGTGGCCGTTGACTGGCTGGCAGCAGTGTCGCCGGCCAGGGCCATGTTCAGCTGCCGCTTGCCGATACTGGCGCTCAAGCGCTGGGACAGGCTGCCGAGACGGGTCTCGATTTCTGCAAGCCAGGTTCTGAGGTTGTCAGCCCGAGCATAGAACTGTGCCGCCTGCTGGTCATCGCTGCCGAGGCGCTTGAGGTAGCCGTCCAGGGCCTTGATGCCACGGCGGTATTCGTCTTCGGTTTCCGGGAAGGCCCAGCTGTCGCTGTCAAAGTAAAATTGGTTTTCAGCATTTACCAGGCCGGTATCTTCCGTAGACTGCGACTGTGAGCGGCTCATATTGTTGCGCAGGGTGCGAACCATGTCACGAATCTGCACCAGAACACCAAACTCCCAGTTCGGTACGTTATCCATGAAGATGCCGGGTGGAGATATGTCATTGGTTAGGTAGCCGCCACGCTTGTGGAGCAGGTTGTCGGCCAAACCGATGGTCGTAGCGACAGTGGTGCTGCCGCGTACCACAGGTACGCCAAGTGTGCTGACCTGGGTCTGGGTGTAGGTAAAAACGTCAAACTGCTCAGGTTCCGTGTCCCACAGGTAGCCAAGCATGCCGACCAGCAGCAACAGCAGGGTAAACAAGATACCTATCGCTTTGCTGACTGACCCGGTAACCGATTGTGTTTCGAGATTGTCGGAGAACCTGGATTTCAATTTATCGAGAGCGCTCACGTTGAGTTCACCACGGCAGAGGAGAGAGTGGCTATGTTAACTAAAAATCAGCCTTTGGTCCTAGATCATTCCGGCTGATGGTGGCGATTGCGGCCTGTTTTGGCGGCCAGCCTGTTCGTCGCGGCCGGCCGGGTCTGATAGCTGGCGCACAGCAGCATAAAACCAGGCGGGCCCCCAGCATTTTGCCGTCCAGCAACGCTTATCGCCTTGCAGTCGCGATCCCGAGTACCCATCGGTTTGGCGGGCGTTGCGCAATAGTCGGCCTTCTGTGAGTGTTCCTATGGTTACAGAATAACGAGACGCACGACCACTTGGTCGCTGTACTCAAACTGGGCGCGAATCCGTTCGGCGGTCGCAAGGTTCAAATACTGGTAAATCTTGCGTCCCATGATGTCTGATGGGGCATAAATGATGATAGTTGCTCGGGTCCTCTCAATATGTCGGGCGATGGCATCCAGTTGCTGGCCGTCAGCGCCGGCCAAATCGGTGAGGTCCTCTTGGGCGGCCAGTTTTGCCAGTGACAACGCCGGCAGCGGATAGTCGACGATGTGGGCGCGCGCCTGATCAGCGATAAGGACCTGTACCGGCGCAATGCCAGGATGATTTTCGTCTACTGAGCGTGCCTTGCTGACTAGGTCGTTGGCGACTTTGTACTGGCCTCGGCTTGCCTCCTGCAGGGCCCAGTCGAGGTATTTGTCAGCAATGTCTGCCATCCCCAGCAGGGCCTGGGGGTTGTCTGGCTGCAACCCCAGCACCTGCAGGTAGCGCAGGTAGGCATTATCATCGTCCGGCGTGGTCAGGCGATTATTGGCGAGGGCTTCGCGGCCAGCCTTGAGCAATTCGCGGATGGTTTCGGCATTGGGGTCAATCTGTGGCGCGGCAGGTTTGGGCGCCGTTGTCGGCATGGCCGCCACCGCAGCTGCCGGTGGAGTTGGTACCTGAGTGATAAGTTCGCAGCCCGGGCTCGATGCCAGCAGCAAAATAAAGCAGATAATAAAACAGATATAGTGAGGATTGTCCGGCAAGATAGCGATCTACATATTGGTTGACGTTAATGTTGATGTTGATGTTGATGTTGATGTTGATGTTGATGGTGATGTTGATTGTGGCGGTGGCAAGTGCCTGGCTTGGTGACATTTGTCAGCTCATTGCAGCGCACAGGTACATGGACTATTCATCGAACTGCCGGGCGAATCAAGAACCGAATTATAAATCGAGCTATTAATCTAATCGAGTAATCGGGCGGTGAACCTAACTATGAATCTAGCTATGAGTCGAGCTGCGAATCGACCTGACTCCCCAATCAGGCGTTTAAACGTCCCGGCAAAGAGTTTAGTGCTGTGCTGCGTGCTCTGGCTGCTGGCAAATCAAGTGCTGGCGGCTGAGTTTGCCAGCAGCACCAGGGTCGCCACCGGTTTCCCCCAATTCTTGCCGGTGGACCAGGCTTTCCAATTTAGCGCTTTACAGGACGATGAGCAGCTGCTGCTGCGTTGGCAGGTGGCACCGGGTTATTATCTGTACCGCGATCGGCTGACTTTTATGGCAGCAGGTGCGGCGCTTCCTGAGGCCCTGGTACCTTTGCAGGTGGCGTTGCCCCCCGGTATCAGCAAGATGGACGAGTATTTTGGCCAGGTTGAGGTCTACTACGAAATACTCGAGCTGACCCTGCCCCTGGCCACCAGGCCGGCGCGGATTGATGTGCAATACCAGGGCTGCGCAGAAGCCGGCCTTTGTTATCCGCCGAAGCAACAAGCAGTGATACTGCAGTGGGCTCGCTGAAACGGCATAAATTACGCTAGACTCTGCGTTTTTCCTGGAATCACATAACATGGCAAAAATACTCGTCCTGAACGGGCCGAACCTCAATCTGCTGGGCCAGCGTGAGCCAGATGTCTATGGCCATACAACACTGGCAGGTATTGAGGCGGGCCTGGTGAACCAGGGGCTGGCTGCCAAGCATGAGATCATGACGCTGCAGAGCAACGCCGAGCATGTGCTGGTGGATCGTATCCATCAGGCGCGGCAAGAGGGTGTGGCATTTATCTTGATCAACCCCGGCGCCTTTACCCATACCAGCATCGCTTTGCGTGACGCCTTATTGGCTGTTGCTATCCCCTTTATCGAGATTCACCTGTCGAATGTCCATGCCCGCGAGGCTTTCCGCCAGCATTCCTATCTTTCTGATGTGGCAGTGGGGGTTATTACTGGTATGGGTGCGCAGGGTTATGATCTGGCTCTGCAGGCTGCCATGTCACGGGTCTGAGTCTCCCTCAGGTCGATTGCCCGCTTTTAGAGCAAACACCTCAATAAAACAGGACATTAATCACTGTGGAATGGAAAACTGTAGCCGTGGCTGGCACAACACATACCCTGAGTATGATCGAGGGCCTTTTCTGGGGCAGCGCTGCCGTCTCAGTGACGGTGATGGATGCCGAGGACCAGCCAATATATGAGCCGGGTCCCGGTGAAGAACCGGTCTGGGAAAATGTCGTAGTGACTGGCCTGTATGCTGAGGATGTCGACATAGCCATGGTCCGCGAACAATTTGCGACAGCAGCAGTGGAAATTCTGTTTGTCGAAGTGTTCGGCGACCGTATCTGGGAGCGTGAGTGGCTGACCCGTTTTCACCCTATGCAGTTTGGTCAGCGTCTGTGGGTCTGCCCGTCGGGTCGGGAAGTGACAGCGGCTGATGCCATTGTGCTGCAACTGGATCCTGGCCTGGCATTTGGTACCGGCACCCACGCCACCACCCGGCTTTGCCTGCAGTGGCTGGATGCCAATGTGATAGCCGGGCAGCAGGTACTGGATTTTGGTTGTGGCTCCGGCATTCTGGGTATTGCTGCGTTGTTGCTTGGCGCGGATCAGGTGCGGGCTATCGACAACGATCCGCAAGCCTTGGTGGCAACCCTGGATAATGCTACTCGCAACCAGGTTCACGAACGCCTGCAGGTATCCATGCCTGAGACCCTGCCCGCCGCCGGTTATGACATTGTGGTGGCTAATATTCTTGCTCAGCCACTGATTGAGTTGGCAGAACCGATTATGGCGAGCATCAAACCTGGTGGCCACTTGTTGCTCTCGGGCATCATGGTGGGCCAGAAGGAGTGGGTGAAGCAGGCCTATGCAGCGCTCGAATTTGTGGTGGATGCTGAGCTTGATGGTTGGGTCAGCATTGCTGCAAAAAAGTCGGCCTGAGGAGTGAGCAAAACTGAGAACATTACCCGTTGTCCCTTTTGCCAGACGGCATTCAGAGTAACGGGCAGCCAGCTTGGCGCCGCAGATGGGGCGGTGCGTTGCGGCGCGTGCCTGCAGGTATTCCAGGCCAGGGACTATTTTTTTGGTACTGATGATGTCGCCGCAGCTGGCGTTGCGCCGGCAGATATTAAATCGGACGCCGGGTCTGCGGCAACGGCAGACCAGAATCTGTTCCAGCAGTTGCCGAGGGAGCCAGAGCCAGGCCTGGACCAGCAACGGCGGGCCAGGATTGTGACAATCACCAGCGAGTATGGCGTGCCGCCCCCGGCAGCAGATCCCGATGACGACTTTGACGATGACTTTGACGCCGACTTTGACGATGACTTTGACGCCGACTTTGCAGATGGGATTGCCGATGGGATTGCCGATGGGA
>JANQYP010000055.1:35033-38961 GCA_030728785.1 Pseudomonadales bacterium
GATGGGATTGCCGATGGGATTGCCGATGGGAAAGACGCTGGGAAAGACGCTGGGAAAGACGGGCATTACCCGGAGTTGTTATTCGCTGCTGAGATAGATGCTGAATCCATGGTGCCGGCCATCGGTAACTTTGCTGCAGAGGTGGATCATAAGCCGGTTGCAGAACCAGTTGCCGAGCTGGTCGTAGAGCTGGTTGAAGGCCCGGATGATGGCGCCGTCGAGGCGCAGGCGCTTGAAGGCGCCAGGCTGGATCTGGCGCCGGAGGATCCCGAAGAAATTGTGGGTCCCTGGCAGGCGCCAGCGGCTCGGCGGCAATGGCGCTGGCTGCTGGCGAGCCTGGTAATGTTTATTGGCCTGGTTGCCCAGTATGGCTGGTATCGGATGGATGATTTTGCCCAGAATGCCAGGTTAAGGCCTTATTATGCCGACCTCTGTCGATTCGCCGGCTGTGAGTTGCCGGTCTACCGGCAGCGCGACTTGCTGCAAGCCACAGACCTTGTGGTGCGCAGTCAGGGTGCTGGTTCAGATGTGTTGTTGGTGGATGTGCTGATCAAGAATAGTGGTGAGTTCCACCAGTTGTTCCCTGACCTGGTGCTGAGTTTTACCGATGCTGATGCCAGGCTGGTGGCGCGCCGTACCTTCAGGCCCAGTGAATATCTGGCCGGCGAACTCAAGGGGTTGCGTTATTTTTCACCTTACACCGAGGTTCGCCTGGCCCTCAAAATTATCGATCCCGGCAAGCGTGCCATTGGTTACAGCCTGACAATTGATCCAGCGTCCTGATGGCTGGGGAGTGGTTCCGTAGGCTTTTCACAGGTTGATGCACATATGTTAAAGATAGGATCACATGAGCACCCCAGTCGAGTGATTATTGCCCCCATGGCCGGCGTCACGGACCAGCCATACCGCAACATGTGTCGTCAGTTTGGTGCCCACTGGATGGTGTCCGAAATGATCACCAGTGATCGCAGTCTGTGGGATACCCCAAAGTCGCGGCAACGCCTGGCCTACCATAACGAGGCGGGACCGCGATGGATCCAGATCGCCGGTGCTGAGCCTGAGATGATGGCCGATGCGGCGCGTTTTAATGCGGATCGTGGCGCCGACATCATTGATATCAATATGGGCTGTCCGGCGAAAAAAGTCTGCAACCGCCAGGCCGGATCGGCCCTGTTGCGGGATGAAAAGCTGGTAGGTCAGATACTTGATGCCGTTGTCGCTGCGGTAGATGTGCCAGTAACCCTGAAAATTCGCCTGGGTTGGTGTAAGGAGACTCAGAATGCCCTGGCCATAGGACGCATCGCCGAGGCAGCGGGAGTGCAGTTGTTGACGGTGCACGGCCGTACCCGGGCCTGCAAGTTTGCCGGGCAGGTGGATTACAACGCCATTGCCGAGGTGGTTGCAGGTGTCACTATTCCCGTTGTTGCCAATGGCGACATTAATACCCCAGATGAGGCGCAAAATGTTCTGCACCAGACCGCCGCAGCGGCGGTGATGATGGGGCGCGCTACCCAGGGGCATCCCTGGCTGGCAGCCGCAGTAGATCATTACCTGGCGACAGGCACAGAAAAAATAAATCCAGGTCAGGGTGAGATAAAACAAGCTCTGGTTGCACATGTGCAGAATCTCGCTGGATTTTATGGCGAGGTGATGGGAGTCCGTATCGCCAGAAAACACGTGGGCTGGTATCTTGCGGAACGAGCAAGTGCTGAGTTCATGAAAAAATTCAATGGCTTGCAAACATCCATAGATCAGGTGGAGGCGATACTCGAGACATTTGCAAAAGAACTCGCAGCGTAATGCGGTGGAGATAGATATGTCGGTACGGGAGTTTACTGCGGCACCAGCGGCTCAGGACCTTGGTACAGAAATTGATAGTAGAACAGGGTATGACGGTTTTGCCGCCGGCAAGCCAGAACCTGTGCTCAGTAAGTCTGTGCTGAGCTCCGTAGAAAGCTATTTTGCCACCATGGATGACCAGCCAGTCACCGACCTGTATGAGTTGGTACTCTGCCAGGTTGAGATGCCGCTGCTGGTCTGTGTGCTGCGGCAAACCAACAATAACCAGAGCCAGACCGCCCAAATTCTTGGCCTTAACCGCGGCACCCTGCGCAAGAAACTAAAAAAATACGGCCTGCTGTAAACGCCTGGCCCGCGGCTGTTCCTGCTTGTAATTCCAATTTTGCAGGCAGGTGTGTAAAATGCACCACTCAAAAAAGGACGGTCAAACGTCCTTTTTTCTTTTCCGAATTTTTCATTTGCTGCGCGCGGCCCCAACCCAAAGGGTGCCGGTCGTGAGTGGATGAGTCCAGCAACAACAGGTAACCAAAACGCGTGGCTAACTACAAAATCAACACGGCGCTGCTGAGCGTCTCGGACAAATCCGGTCTGGTGGCCTTTGCCCAGGCTCTGGCGGGCCATAAGGTGCAGATGTTGTCTACGGGTGGCACTCACAAGTTGTTGCAGGCAGAGGCTTTGGCTGTTCAGGAGGTCGCCGATTACACTGGCTTCCCGGAAATGATGGATGGCCGGGTCAAAACCCTGCACCCCGCCATTCACGGTGGTCTGCTCGGTCGTCGCGAGGCTGACGGCCTTGGTCAGGATGTGGCCGTCATGGCCGCTCATGGTATTCGGGCGATTGACCTGGTGGTGGTTAACCTCTATCCCTTCGAGGCGACCATCAAGCGGCCTGGCAGCACCTTTGCTGAGGCTATCGAAAATATTGATATTGGCGGGCCTGCCATGTTGCGTTCGGCGGCGAAGAACTTTGCCAGCGTAACCGTGGTGGTGGATGTTGCTGACTATGGGCCTGTGCTTGCCGAGATGGCCCGCCTTGATGGCTGCATCTCTTATGCCACGCGCTTTCGACTGGCGGTGAAAACCTTTGAGCATGTCGCTCGATATGATGCGGCGATCAGCAACTACCTGGGCAGCATTGACCTTGAGACCAGTGCGCGGCAGCAATTTCCCCAGACCATGACCTTACATTTCAGTCGCAAGCAGCAGATGCGCTACGGCGAGAACCCGCACCAGGCGGCGGCATTTTATGTGGCGCCGACTGCCGGTTCTGGCAGTGTTGCCGGCGCCACCCAGCTGCAGGGCAAGGCCCTGTCGTTTAACAACGTGGCGGATACTGATGCTGCACTTGAGTGTGTTCGGGCTTTTGCCGAGCCAGCCTGTGTCATTGTCAAACATGCCAATCCCTGTGGTGTGGCCATTGCTGATGACCTGTTGCAGGCCTATGAGCTGGCATTTGCGACCGACCCAACTTCCGCTTTTGGCGGTATTATTGCCTTCAATCGTGCCGTCACAGCCAGCGTCGCCCAGGCCATTGTCGACCGGCAGTTTGTTGAGGTTGTGATCGCCCCAAGCATTGACGCCGATGCCATGGCCATCTTTGCGGCGAAGAAAAACGTTCGGGTGCTGGCCTGCGGTGACCTGTTGGTTGAGCGCCGCGGCGAACTTAGTGTGAAGCAGGTGATGGATGGCCTGTTAATCCAGGAGAGTGACCTGCCGTTACTGCATGAGAGCGATCTGAAGGTTGTCAGTGAGCGCCAACCTACGGAAAAAGAGCTTAAGGATCTGATGTTTGCCTGGACAGTAGCAAAATATGTGAAGTCCAACGCCATCGTTTATGCCGCTGATTGCCGGACTATTGGTGTTGGTGCGGGGCAGATGAGTCGCGTCTACAGCGCCAGAATTGCGGGTATCAAGGCCGCCGACGAAGGTCTGCCAGTGCCAGGTTCTGTGATGGCCTCTGATGCTTTTTTTCCCTTTCGCGATGGTATTGATGCCGCCGCGGCAGCAGGTATCAGTGCTGTCATTCAGCCGGGTGGGTCAGTCCGGGATGAAGAGGTGATTGCTGCTGCCAATGAGGCCGGCATGGCCATGGTCTTTACCGGCATGCGTCACTTCCGGCACTAGTCAC
>JANQYP010000055.1:39061-69901 GCA_030728785.1 Pseudomonadales bacterium
CGGCACTAGTCACATGCGGTACAAAATGCCGCAACAATAGTTTTACTGGTTTTACAGGTCCAGCAGGGCAAAGGTGGTTTGATGAAAATCCTTATAACCGGTAGTGGCGGTCGAGAGCATGCGCTGGCCTGGCAGGCTGCCAGGTCACCGCAGGTGGAGCGGGTGTTCCTGGCACCGGGTAATGCCGGCACGGCAGGTGATGGCAAGCTCAGTAATGTTGCTATCGATGTCATGGATTTTGCCGCCCAGATCCAGTTTGTCCGCGATAACAACATTGACCTGACCATTATCGGACCGGAGGCGCCCCTTGTTGCGGGTGTGGTGGATGCCTTTAAGGCGGCCGGTTTGGCCTGTTTTGGTCCGAATCAACAGGCCGCCCAGTTGGAGGGTTCAAAGAGTTTTACGAAAGATTTTCTGGCCAGGCACAAGATCCCCACCGCTGCTTACGGCAGTTTTGCAGAGCCTGCTGCTGCCATCGCTTTTGCTCGGCAGATGTCTGTGCCCCTGGTGATCAAGGCGGATGGTCTGGCCGCAGGCAAAGGTGTGGTCATTGCCCGAAGTCATGCCGAGGCCGAGGCGACGATTATCGATATGTTAAGTGGTAATGCCTTTGGCGCCGCCGGAGCGCGGGTTGTCGTCGAGGCTTTCCTCGAAGGTGAGGAGGCGAGTTTTATTGTGATTGCCAGTGGTCGCGACTTTCTGCCTTTTGCAACCTCCCAGGATCATAAGGCAGCCTATGACCATGATCTGGGGCCCAATACGGGTGGCATGGGTGCCTATTCGCCGGCGCCCGTCGTCACCCCCGAGGTGTTCAAGCGGGTGATTGACCAGGTGATCCAGCCAACCCTCGACGGCATGGCTGCCGACGGTAATCCTTACACGGGCTTTTTGTATGCCGGGCTGATGATTGATGGCGAGGGTAACCCCAGCGTTATCGAGTTCAACTGTCGTTTCGGCGATCCTGAAACCCAGCCGGTGATGATGCGTATGCAGTCAGACCTGGGGCAGTTATGCCTGGCAGCATTAAGCGGTGACCTGTCGAGGCAAAGCCTCGAGTTTGACGCGCAGGTGGCCCTGACGGTTGTTATGGCAGCCGGTGGTTATCCGGGTGACTATGCCGGCGGCGATGTCATTACTGGCATTGAGGCCGCCAACACACTGGGTAAAGTTTTTCATGCCGGTACTCGTCAGGTGGGTGATGACCTGGTGACCAGTGGCGGCAGGGTGCTTGGCGTTACCGCCATGGGCCAGACGGTTCGTGAGGCTCAGGCCAGGGTCTATAAGATGGTGCAGAAAATAAACTTTGCCAATGCCCAGTACCGCACTGATATCGGCTACCGTGCCATTGCCCGTGAGGAAAACGCTGGGGGCGCCTAGCTGGGGGCGCCTAGCTGGGGGCGCCTAGCTGGGGGCGCCTAGCCGGGCGCCCCTAGCCGGGCGCCCCCAGCTACTTAATGGTCGCCAAGGTTGCTTCTATTTTGGCCAGTTGCAGCGTCTTAATGGCCTGGCTGATGGCAGGACCTTGCAGGTCTGCTGCGACATCGGCAGCGGTGACGCTGGCGCCGCTTGCATACAACTGTTGCCAGGCTGCCTGTCGAGCCGGTGCATGGTCAATATCTGCACGGGCCAGCAGGGCACTCAGGTGCATAAATTGCTGAAAGCGCGCCTGCCGCCGAAACCCGTCCAGTTGCTGGAAAAATGCCAGGATGGCATTGCTGTCCAGGGTGGGTAAGGCCAGCCAGGTGAGGTATGCCTGGCTGGTCATTACCGCCAGCTCCGTATAGCGGTTCGGCGCTTTCAGAGCCTTCGCCAATTGTTGTGTTGCCGCCATGGGAATCTCGACAAACAGTGCCGCAAAGCGGTATTCCGGTATGTCAGTGTGTTGGCTTAGCTGCTCCAGACGGTCGAGTCTGGTGATTGCCGGCCAGAGTTTTTTAGCTGCGCCAAGGGTCTGTAGCAAGCGGAAGAAAGCCGTCGGGGTTGCTGCCTTCAGGGCTTTCTCGCATTCCATAAAAACCCTTTCCGGGGTCAGTTCGTCCAGATCGCCCCGGTCCACCATGGACTGCATCAGCGTCATGGTGTCTGCGGCCACATAAAAACCCAGGTGTTCAAAGCGCGCCAGAAATCGGGCTACCCGCAGAATCCGCAACGGGTCTTCCTCAAAGGCCGCCGAGACATGGCGCAGGACCTTGTTCCGCAGGTCCTGCTGGCCTCCGTAAGGATCAATCAACCTGCCTGTCTGATCTTCGGCAATGGCATTAATTGTCAGGTCGCGGCGCGCCAGATCCTCTTCGAGGGTGACGGTCTCGCTGGCATCACAGACAAAACCTTTGTGGCCGCGGCCACTCTTACGCTCGGTTCTTGCCAGGGCATATTCTTCTTTTGTCCGTGGATGCAGGAACACGGGGAAGTCTTTGCCCACGGGCAGATAACCCTGGCGGGTTAATTGTCCAACGGTTGCACCCACCACAACCCAGTCACGTTCTGTCACGGCTAAACCCAGCAATTTGTCGCGCACCGCGCCACCGACCAGATAAATATCCATCAGTCTGTCCTGGCCTTGGCCGGTACTTGGGTTCTGCAGCCATTGTCGAGGCACAACGCAGTAAGCCTGCGGCCCCAGACACAGCCGGTATCCAGGGCCATGGCCCAGCTGTTGTTGGTCTCGCCGTTGATGGCTGCCCAGTGGCCAAACACAATCCGCAGTGTTGGGTCCTGCGGCGGGTAGCTGAACCACGGCGCGTAACCTGGCGGTGCAACATCCGTCTTGTGCAGCAGCTCAAGGTCGCCCATGGGGGTGCAATAACGCAGCCTGGTGAAGTAGTTGGTGATCAGGCGTAAACGCGCCATGCCAACCAGGTCCTCCGACCAGGTGCTGGGCTCGTTGCCATACATCCGCGCCAGGAACCTGACGTAGTTCGGGCCGCGCAGCACGCGCTGCACCTCTTCGGCCCGGGCCTGAGCCGTGGCCAGTGACCAAATGGGCGGCAGGCCGGCATGGACTATGGCGCAGTGCCAGTCTGGGGCGTAATGCAGTAATGGTTGATGGCGCAGCCAATCAACAATATCGGTTAATTCAGGGGCGGACAGCAGGTCACCGAGGGTGTCGCCGGCTTTGGCGGTCTGGCAACCCGATGCAACCGCAAGAAAATGCAGGTCGTGATTACCCAGCACCACGCGGCTGTGCGGTAATGAGCGGATAAGCCGCAGGGTGGCGAGGTTATCTGGACCACGGTTGACCAGGTCACCGACAAACCAGGCGGCATCAACCTCAGGATCAAAGCGCACGGCCGCCAGTAAGGCCTGCAGCTCCTGATAACAGCCTTGCACATCGCCGATAATGTAGGTGCTCACCAGTACTTACTCAACCGCGGCTGCAGTGACGGCAGTGGCTGGCGCATCACGGCTGGACAGGTAGTTGGCACAGCGAATGTAATCCGCCCCCGGGATGTTTTCCGGACGGCTGCCAGGATCAATGGCCAATGCCAGCATCTCGGCTTCGCTTAAAAAAGCTTTGAGGGCGTTGCGCAGGGTCTTGCGGCGCAGACTGAAGGCCTGGGTCAGCATTTTCTGGAACAGCTTAATATCTGTCAGCGGCGCTTGTTGCACATGGGGAACCAGCTGGACGATGGCTGAGGTGACCTTGGGTTGTGGCGTAAATGATGCGGGCGCCACCTCAAAGAGTTTTTCGGCAGCACAGAAATATTGGCTCATGATGGACAAGCGGCCATAGTTGCTGGTTGAGGGGGCCGCTGCCATACGCTCGACCACTTCCAGCTGGAGCATAAAAAACATGTCTTTGATCATCTCAGCATGTGCATACAACTTGAACAGCAAGGGTGTGGATATGTTGTAGGGCAGGTTGCCCACTACGCGCAAGGGTGTATCGCTGCGAATACTGTTGAAATCAAATGTCAGGATGTCGGCCTCGATGACATCCAGGCCCGGGTAACGCAGGCGCAATTCTGCCGCCAGATCACGATCAATTTCCACCACATGCAGGTGGCAACCGGAGGCGACCAGGTCCTGAGTAAGGGCGCCGTGGCCTGGGCCGATTTCAAGAATATGGTCACTGGGCAGGGGCCTGATGGCGCCGGTAATACGCTGGATAACCTGTTGGTCGTGGAGGAAGTTCTGGCCGAAGCGCTTACGTGCACGCACCCTCTAGTGGCCGTGGCTGGCAGGTTGTGCCATCTCAGCAGCATAACAAATGGCAGTCAGCAGGCTGGCGGGATCCGCCTTGCCTGATCCTGCCAGATCAAGGGCGGTGCCATGGTCTACAGAGGTGCGAATGATAGGCAGGCCGAGGGTAATATTGACGGCGTCGCCAAACCCCTTGTGCTTGAGGACCGGCAGGCCCTGATCATGGTACATGGCCAGGACCGCGTCAAACCGGGCCAGCAGCGCCGGGGTGAAGGCTGTGTCAGCCGGGGTTGGGCCAGTCAGATCAAGGCCCTGCTGGCGCAGTGCCTGCAGCACCGGCTCAATGGTGTCTATTTCTTCGGTGCCCAGGTGGCCGCCTTCGCCCGCATGGGGGTTCAGGCCACAGACCAGGATTTTAGGCGCTGGCAAATGGAAACGGCGGCGCAGTTCGGCATCGAGGATGGTGATGACAGCAGTCAGGTCGGGTTTGTTGATGGCATCAGCGACCGCTCGTAACGGTAAGTGAGTGGTCGCTAATGCCACACGCAAACCCGTGGTGGCAAGCATCATGACCACCTTGGGAACGCTCAGGCGAGCTGCCAGCCACTCTGTATGGCCCGTAAAGGCAATGCCGGCATCATTGATGATGGCCTTGTTCACAGGTCCGGTCACCATGCCCTGGCAGACACCACGCTCACAGAGGGCAACGGCAGTTTCCAGGGTGTCGAGGACATACTGGGCGTTGGCTATGGTCATTCGTCCGGCTGTGGCTGGCGTGCTGAGGCGGACTGGCACTAGATTAAGGGCGGTCGCCGACAGTTGTCGTGTGCTGGACCAGTCATTGAGTTCAAGGTCAATGCCCAGGGCCGCGGCGCGCTGCATCATCAAGTCCGGGTCGGCCACCACCAGCAGGTTGGCAGGCAGGGTTTTGCCCAGGCATGCCAGAACAATATCGGGTCCTATGCCGGCGGGTTCGCCAGGTGTTACGGCAAGCAGCGGCAGCTTAGATCCGGAGTTCGACAAAAGCGTCATCCCGCAGTTCTCTGATCCAGCTCTGCAATTCTTCGTCAAAGCGCTGGTTGCGCAGATAGTTTTCAGCCTGGCCCATACGGAAGCGATCGCTGAAATCCTCCGTTCGCCGACCGGTAACTTCGAGGAAATGGTAGCCATGCTGGCTTTTGAAAACGGCGCTCAGAACGCCAATCTCAGCGGCTTGCAGCTGTAGTTCAAACTCGGCGACAAAAGTCCCGGCGCGACTCCAGCCCAGGTCGCCACCACTTAATGCTGAGCCTGGGTCATCAGAGTAAAGCTTGGCAATCTCTTCAAAGGTGCGGCCCGCAGCCACCTCCTCACGCAGGCTTTCGGCCATTTCCCTGGCTTCTTCGTCGGTGCGGATCTCCGAGGGCTGAATCAGCACGTGGCGTACTTGGGTCTGGTCTATCTGGCCTTCAGAGTTGGCGCCACGGGTTTCCAGGAGCTTAATCAGGTGAAAACCACTGCCGCTCTGGATGGGGCCCCTGACATCACCTTCGCGCATGGTTTCTGCGGTCTCCATGAACATGGACGGCAACTGGGCAATCTTGCGCCAGCCAAGGTCGCCACCCTCGAGGGCATTCTGGCCAGCAGAATTTGCCACCGCCAGGGCACGAAAGTCTTCTCCGGCGTTAGTCTTGGCCAGCAGGTCTTCGGCAGCTGCGCGCACCTGGTTAATCTGGGCGGGGCTTGGGTCCTCGGGGAATGGCAGCAGGATATGGGCCAGGCGATATTCGTCGGCAGTCAGGGCGCTGCCCAGTTCAGAGGCCAGGAAGTTTTTGATTTCCTGCTCTGAAATATCAATTCGATTGCGCATTATGCCCTGCTGGACGCGGCTGATTTTCATCTCGCGGCGCAGTTGCTCGCGCATATCACTGTAGGCAATGCCATCGCGTTCAATAGCCTGGCGAAATTCGGCCAGCGTGAGTTTGTTTTGCGCGGCGACGGCTTGCAGGGCCTGGTTCAGCTCTTCGTCGCTGATACGCACGCCGGCGCGATCGGCCATCTGCAGTTGCAGACTGTCAACCACCAGTCGCTCCAGTACCTGCTGGCGCAGGATAGCTTCCGTCGGCAGCGTCTCATTTTCTGCAATCTGCAGCTTTAAGGTCTTGATCCGCTGGTCCAGTTCAGATGCCAGGATGATGTCTTCATCAACAATGGCAATAATCTTATCCATGATATCGAGGGTGGCCCGGGCCTGGCTGGCACCCAGCAGCAGTGCCGCAAGTGCCAGAAACGTCAATCTTTTCATCATTACCTTATCGTCCTATGGAGTCTTCCCTGGCGCGATAGCCGGGAATGGCGCTGTCGAGTACCGCGTCAAGCTGGCGGCCAAGGGTTGCGAGGCCCTTGAACTGGAACTCAAAATAAATGCCGCGATCGGCAATAAGCGGCATTGTAGCAACTGTTGTCGTAGCCGTCGCCTGTGCGCCCAACTCACGGTTAGAGCGCAGGAAGCGCCTGAACACCAAACGGGACTTCCAGCAACAATCGTTGTACTCGACACCTATGAGAGTCTCCAGTGTTTGATTCTTATCCCAGTCAAAGTTCCATACACCAATACCACTCCACAGGCCTCGAATCGGCCAGATAAATGCCACGTTGGACTGTTCCTGAGCAAGTTCACCGCGGGATTCAATCTGCGGGTTGGTGTAGGCATAACCCAGGTTGAAAATGCGTCGGCCGTCACTGCTGTAATTCAGCGAAAACTGGCGGCGCTCTGTGCGGGACTGTTGGGCATCCCATTCAAGCCCGGCCCGAAAGCGCAGTTGATCACTGACAGTGACCACGGCTTCAGTGAAAAATGGCGAACTGCCGGCGCTGTTGTCGATCGCCGATGCAGGGTTCAGCAGTACCCTGCGGTCCTTGAAATACTGGATCTGACCCATGCTGGCGGCGAGCAGTTGACGGCCACTGTTGGCCGCAAACAGCCGGCTGGTAATGGCCAGGCTCAACTGGTTGGCGTCGGCGATGCGGTCAGAGCCGTTAAAACGGTTGGTGCGAAACAGTTGGGCAAAGCCTGGCGTGGTTGGGCTGGAGTCAAACAATGGCAGGTCGTCCTGAGGCTTTTCCGGGGTATAAAGATAAAACAGGCGCGGTTCCAGGGTCTGGTTGAGGTTGTGTTCGGCCCACGCCAGTGGCCGATCAAACACCAGCCCTGTATCCACAAAGAAAGTAGCAGTGTTCAGCTGTGGTCTCTGGTCCAGCCCCGTTGGGGTATTGTCCAGTTGATACTGGCGATGCAGGAGATTCAGGCCGGGTCGAATAAAGCCCCAGGGCTGCTGGTAGGCATAGGTCAGGTTGAGCCCCGCCATAGCTCGGCCGCCAGTAATGTCCCGCAGTCCAGGGTTAGTGATATCGGCACTCTTAGCCTTGTCATACGCAGCATATTCGAGCCGCGATGCTACCTGTAACCGGCCAAACTGCTGGGTGTGGTGCAGCACCAGTTTCGGCAGCACCGCGTATTGCTCCATATCATTGGCATCCAACGTCTGGTAACCCCGCGCTGTCAGCAGTGCCCGCCAGGCATCGCCTCGATAGCTGATCTGGCCGCGACGCTCCAGTGCCGCAGAGCGCTGGTTGGCAAGGTTCTGGTCAATGGGCGTGGCCACCTCATCGCCAGTCGTGGCGCCGATATTGCCGCCAAAATCCTGCAGATAATCGATATCGGAGACAACGCTGTAATTCAGGGCCGTCTGCCAGCGGCTGGCCTGGTTGCTGCGGTGGCGCAGGTCCAGGTACCAGCGGTCCTGGGCGACAAACGCTGTGCTAGCCGGTGGAATGGTCAGGGTGCGAGCGTCAAAAATGTCGTCATTCGGCAGATAGCCGGCATTCAGCTCATTGATACTGGCGGGTGCCAGGTAGCGCAGCTGGGCTTCGTGGCCTAAACCCCGCCGCCACAGGCTGCGCAGCTGGTAAGTAGCGTCCAGGTCAGGAGCGATATTAAAGTAGTAGGGCAGGGTGATATCGGTGCCGCCGGTGTTGTCTGAGCTCAGGCTTGGCAATAGCAGGCCAGATTGACGTGCATCGTTGAGAGGAAATCTGATCCAGGGCAGGTACATCAGCGGTAGGTCCTGTACTGACAGGGTGACGTTGCGGGCAACGCCGTAGCCGGCTTCGTTGTTGAGCACAAAGTCAGTACCGCTCAGCATCCAGCTATTGCTGTCTGGTTCACAGCGCGTCATGGCGCCATCTTCGATATAGATCAGGCGGTCTGGATCCTGGCGCAGTTGGCTGGCCGAACCCCGCAGGCCGGCTTCGTGGAGCAGGAAGGTGGCCTGCTCGACGGTGCCGCTGCCGTCAAATATGTTGGAGGTAGCATTGGCACCCGTCAGCAGAAAGCCCGAGCGCCGAATAACCAGTGGCCCCTGGATTGTGGCGATATCCGAGGCGTCGTCAATGGCAACAAAAGGTGCTGTAATGGTCGAGTCGCCGCGGCTGATAACAACATCACCCTGCAGGACACTCGACTGTTGGCTGTTATGCAGGGCGGCTATGGCGCTGGCCCTGACCTCGGTGTCCAGGGGGTCGCCACTGGCGGCTGGTTCCACATAGCGGCCGGTACAGCACCAGGGTAGCAGAGCGGCGTCTGCGGCAGACAGTTTGCTTGCTTCAACCCAGTCAAGTTGGGCAGCGGCTGCCGGCTGTGCCGCAGCCTGGCCAACAGGTAAATACAGCAACTGGGCAAGTGTCAGTAGCCACCACCACGGGGCAGACCGCCCTGGCTTGAGCACCGTGGAAGCAAGTGAGGAAGTGATAAAGAGTGGCCTCGGGTAAATACGATGGGGGATAATAAATCATTCAATCGATGAGTTCAGTTAAATTGTCAAAGTCTAAGATACCACCGACCACAGTTGCGGCCTCTGTGAAGCAAACCTCTAGTCACTCTGAAAGTGCACGGTTGCGCCAGTCTGCCCTTGTTTTATGGGCAAAGGCCGCACTGGCGAATGCCGGCGTCGCGACGCCGGAAAATTATCGTCTGAGTATTGCCTCTGACGACGCAAGCTTTCGGCGTTATTTTCGCGCCGTCAGCAGCGGTCAAAGTTATATTTTTGTTGATGCGCCACCAGCCAGGGAAGACAGTCGACCTTTTGTTGCGGTGCAGGCGCTGTTGGCGGCTGCTGGCCTGCCGGTGCCCCATGTTTATGCGGCGGACCTGGCGCAGGGTTTTATGATGCTTGCCGACTTTGGCGACACGCTGTATTTGGACCGGCTGGTGGTCGGCGAACCAGCAGAGGTGGAGCAACTTTACCAGGCTGCCATGCAGGGTATTTTTCGGATGCAGCAGATCGACACGGCGGGCAAATTGCCGGCTTATGATGCGGCTAAGCTGCGGTCCGAGATGGCGTTGTTTGAAGATTGGTTCCTGCGCCGGCAATTAGCACTGACGCCCGACCCGCAGGATTGCCAACGGTTGCAGCAAGTCGTTGACAGTCTCACCAGCACCGCGCTGGCCCAGCCCCAGGTTTTTGTGCATCGGGACTATCACTCGCGTAACCTGATGGTACTGGGCAGTGGCGAACCGGGGATCATCGATTTCCAGGACGCTGTTGTCGGTCCACTGACCTATGACCTGGTGTCGCTGCTGAAAGACTGTTATTACCGGTTTCCTCGGCAGCAGGTGGTGCAATGGGTAGATGACTTTTATCAACATTGGGCTGCTCGGCAAACCACTGCGGTTATCGACAGCGCCGGTTTTCTGCGCTGGTTTGACCTGATGGGGCTGCAGCGCCACCTGAAATGTGCTGGTATTTTTTCGCGCCTGAACCTGCGTGACGGCAAGGCCCGGTATCTCAGTGATATCCCGCTGGTGCTGGACTACATCATAGAGGTCTGCAGCCTCTATTCGGAGTTCGGCGACTTTGGTGACTGGTTGCGTACCCATGTTGTGCCGCAGCTGGCAGCCAGAGTTGGGCCCGGGACTAAGCTGTCGCCAGGCATAAACTCGTGAGGGCAATGATTCTGGCTGCGGGCAAGGGTGAGCGCATGTTGCCACTGACCGCAACAACGCCTAAGCCCCTGCTGCAGGTCAGGGGCAAGGCGCTGGTTGCCTGGCACCTTGAGAGACTGGCCGGCGCTGGTATTACCCAGGTGGTGATCAATGTTCATTACCTGGCGGCCCAGATCTGCGACTTCCTGGGTGATGGTTCGGCTTACGGGGTAAGGATTTACTATTCTCACGAGCCACGCCTGCTGGAGACCGCCGGTGGTATATACCAGGCGCTGGAGATACTGGACGAAGGTCAAGCAGATGAGCCGTTTATGGTCATTAATGGTGATATTTTTACGGATTATGATTTTGCCCTGTTGGCCACCGACCTGCAGCAATGGCAGGCGTTACTGGTGATGGTGGCGAACCCGGCGCATCATCCCCAGGGTGACTTCAGCCTCAGTTCGAACGGGTCTCTGGGTCTCGACCTGCCGCGGCTCACCTATTCGGGTATGGGGCTTTTCAGGCCCAGTTTGTTTCGCGGTCTGCGGGCTGGCCCGGTGATGTTGCGTGAGCTGTTTTTGCCCATGCTGGCTGCCGGTACGCTCGGGGGCATGCGCCATACTGGCGCCTGGACTGATGTGGGTACCCCGGCGCGGCTGGCGGCGCTGAATAAGGTCTAGGAGCCTGTCCGACAGGCTCCTGGACGTTCCTGGCTGGCGCTGACTTTTGGGCGGCGAACGCGCTACAATAGCGGCTCTTTCGTCTGGAATAATGCCTTGTGGAACCTCTCATAGCCCCTTCGATATTGTCCGCCGATTTTGCCCGACTGGGCCAGGACGTGGATGCGGTGCTGGCCGCCGGTGCCGATATAGTCCATTTTGATGTCATGGATAATCACTATGTACCCAACCTGACTATTGGTCCCATGGTCTGCAAGGCGCTGCGTGACTATGGCATTGTCGCCCCCATTGATGTCCATCTGATGGTCAAGCCAGTCGATCGGCTGATTGGTGATTTTATTGAGGCGGGTGCCAGTTATATCACCTTTCACCCCGAAGCTACTGAGCATATTGACCGTTCCCTGACGCTGGTAAAGTCCGGCGGATGTCGATGCGGGTTGGTCTTCAATCCGACGACCTCCCTCAGTTATCTCGACTATGTGATGGACAAGATCGATATGATATTGATTATGTCCATCAATCCAGGATTTGGCGGGCAGAGTTTTATTCCCATGACCTACGCCAAAATTGCTGCCGCGCGCAAAATGATTGATGCCAGCGGGCGGGATATTCGGCTGGAGATAGATGGTGGAGTGAAAGTCGACAATATTGGCAAAATTGCCGCTGCCGGGGCTGATACCTTTGTGGCTGGTTCGGCGATATTTGGTGGCGGTGACTATGGCGCGACAATAGATGCCATGAGAGGCGAAATCGCCGCGGCGACCGGGGCTGGTGCGCGCCAGCCTGGTTTATGTCAGTCTTGATTCAGCCCTGGCAGTCAATTATGCTGCCGCGGTGCGCCGGTTTGATGCAAAGCTGTCGGGTTTGTTGACCGATGATGCAGTGCCATTGCTGCGCAGCGACTTTTTCCAGAGACCTTTCCAGAGACTTTTCCAGAGATTCTGTGGAGAGATTCTGTGGAGAGCGGTGACGATCGTCTTTATGAGAATGTTTATGAGAACGTTTATAAGAACGTTTATAAGAACGTTTAAGGCCAGTGTATCTTCGCGACCGCAGGCCTTGGTGTGGTGCTCAGCCTCAAGTCCCTTTGTGCTCGCTGTCATTGTGCCCGCTGTTATTGTGCTCGCTGCCTTTGTACCCGTTTCCCCTGGCACCTCCTCCTGGCGTTGGTGACCCAGCCTCTTTGTTTTGGCACCTGCTTGGCCGCTGCTACTTCCCGCTGCTACTTCTCGCTGCTACTTCCCACTAGCCCGATAACCACCAGCCAACTGCTTTGGAAACATCTGCCATACGTCTGCCATACATCTGCCATACATCTGCCATACACCTGCCATACACCTGCAAGAAGATATTCAATGAACATACTGCACGCTGGTTTGCTGGAGAAAAATCATGACTCCCGATGATTTTGCCGAATTCGCCGCACAAGGCTACAACCATATTCCCGTGACCCGCGAAGTGCTGGCGGATTTGGATACACCCTTGTCGACGTATATTAAGGTGGCCCGGGGACACTACAGTTATTTGCTTGAATCGGCGGCCCAGGGTGCTGAGAAATGGGCCAGGTATTCCATGGTGGGGCTGCCCTGCAGTCGCGTTCTTAAGGTATTTGGGTATGAGGTGGTGCTGCTTGAGAACGGCGTTGAGGTGCAGCGTTTTGCCTGTGCCGACCCACTTGATTATGTGGCGCAGTTTCAGCAGCAGTTTCGTTACCCGCCCATCAAAAACTTGCCCATATACACCGGTGGCCTGGTTGGCTACTTTGGTTATGATACCGTGCGTTATGTGGAAAAAAAGCTCCAGCACAGCATGCCAGCGGATGTCATTGGAACGCCGGATATTCTGCTCATGGTGTCCAACGATGTGATGGTGTTTGACAATGTAAAAGGCAAAATTCATCTGATTACCCATGCCAATCCCCATGACCCTGGTGCCTTTAATGAGGCGCAGAAACGCTTGGATAGCATGGCCCAGGGTATGCAGGCGAGTATTCCGCAGTCAATTCGTGAGCCTGTTGTGGGCCCGGCGATTTATGAAGAGGACTTTCTGTCGAGCTATGGCCAGGCGCGCTTCAAGGCTGATGTCGACAAGATCAAGGAGTACATCCAGGCCGGTGATGTGATGCAGGTCGTGTTGTCGCAGCGCATGTCGATCCGCATGGAGAGTGAGCCGCTGAATCTCTATCGGGCTCTGCGGGCACTCAACCCGTCGCCCTACATGTACTATATGGATCTGGATGATTTCCAGATTGTCAGCTCGTCGCCGGAAATTCTTGCCCGCCTGGATAACGGTGAGGTGACGGTGCGCCCCCTGGCGGGTACTCGGCGGCGTGGTATCGATGAGGCGGATGACCTGGCGCTGGAGCTGGAATTGCTGGCAGATGCCAAAGAGCGTGCGGAGCATCTGATGCTCATCGATCTGGGGCGCAATGACATCGGCAAGGTCTGTGAGGTGGGCAGTGTGGAGGTTACTGAAATGATGACTGTCGAGCGTTACGCCCATGTCATGCATATCGCATCTAACGTCCAGGGTAGAATTGATCCTCGCTACAGCGCCATGGACCTGTTGCGCGCGACGCTGCCGGTGGGCACTTTAAGCGGCGCGCCGAAGGTTCGAGCGCTGGAAATTATTGACGAGTGTGAACCTGAAAAACGCGGTATCTTCGGTGGTGCGGTGGGTTACTTGTCGTGGAATGGCAATATGGACACGGCCATTGCCATTCGCACAGCCATCGTTAAGGACTCGACCCTTTATGTGCAGGCCGGTGCCGGTATTGTGGCTGACTCTGTGGCTGAGTCAGAGTGGCAGGAAACGATTAACAAAGCGCGTTCCATCTTCCGCGCAGTCGCTCTGGCCGAAGCTGGCCTGGGTATCGAGGCCAAACAGGAAAACCTGCGGCCCTACAATCCCAACGAGGTTCGCAAGGTAGTGGGCGAAACGGGTAACGCACAATGATATTGATGATTGATAACTATGATTCTTTCACCTACAACATCGTGCAGTATCTGGGTGAGCTGGGTCAGCAGGTGGAAGTTTATCGGAATGACGAGATTAGCCTGGCGCAGATCAAGGCCCTGGCGCCAGCCGGTATTGTGATTTCTCCAGGACCTTGCACGCCGAACGAGGCGGGTATTTCCATGGCAGCCATCCGTGAATTTGCCGGCCATATACCGGTGCTGGGTATCTGTCTTGGCCACCAGAGTATTGGCCAGGTTTATGGTGGTACTATCGGTCGCGCTCGGCAGGTCATGCATGGCAAGACTTCCGCTATCTATCACAGCGGCGAAGGTGTGTTTGCCGGCTTGCCAAACCCGTTTACCGCCACCCGTTACCATTCACTGGTGATCCAGGCGAAGACCGTGCCCGCTTGCCTGGAAGTCACCGCCTGGACGCAGAACAACGGCCAGATGGATGAAATCATGGGTGTGCGGCACAGAACACTGGCGGTAGAAGGGGTGCAGTTTCACCCGGAATCAATCCTTACGGAGCACGGCCACCAGTTGCTGCAGCGTTTTCTCGACGCCTGCGGGTTGCCAGCGGTTGCCGCTTTACCGGTCACTGCGGCCCAAGCAACTGGCGCCCAGCAACAGGAGTCCCGATGATGGATATGTCTGCGGCGATCGCCAGGATAGTAGCCAGAGAAAATTTGAGCCAGGCAGAAATGCTTGATGTCATGCGCCTCATCATGACCGGTGCAGCTACCCCGGCACAGGTTGGCGGCTTCCTCATTGGCTTGCGCATGAAAGGCGAAACAGTGGATGAGATTATCGCTGCCGCCACAGTGATGCGTGAATTGTCCACCCCGGTGGTGACGACACTAACTCATATTGTTGATACCTGTGGTACCGGTGGTAGTGGTTCCAACAAATTCAACGTGTCAACGGCGGCGGTGTTTGTTGCTGCTGCAGCGGGCGTACACATAGCCAAACACGGCAACCGCGGTGCTTCAAGCAACAGCGGCAGTGCTGATCTGTTAGAAGCAGCAGGGGCGAATATCATGCTCTCACCCGCACAGGTGGCAAGATGTATAGAGACCGTTGGGGCTGGCTTCCTGTTTGCCGTCAATCATCACTCGGCAATGAAACATGCCATTGGCCCGCGCCGTGAATTGGCTACCCGCACCCTGTTCAATTTGTTGGGGCCACTAACAAACCCGGCGGGTGCGCGCCGGCAGGTGCTGGGGGTCTTTTCGCGGCAATGGCTGCGGCCTTTGGCTGAAGTGCTGAAGTCAATGGGCAGCACCCATGTGATGGTGGTGCATGCCGCTGATGGCCTGGATGAGATCAGCATTGCGGCAGAGACCTATGTAGCTGAGTTAAAAAATGGTGAGATCAGCGAGTATACCCTGCAGCCAGAGTCTTTTGGTGTGGCTCGGCAGTCCATCAGTGGTCTAACGGTGGCCAACAGTCAGGAAAGTCTGGTGCTGGTGGAGGCAGCCTTGGCGGGTAAGAATCCAGCGGCGACAGACATCGTCGCTCTGAATGCCGGCGCCGCCATTTATGTGGCTGGCCTGTGCAGTGATCTTGGCGCGGGTGTGGAAATGGCACGTGATGCCATAGGTGGGGGCATGGCGCTGGAGAAGCTGAAAGACTTTGTGGATTTTACTCAGCAGCTTGCGGACTACGACTAACTCTACTCGGACCTTTCAGGTGGGGTCGGTGAGATGCCGCTGTCACCTTTCTAACAGAATCAACAACGGGCAGCAGCAATGAGCACGGCGGATATTTTACAAAGAATAGTGGCGGAAAAGTGGCGCGAAATACCCCTGCGACAGTCCATGGTTTCGGAACTTGAGTTACTAAAGCGCATTGATCTGCAGACGCCGCCGCGCGGTTTTGTCGCGGCGCTGAACGCGCGCATGCAGAACAAGACGCCGGCGGTTATTGCTGAGATCAAAAAGGCTTCACCTTCAAAAGGCGTGATTTGCGCCGACTTTGTGCCTGCACGCATTGCGCGCAGTTATGCGGCGGCAGGCGCTGCCTGTTTGTCTGTGTTGACAGATGTCAGCTTCTTTCAGGGCGCGGATGAATACATGCAAGAGGCCAGGCAAGTGGTTGACCTGCCCGTATTGCGCAAAGATTTTGTTGTTGATGCCTATCAGGTCTACGAAGCCAGGAGTCTTGGTGCCGATTGTGTGTTGCTGATTGTGGCGATTCTGAGCCCTGCGAAACTGGCTTCTCTGTACCAGTTAGCCGTTGATCTGGGTATGGATGTACTGATTGAGGTCCATGATCAGCAAGAGCTGGAGCAGGCGCTGCGAGTCTCGCCGACGCTGGTTGGCATTAATAACCGCGACCTGCGCGATTTCAGTGTCAATCTGCAGACAACCTACCAGTTGTTGGACGGGCTGCCAGCTGAAGTTCGCGTGGTTACCGAGAGTGGTATCAGCCAGCGCAGCGACGTGGCCGCGATGCTGGCCCACGGCGTTTACGGATTTTTAGTGGGCGAGGCGTTTATGCGCCAGGAAAACCCCGGCGCTGGGTTGCAGGCGCTATTTTTCGCATAAGTTGTTCTTCTCATAAGTTGTTCTTCGCATAAGTCGGTTTGCGCGTAAACAGTGTTTTCAGCGAGTGCCGAACACCACCATGGTCTTGCCCTTGACGGACACCAGGCCCTGGTTGGCAAGGATTTTTAACACCCTGCCGACCATTTCCCGCGAGCAGCCGACGATGCGGCCGATCTCCTGGCGGGTAATTTTGATCTGCATACCGTCTGGGTGAGTCATGGCGTCGGGTTCCTTGCACAGGTCAAGTAAGGTATGGGCAACACGACCAGTGACATCAAGGAACGCCAGGTCACCGACTTTTTGGGTGGTCTTACCCAGGCGGTCGGCAAGTTGGCTGGCCAGCTGGTACAACATGCCGGTATCTTTTTTGCTCAGCTCGGCAAATTTTGTATAGCTTAATTCCGCTACCTCACATTCAATTTTGGCCTTGACCCAGGCAGTGCGGGTCGCTTTCTCGCCAAACATGGCCATCTCGCCGACAAAATCGCCAGCATTCAGGTAGGCGACAATAATTTCCCGCCCAGAATCGTCCTCTACCAGCACGGTGACGGATCCCTGGGTGATATAGAAAATCGAATCGCTGTGTTCGCCAGCATAAATAATGGTGCTGCCCCGAGGGTATTTACGCTTGTGGGCGACGCTGAGGAACTCTTCCATGTTGCCAAAATCGGGCGTTCGGAGTGCCAGGTTTGCCATAACTGATCATCTTCTTCGAGCAGAGAAACAGCACTCTGGCACCAGATGCTGTGGTGTCGGTCACAAAACTGACTCGAAGGCGGGTTTTTTGGCGCAGGCGGTTATTTAGCTGGCCAAGGGGCAGTCCTGGCGGATAAATGGGTGAAGTAATACCGGCGCGGGCGTTTCGCCCTGGCAACACGGCATGCTGGTAGCGCTGCACTTTTGTGGCTACCATTGCGGTCTGACACCAGTAGATGAGCCAGGAAGCTATGAAAGCCAGTATTAGATGGGTAGAAGATGTCATGTTTGTGGCTGAGTCTGAAAGCGGTCACGCGGTTGTCATCGATGGCCCGCCCAGCGCGGGAGGGCGAAATATCGGCATCAGGCCAATGGAGTTGGTGCTGATGGGTATGGGCGGTTGTACCAGCTTTGATGTGATGAGTATGTTGCTGAAGGCCCGCCAGGACGTCACCGATTGTGTTGCCCAACTGGATGCTGAGCGGGCAGATGACATCCCCAGTGTGTTTACCAAGATTCATATTCATTTTGTGGTGACCGGCAGGAATCTGAAAGACAGTCAGGTCAGGCGTGCGATTGAACTGTCTGCGGAAAAATATTGCTCGGCCTCGATTATGCTGGGTCGCGGCGGTGTGGTCATCACCCACGACTATGAGATAGTGCCCGCAGCCTGACCGAGGGGCCCGGCCGGTGTTGGCTGGCGCGCCTCAGATCCAGTAAGTGGAGCGTGTCATCAGGGCAGAAATATTCTGCATGATGGACTTGATGGGTGTTGGGAACGAGGCGCCGCCGGCGGCTAGGGCCGTTTCTTGGTGATGCTGCTCATCTGCCCGCATCTGGGTCAGTATCTCGCGCGACTTAACGTCTTCCGCCGGCAATTGAGCCAGGTGTCGATCCAGGTGTTTGCAGACTTCTTCTTCGGTGGCGGCAACAAAGCCCAGGTTGATCTTATCTCCCAGCAGTCCCGTCAGGGCCCCCATGCCGAACGAGGCCGCGTACCAAAAGGGATTCAGGTAACTGACATGACTGTCCAGTTCCTTCAGGCGTGACTGGCACCAGGCCAGGTGGTCAGCTTCCTCACTGGCGGCTTGTTGCATGGCGTTTACCGTGGCGGCGTTGCCTGAGGTCAGGGCCTGACCGTGGTAAAGCGCCTGGGCGCAGACTTCGCCGCAATGGTTAACGCGCATCAAACGGGCTGCCTGCTGGCGTTGCGCCTGGCTCAATGCTGGCTCAGGACTGTGCAGTGCCGGTGATGGGCGATGCGGCTGAGCCACGGCGCCGCTGACTGTGCGCAGTGCCGCATCAAGGCCCTTGATGAACTTGTCAGCAGGTGTTGGATGACGCATAGATTGCTCCGTTGCCAGGCTGCTAGCCGAGGTGGGTCAGTTGTCGTCCGCCCAGCAGGTGCAGGTGGACATGGAATACGGTCTGGCCGCCGTCCTGGTTGCAGTTCATGACCAGGCGATAACCAGGGGCGCTGAGGGCCTGCTCGGCCGCTAACTGGCTGGCTGTGAAGACCATATGCCCCAGCAGGCTGCGGTCTTCTGCAGTTAAATCATTCAGGGTTGTAATGTGTTGTTTAGGAATGACCAGTTGATGTATCGGTGCTTGCGGGCTGATGTCCTTGAAGCCCATTACCAGCTCGTCCTCGTAGACGATCTGCGCGGGAATCTGTTTATTTACTATCTTGCAAAACAGGCAGTTATCGGTCATTTGTCACCTTTCTTCTGGTTAGCCAGCACCGCAGCTGTGTGGCCGTTCTCGTTCAGGATGGAGGATCCCAGGTTGCTTGTCGGCCTCATCGGCTATTGGATTGTGAGGCAGCATATACCTCCCGGGTTCGCCAGGCAGGATCATTTCTGTGGCTTCTGCCGCCGCACAATTTCCATGAATGGCCGCGCGCACAGGCTAGCAAAGCCTGGCTGCAACAGGCGCGCGAGCCGGGTCGAGCTTACCATGGTAAGGGTGATGTTTCTGGCATTTCTGGCGATGCTGTGTACCCCCGCATCCCGGCCGCAGACACCCAAGACGACATCGTCTCTCAGGGTGCTGCTTGTGAGGCAGCAGTATCGCCTGACACAGCTTTAACGGGCTTCAGGTCCACTGCCTGTTGCAGTTGTCCTAACTGACTGGCAATGGCGCCGGGAGAGGTGGTGGCACGCGCCATCAGGTTATATAACACGGGCACCACAAACAGCGTCAGGACAGTCGCCGTAAGTACCCCGGAAAAGATCACAATACCCAGTGTCGTTCGGCTCTCTGCCCCGGCGCCCGATGCCATGATCAGGGGTATGGAACCCATGATGGTAGACAGGGCTGTCATCAGCACCGGTCGCAGGCGAATCTCCGATGCTTGCAGTATGGCCTCTGCAAAAGCCACACCTTCGTCCCGCAGTTGGTTGGCAAACTCCACAATCAGGATGCCATTTTTGGTGGAGATACCCACCAGGATAATAATGCCGATATTGCTGTAGATGTTCAGCGTGTCACCAGTGAGGTACAGGCCCAGCAGGGCACCAAAGGTGGCCAGGGGTACGGTGATCATGATAATAATCGGGTGGATAAAACTCTCGAACTGGGCTGCCAGCACCAGGAACACCACCAGCAGTGCCAGCACAAAGGTGAACAGCAAGCCACCTTCCGACTCGCGCAGTTCCAGTGATTCGCCCTTGTAGTCCACCTGGGCCGTGGCCGGCAACTCATCCCGTGCCACGCCTTCAAGGAAATCCAGGGCCTCATCAAGGCTGTAACCCGGGTTCAGATTCGCCGACAGGGTAATGGCGCGCAGGCGGTTATAACGATTGAGGCTGCCAGCATCGGCAATGTTGGTGATCTTGGTCAGGTTCGCCAGGGGAATTAACTCGCCGGTCTGGTCAGATCGCACATACAGGTTTGTCAGGTCGGTGGCAGTGGCCCGCTGGTCGTCAGCAGCCTGCAGAATCACGTCATACTCCTCACCCTTGTCGAGGTAGGTGGTGACCCGGCGTTCACTCATCATGGCCTGCAAGGTCTGGCCAATAGCCCGCACAGAAACACCCAGGTCGGCGGCGCGGGTTTTGTCGACTTCCACCAGCAGTTGTGGCTTGGTCTCTTTATAGTCTGACTGAATGCGGCTCAGGCCAGGGTTTTGTTCGGCGCGCGCGACCACCAGATCGCGCCAGCGGGCGAGTTCTTCATAGGTGCTGCCGCCCAGCACAAACTGCACTGGCTGGCCGCCGCCACCGCGTTGCAGGCCAGAGCGCATAAACGGGAATGCCCTGATGCCGGGAATGTCCTGCCATTGTTTGCTCAGCTCGGACATGACCTGCTGGGTAGAGAGGTTGCGCTCATCCCAGGGTGCCATGGTTACCAGGTTGACGGCGCTGTTAACGGCTTCGGTACTGCCCCAGCCAGGCAGGAATACCAGGTATTTCAGCACATCACCTGAGGCCACATAGGGGTCAATGGTCTTTTCTAACTGCCGTAACTGGCCCTGCATAAATTCGAAACTGGCGCCTTCCGGACCGCTGATAGAGGTGAAAAACACCCCCTGATCTTCCTGGGGTGCAAACGCCGTGGGCACCGCCTTGAGTAACACCCAGGTGCCGGCGCAGAGCAGCACAACAATGCTCAGGATCAGCGCCGGGCGTGGCATGCTCCAGCGCAGCCCTTGATGATAAGCCTGCTGAAACCAATGGAAATAATCATCAACCTTACGCGTCAGCCAGCTGTCATGGGCGTGATTGGTGAGCAGTTTGGAGCACATCATGGTGGTCAGTGACAGGGCCAGAATACTCGAGAAGATCACTGCCGTGCCGATGGTTACGGCCAGTTCAGCAAAGATCACCCCCAGGTTACCGTCAAGAAAGGCAATGGGCACAAACACCGCAATCAACACCACGGTGGTGGCGATCACGGCGAAAGCCACCTGCCTGGAACCGTGGAACGCTGCCAGCAATGGCGGTTCACCTGCTTCAATACGGCGCTGAATATTCTCAAGGACGACGATGGAGTCATCCACCACCAGGCCAATAGCCAGGACCAGGCCCAGCAGGGTGATCAGGTTGACGGAAAAGCCAAACAGGGACAGGCCAATAAAAGACGCCGTCAGGCAGACGGGAATAGTAACAGCCGGAATGATCATGGCCCGAACGGTGCCAAGGAACATGTAGATCACCAGGCTCACCAGCACCATGGTGATGGCCAGGGTGACATAGACAGACTCGATAGCGGTCTCGATAAACACCGAGTCGTCGGAGCTGGCGATAAATGTCATGCCTGCCGGCAGACCGGCGTTGATTGCGGCGGCTTTAAGGTTGGTCGCGCGCAGCACATCCAGCGTGTTGGCAGTAGATTGTTTGACGATGCCGAGGCCCACAGTGGGCACACCGTTACCGCGAAATTCATTCCTGTAGGTGGTGGGCCCAAGTTCAACTTTGGCGACATCACCGAGGCGAATCAGCTGATTGTCAGCACCGTAGGCGATGGTAAGTTGGCGAAAGTCATCGACGGATTCGTAGGCGCGTTTGACGCGCACCGTAAATTCCCGTTCCTTGGAGTCTATGCGGCCCGCTGGCAGTTCGATATTCTGCCGGCGTAACGCGGCCTCGACATCGGTCACTGTCAGGCCGCGGGCGGCCAGGGCAACCCGGTCCAGCCAGATGCGCATGGAGTAACGGCCAGCGCCGCTGATGCGGATATTGGCGACGCCATCAATCACCGTAAATTGATCCACCAGATAACGTTCGGAGAAATCTGTCAGCGCCATACTGTCCATGTTAGGGCTGGTGAGAGAGAACCATTGGATGGGGCGGGCGTCGCTGTCAGCTTTGGCGATTTGCGGTGGGTCAATATCTTCCGGCAGGCGTTCAAGGACCCGCGCTACCCGGTCACGGACATCATTGGCGGCCTCATCGATATCCCGTTTGAGACTGAACTCGACGGAGATCTGTGAGGCACCATCCTGGCTGGAACTGCTGATCGATTCGACGCCCTCAATACCGTTGATCTGGTCTTCAATCTGCTGCGTGATTTTGGTTTCTACAACCTGTGCCGATGCACCCGGGTAGCTGGTTGAGACGGAAACCCGCGGTGGGCTGGTATCGGGGTATTCGCGCAAGGGCAGATCATTGAACGAGAGGATGCCAAAGGCCAGAATCAGCAGGCTGATGACTGTGGCAAAAACCGGGCGCTTAACCGAGATATCGGAAATTATCATAGGGCTTACCTCTCCTCGATCAGCTGTTGTCGATAGGCGTTGCTGCGGGCTTGGCTGAGCGACTGCTGCTGACGACCTTGCTGCCTTCATTGATCTTGATAACGCCGGCGGTAATGACGTCTTCACCCAGTTCTATGCCGGCGAGTATTTCAACAATACCGGGACGGCGGCGGCCGACGCTGATCGCCTTGCGATGGGCCAGGCCATCTGCGGTGATGGTGTAAACATACTGCCGGTCCTCAATGGGCACCACAGCCTGCTCGGGAATGACCAGCGCCAGGCCGCGCGCCAGCACCAGGTCTACGGTTAATAGCATGCCGGGACGAAGCTTGCGCTGGCTGTTATCGAGCAGGGCGCGGACTGTCACCGCTCGAGTCACAGGGTCAACCCGAGAGTTAATGTTCGCGACGACGCCGCTGAAGTCGGTATCAGGATAGGCGGCGCTGGCGGCAGTAATTGCCTGGCCAGGCTGCAGGGCGGCAAGATAATTTTCCGGAATAGTAAAGTCGAGCTTGATGATGCTGATATCGTCGAGGGAGGTGACCGGCGTGGACGGACTCAGGAGGGTGCCAGCGCTGGTGTTGCGAAAGCCGAGCACGCCACTGAAAGGGGCGCGAATCAGCCGGTCATCGAGTCGCGCGACAATGGCTGCCAGGCGTGCCTGGGCGGTTTGCATGCGGGCCAGTTCAACATCCAGCTGGGTTTCAGACGCGAGCTGCTGGTCTATCAGGTTCTTGACCCGCTTGTACTGGCGACTGGCTTCATCAACGGTAGCCTGGGCTTCGGCCAGCTGGGCGGTCTCTTCGGAGTTGGTGAGTTCGACCAGGATGGCGCCTTGTTCCACAAACATGCCGTCATCAAAATTAACCTTGCGGACTGTGTCAGTGACCTTGGCTGTCAGCAGCACAGACTCGTTAGCGTTGGCAGTGCCGATGGCCTCAAGCTGGTCGATAATCTCCATCTGAAAGGCGGGCTGAGTCTCCACCAGAATTGCCCCCATGCCACGCTGGCCGCCAGTGTTAGCCTGTTGGCCTTGCAGCCAGGTCCTGGCGGTCACGCCGGCGAGGCCAATGACCAGAATAGTGGCGAGCACAACGATCGGGTGTTGCCTGATAAATTTCAAACCTTTTCCCCGTGGCATGTGAGGCATACAAAATGTTCGGAGCGTGCCTGGCGCTGGTTCTTGATGGCGGTCGGGCGGTGCGCTTGCGGCTGGTTATGGGTGCTTGTTGTTATGGCACTAAATGACAGTGCCGAACTCGCCGGCAAGAGCCGCGATTATAGGCGCCCTCGGCTGCAAGTGGCCAGCATTATCAACGGGCGTTATGCAGGCGTTATGTAGGCATTATCAAGAAGGCCAGGGGGTGCGCTTGCCGGCACCACAACAGTGCTGGAAGTCTGTCGGGCTTCGGTTGATCTACTGCGGCGAAGTTAGTTTGGTGGCACGCCATGTCAGGGGTATGGGTGTCAGTGGCTGGCTGGCGGAGTCAAAATGGCGCCAGAGTTCCGCCAGGGTTTGGCGCTGATGTGGAATGATCAGATCTGGAGCTACCTCAGCAAAAGGGCACAGGACAAAGGCATGACGCGTAATTTCCTCCCTTGGCAAAATAATGCCCGCGCTGTTGTTTGCATAGCCGTCACAGACACAGTCATCAAAGGTCAGGATATCGATGTCGAGGGTTCGGGATGAGAATTTGTCGCAGTCCGGCAGGCGACCATGGCGGTATTCGAGCTGCCGCAGGTTGTTGGCAAAACTTACCAACGGGCTGGTGGTTGTCAGGCCGACAACCAGGTTATGGAACACCGGGCCGACAAACCCAACGGCGGCGCTTGCATAGACCCCGGAGATGGTTAGTTCACCAAATTGTCGCCACAGCGCGTCGAGGCCAACAGGAATAAAATGCTCAGGGCGAATATTGCTGCCAAGGCCCAGGTAGGCCCTATGCGCTGCCACAAGCGCCCTCCCGGCAACGATTGATGATCACGCCGACATCTTCAGCATTGGCTACCGCCCCTGGCTTACCGACTTTTAATGTCAGGCTGGCAATGGGGAATTCAGTCAGCAACGTTGTTGCGATGGTTTCTGCCAGGGCTTCAAGGAGGGCAAAGCGGCTGGCGCTGACCAGCGCCGTGACGCGAGCGGCAACGGCGCCATAGTCGAGTGTCTGGTTGAGGTCATCCTTTCGGGCTGCCGGGCGCGTGTCAGTGACCATCTGCACATCAATCACCAGAGTCTGCAGGATGGTTCTTTCCCAGTCGTAGACACCAATAACAGTATCGATACGCAGGCCGGTGATATAAACAATATCCATGGTCTAGCCCAACTCGGTCATGGGCCAGCGTGGCCTGACGACAATTTCGAGGCTTTCCCCATAACCCTTGAGCAGGTGTTGGAGGCCGGCATAGGCGATCATGGCGCCATTGTCGGTGCACAATTTCAGCGCCGGGTAAAATACCTGGCAGCCGGTTTCGCGAGTCATTAGCTGTAAGGTCTGGCGTAATGCCTGGTTGGCGCTGACGCCACCGGCTATCACCATCTGGTTCAGGCCGGTCTGCTCCGCCGCACGGCGACACTTGATACGAATGGTATCGGTTACCGCCGTCTGGAAGGCCAGGGCAATATCCGCCTTGTCCTGGTCGCTGGGTGCGGCAATATTCTTCAGGGTATTCATCGTGAAGGTTTTCAGGCCGCTGAAGCTAAAATCCAACCCTGGCCTGTCGGTCATGGGACGCGGAAAACGAAAGCGGTCGGCTTGACCCAATCGGGCCAGGGCCTCAATGGCAGGGCCGCCAGGATAAGCCAGGCCGAGCATTTTGGCGACCTTGTCAAAAGCTTCACCAGCCGCATCGTCCAGAGATTCGCCAAGTAACTCGTACTGGCCAAGACCCTGGCAGTGCATCAATTGGGTATGCCCGCCGGATACCAGCAGTGCCAGAAAAGGGTAGTCGGGACGCTCTTTGCCGAGCATCGGCGCCAGCAGATGGCCTTCCATATGGTGGACGCCGATGGCTGGTATCTGCCAGGCAAAGGCCAGTGATTTAGCAATGCTGGCGCCCACCAGCAGTGCGCCCACCAGACCAGGGCCGGCGGTATAGGCGATGGCGTCAATGTCTGCGCGGCCGGAATGACTCTGTGCCAGCGCCTCATCTATCATCGGCAGGGTTTTGCGGATATGGTCGCGGGATGCCAGTTCCGGCACCACACCGCCATATTCGGCATGCAGGTGTGTCTGGCTGTATAAAAGGTCGGCCATCAGGCCCTGTTGGTCGTCGTAAACAGCAACGCCAGTCTCATCGCAGGAGGTTTCGATCCCTAAAACACGCATGGTTAAGTGGTTTTCATATGGCTCAGTTGGGTCGGTATGTTACTGATTTTCTGGGGATAAATCATGGTAAAAGGCAGATAAAAAAGTCACCCGCAGGCTGCAGGCAAGCGCTGGAAGAAATAGTTGAAAAAGCGCTTTTGGGCTTTTGCTTTTGAGTCGGGATGCAGCTAGAATGCACGCCCTGCGAAGAGGAGTGAAAATTTCTGCATGCCAAACGTTAAAGTAAAAGAGAACGAGCCATTTGATGTGGCCCTGCGTCGTTTTAAACGATCCTGTGAGAAGGCCGGTGTTCTGGCTGAAGTTCGACGACGTGAGTTCTACGAGAAGCCCACTGCCGTACGCAAGCGTAAAGCTGCTGCCGCGGTGAAGCGTCACGCTAAGAAAGTGCAGCGTGAATCACGCAGAATGGAACGCCTCTACTAACAACTTTTTGAAAGTTGTTGTGTCTGTTTTTTCGGGGTTGAACCAGTCCAGGCCTGTTTGACATCTTTGTTATTGCCCATGTCATGTCCTCTGGCATCGTCCATAACAAAGCTGTTTTGTTCCAGTGTCCGTAGCGGTTTAGCCAGAATTCATTGAGAATTCTTTGACAGTACAGACAGTACAGACAGTACAGAGAGTTCACCGAGAGTGCCTCATGCCAGATTCTGCAAGCAAAACGTCAGATATCAAGCTGCGCGTTGACGCCG
Source organism: Pseudomonadales bacterium (assembly GCA_030728785.1). Taxonomy (GTDB): domain Bacteria; phylum Pseudomonadota; class Gammaproteobacteria; order Pseudomonadales; family Azotimanducaceae; genus UBA4582. The sequence goes on from JANQYP010000055.1 coordinate 65,264, forward strand.
CCGTGAAAGATGCCATGCGCGCGCGAGCGAAGCAGCGTCTGGGTGTGTTGCGTTTGCTGATGGCAGAGTTCAAACGGATTGAAGTGGATGAGCGCATCACACTTGACGATGAGCGTGTGCTGGCCATTCTCGACAAGATGACCAAACAGCGGAACGATTCCCTGGCGCAGTATCAAGCTGCCGGACGCGTTGATCTGGCCGATCAAGAAGCCTTTGAGATTGCCCTGATTAAAGAGTTCCTGCCGGCAGCCCTTGACGAAGCGGCCGTCGCAGAGTTGGTCACCCGGGCCATAGAAGATGCCGGCGCTACATCCATGCAGGCCATGGGGCAGGTGATGGCGCTGCTGCGACCCCAGATTCAGGGTCGGGCTGATGTGGGTAAAGTCAGTGCCCTGGTTAAAAGTCGCCTGACGCGAGCCTGATGCTGTTCCACCCAGGTGGGCAGGTGACATAAGCACTTCCTGAGTCAGACACTTCCTGATAACGTAGCCCTCCCTCGCCAGCCGAACTATGGCCCAGCCGTGATAGCGCCCGAATTTATTGATGAAGTACTGGCTCGAACTGACATCGTTGAGGTGATCCAGTCGCGGGTCGTGCTGAAGAAAACCGGTCAGAACTTCACCGGCCTTTGTCCTTTTCATAACGAAAAATCCCCCTCATTCAGCGTCAACCAGGATAAGCAGTTCTATTACTGTTTTGGCTGCCAGGCGTCGGGCAGCGCCCTCAAGTTTCTGATGGAGTTCGATCGTCTCGACTTTGTCGCGGCAGTGGAAACACTGGCTGCCAGCGCCGGCTTGCAGGTTCCCCAGAGTGTCGCCGCGGGCACGCCGGAGCGTCACGAGCGACGCAAATCTATCTATCACATTCTCGACCAGGCTGCGGTTTTTTATCAGCGCCAGCTGAAACAACACAGCCACAAAACTCAGGCTGTGGAGTATCTGCAGGGGCGCGGTGTGAGTGGTGAAATTGCACGGGACTTCGGTCTCGGTTACGCGCCACCCGGCTGGGATAACCTCTACAAAGACCAGGCCAAGACCAATCTGGAGCATGACCTGCTGATTGAGTCGGGCATGGTGGTGAACAACAAAGATGAAGACAAGACCTACGATCGCTTTCGTGATCGCATCATGTTCCCGATTCGTGATATTCGCGGCCGGGTCATTGCGTTTGGTGGCCGTATCCTTGGTACCGGCGTGCCCAAATACCTGAACTCGCCCGAGACGCCAGTGTTTCACAAGGGCCGCGAACTTTATGGCCTGTATGAGGCCCGCAAACGCACCAGAAAGCTGACCCAGGTGCTGGTCGTTGAGGGTTATATGGATGTGGTGGCGCTGGCGCAGAATGATATTAACTATGCTGTGGCAACCCTTGGTACGGCAACCAGCAGCGAGCATCTTGAGCGACTCTATCGGCTGGTTTCCAGGCTGGTGTTCTGCTTCGACGGTGATAATGCCGGTCGCAGCGCCGCCTGGAAAGCCTTGACCGTGGCCTTGCCGCTGATGAAAGACGGCCGCAGCGCGCGGTTCCTGTTTCTGCCGGATGGTGAGGATCCGGACTCGCTGGTGCGCAAGGAAGGCAAGGACAAGTTTGAGTGGCGGCTGGATCAGGCGCTGCCACTGTCGGAGTTCTTCTTCAACAAGCTGGCTGCCGAGGTTGATGTCAATACGCTGGATGGTAAGGCGCACCTGAGTAACCTGGCCATGCCGATGATTCAGGAGATTCCCGATGGAGTCTTCAAGCAGTTAATGATTGGCCAGTTGTCGACCCTCACGGGACTTGCCGCAGACAAGCTGGTGGCCGCCTCAGCGTCACCGCCGACACGCCGGGCGCCGCCGGCAAAACCAGGCAAAACAGTGGATCCGCCCTGGGCCGGGCAGTCCCTGGACTACGCCGGTTATGATCATCGGGGTGACGATCAGGATGATGCCCCGGATGGTTATCAAGCGGGTTACCAGCAGGCATATACGGGCAGTCACAACGGCGTCTCCAGTCATAAACCGACCAGCCAGCGACCAGCAAGACGACAAGACCACAACGACTTTGCCCGGCTGGTGGATGCGGCCATTGCCATGTTGTTGCGCCAGCCTGAGTTGAGCCAGCAATTTGATGAATACACTTACAGCAAGCTCGAGGCCGGTCCGGGTTGCAGCCTGTTGCTGGAGTTGATTCACGCCGTGCTGGCCCGAGAAATTACCTCGCCACTCATGCTCCTGGCCAGTTGGCAGGAGCGCCCGGAGTTTGAATATCTGCGGGCCCTGGTGGAGCAGGAGCAGTTGCTGGATGTCAGTGAGTTGCCGGAGGAATTCACTGGCGTCGTGAATAAACTCCTGCAACTGGTTGAGACCCACTCCGCTCGGCAGTTGCGTACAGATTTGCTGGCCAAGCCGTTCAGCGACATGAGCGAGGCGGAACGCGAAATGTTGCGCAAACTGGTGAAGGCTGGTCAGCAGCGGCAGTGATCAGGGTAACTCATGGGGAATGCCCTCGTAACTTGAAGTGGAATGATTGGCAGGTGGTGGTTATAATCTTCGGCCGGGTTTTTGACATTTGCATCAAAGGCGATATATGACAAGTGGACTACAGCAGCAACAGTCTAGGCTCAAAGATCTGATCAGTCGTGGGCGTGAACAGGGTTACCTGACCTATTCCGATGTTAATGATCACTTGCCTGACGATATATCAGACCCGGAACAGATCGAAGACATCATCGGTATGATCAACGATATGGGCATTGCCGTTTACGAGACTGCCCCTGAAGCCGATGATCTAATGCAGGAAGGTGATTCCACCGATGACCTAGCCGCTGAAGAGGCTGCGGCGGTGCTGGTTGCGGTAGAAAACGAGGGTGGACGAACCACTGACCCCGTACGTATGTACATGCGCGAGATGGGCACGGTGGAATTGCTCACCCGTGAGGGAGAAATCTTCATAGCCAAGCGCATCGAAGAAGGTCTGCGCGACATATTGCACGCCACAGCCTATTTCCCTGGGTCCGTCGAGCAGATTCTTGCTGCCTACGATCAGTCCCAGACAGACGAAGGCAAGCTGGCAGATATGCTGGTAGGTTTTCTCGATCCTGCGGAGTTTGTTGCGCCTGCCGCCCAGGTTGTGCCGGGTGAAGTCAAAGACGATGTGGGTGGCGAAGAAGAGGAAGAAAAAGGCCCCGATCCGGTCCTGGCTGCCGAGCGTTTTGAGGCTCTGCGCAAGCAGTTGAAAAAGACCGAACGGGTCATCAAAAAAGAAGGCCGCGACAGCGTCGCTGCCGTGAAAGAGTTGGCGCTGCTGGGTGAACGTTTCCAGTTTTTCAAACTGGTCCCCAAATATTTTGATGGTGTTGTGGAGTTGGCCCGAGCCGCCCACAGCCAGGTGCGAAGGCAGGAACGCCACATCATGAACACCAGTGTGCGACGCGGCAAAATGCCACGTAAAGCTTTTCTCGAACAATTCAGCAGCAACGAAGTTGATCCCGGCTGGGTGCAACGCCAGATTAAAGAAGGGCACACCGGGCTGGCAGAGTTCGCCGAGGAAATTACCAGAGCGCAAAAACGTATTCGCCAGGTCAGCGAGTCTACCGGCCTGTCCCTGACTGAAATCAAAGACATTAACCGTCGCATGTCCATCGGTGAGGCTAAGGCCCGCCGGGCCAAAAAAGACATGGTTGAAGCCAACCTGCGGCTGGTGATCTCTATTGCCAAAAAGTACACCAACCGTGGCCTGCAATTTCTCGACCTGATTCAGGAGGGTAACATCGGCCTGATGAAAGCCGTGGATAAGTTTGAGTATCGTCGTGGCTACAAGTTTTCTACCTATGCAACCTGGTGGATTCGTCAGGCAATTACGCGCTCAATAGCCGACCAGGCCAGGACTATCCGTATTCCGGTACACATGATTGAGACCATCAACAAGCTGTCGCGGATTTCCCGCCAGATGCTTCAGGAAATGGGCCGCGAGCCGACACCTGAAGAGCTGGGCGTGCGTATGGAGATGCCTGAAGAAAAAGTCCTCAGGGTCCTGAAGATAGCCAAGGAACCCATCTCCATGGAGACGCCCATTGGCGACGACGAAGACTCCCATCTGGGCGACTTCCTCGACTCTGACAGCAATCTGGGGGAGGGCGCCTCGGTGGGTTCGCCGATGGAGACGGCCACCAGTGAAGGCCTCAGGGAAGCCACGCGCGGCGTCTTGTCTGGCCTGACGGCCCGCGAAGCCAAGGTCCTGCGGATGCGGTTTGGTATTGATATGAATACTGACCATACCCTGGAGGAAGTGGGGAAACAGTTTGACGTCACTCGTGAGCGAATTCGCCAGATAGAAGCCAAGGCGCTGCGAAAATTGCGCCACCCAAGCCGCTCGGAGCACCTGCGAAGTTTTCTGGACGAGCATTCCTGAGACTGTCCAGGGCTGCGGCTGCGAAGAACAGGCCCGCCAAGTGCGGGTTTTTTTATTGGTGCTGGCCGAGTGCAACGCGAACTGCTGACCAGGCTGCAGGTGGGCATTCGAATGCTAGATTTAAGCCGCTATTCTGTTAGAATTGCCCCTTCCGCGAAACCGGCAGCGACTTTTGTACTGCACATGCGTGGAAAGGGCCTGTAGCTCAGTTGGTTAGAGCACTGGACTCATAATCCATTGGTCGAAGGT
>JANQYP010000056.1:0-26419 GCA_030728785.1 Pseudomonadales bacterium
GCCGAAGTAGCCGTCGCCGAAGTAATAGTTGCCGAAGTAACAGTCGCCGCAGCAGCCGTTGCTGAACCTTTTGCCGAAGAGGCATCAGTACCAGCGGTTGCCCCAAAGGCAATCCCAGCTGATATCCCTGAGCAGCTCGAACTGGTACCAACCCCAGAAATCAGTCCCGAACCTGAATCTGCGCCTGCGCCTGTCGCTGCAGTTGCAGAGGCAGTTGCAGAGAAAGACGTACCCGCGGAAGCTCCTGTTGCAGAAGCTCCTGTTGTCGACGCTGCAGTTGTCGAAGCACCTGTTGTCGAAGCACCTGTTGTCGACGCGGCGCCAAAAGCGCCACGCCGCAGCCAAACAGCTGCAGAGACAGTTGCGCAGCGTCATCCTTCGGCCTGGGGCCGCGCCGCTAATGACCCTCGAGAGAATCCAGGCGCGGCAATCACTGGCCCGGTTTTAAGTGCCGTACCAGACGCTGCACCGGCAGCCGTTCTGGCCGCTCAACCACGAGCCCTTGACGCCAGCCATCCGAGCCAACGTGGCCGCGCCGGCAACGACCCAAGAGCCAGGCGCCAGGTGACCGCAACAGAGTAGTTCAGGAGTCTGCTGGACTTAAGATTGGTCTACTGCGGTGGCGTTTTACCTTTGATCCCTGCGGGTCATTGGTAAAACGCCGGTCTTAGTGCCTGGCAACCCCGTTCAGGTATACACAACCGGCTCGATCTCCAGCTGCAGGCCAAACCGCTCGGTCACTGCCTGCGCCACTCGTGCAGCCAGCTGCAACACCTCGGCGCCACTACAGCCTCCTGTGTTTTCCAGTACCAGACAATGCTGGGTCGAGACCTGCGCACGACCTTCCGCTACACCCTTCATACCTGCCTGCTCGATAAGCCAGGCCGCCGATAACTTCCACAGGCCATCAGCTTGCTGCCGCGCCGGCATCTCGGGAAAGTCGCTGTGTAGTTCAGCCACGCGGGCGAATGCAACGGCTGGATTCTTAAAAAAACTGCCGACATTACCCCGAACCCCAGGGTCCGGCAGTTTCTTGCGGCGAATAGCCGCCACCGCCTGGCTCACGGCTATTGCTGTCACGTCCGCGGCATTTTGGCTGGCACGCCAGCGCTGCAGGTCGACGAAGTCGAGTTGGGGCACAAATGCGGTATGCAGGTTAAGAGTAACGGCGGTAATCACTGCTTGTTGCTGCAGCGCGTGTTTAAAAATACTGTCGCGGTACCCAAAACGGCAATCACTGCAGGACAAAGTGAAGGCTGCTCCGCTGCTGATGTCGATAGCCCTGACAGACTCCAGCAACGATGCCAACTCCACTCCGTAGGCCCCAATATTCTGAATTGGTGCAGCCCCTACCTGGCCCGGAATCAGTGTCAGGTTTTCCAGACCGGACAAACCCAGCGCCAGGGTTCTCAGCACCAGTTCATGCCAGGACTCACCAGCGGCGACGGTCACGCGGTTGCCGTCAACCGCGACACCACGGGAGCGCTGGCAGATCACGAGTCCGGCCAGATCGCGGGCAAAGACACTGTTGCTGCCACCTCCGAGTATGGTCACCGGCCAGCGCTTTAGCCTCGCATATTCCAGCGCCTCAATGACCTGCGCCTCATGGCTGACGTCCACCAGATATTCGGCCCACGCCTCCACCCCCAGTGAATTACGGGTTGCCAGAGATACCTGATGCTGGATATCAAAACTCAAGAAGCAGCCTTGGGAGTGCCTCGAAGCTGATCGTTACGCCAGTCACTCAAATAATTACTCCAACTTACAGTCAAAGCACGGCTTCAGTCACCACCAGAGCCACAACCTGCAAATAGGCTGCCTCGGCCAGGGTGCGCATTTCAGCGTCGGTCCGATCCTGGATCGGATGGCCAACAAACACCCGCGACGCATCAAAACCCAGTGACTTAGCCTGGGCTGTGGCGGCTTCTCGGAATTCCTCTGAGGCGATAAAACCTCCGGGTATTCCTCTTCGGTCCAGATCCATAATGTCATGCAAACTGCACGACGTGCATGAACCTCAGTCAGCCAAGGCTTCAATCACCACATCACACTCGGTGGCGATCTGCTGTTTCAGTTCTACGGGCGCAATGCGCGTAAATGTGGGTTTGGCATAACGCTGCGGGCTGGCACCCGCTTCGGTGAGCAGTTCGGCGAGGCGATCGATAAAGATGTTGCCCCGTGGCTTAGAAATATCCAGCAGGCCCACCCTCAGGCCGGCAAGGCTGGCCGCTTTCGGCAGCGGTATTCTGGCTTCGGGCGCAAGTTCTGCCGTTGGATCCATAAAACGCGTCATGCTGTTCTCCTGCTCATTCAATTTGTCGTTCAAATTGTCATTTAAAATTCTATTGACGGCGCCGCTGACAACACCGGCACCCTCAGATCACTATTTCGCGCGTCACTGGCACACTGCCAATTTTGCCGCTGGCACCCCAGCCAGCAATAATGGCCGAAAACAAACCTGCGCTGCCGCCAGCTCGAACAATATTCAGCCCACCTTCACGAAACTTGGGCAGTATGGCATCTTTGAGTTTTTCTGGTACACCCTCGGCAATACCGTCAGCGCCAACAATAATCTCGCTGCCAGGCATCTGCAACAGACTGTTCAGCTCTTCTTTGAGACGGGTTTTGGACCAGCCGGCATCCCGGAACACCCGCTCGTGTTCTGGTGATACCACCAAAAACGCATCTGCTGCCATCACCATCTTGGGATGAGAGACAACCTTCAGGCCGGCGGCAAATGAGCGACTCAGGGACTCGGGTGTCCGCGACTTCTGGTCAACGATACCCTGGACACCATCAGCGGCAAACAGGCTGACAGTCGACACCTGCGGGCTGAAACCCCGCTCTTCGGCATAAGACTCCCAGCAGGAGCCAGTCTCATCTTCGGCAAAACAAAAAGTATATTTACCCGGATTACCCAACGCCGCCCGGTCCACGCCACCGGGACGGCCGCCGCCAACATTGCGGATAATCAATTGCAGGGCGCGGCCGATGGTGGCATTGGCGCGGTTCCCCTGGCCCAGGGCATTACCCCGCGAGTTCATGCCGATAGCTCGACTCAGGGGCCCATTGACGAGCACCATGGGCCCGGAAAAATAGGTGGTGGCAAGCAGGCCATGCATACAGAACTCATCCATCAGTGCCGCTTCCACTGCGGCGATCACCACCGGCAGATATTCCGGCTTGCAGCCGGCCATCACCGCATTGATGGCAATTTTCTCAATGGTGCAGGGCACATAATCCGGAGGCACCTCGCCCACCACCTCAGCAGGTGACCGCCGAGTACCCTGGAGCATACGGACAACGCGAATCTCAGTCGGTGGCACCAGTGGCAAACCATCACTCCAGCCACGGTCATAACACGCTTCTACCTCATCCTCACCCTCGGCAATATCCAGCCGCCGGGCTTTGAGTTGGGCACCGCCGTATTTTACCGCCAATTTCTCCGGCATTCCGGGGTCCATTGACTTGGACCCACAACCCGGTCGAAAGGCCGGCAAGGCAGCAGCAAAAGTCAGCCCGGTGGTTGACTCCCACTCGGCACGCTGCCAGCCCTCAAGTCGACTGACCTCAAGACCATCGGTGTAACAGATAAGGCTGGGAACAATTTCTACCTTCAGCGCAAAGGACTGCTCAAGAGCACTGTCATCCTCGATGCAGGTTCCGGCTGGCAGGCCGGCGGGGAAATTCGGGTTATCCTGAGACACAATGCGGATGTCAGCGGTTGCAGCCAACGAGGCCGCCACAGGTTGAAGCATACGGCAGGTTTCACAGTCCTCCTTGACCACGAGAACATAGTGGTGCATCAATATCACTCCCTTTAATCAGTATTGCACAGGCCGGGTAATTGATGTCAGGACCTGCACCCGCTCCTGTTCTACCAGCGTCTGCAGCTTGTCGCCAATAATATTGTAATCAGCACAGCTGAAGTCTGCCGTGCCCTCAACACCCAGCCAGGCGTTCTTGCCATTGGTCTTCGCAACATACGCCGCCTGGTCGGCGATGGCAAGAACCTGCTCCCAATTGAAGCGGCTGGGATGCCAGCTGTTAAAAGGATAAGGCGCAAAACCAATGGAACCTGTCATCAAGCCCTTGGCGCCATTAGCCACCACAAAGGTATGCTCCAGCAGGCCACGACGGATTCGCTCTGCCAATTGGTTGGGACCCTGCAAACCATGTCCGCGGCCGACTATGAGGAATTCATCGCCGCCCCAGCGTATCAGGGTGTCGGAATCACGCGTGTGCTTCAGCAGGATATCGCACACTTGAATCAGCGCCTGGTCACCCGCGGGATGGCCAAAACTGTCGTTAATGCTTTTGAAGCCATCCAGATCAATCATCATAAAAAACACCGTCGAGCCCTGTGCGATGCTTTCGTGCGCCACCTCACCTTCTTCAAGGCCCGCCATAGAACGCTGCATGATGGCGACCTGGTTTTCCATATAGTCGTAGAGATAGCGGCGGTTGTGCAAGCCAGTCAACGCATCACTCATGCTGGCTTTGCGGAGCTGCTCGTTCACAGTTTCCAGCTTACCGTTCTGCTCCGCCAGCTCCGAGGTCCGTTGCCGTACCAGCCCCTCAAGAATAAGGTGCTGTTGCCTGGCTACCACAAGCTTGCGCCGCTGCAGCAACAGATAGCTGGCGATGGATCCGAATAGCAGCAAGGCATAGCCAAGGTAGGCCCACCAGCTCAACCACGGTGGCGGAACCACTAACAGATCAATCGCAGCACCTTTGACATTCCACACCTGATCGTTATTGGCCGCCTTGACTCTGAAGGTGTAATTGCCAGCCGGCAGACTGGTATAGGTCGCACGCCTGAAACCCTCAGCCTTCAACCATCCTTCATCAAAACCGACCAACTGGTATTCATACAGATTTTTATCTGGCGAGGCATAATCAAGCGCCGCAAACTCAAAGGTGATCATCCGTTCTGTGTAACCCAATCTGATACTGGACGGTTGGTTCTGGTCGCTGTGGGCAAAGACTGTCTCGTTGAGACTGCTGACACCGTTAATCACCACGGCTGGGACATTTTTATTGGTTTGGATGGCGGCGGGTTCAAAGCTGAGTAAACCGGCCGCACCACCAAACAGCAGCTGGCCATCCAGGCCCTTGAGCCTGGCGCCAAAATTAAATTCGTTGCCGCGGGTACCAGTGCGCTGGTCATACACCACCACATCCAGAGTCTGCGGATTCAACTGCGCCAGGCCGCGGTTACCACTCAACCAGATAAATCCCTTTTCGTCCTCCAGAATCCCGTAAATGGTATTACTCTGCAGGCCGGTGACCCGATCGAAGTGCTGAAACCTGACCTTGCCGGCGAGGCGGTCAGCCAGTGTCCAGGCGTTCACACCCCCGTTTAGGGTACCGACCCAGAGCGTCCCGTCACGACTCTCAAATATCTCCCAGGCGGTGTCGTTACTGATGGAATAACTGTCATTATCGCTGGACTGATAACGCTCAAAGGTCTTGTCCTTTTCCCGAAACAGGTTCAACCCACCACCCTCAGCACCCACCCAGAGAAAACCCTGAGAGTCGCGGTAAATCGCCAGGACCCGGTCTGAGCCCAGGGAGCGGTCGTCATTATCATCGTGGCGAAAGTGACTGACCCTGCCTGTCGACCTGTCGATACGATTCAGGCCACCGCCGTAGGTGCCTACCCAAATGGAGTCGTCTTCACCAAGGATTGAGGTCACACCATTGGCACTCAAAGAGTTGACATCAGCGTCATCATGAACCAGACAGACCTTGTCCATGCTGGTGAGCTGAAGATGACACAACCCACCTGTACGAGTGCCGAACCACAGGTTGTCATCATCTTCCGCCCAAAGTGCCATAATCCGCTGGTCCGGCAACTGCAGGTCAAATTGCCGTCGCACAAAACCATCTTTTGCCGTCGGTTCGAGGCGATTAATGCCAGTGCCATAGGTACCTACCCACAGGGTGCCTGAGGGGGCCTGAGCCAGGCTCACAACAATATCATTACTGAGCTGGCCATCCTTATGGGTGTAGTAGGTAAAAGCGTCGCTCAGGTAATTCCAGCGGCTGATGCCTTCATAAGTGCCAACCCACAGCACACCAGATGCATCCTCGTACAAATTTTCAACACGGTTACCGCTGAGACTGCCGGCGTCTTCTGCATCATGTTCATAGGTAATAAAGTCATCCTGCTTCGAGCGCCACTCACTGAGGCCTTTATCAGTGCCAACCCAGACGGTGCCATTGTGGTCCACCAGAATGTCACGCACCAGGCCGCTCTGCAGCGCCGCTGAATTGCCGACATCCACGGGGTAACGGTGAAACACGCCTGTAGCAGGATTAAAACGATTCAGGCCACCGTTCTGAGTACCAACCCATAACTCATCCCTGTGACTGACTATCACTCGAACATGACTATCACTCAGGGAGTTCGGATTGGCCGCATCGTGTTGATACAGCGTCAGGTGCTTAGACACCGGGTCAATAAGTGCCAGCCCATTTTCGGTGCCAATCCAGATTCGGCCAGCGTCATCCTCAAAAATTTCGGTAATAGAGTCCGTTACTGCTGCACCCTGCCGGTCGTTTAACGGGTACTTGTCAAAACCCAGACCATCTTTGCGCTTCAGGTTCAGGCCACCACCCCGAGTACCAACCCAAAGGCGCTTGCGACTGTCCAAAAACACGACACGGACATCATTACTCGACAGGCTGGCGGGATCCTGGGGATCATGCTGCCAGTTATAAAAACTGTTAGTGGCGCGATCAAAATAGTCGAGGCCGCCATTATTTGTGCCAACCCAGACATTATTGTTGTCATCAATACACAAAGACCAAACCCAGTCATCAGACAACGACCGGGCTTCGCGGTAGTCATGCTCATAGGAAACGACTTCGTAGCCATCATAGCGATTCAGTCCTTCCTGTGTCGAAATCCACATGAACCCGAATTTATCCTGGACGATATCCGTGATGCCGGAATGAGACAGACCGTCTTGCGTAGTCAGGTGCTGAAAAGCAATATTGCGCGCTGCTTGAGTCGTATGACTCAGCAGCAGGCAAAGAGTAATCAACATTAACCGAGCAACAGCAAATTTCACGGCTTATCCCTGTGCGTCGAGTCTCAAACTATTATCAGCTGCCGTAGCACCGGCAGCAGAATTTAACAAGGTTTAGCCAAGTTCCGACAACCGATAGGTCATTGGCTCAACCAATTCTTGTAAGTCGGCGTACTTACATCCATTAGCGCTGCGCCACAGCTGAGACGTCCCTCTGTGGCTGCAGAGACCACTGCCAACAATATTTCCCTGCTGCGAAGTACCAGGTTACCGGTATCACCCTCGCCACCATGGGTTCTTACCTGCACCAGCTGCAAAACGATCTTCGCGACGTTCTCCCAGCCGGGATTTTTCGGCCCTCCACCAAGTCGCCTGAGGCGTTGCGCCTTAACCAGTTGCCGCCTGAAAGTAGACTCTGCCTGACCCAGCAGCTCAGCAGCCTGGCGAATGACACCGGCCGCCTGCGTGTTTGCCGCCAGCAGGAACTCTTCTGTCAACCAGCGGCCTACGGGGGGCTGTTGGCCCAGCATGGCATTGACTTCATGACTGAGAACACGACCCAGTGACTGCCATAGATCCGGCCTCGTCTGGTCGCCTGTGACATCCTTGCAATCTGCCGCTGACCATGTCGCATCAGCTATTAAATCAGGCGTCCGCCGGGCCTGCGGCAGATTCAACTCGGCAGTACCAATGGTCGGTGAATCTGCCAGCAGGACAGCACGCAGCATGGTATGTTGCAGTTCGCGGACATTACCCGGCCAGTCATAGCCCTGCAGCGCAACCTTCGCCTCACTGCTGAGGTACAAACCACGCTTCTGGTACTGCAGGCAAAACTTCTCCAGGAAGTGATAGGCCAACGGCAACACATCGGCGGCATGGGAGCGCAACGGCGGCGGCGTCAGGGTCATCACCTGCAGGCGGTAAAAAAGATCACTGCGAAACCCCCCGGTACGAACTTCCTCCAGCAGGTCTCTGTTGGTGGCGGCAATGATGCGAACATCAAGTTGCTGGCTAACGGAAGCACCCACAGCAGTCACAGTTTTTTCCTGCACAAAACGCAGCAAGCGGGCCTGAACATCAATGGGCAACTCGCCTATTTCGTCCAGAAACAAGGTGCCGCCGTGCGCCTGACGAATATAGCCGCTGGTAGCAGAATCAGCACCCGTAAAGGCGCCTTTGACCCGACCAAACAATTCTGCCTCAATCAGGTTGGGTGAGATAGCACCGCAGTCTACGGTGATAAACGGTTTGTCAAAGCGGCCGCTGAGATCGTGCACCGCATGGCCAAGTATTTCCTTGCCCGTCCCGCTCTCACCGGTAATCAGCACCGTGGCATCCGTACCGGCAATTTTCTGTACGGTCTGCATGACTCGCTGCATTTCCTCTGACTGGTAGATCAATTTGCTTTGCCCGACAGCCCGACGCAGCTCACGCACCTCGACACGCAACTGCTTGCGCTCGCGGGCGGTTTTTGCCAACCACTTTTCCAGCAAGTCCGCGCGGTCCAACGAAACGGCTATCTGGCTCATCAGCGCTCGAAGAAAAACCAGATCTTTTTTATCCAGCTCCTGACTGGTACCAGAATCGATATACAGGCAGCCAAGCATCATCTCTCTGACGATCAGCGGCACCACGCAGCGACAGATCTGGTCAGCGCTGCTGACACTGGCGACATCACGCAGGCCAATCGCCTGCTGCATCAGAGCACCAATGTCGGCCATATCAGGTGGCGCCAACAGGGCACTGACGTTCTCCGTGGCGGCTTGCCACTCGCTTGCTGCCACAAGCGTCGGCCGATCACTCCCAGCCCGCCCCTCAGCACTGGCGTCTGGATCAAAAGAATACAGGGCAACCGTCGCTGACTTGAAACCCTGGGCAACCCGGCCGGTGACGGCCCGGCCAATGGCAGCCACTTCGCGCTCCACGGTCAGCGCCGACATCAAGTCCCAAAGCATACCCATGTTGCGGTAGTCTTTGATGGCATCGGCAGTAAACAACACATTACCTGTGCCTCTGGTAGCGATCAAAGGCACTCGTCCGTCGGCATGCCAGAACTCGATTATCGCGCCGCCTCCCAGCTTGGCGATATTCAGGGCGCTGTCCGCGCGCCGAACAAGTTCGGCAGCGTCCAGGGGCGCTTGGCCATCAGCATCGTTAGTGCTGCCGCCGATGCTGATGGTCATACGCAGTACCCCGTTAACAAAATAACTGGCAGCGAACCTGGCACGGATTTTCTCTGCTATGGACCGAGCACCTGCGGTATCTGTGGCAGGCAGGGCAATGGCAAAAATTGCGCCGCTGTAATGAAACAACAGATCAGATTCTCGCAGCACGGCGCGCAGCAAACTGGCGATCTCACGAATAGCGCCATCACCTTCAGGGCGGCCAAAACGATGGTTAATCTGCTCAAAATGGTCCGGGTTGATAAATATCAGACTCAAGGGTTCATGGCGCTGCTTGAATTTTTCGGCCAGACGCACGAGGCTCTGCTCAAACTCCACACGCCCGGGTAAGTTGCTGATGGTGTGGTGTAAAGCCCTGGACATTTCCCAGCTGGCGACCACGGCGAGACCCGCTGAGACAATAAAGTTCAGCAGCCAGTCCACAGGGCACTGCGGCTGCAGTGCGCGCCGCAGGTCGAATACCGGTAAAGCCCTGGTGTCGCCAAAGCGTAACCCCAGCAGCAGCCAGGCATCACTGGACAATAAATCGTTGCCGGCGTAGCTGCGACGCTCCCGGCTACTTCGACTTGGCAGGTGTTTGGCGGATGCTGTGGATATGAGGATTAACAAGGTGTGCGGATCTGCACCTGGCCGAATCACGCAGGCAGGGCTGTCAGCACGATCTCGTGGCGAGTCGTGCAGCGCCATTGCCGCCGCGGCACTGCGGGCTGTACCTGCGTCTGCCAGTTCAGCGACCGGCAATCCGCCAGGGCGCTGGCAGAGCACTTCAGCACCCGCTGTGGCAATACACAGATTGGCGCCCACAACCTCACTCAGACGACTGACACTACCTAAATAGTCATCAATAAAATCAGAATTAATCATGGCGTCCCTGAGCAGAAAACACCCAGTCAAAGACGCGCCAACCGGGTGCAAATGTGCAGCTCTACATTCATTTAGCCAATGCGCCGCGCAATCCTTGCACGACACTCATCATCAACGACATTCATCATCAACGACAATTAATCACTGGCCTCAAGTGCATTTATGCTTTGTCGACAACCTCGCCCTTCGAGGCTTATCCACTTGGGGCAATGTAGCGCACAGATCCGGCAGCAGGTCGCTGAATACCGTGAACGGCGGGATTTTTATCACAAATGGGTTCCGGATTGCCTGATCTGGGTCTTATCACAACGCCCTGATACTGCGGCGACAAATATTGCCGCTGGTCTGGCTGAACAAATGGCTGAGCACAGTGGCACTCAGCGGCCTGGCATAAACAAAACCCTGTGCCAGCAGACAGCCAAGTTGACGAAGATGATTTTCCTGTGCCACGGTTTCTACACCTTCGGCGATGACCTTCAGGTTAAGTTCCGTCGCGATAGCAAAGATAGCAGCAACAATACTTCTGGCCACCACATTATCCAGCATGGCGCGAATAAAACTCTGGTCAATCTTCACTGCATCAAGGGGATAGCGAGCAAGATTTGCGAGGCTTGAATAGCCAGTACCAAAATCATCAACCGCGACTTTTACACCCAGTTGACGCAGTCTGCCCAGTACCGCATCAATACTGCCATCAACCTGCTGGCGCTCAATAATTTCAATCTCGATATCAGCAAAACTGATGTCAGCAGAAGCTACCGCCTTTTCCAGCACTCGACAGAAACCAGGATCCTGCAATTGCAGCGGCGAAACATTAATGGACATACGCAGGCTGGCGGCTCCTGCTGCCTGCCACTCTGCGAGTTGACTGCAGGCTTGCCGAATAATCCATTCCCCTAAAGGCACGATCAGACCAGAGCGCTCAGCAACATCGATGAATTCATCGGCGGCAAGCAACTCACCAGTTGTGGTTCGTAAGCGCACCAGCGCCTCCACGCCCACAACATAATCAGTACGCATGTTGTAAATTGGCTGGTACATCAATTCGATGCGATTATCCTGCATGGCCTGAATTAATTCGCCGGTCATGGTCATGCCCTGACAATGCCGCGTGCGCAACGCCTGGGAAAAAACCTGATAACTGCCATGGCGGCCAGTGTCGAGCGTATGCAGGGCAATATGGGCAAAGCGCAGCAGGTCGCCCGCACTTCTGGCATCGGCAGGAAAGTGGGATATACCAATATCAATGCTCACGGGAATAGGTTGGGCTTCATGGCTTTCAAGGTATGAGCAAGCACGAATAATCCGGGTCGCGACGTCTTCAATATCAGTGGTTTCTGAGATATCAGTAATCAGCACCACAAACTCATCCGGACTGACATGTACTGCAAAATCCGTTTCCCGCAGGGAAGTCAGCAGCTGCTTTTCGACCTGGTGAGCAATCTGCTCACCGGAACAGCCAGCAAAGGTCTGCAACAACATCTGGTAACCGTTAATGCGAATAGTGAGTACCGCTGCCCTGCTGGTATTGCGCAACGCCTCGGCAAGCAGGCTTTCATCCTTGACGCGCAGCAACCTGTAGGCCGACAGGGAAATCACATTGGGGTATTTTTCTACAGCTTTGCCTGTATCTATTCTCTGGACATCCATATCCATCATTACAATTCTCCCAATTGTAAGCCTGCTGATTCATAGCCGGGTTATTCCTGCTCCACCCAGCTGTTAATACCCGCAACCGCCACTGAGCTGTTATTCCACATATAGGCGTTATTCCACATATAGGCGTTATTCCACATATAGGCGTTATTCCACATAAAGCCGTTGTTCCACATATAGGCGTTGTTCCACATATAGCCGTTGTTCCACATATAGCCGTTATTCCACTTATAGTCAACGCCGTGTATGTAACTGCCATCCCAAGTTGTACCCTTCATATTCTCGTTGACGCCGTCGACATAAAATTCACCAGCTTCATTGAGCCGCGCCGGCCCAATAAAATGGTTAGCACCGGAGATATCCAGCGCCAGGTCAAAGGCTGAATTAGCACAGTTTTTCATGTTGCTTCTAATTGCATTCTGCACATCGACCAGCCCTGCCCCTTGCTGAAATACCGTGTAGTTGTACAGTTCGTGACCAGCAGAACTCTTCGCTGTCGACATCAATCGACACTTCACATCATCGTTAGTCAAGCTTGGCTCAGCCTGCAACATCAAGGCAACGGCGCCCGAGACTACTGCTGCTGCCTGGGAAGTACCAGACATCAGGTAATAGTTGTCGCTGTTTTCTGCCTGAAACTCCGGATGATTGATGGCAACAGTCACGGCACTGGACATGACCCCCAGCATGTGGCCGCCATAGGCGACGACATCAGGCTTCATATGACCCTCAAAGGTCGGGCCGGCAGATGAAAAAGATACCAGGGTATCGTCACTGTCATCATAGGGCGTGTAGCTGTCAGTGATAGCGCCAACAGTAATCACGTAAGGGACATTACCTGGCACGCCAATGGTCATGGGCTCTGGTCCCGCATTGCCGGCTGAAGCAACTATCACCAGACCTTGCTGCCAGGCCAACATCACCGCCTGCGCCAGAGGGTCATCCCAATAGGCACTGGTAGGCGGCGTACCAAATGACAGATTGACAACTCGAATGTCATACAGGGCACGGTTGTGCATTATCCAGCTGAGGCCATTGATCACATCAGCATAGGTCCCCATCCCATTTTCATCAAACGCCTTAACACTGACAAAATCAGCACCCGGTGCCATGCTGTTGTATTCGCCAAGACCGGTTTGGCCCTGGCTGATAATGATGCTGGTGACGTGCGAGCCATGGCCGTTTTCATCAGCCGCCCTGGTTCGATCCAGACTGTCTAAGGTCGCATCATACTCAGCTTTCAGGCGCACGCCACCCAGCCAGCTAGTCTTGGCAATACCCGAATCCAGAATGGCGACCGTGACACCGGCGCCGGTAATACCCTGTATGTGGGCCTCGAGGGCACCTGTTTGCCTGGGGTACTGGGTATCCAGGGCTTGGGTAACTTCAAATTCCTGAACCTCCAGGTCGTCCGTATTGACATGGCCATAATGCCTGTAGAAGCGTTTCCCACGCATACCGGCCTCAGCCTTACTCTTGTGGCGCCAGGTGTGGGTGTCAGACTTACCCCATCTGCCCCAGCCTTGCACACGCGCAATCTCGTTGGCATAGACACGCAGCCCAGGACGTTGTTGCAATTGTGTATATTGTTCGCTGGTCAATGCCGCAGACACCGCCTTGATAATACCCAACTCATGTTGCAGCGTCCCGCCAACCGCGGTGACAGCCGTCTTGGCAGCCGCAAACGAGGGACCCTGGATGATATATGAAGCATCGGCTTTTCTGGCTGACGTGGTTGCGACGACTGGCTCTAATAGTTGCAGCTGTAAAATCACCACACCTCCTGCAACAAACAGCAGCGACACCAATACTGCGCCCGTTATATCCCTTAACTTCATCGTCATCTCCTGTGACTGGCTTTACGCACACAACAGTCAGCAGCACGATCGATGCCAACTCACGGCGGCACCCAGGATAAACACATTAAATGATATATATCAGACAGATAGACCAGCGCCCATACCAACCACTAACAACAGCAGTGGATTATGGCGCGCTGCAATTTGCATTTTTGTGAGTCAAATCAATATTAATGGTGGGCGGGCGTCACATTTTTGAATTCGAGCTTTTTATTTCGAGCTTTTTATTTCGGAGGCTTGCCTGCCAAGCAACTCGCGAACCCGGGCCAGGTCCTGGGCCGTGTCAATGCCCGGCGGAATGGGTTCGCAGGCTGCCTCAATATGAATTGTCTCGCCATGCCAGAGCACCCGCAGTTGCTCAAGTTTCTCGATTAGTTCCAGCGGCGCCGGCGGCCAGGTGACAAAACGGTGTAACAGCGCCACTCGATAACCGTAGATGCCAAGGTGACGCTTATAGGTCACACCAACAGGCAGCCTCGGCGGCTGTGCAGAAAAATCGTCACGGGCCCAGGGTATGGGGGCGCGACTGAAATACAAGGCGCGCTGGCTGGCATCGGTGACAACCTTGACGACATTGGGATCAAATATGTCGCTAAGATCCGTGGTGTCCTCATACAAAGTGGCCATGCTGGCTTGCCTGCCCTGCAGATTGCTGGCGGCAAGATTCTGCGCCAACTGGTTAATAACGGCAGGCGGCATCAACGGCTCATCACCCTGAACATTCACCACCAGCGCATCAGCCGCCAGGCCTTCGCGGACAGCCACTTCCTGCAGGCGATCGGTACCGGAGAGGTGGCTGGCAGCTGTCATGCACACCTGCCCGCCAAATGCTCGAACCACTGTCGCCACCTGTGCATCGTCTGTGGCCACAATAACCCTCGCCGCCGCACTCAGACAGGCCTGTTCATAGACTCGCTGGATCATTGGTTTGCCGGCAATATCCAGCAGCACTTTACCGGGCAGCCGTTGTGAGCCCAGGCGCGCCGGAATAATCACGGTAAAAGCCATTATCGATCGACTTTCTCTTCAGCACCCAGGCGTCGGGCTTCTTCCTCCAGCATCACCGGAATGTCGTCGCGCACCGGAAACGCCAGACCATCGGCAAAGCAGATAAGCTCTGCCGCCGTCTTGTTGTATTTCAATTCACCATGGCACGAGGGGCAGACCAGGATACTTAATAATTTGCCATCAACGGACATCTTGTTCTCCTTTTTCAGGGGCAGCATCAGGGGACAGCGCCAACTGTCTGAGCAGGCGCGCCATAAAATCATCGGGCAACTGGGCGTCGACCCGCAGGTACCAGAAATTGGCATGCAGGAGACCGGGATTGAGGGTGCTGACTTTCACTGCATCTTTCTCCGTCATGATCACCGGCAAGCTGTCGTTGAACATCAGGTCCGTCAGGCTGAAACGGTGATGGTCGGCAAATTCATGGGCGATGACCTCAAAACCCAAATGCCTCAAGGTCGCAAAAAAGCGCTCTGGATGACCAATCCCGGCAACCCCGTGGACGGTGTGACCAAGCTGTTGGGTATTCAGCGCCAGGGTTGCGCCGGTTTCCACATGAATAAGCGCGTCGGGCACCAATTGCATGACATCAACCGGTTTCACAACCGGCAGGGATAACTGCTGCTGGCCGTTAACCACCACAAAGTCTACTTCTTGCAGGCGCGCCGGCGGCTCCCGCAAGGGACCGGCAGGCAGGCACAGGCCATTGCCCAGGCCGCGAGCGCCATCTATCACGACAATTTCAACATGCCGACCAAGGGCATAGTGCTGCAGGCCGTCGTCCGCAATCACCACATCGCAGGCATGCTCAGCCAGCAGCAGCCGCACCGCGCTGACCCTGTCGGGATCCACCACCACCGGACAACCCGTACGCCGCAACAGCATTAACGCCTCGTCACCGGTGGCCGCCGTGTTCGAGTTCGGCCTGACCTCAAGGGGATAGCCGCCATTACCACCATGGCCACGGCTGACGATGCCAGGCTGGTAACCCAGCGCCTTGAATTGCGCCGCCAACCAGATCACCAAAGGTGATTTACCCGTGCCGCCGACATTAATATTGCCCACGATAATCAACGGCACAGGCGGCTGCCAGAATTTCTTCGGGTCACCCGTCAGCAGGCGGCGGCGGCGCTGCGCCAAGCGTGTAAACAGCCATGCTGCCGGCTTGAGCAGCACCAGCCAGCGGGCCTGGCTGTACCAGGCATTGACCAGCGACTGGGTATTAATGCTCAGGCCAAATGCTTCAACCTGGGTGATTACCGAATCGTCATTAGCAGGCAAAGCCGTCTTCAGCGCGAAACCAGCGGCAACGGCTGGCGCCTGGACCGCTGCTGCGGTATCCGCTGTATGACCATGCAGACCCGCATAAACTGCGCCACGGGCTAACAGTTCAGCGTGACTGCCCTGCTCTATGATTTTGCCCTTGTCGATGACCAGAATCCTGTCAGCCCTTTCGATGGTGGACAGTCGATGGGCAATCACAAAGGTGGTGCGACCCCGGGCGACAGCTTCGAGTGCCGCCTGAATATAACGCTCCGACTCAGAGTCGAGTGCCGACGTGGCTTCATCCAGAATCAGGATAGGCGCGTCCTTGAGGAAGGCCCGGGCTATGGCCAGGCGCTGGCGCTGGCCACCCGACAACAAAACACCATTGTCACCGACAATGGTGTCCAGCCCCTCATCCAGTTGCTCAATAAAGTCCAGAGCATAGGCCTGTTCGGCGGCGGTTCGAATCTGCGCCGGCGTCGCCTGTTCGAGTCCGCCATAAGCAATATTACGGCCAATGGTGTCATTAAACAGGGTTACATGCTGGGTCACGAGCGCTATCTGCCGGCGCAGGTCTGCCAGGCGCAGGTCATTAATGGGTTGGTCATCAATCAGGATTACACCACTCTGGGGGGAGTAAAAGCGCGGAATAAGGCTCGCCATGGTGCTCTTGCCACTACCCGAACGCCCCACCAGAGCGATGGTTTCGCCGGCCTGGGCCACAAAACTGACATGGTCAAGCACCAACTCTGGCTTGGCCCCGGGATCTTCAGGATCTTGATAGGAAAAGCACACATCGCGGAACTCGACTTTACCCTGCACCTTGGCCATGGACCGAGTTCCAAGGTCAATCTCAACGGGCTGGTCGAACAGGGTAAAGATATCCTGCGCCGCTGCCAGGCCTTTCTGGATAGTGGCATTCACTTCCGAGAGCTGGCGTATGGGTTTGGCCAACAGTCCGCCGGTAGTAATAAAGGCGACGACGTTACCCGGGCTCATATCTGCCAGCAG
Source organism: Pseudomonadales bacterium (assembly GCA_030728785.1). GTDB lineage: Bacteria > Pseudomonadota > Gammaproteobacteria > Pseudomonadales > Azotimanducaceae > UBA4582. Next base: position 16,885 of record JANQYP010000056.1, read on the forward strand.
CACCGGATCCAGCACCAGCCAGACCAGGCCTGCCAGGGCGATGGAAACCACCAGCTGCACCGCTGGTGTGGCAATGGACTGGGTGATCACCATTTTCATGGACTGCCGGCGATTATCGTTGCTGACGCTCTTAAACCGCTGCCGCTCATAGTCAGTACCGCCAAAAATACGCACCACGTGATAGCCCTGCACCGCCTCGGTGGCAACGTGGGTCACATCTCCCATGGAGTCCTGGAGACGCTCACTGATACGCCGAAAGCGGCGACCGGCATAACCCGCCAGCACACCAATGAGGGGGGCAACAGCGATAAATATCAGGGTCAGGCGCCAGTTCAGGTAAAACAGGTAACCCAGGTAACCGAGCACAGTAAAGCCTTCACGGATAACCACGCGCACGGCGTCCGTTGCGGCGCCCGTCACCTGGGTCACATGAAACGTCACCTTCGCCACCAGGTGGCCCATGCTGTTCTTGTCATAAAACCGGCTTGGCAGCTGCAGCAACTGCTCAAACAGCTCACACCGCAGGGTGTGCACCAGGCTGGTGCCAACGTAGGTAATAAAATAGTTCCCCATAAAGGTACCAATACCACGGCAGAAGACAATCACCACAATCGCCAGGGGAATGATGGTGCGATTCACTGCACCTTCGGCGCCGAACCAATCCTTAACATGATTGGCCATACCGGAATTCAACAGCGGGTCACTACCCTGCAGGGAGTCAACGATGTAGCTGATGAGCTGGGCAAAACTGACGTTCGCCAGGGAGTAGATGACAAAGCCGACAATGCTGAGCAAAAAAGCGCCCCACAAGGGCCACACATAGGCTAGCAGGCGGCCATAAATCTGCAGGTCCGTCGTCGCCTTAACAGCGGCCTCAACGGTAGCATTAGCAGTGGGTTCAGGCGCCGACTCAGTCATCCTGGGCAGCATTTTTTGTCGTGATACTGAGCTTAGTAAAGCCCAGCTGACCTGCCGCATCCATGGCAGTGACCACAGCCTGGTGGCTGGTTTTAGAGTCTGCGGTAATCACCAGCGGCAGGGTCGTGTCACCAGCACTGACGCTTTCCAGGGCGGTTCGCAGGGTTTCAATGCGGTTGTTCACCAATGCCATGCCATTGATCGCATAGTCACCATTACGGGCCACGGTAATTTCAACCTGTTTGTTGACCAGGCGCGACTCGACAGCGCTGGCTTCGGGCAAATCGATGCTGAGCTCTGTGTCTTTGGTGAAGGTTGTGGACACCATAAAAAAAATCAGCAGCAGGAACACGACATCAATCAAGGGTGTCAGGTTGACATCAACTTCCGGCTTCAGCCGGCGAGAAAATTTCATAACAATGGCCGCGCCACGCCTAGGGTCCAGTGCCGTTGGGGACCGGCTCCAGCCGAATCCTGGGTTCGGTCTTGTCGGCGCGCTCAGCATTACGATCACTGTTCAAGACCTCGACCAGCTTCAACGCCTCCTGCTCCATGGTAATCACCAACTCATCGACCCGGCGCTGGAAATAACGGTAGAAAAACAGGCTTGGAATGGCCACAGTGAGGCCGGCAGCCGTTGTAATCAGCGCCTCGGAGATACCGCCGGCAAGCACCGCGGCGTTACCTGTGCCCTCCAGGCGGATGGCAGTAAACACCTTGATCATGCCAATCACAGTGCCTAATAAACCCAGCAAGGGTGTGATGGCCGCCACCGTGCCAAGGGCGTTAAGGTAGCGTTCCATCTCGTGCACAACGTGGTTCGCGACCTCCTCGATGGCCTCTTTCATCTGCTCGCGACCGCGCCGATGGTTGCTGATGCCTGCCGCCAGAATCTGCCCCAGGGGCGAACCCGCTTTCAGTTCCTTGATCCGGCGACCGTCCAGTTCGTTATTCCGAATCCAGCCCCAGACCTGGGCCAGGAGATTCTTCGGAACAATCTGCTCGGTCCGCAACGTCCAGAAGCGTTCGATACAGATGGCTGCAGCAATAATGGAGCAAAGAATGATGGGCAGCATCAGCCAACCACCTGCCTGGACTAGTTCAAACACTCGCGCCAACCCCTCTCACGTCAATCGCGACACTGTAGCACATCTGCTGCCCATAAGCCGCCAGCTCAAAGGCCAATAACTGTCATCCCCTGAGACGGCAGAAAAGCCAAATTCCCAATAGAATCAGGCCACTCCAAACACACCCCGAAGGAACGGATTCAAGAACCGACCCTCTGGGTCAAGGTTCTGGCGAATTGCCTGGAAGCGTGTGAATTGCGGCAAAACGGCAGCCAGCCCGGCGGCCTGCCGGGTGTGCACTTTACCCCAATGAGGTCGGCCACCAAAGTCACAAAACACGTCTTCCAGCGCCGCAAAAAAGTCCCGGTACGGATGTTTTGCCCCCTGGTGAGCGGAAATCGTCACGCTGTCCCGGCCGCTGGCAGAGCTCAGCAACAAATCATCGGCCTTGAGGGTCCGATATTCGAGGGGCCAGCGGACTTCCGGATAGCGTGACTGGAGCAGCGCGCGCACGGCCAGAAAACATTCCCAGCCGGCCTCCGCCGGCACCGAAAACTCAATCTCGTTAAACCTGGTCTCGCGGCTTGAGGGCAGCACCTGATAACTGCGACCAATCGTCTCGCCTTTCCCGGCGGCGGCCGGATCCTCCTCGGTGGTCATATTCAGGGTTTTCATGGCACAACTGTCGGACTGCGGATCCCAGAAAAACTCCCAGTGGCGGTTGTCGGCCATCAAGCTGGTGCGGGCCGCAGCGCACTCGGCGACGCTGGCCTGCCAGTTGCGCTCATGCAGATAGTAGGCCGGTATCAATTGCAGGGTCAGCTGGGTCATCACCCCAAGGGTGCCCATGGAGACCTGTGCGGCGCGCAACAACTCGCTGTTGTTGGCAGCATCCAGGTCCAGCAGAGTGCCATCTGCACAGGCCAGACGCAGGCCCACTACCTGGGTCGAGAGATTCTGCAGGCCGACGCCAGTACCGTGGGTGCCGGTACCCACAGCGCCGGCAATTGACTGGCGGTCGATATCACCCATGTTGGGCATGGCCAAGCCTAGGTCCCACAGGGGTTCACCCAACTCATGCAGTTTAGTGCCGGCCCAGACCCTTACCTGGCGGGCATCAACATCATGACTGACCAGACCTTTGAGGCGGTCCAGAGACAGAAGATGATCGTCAGTCCAGAACGGCACAAAAGAATGCGCACTGCCAATGGCGCGCACCTGGCGGCGGTTTTCTGCGGCGCGCAGCAGCAACGCCTGAACCTCCTGTTCCGTCGCCGGATAGTCGAGACTAAGACTCTGATGCTGCTGGCTGCCAGACCAATTTTGCCAGGCTGTCGTCATACTTGTTGCCCCTTTTAAACGTCCTGCACTGCCTTGAAATATGCTTCTGTGCGCGCCAGATGACCATCCACATCCGTCACGCCGGCATTATGGGTGGCAATAGCCATATGGGTTGCACCCAGGGCCTGCCATTTGCCGGCATGCCCCCGCCAGCGCTCCGGGGTGCCGCCGGCATACTGGGCCTGGGCGAGGATGGAAAAGTCGGCCCAGTTTTTGCCCAGCTCCGCGCGCTGACGCTGCAATTCGCCAATGATTTCGGCAGCCGCAGCACTCGGGCCCATCAGCGGAATCCAGCCGTCACCCAGGCGTGCACAACGCCGCACCAGCGCCGGCGCACTGCCTCCAAACCACAGGGGAACAGGCTGCGACGGCCGCGGATTCAGGCCTGCCTGGTCGATGCGGTGGTACTTACCATGAAAGTCCACCACGTCCTGGGACCAGAGGGCACGCATGACCTCAATCTGCTCTGACTGGCGTGCCCCACGGCTGGCAAAATCTTCATTTAAGGCTTCATACTCGATCTTGTTCCAGCCCGTTCCCACACCCAGACGCAGCCGATTGTTGGACAAAATTGCCACCTCCGCCGCCTGTTTGGCCACCAGCACAGTCTGCCGCTGCGGCAGGATCAAAATGGTGGTGACCAGTTCCATGGTCTGCGTGAGGGCGGCAATAAAAGCCAGGGTTGTCAGGGGTTCATGGAAGGCCACATCCTTGTCATAAACGCCACGCCAGCCACCGGGCCTGGCCGGGTCGGCACCCAGCACATGGTCATAAATCAGCAATTGCCGCGCACCCAGCGCCTCAGCACCCTGGACATAGGCCTTCAGGGCGCCGGGATCCGTGCCAATCTCGTTATGGGGTAAGACCACACCAAATTGCATCACATTTCTCCTGTATTCTGAATTTTTTGATTGGTGCCTAGGAGCCTGTCGGACTTAGGCCAGCAGCGCGGCCAAATGCCAGTCGAGGACTTTGGTCTGCTCTGCCCGGCAGGCGTAAGTCTGCACATGCAACAGGGCCAGGCCAGCACCCTGGCGGTGGCTGGCGGGCAGCAAGCCTTCAATGCCCACATGGGTCTCGAGGATATCCTGCTCAAACACCGGCGCCACGTGATCACACTTAAACCAGCCCAAGGGTGATACCAGCGTTGGCAACAATCGACTCAACTGGGCCGCCGCCATGGCGATGGTGTGGCCGCCATAGACCAACCGCTGGCCATAAACACTGCGGCTGGCATCCGTATGGGTCATGGCCATATTCAGGGTCAGGCGCACCAGTTCCGGGGCCAGAGTGACCGTATCCCGCGCCTCTATCTGGTATTGGCTGCCGACACTCAAGTCTGCAAAGTGGGGGCCGCGCAGGCCCTGCCTGAAGTCTGCATATTGCCAATCGGGCACCAGCGCCAGCAACTCTGCAGGCGCTATGGATTCAGGCATATTGGAAAAATCGTCGTTGTGGCCAGTATTCGCCGCCGGATCCCGACAGGGAATCATGGGACAACGCCAGAACAACATGACCGTCTCATGGCGCTGGTTGGTGACATGAATCTCAAGGGCCACCATGCCAGAGGCCGGCCGGCCCTCACGGGCCTTGTTCTGGCGCAGGCCAACTACTTTGGTTGTGGTAGTGAGCGTGTCGCCAACAAATACCGGCTGGCGCAGAGTCAGGCCTCGATAGAACAAGTTACCCAGCACGCGCTGGGAGGGAATGGTACTCAGGCCAATGGCCATGTTGCAGACCATCGATGGGTTCACCAGCGCGGCAGGTTGGCCGGTGACTCGCCGGGCCAGACCATGATCCAGTGGCAAGCGCAGGCGATCACCAAACAGCGCCTGGTGGATGGCGCCATGAGCATCAGTCAGGGTCACTGACGGCACGTCGCTGAAGTCGTCACCCACGGCAAAATCTTCAAACCAGGGCGCCTGGCCACCGACCAGCAGGGGTTGGCCGCCGCTCATTGAGATTTACCGCGCGCAGAAACCGGCCAGATTTCCTCCACCATGCCGTTGCGGTAAGGGAAATAATAGTCATAGAGATTAACTGTAGGATCACAGTGGGGTGTCAGCATGGCCAGCTTGTCACCCAGCCGAACAGTGCTGGAGGGGTTGTTGAGCCGAACTATGCCGTGCTCATCACCACCCCAATGGTAGACAACCCCTTCCAGGTCGCGGAACTGGGGTGCGACAGAATCTGAGGCAAAGGCCTTGAATCCTGCATCGACGGTAATCAATTGCGTGCGGGGCTGGCTGATCGCCGTCACCAGGACAAACAGTGACGGTTCAAAAGCCTCAAACAGTTCGCTGTCTGGCCCGCCTATTTCCCGATACTCGATATCCATAAAGGCATAGGACCCTGCCTGTAGCTCCGTTAAGGCTCCGATACCGGGCTCCATATCAAACGTCCCCGTACCACCACCACTAAAGACGCTGACAGCAATACCCTTGGCCTCAAACAGCGCCCGAGTGGCAATACCTGGTGCCAGCAACGCCTCATACCTGGCGCGGCGGTCCGCATAACCCTTGATATGCATACAGTTGCCGATATACATCTGCAGACCGGCGAATTCGAGGTGCGGGCAGTCGTTAACAATATACTGGCCCAGGGCCAGAGCCGGCTCACCACAGGCGATGCCGGTGCGCCCCATACCCGGATCCAGGTCCACCAGCACCTTAAGCTGGACAGCTGCCGTTGCTGCCGCCTGGTTGAACAGTGCGGCACCCTGGATATGGTCAACCACGATGCGGATTTCCGAGGAATGCCGTGCCAACTCAATCACTCGGTCAATTTTTTCGGCGCTGACCACCGGCGAGGTAATCAGAATGTTGTTGATGCCGCCAGCCAGCATGACCTCTGCTTCACTGACGGTCGCCGCACAGACACCCAGGGCACCTAACGCTAGCTGGCGCCGGGCGATCAGGGGCGATTTATGCATTTTGGTGTGGCCGCGCAGCCCCATACCATGGCTGCTCAGGTGCGCCTGCATCTTTTGCAGATTAGCTTCAAAAATATCCAGGTCGAGCACCAGCGCCGGCGTGTGCAGATCAGCCAGGGGCACGGGCTTATCCAGCTTGATGGCCTCAATAGGCACCTGCCGAAGCCTATCCTGGAGAAACTGTTGCAGTGTGGTCATGACCGGGTCCTGCCAAATGAAAGGCCCCAGTGTACATTAATCACAGCCGGTATTTGAGCAGTCCTGGTCTTTTTCCACCTGCAGGGTGACATGGTGGATATTGAAGTGTTGGCGCAGATGATCACTGATTGAGGCGTAGGTATCCGCTGAATCCCAGAGGTTGTTCGCGGGCATCACCAGATGAGCAGTGAGACTGGTCTCGCGGGTACTCAAAGCCCAGACATGCAGGTCGTGGACATTGGTGACCCCGTCAAGGGACGCCAGATATTGGCGCACCTCATCAAGCGCAATGCCCTGGGGTACCGCGTCCAGAATCAGATTCACAGAATCACGCAACAGGCCCCAGGTGCCAGCAACTATCACCAGCACTATAACCAGGCCCATCACCGGATCTATCCATTGCCAGCCGGTATACAGGACAATAACGGCAGCGATGACCACCCCGGCTGAGATCAGGGCGTCATAGGCCAGGTGCAGAAAGGCGCCGCGCAGATTCAGGTCCTCACGACTGCCACGCATAAACAACATGGCGGTGCCGGCGTTCACCAGAATGCCGATGCTGGCAACTACCATGACAGTCACCTCATCCATGGGGGAAGGCTGGAAAAATTTCTGCAGGGATTCCCAACCGATGTAGCCGGCGACAAACACCAGAACCACAGCATTGATAATCGCCGCAAGAATGGTCGTGCGGCGATAACCGTAACTGTAAAGCTGGCTCACCTTGCGCCCACTGAGGTAAGCCGCGCCCCAGGCCAGCATAAGTCCCAGCACATCAGACAGGTTGTGGCCGGCATCACCCAGCAGACTGACAGAACCACTGATAAAACCATAGAAGGCTTCAAGCAGCGTAAAACTGAGATTGGCGGCGACCGCCACCAAAAAGCTGAAATTCACCCGATCCAGATCCAGCACAGGGCTGTGGCTGTGACTGTGACCGTGGCTGTGACCGTGGCTGTGACCGTGGCTGTGACCGTGGCTGTGGTTCTGCTCATGGTTATGGCTGTGATCAGGGGGAAATTTAGTCTCCATCATGGTCAGTCCAGCAGCTGTGTTAGTCGCAACATCAAAGGATCTGTTTTTTGACGCGGGAGTTCAAAGCGGATGATTAATATCAGTGGTGACCAGATCCGTCGCCACTATGCATCTCAAAATCACAAAAATATACCCTCAATTTCCCACTCGCCTCGCTATCATCACCTCAGTCCGACGGGCTCCCAGGCAACACATCATTCAGGGTGCAAGGCGGGTTATTTGCCAGCTACCAGCCGCAGCTGGTGTATAGCGGAAGCGATCGTGCAGCCTGTTTTCACCACCCTGCCAGAACTCCCAGCAGCTTGGTGCCAGGCAATAGCCACCCCAGTCAGCCGGCATAGGAATCTCTCGACCGGCATATGTCTCCTGCATGGCGGCAAACTCATCGTCCAGCACTTGCCGCGCTGCCACAGGCTGGCTCTGGTCAGAGGCCCAGGCTGCGAGTTGACTGTCTCGCGGCCGACTATGGAAATAGGCCTCAGCTTCCGCCACCGGTAACTGCGTGACGGTGGCGGTGACGCTCACCTGACGCCCCATGGACAGCCACGGAAACAGCACACTGACCCTGGCATTAACCGCAATATCCCGGGCCTTGGCGCTGGTCAAATGAGTGAAGAACTGCAGGCCCCGATCGTCCAGCCCCTTCAGTAATACAGTCCGCTGGGATGGCTGGCCGGCGGCGTCAACCGTCGCCAGTACCATCGCCGTGGCATCGCTGAGCCCGGCATCCAGGGCCTGCTGCAGCCAACGATCAAACTGAGTTGCAGGCGACCCATGCAGGCCGGCCCGATTTAGTCGGCCGTAACGATACTCGCGACGCTCATCTTGAAGACTCATGGACTTTTCTCACTTGTTGTCTGGGTATACGGAGTTTCTGTGCCTGCCAGCAGCGCCTGTACATGCTCGGCAATGGCCAGTGCAGCGGTCAACCCTGGCGACTCGATGCCAAACAACTGCACCAGTCCGGCAATACCGTGTACAGCGGGTCCCTGGATGTCAAAATCCCGAGGCGCTTCGCCCGGCCCCTGCAGCTTCGGTCGGATACCAGCATACGCCGGCACCAGCTGATTAATATCAAGCTGCGGATAATAACGGCCTATCGCCTTAAAGTATGCCTCGCGCTTGTCAGCAGACACGGCAAAATCGATGTTTTCTACATACTCTACGTCCGGACCAAACTTGACCATGCCGCCCATATCCAGGGTGGCATGCACGCCCAGGCCAGCGCCACTGGCCTCCGGTACCGGATAGATCAACCGCTGAAACGGGCTGCGACCCGTGAGGCTGAAATAATCGCCTTTACACAGGTGCAGCGGCGGTATCAGCACCGGATCAACACCCTCGCAACTGCCCGCCAGTGCCTGGGCACCCAACCCAGCAGCGTTCACCAGACGCCGACAGGCAAACTGATAGCTGCCCTGTGCTAATTGGCAGTGGACGACAAATCCCGTGCCAGCGCGGCTGATGCGCTCTACTCGAGTGTGGCCAACAAAACTGCCGCCCTGTTGCTCAATGTCCGCCAGCAGGCTCTGCATAAAATCATGGGCACTGACAATACCTGTGGCTGGCGAATGTAACGCCAGGGTTGCCTTTACTGCCGGCTCAGCGCGGGCCACCTGGGCCGCCGACCAGACAGCCAGGTCATCCACACCGCTGGCCTCGGCGCCAGCCTGAATCAATGCCAGGGCAGACTCCTCAGCTGCTGTTGTAGCGACGATAAGCTTGCCGAGTCGGCGATGGGGAAGTTGGCGGGCCTGGCAATAGGCATACAGCTCACGCCGGCCAGCAACACACAACAACGCTTTCAGTGAGCCCGGCGCATAATAGATACCGGCATGAATCACTTCACTGTTGCGACTGCTGATACCCTGGCCAACGGCGCCCTGCTGGTCCAGCACCAACAGGCTCGGGGTGGCTGCCGCCAGGCGTCTGGCAACAGCCAGCCCAACAACACCACCACCCACCACACAGGTATCCACTTGCTCCATTGCCGGACTGCCGCTGCTTAAATTAGAGTTGATTGAATTAGCATTGATTGAATTAG
>JANQYP010000056.1:26519-54389 GCA_030728785.1 Pseudomonadales bacterium
TTGATTGAATTAGCATTGATTGAATTAGAGCCGATCAAATTAGAGTCGATATCGACACCTTGCTTTGTTAGGCTTGACGTTCGCCCACGCCGTTATATTTCATGCCCCCAGCCAAACACAGTGCGCCTGCCGCAGCCGCCAATACCGCCAACCAGCAGGCCGTCAACCACCAGGCCGCCACCCAGCGCCTGTTGTTGGTCAGCGGCGTGGTTGACTTTGGCCTGGGCGCCTTGAAAGTGCTGGTGGGCATTGTAGCCAATTCCCATGCGTTAATCGCCGATGGTATCCACTCATTTTCTGACCTGGCAACGGACATCATGGTATGGTTTTTTAACCGCATTGGTGCCATGGAACCTGATGCAGACCACCCCTACGGGCACGCCCGGTTCGAGACCTTTGGCACCTTAATCCTTGGCACACTGCTGATTGTCGTGGCTGGCGTGCTGATCTATGACAGCGTCGACAGGTTGATGAATATCAACGTTCAGCAACTGCCCGCCTGGCCCGCCCTGGCCGCCGCCCTCGGCTCTATCCTGATAAAAGAATGGCTGTATCGTATTACTGTGCAGCTGGGCACTGCCAGTCGCTCAAAATTGCTCCTTGCCAACGCCTGGCACCATCGCAGTGATGCCCTGTCATCTGTCATTGTGCTGGTGGGTGTTGGTGGCGCCATGCTGGGATTTTCCTGGCTGGAAATGCTTGCGGCCATTGGTGTCGCCTTCATGATCGCTCAAATCGGCTGGAAGCTGGCGCGCCAGAGCGTTGAGGAACTGGTGGACACCGCCATGGCGGAGCCTTATGTGCAGGAAATTCAGAAAAGCATTGAGGACGTTGAGGGTGTACGCGGTGTTCACAGCCTGCGCACTCGACGCATGGGTCCCGATGTCCTTGCCGACATTCACCTGCAGGTCAATCCGGCCATCAGCGTCTCTGAAGGCCACCATATCGGCGAATGGGTGACGCGCGCATTGCTCGAAGAATATACCGACCTGACTGACGTTATTGTCCATATTGATGCTGAGGACGATGAGCTGCTGGAGCCCCGGGACAAGTTCAGTATCGCGCCCCTGCGCCGGGAAATACGCACGGTCCTTACCGCCGTCTGGGATGAGGCCCTGTCGGCTGAGGACATCCATAAGATGACCCTGCATTACCTCAACAATCGGGTTGATGTTGAGCTGCATCTGGATCAACAACGCTACACAGACCGCGTTACGGCCACCAACCTGCAGACACAGCTGACAAAGCTCACCACTCACCTGCCGTGGGTCAACCGCATTACCGTCTGGTATGGTTAAGAGCGTCTGGTATGGTTAAGAGCGTCTGGTATGGTTAAGCGCGTCTGGTATGGCTAAAAGCCCAACGAGAATTGCTCTGCCTGGGCCCCTTGCGCCCTGCCCGCCAAAGACTCGTATTGACGGTCTTGGGCCGGGTATGCTGCGGGCGAGGTCAACTCAAAATCCGCTGCGCCTGGCTGGCTCTGCTGGCTCTGCTGACTATGCTGACTATGCTGATGGGAAAGCAGCCTGCCACCAGGCTCGGAAGATAACATCCGCAACAGGTGATGGCAGACAACACGACCATGCCGGGCTTTCTGCCGCGTAGCTGCCATGCGCTTAGCCGCCTGCATCGCCAACTGACTGTGACGGCGACCATCTGGTGACAGACTCGCAGGTAGTTCGCGCTGTATTTGATATAAAACGTTAATATTCACCATCAGCCTCCATGACTACTGTACGAATACACAGCACAATTTACTGGTCATTCATACAGTAGTCAACAGCTTTTTACACGCCGCAGACCAATTTATTATCTTCCCTGTGCATCACCACCAGATCACCGCCTTTGTAGCGACCGCCAAGCAGCGCCTGGGCCAGAGGGTTTTCCACATAGTTCTGGATGGCTCGCTTCAGGGGCCGCGCCCCGTAGATCGGGTCGTAACCCACATCCACCAGAAATGCCAGGGCATCATCTGCAAGCTCCAGGCGAATATCAGACTCTGCAAGGCGCGCCTGCAGCATTTTCACCTGTATAGCGGCAATATCCGTGATCTGGTCTTTGGCCAGGGGGTGAAAGACCACAACATCATCCACCCGATTAAGAAACTCAGGCCTGAAATGCTGGGTCACAATACCCAGCACCGCCGATTTCATCTCATCATAATCGGCGCTGCCGGAGAGTGTCTGGATAACATCAGAGCCAAGGTTTGAGGTCATCACCAGCACCGTATTCTTAAAGTCCACCGTGCGGCCATGACCGTCAGTCAGGCGGCCGTCATCAAGCACCTGCAGAAGGATGTTAAAGACATCGGCATGGGCCTTCTCAATCTCGTCCAGCAGGATCACCGAATAGGGCTTGCGCCGCACCAGTTCCGTCAGGTAACCACCCTCCTCATAACCCACATAACCCGGGGGCGCACCAATCAGGCGGGCGACGGAATGTTTCTCCATGAATTCAGACATATCAATGCGCACCATGGCGTCTTGCGTATCAAACAGGAAACGCGCCAGGGCTTTACACAGCTCGGTTTTGCCAACCCCTGTTGGCCCCAGGAACAGGAACGAGCCGTTGGGTCGATTCGGGTCCGAAATACCCGCACGAGAGCGGCGTACGGCGTTTGCCACGGCACTCACGGCCTCCGACTGGCCGACCACCTGCTTGTGCAATTCGGCTTCCAGTTGCAACAGCTTGGCTTTTTCTGATTCCAGCATCTTGGCGACCGGAATACCCGTAGACTTTGACACAACCTCGGCAATCTCTTCGTCGGTTACCTTGTTACGCAGCAGTTTCATCTCAGTGAGCTCTGCCTGAGCCGCCATGTTCAGCTGTTTCTCCAGACTCGGGATGCTGCCGTACTGCAGTTCGGACATACGCGTCAGGTCGCCGCTGCGCCGCGCAGTCTCGAGGTCCAAACGGGCGTGCTCCAGCTCCTCCTTGATCTGCTGGGTGCCGTTCAGCGCCGCCTTTTCAGCATTCCAGATCTCTTCAAGGTCGGCATACTCCTTTTCCATGCCGGCGATGGTGTTGCTTAACGTCTCGAGTCGTTGCAGTGAGCCCTCATCTGTCTCCTTCTTCAGTGCCTCGCGCTCTATCTTGTACTGGATCATACGCCGCTCCAGACGATCCATATCTTCTGGCTTGGAATCCATCTCCATGCGAATAAGGCTCGCAGCCTCGTCGATCAGGTCAATGGCCTTGTCCGGTAACTGCCGGTCAGAAATATACCGATGGGAGAGTTTGGCCGCAGCAATAATGGCCGGGTCGGTAATGTCGACCCCGTGGTGAATTTCATAACGCTCCTTCAGGCCGCGCAAAATAGCGATGGTATCCTCCACCGTTGGCTCGTTAACCTGGACTTTCTGAAAGCGTCGCTCGAGGGCGGCGTCTGACTCCATATACTGGCGATACTCGTCCAGTGTAGTGGCACCAACACAGTGCAATTCGCCCCTGGCAAGGGCCGGTTTCAGCATATTGCCGGCATCCATGGAACCTTCTGCCTTACCGGCACCGACCATGGTATGGATTTCGTCGATAAACAGGATGACACTGCCTTCCTCTTTGGCGAGCTCACTGAGCACAGCCTTCAGGCGCTCCTCAAATTCACCGCGGAACTTAGCACCGGCAATCAGCGCGCCCATATCCAGCGACAACACCCGCTTGTGCTTCAGGCCCTCAGGCACCTCACCATTGATAATGCGCTGGGCCAGGCCCTCAACAATAGCCGTTTTACCCACCCCCGGCTCACCAATCAGCACCGGGTTATTTTTTGTGCGGCGCTGCAGTACCTGAATAGTGCGGCGAATCTCATCATCGCGGCCAATCACCGGATCAAGCTTACCCTGCTCGGCCAGGGCCGTGAGATTGACGGTGTATTTATCAAGGGCCTGACGAGTTTCCTCGGCGTTGGGGTCTTTGACATTGGTACCGCCACGCATCTGGTCAATCACGCGGCCAAGGGCTTCCTTGCGGACATTGTATTTTTCAAACAGCTTTCCCAGCTCACCGCGGTCATCAAGGGCCGCCAAAATCACCAGCTCGCTGGAGATAAACTGGTCACTGCGCTGCTGGGAGAATTTGTCAGCCAGGTTCAGCAAACGACCAAGTTCAGCGGACATCTGCACATCACCATAGTTGTTTTTGACGACTGGCAGATTTGCCAGCAGCGTCTCAAGTTCGCTGCGGAACTTGTTCACATCCACACCCATCTGCGAAAACAAGGGCCTGGTTGAGCCGCTGCGCTGGTCAAACAAGGCTGCGACCAAATGGATTGGGGTGATCTGGTTATGATCTTTACCCACGGCAAGGGACTGGGCATCAGCCAGGGCTTCTTGTAATTTGCTGGTAAATCGATCCATTCGCATTGAGAATTTCCTGTCGATAATTCAGGTAAGTGTTTTACCACTGAAATTGCTAACCCTAGTGTGGGGCCACAGGCAGGCTATTCAAGGAAAAATAACGCCCTGGCACCGGCACCTGACAATTTATTGATCCAAACCACCATGCCGGTTGCTTTAACCAGGTGGCTGTGGCAGTTTTGCCGGTTTTCCCTGCAGGGTTTATCCATGCCACACCAGTCACCGCCGCAGCCACCGACGCCATCACCGGCACAACCTGGTCCGGCAGCCTTCGACAAAGCGGCTAACACCGGTACTCGACACTTTATCAATGCTGCGCGCTTCTCCTGTCGCGGCCTGGCCATGGCCTATCGCAACGAGTCGGCATTTCGCCAGGAACTGGTGTTGTTGCTTGCCAGCCTGCCGCTCGCCGCCTGGCTCGCTGCTGGCCCGGTACAGTGGGTCTTGCTGGTGGGTGTCGTCTTGCTGGTCATGATTGTCGAACTGCTGAATTCCGGCCTCGAAGCGTGTGTCGACCGCATTGGCGTAGAGCACCACAACCTGTCGGGCCTGGCTAAAGATCTGGGCTCAGCGGCGGTGATGTTAGCGCTGGTACTCGCCGGCCTGGTCTGGGCCAGCGTCCTGGCAGAGCGGTTCTGGCCACTATGGTGATAGCAGGCCAATGACGGCGAAGATCAGCGGCAAAGTCTATATCACTCCCGAAGGGGCGAGAGCACTGCGCGATGAACTGAACAACATCTGGCGCGTCACCCGTCCGGCTGTCACCCGCATCGTTGCGGCAGCAGCGGCCCTGGGTGATCGTTCAGAAAATGCTGACTACATTTACGGCAAGAAACACCTGCGAGAGATCGACAAGCGTATACGTTATCTGACTCGCCGCCTCGACAACCTGGAAATTGTTGACCGCAGGCCGGATGATCTGGAGCGCGTATTTTTTGGCGCCTGGATCGAGCTTGAGGATGATGATGGCCAGTGCCGACGGGTACGAATTGTTGGTGCTGATGAATTTGACCTGAAAAAAACCTGGATCAGCCTCGATTCGCCCCTCGCCCGCGCCTTGCTGGGCAAGCGCCAGGGTGACGATATCGTCTTGGCCCTGCCCGTTGGCAGGCAGGCACTGTCCATCAAGGCCGTCAGCTATGAGCCGCCGCCCACCGAACCATCGCAGGAGTAATACCATGGCTATCGACCGCAACGATTCTGCAGGCAACTTTTTCGAGCGCAGGAACATCCACCAGATGCAGGGCTATGCTTCCGGCGAGCAGCCCCAGGACCACAGCACCATCAAGCTCAATACCAATGAAAACCCCTATCCGCCAGCGCCCGCTGTCGCCCAGGTCATCAGCGACTTCAATCCGCTGGAACTGCGCCGCTACCCGCCACCGACGGCCAATGCCTTTCGCGATGTGGCCGCCAGCCTGCACGGGGTCAGTCGTGACAACCTGGTTGCCACTCGGGGCGGCGATGAACTGCTGCGCCTGGTGATCAGCACTTTTTGTGACCCCGGTGAGTTGATCGCCATGACAGCGCCCACCTACTCCCTGTACCCGGTGCTGGCCCAGATTCAGGACTGCCCAATCATGCAGATCCCCCTGGATGATCAATGGCAGCTGGCGCCAGACTTTTGCGCGCAGGTCAACCAGGCAGGCGCCAAACTGACCCTGATTGTCAACCCTCACGCCCCCACGGGCCAGTTGCTGGATCGCCAGCGCATTGCCGAACTGGCAACCAACCTCGACTCACTGCTGCTGATCGACGAGGCCTACGTGGATTTTGTTGATCCGAGCCTGGCGCACAACTGCCTCGACCTGGTGCACGAGTTCGACAACCTGATATTCCTGCGCACCCTGAGCAAAGGTTATTCTCTTGCGGGACTGCGGTTTGGTTACGGCGTGGCTGCTGCGGGGCTGATCAAACCCATGCTGGAAAAAACCCGGGACAGCTACAACCTTGATCTGCTGAGCCAGAAGATCGCCACTGCCGCCCTGCAGGCCCAGGCACACGCCCGACACAGCTGGCAGCAGGTTCGCGAAGAACGCCAGCGCCTGGGCATGGCCCTGCAGAACCTGGGCTTGCCTGGACCCAACAGCCAGGCCAATTTCCTGCTTGTCAGCGTTCCGGCCAGCACTGGCAGCAGCGCCGCAGCACTGTATCAGGGCCTCAAAGATCGTGGCATCCTGGTGCGCTACTTCGACCAACCCCGGCTGACCGACAAACTGCGAATCACCGTTGGCAGCGCCAGCGAAAACGACGCTTTGCTGGCGGCGCTTGCAGCCCTGCTGAAGACTCGCGCGCGGCCACCCGAAAACGCCGCGGACTGATGCAAGGCACGCTTGTACCGCCATCAGCCGTTCAGTAACATAGGCCCCTTCAACCTTTGAGCGCCATTCCCATGGTCGTCGCCAACATTGATCAGGACTCACTTACCGGGCGATTTGTGCTGACGCCTAACTTTTCCTGGAGCTGGCATGCCAACCTGAAGTTTCTGTATATCCTGATGGCGGTGTCCCTGACCATTGGCCTTGGCTTTTTGCTGGCAGGCGCCTGGATGATACTGCCCTACTCAATACTCGAGATATCCGTGCTCTGGCTCTGCATTTATTATTGTGTGTACCAGTGTCACCGCCAGGAGGTGATCACCATTCTAGAGCATGAAGTGATTATCGAACGCGGGGTCATGAAGCGCCAGGAAGCGCACAACTTTAATCGCAGCTGGTCACAGTTCCTGGTGAAGCGTCCCCGCTATCGCGGCGACCCAGACATCCTCAGCATTCGTTCCCACGGCCAGGAACTGGAAATTGGCAGTTTTCTCAGCCAGCCAGACAAGGCCCGTCTTATCAAACAACTGCACCGGATTGTCTACGGCTGACAGCCTGGCGTAAGTTCACTACTGAGCACAACCCCACCGGCGTGTTAGTTTTGTCTTACCTGCCACCCCGCTCACTCTTATGCCGAACGACCTCGCCTTCCTGCATGAATATCACCTCTTCGGCGATGTTAGTGGCCAGGTCCGATATACGTTCAAAATTGCTCGAAATCGTCAGCAGCGACAGGCACGGCGCGATCAGTGCCGCATCGCTTGCCATCACTTCACGCAACTTGGCAAACATGGCTGCATGTATGGCATCCACCTTGTCGTCCATCTTCCGCACTTCTTTGGCGAGCACCACGTCCTGCCTGACCAGCGCATCCAGGCAGGATTTCACCATGGCCTTCACCAACTCGCCCATGGCCTTGAATTCCAGTTCCTTGTCAATTCTGGGATGACCTGACAGGAACTCCATGCGCTCCAGGACATTAATCGCCTGGTCACCCATGCGCTCCAGGTCATTGTTGACCTTAAGCACAACAATGATAAAACGCAGATCCACGGCCACCGGTTGATGCAAGGCCAGCACTTTCAGGCATTCCTCTTCAATGCTGACCTCCATGTCGTTGATATCGGCCTCAGCGGCGCGCATCTCTGCCGTGGTAGACAGATTGCGCGTCAACTGCAAACGGATGGCATGGTTGATGTTTTCTTCGACCTTGGCCCCCAGCAACAGAATGGATTTGCGCAAATTGTCGAGATCTCGTTGCAAGTGCATAGTCATATTTGTTAGCCGAACCTTCCAGTGACGTAGTCTTCTGTGCGTTTTTGTTTTGGCCGAGTGAACACCTCATCAGTATCGCCGTACTCAATCAACCTGCCGCTTTCCAGGAAGGCTGTGTAGTCCGATACTCTGGAAGCCTGCTGCATGTTATGCGTCACAATGACAATGGTGTAATTCTGCTTGAGCTCATACATCAAATCTTCGATGCGTGCAGTTGACACCGGGTCGAGGGCCGAGCAAGGCTCGTCCATCAGGATAACCTCAGGTTCCATGGCCAGGGCTCGAGCAATACACAAACGCTGCTGCTGGCCACCCGAAAGATTCAGCGCCGAGTCATCCAACCGGTCTTTCACCTCATTCCACAGAGCAGCCTGCTTCAGTGCCCGCTCAACCCGAACATTGATATCACCGGGCAGGCGATTAATCGTCGGTCCCCAGGCGACATTTCTAAATATGGATTTAGGGAAAGGGTTGGGCCGCTGAAACACCATACCAATGCGCAGGCGCACCTCAACCGGGTCGACATCTGCCCCGTACAGGTCACTGTTCCGGTACAGGATCTGACCCTCCTGCGTGACATTATCAATAAAATCGTTCATTCGGTTCAGCGACCGCAACAGCGTACTCTTGCCACAACCTGATGGACCAATAATGGCGGTAATCTTCTTTTCATAAATCGCCAGGCTGACGTCTTTGACGGCGGCATTACCACTGTAGCTGATCGTCACACCACGAGCTTCCAGCAACGGCAGATCAGTGTTTTTCATTTCCGAGTACCTTGATATCGAATCAACACGGCCAGGGCATTCATGGAGAGCAGCACCACCAGCAGGACAATGATGCCTGCGGCGGCCAGTTCGTGAAACTCCTGCTGCGGACGCGATACCCAGTTGAAAATCTGGATGGGCAGCGCCGTAAACTCATCCATGGGCCCTGCGGGCACAAACGCCACATAGGTCAGTGCCCCAATCATGATGAGTGGCGCTGTCTCTCCTATGGCACGGGACAGGGCCAGAATGACCCCGGTCAGTATGCCTGGCAGTGCCGCCGGCAGGACATGGGCGCGCACTACCTGCCAGTGGGTGGCACCCACCGCAAAAGCCGCCAGCCGAATGGAAGCAGGGACGGCACGAATAGCCTCCTTGGCAGAAATAATGATCACCGGCAGAATCAACAGCGACATGGTCAGGGCCCCGGCGAGAACACTGCGCTCCAGCCCCATAAAACGCACAAAAATCGCCAGACCGAGGATCCCGTAGACGATGGACGGCACACCCGCCAGGTTGGCGATATTGATCTCAATCACGCGCGTCAAGCGTGAAGGCGGCGCATAGTCTTCGAGGTAAATGGCCGCCAGCACCCCAACCGGCAAGGAGATCAGCGCGGTCAAGGTGACAATCCACAGGGTGCCAAAAAGCGCTGACTTGACTCCGGCCTTTTCCGCAAAACGGGACGGGAAATTTGTCAGGAACTGCATGTCCAGCCAAGGCAAACCATCAGCAGCCACCTGATAAATCAGCAGTCCAAGCACCGCCACAGCCGCCGCAGTGAGGCCCACGCAGCAGGCCTTGAAGAGCGCGGCTAGCAGGTGCCGGCGGCGCAGGGATGCCGAGCGCTGACCCAGAGCGGGTCTTTTGGTCAAATCGTTGGCCGCCATCAGTCATAAACCTCCTGGAACTTTCGCATCACCTTGTTAGCCAGCAGATTCATCGCCAGGGTGATAGTGAACAACACACTGGCAACGGCAAACAGGGTCTTGTAGGCCAGACCGCCACTGGGTGTATCACCCAGGCTGACCTGGACCATATACGCCGTCATCGTCTGGATGCTCTCAAGGGGGTTCAGGGTCAGGTTAGGTGTCGCACCGGCCGCCAGGGTCACTGCCATGGTCTCGCCAATAGCCCGAGACACGGCCAGCACAAAGGCGGCAAAGATGCCGGACAAAGCCGCCGGCACCACCACTCTGGCAGTCACTTCAAAAGACGTAGCGCCAACAGAGTAGGCTCCTTCGCGCAGACTTCCCGGCACCGATCGCAAGGCATCATCACACAGGGAAGCAACCATGGGCAGGACCATAATGCCAACGACAATAGCAGCACTGGCAGCGTTGAAAATCTGCACATCGTCAAACACCTGGCGCAAGCCCGGGGTGACAAACGTCAGGGCAAAATAACCATATACAACGGTGGGGATACCCGCCAGGATCTCAAGTATCGGCTTGACGATATGTCGCGACCTCTGGCTCGCATACTCACTCAGGTAGACTGCACAGGCCAGGCCAATGGGCAGCGCGACAAGTGATGAGCCAACCACAATCAGCATGGTGCCAGCCAGCAATGGCAGTATGCCGTAGGCTTTGGGCTCAAGCAGGGGGCGCCACTCGGTACCAAAGAAAAACTCTGTTACTGCAACCTCCTGGAAAAAACTGAAGGTCTCCACAGCCAGAATGCCAATCACTGTGATGGTTGTCAGAACCGAGATGAGGGCGCAAAAAAAGAACAGCTGGCGAAGAATAACTTCTCCCCAGCGGGTTCTCGAAGCGGCAAGTGCGGTCATATTCAGTTCACAATCAGCGTTGAAACCTTGCCTGGACTGGCATGGTAAGCCGTACCGGTTTCAGCCTTGGCAATTCTCTGCAGCACTCTTTCGTAAACCACATCGGGAAGGGCAATATAACCAACTTCCTCCGCCAGTTTAGCCGCTGACCTGATATAAAAATCAACAAAAGCCGCGACTTCAGGCCGGGCCAGGGAGGCTTTGTTGAGATAAATGAAGACCGGACGCGACAAGGGTGCATAGGTACCGTTGTTGATCGTCTCAACGGTCGGCGCAACGACCCCATTAGGACCCAGCACGGCTGCAGCTCGAAGCTTGTCCTGGTTCTCATGATAGTAAGCGAAACCAAAATAACCCAGGGAATACTTGTCACCGGCTATGCCCTGAACCAGCACGTTGTCGTCTTCGCTGGCGGTAAAGTCACCACGCGATGCCTGCTCCTTACCATTGATAACGCCGGTAAAGTAATCAAATGTTCCTGAGTCAGTACCGGGACCGTACAACTGAATAGGCTCTGCGGGCCATTCGGTACGGACATCGCTCCAGGTGGTGACAGTGCTGTCTGGCTGCCAGATCTGGTTCAGCTCAGCCACAGTCAGATAATCAACCCAGTCATTTTCCAGATTGACGACGACGGAGATGCCATCGTAGGCCACCGGTAACTCGATAAACTCAACACCTGCTGCGGCCGCGTCTTCCATCTCAGATGACTTAATGGGTCGTGATGAGCTGCTGATGTCGATTTCTTCGTGGATAAATTTTTTAAAACCACCGCCCGTTCCGGAAATGCCCACAGTAACCCGGACCCTGGGCGCAACTGCCCCAAACTCCTCGGCAACGGCTTCGCTGATAGGAAACACAGTGCTGGAACCGTCCAGCTGCACCCTACCTTCAAGACCGGCCGCACTAGTAGCTGCGGCTGGCGCTGTTGTGGCTGCGGGCTCACCGCAGGCAACAAGCACAAGACTCAGTGCTGCTAGCAGGAAATTCCTCAACATAGACCCTCTCAACCGCTCTGCATGTGCAAGCATTAGATTCTTCAATTGTTGAAACCCGACAAAGAATTGTTAAAGAAACATTAAGACATCAGCCACGAGCCCCATACCGAGTGAGGCCTAGCAGGGCGACCCTAGGCGCCAGCAGGCGTCAATCATACCAGATTCTCGGCGCCGTTCGACGGGCTGTACTGATCTGCATAGTGCTGCCCAGGTGCAGTGTCACCGCACCATCGGCAGCGGTGTTGAAGACTTCCATGGCTCTCGCCTCATAACGATCCAGTACCTCGCCATGGGGATGTCCAAAGCGATTGGCATAGCCAGAGGAGACCACCACAACACTCGGCCGGAGTCGATTCAGCAGGGCCGGATGGGAGGAACTGCGACTGCCATGGTGTGGCGCCAGCAGCACATCAACCTGCGGCAGGGACTGGTGCAGCAGCGCCAGCTCCATGGGCAACTCAATATCACCCGGCAGGAGTACGGAAAATCTGCTGGTTTCAACCAGCAGCAGGCAGGACTGGTTATTGGCGCTGCTGCCAGGCAATAAAGGCACTGGCAACAACTGCAACCGAACCCCGGCGGAATGCCAGCTGGCTCCTGGCTGACAGGCTGTAACCAGGGCCTCGGGCGGCAGCATGGCTGGCGACTCGCCGTAAAAATGCCGGTCAATGGTGAAATTCTCGGTAATCACGCGGACCCCACCCGCATGGTCCATATCATTATGGCTGACGATCAGGGCCTGTAAGCGACTGATACCCGAGCGGCGCATGAACGGCATGACAATCTGCGCACCTGCATCAAAGCGCTCACCAAAGCGCGGACCGGCATCATACAGGATGGCAGCGTCTGCAGCGGTCCGAACCAAGACACTGAGCCCCTGGCCCACATCCAGCACCGTAATTTCAGCCTCACCGAAGGCCAGGGGCGGTGACGAATTCACCCACAGGGGCAGCACCAGCAGGCACCCGGGCCAGCGCGGCCAACTGCCTCGCGGCAGCAACAACACCAGAACCCCCAGCAATGCCAACACCAGGCTGGTGATGCTGACAGGTCCGGCATAGTGCACCCAGCCCAGCTCTCCCAGCCACACCAGCCATGCCCACAGGTAATGCAGAATAATCGCAGCCAGAGCCAGCACCGGTGCTGCCAGGCTGCTGCTGATGCCAGCCAGGCCCAAGGCCAGCAGTAATAAGGGCACCAGCACCAGGCTGACAAGGGGGATTGCGACCAGGTTGGCCAGCAGGGCAGCACTGCTCATCTGGGCAACAAAATACAGCAACAAAGGTCCCATGCCGACGAACACCAGCCACTGTGAACGCAACATGGCCAGCAGCCAGGGGCCAGCACCCTGCCCTGCCAGCTGTTGGCCGGCAAAACCGTAGAGCAAAACAAACACCGCGCCAAAGGACAGCCAGAAACCTGCGGCCAGACTCGCCAGGGGATTCAGCAGGTTAACCACCAGTAGCGCCAGCAGCCAGAAGTTCAGGGGCGCAACCTGACGCTGCAGCAACACCAGCAAGGCTGCGCACAGCAGCATCACCAGTGCCCGCTGCACTGGCACGCCAAACCCGGCAATGCCGCCATAAGCCAAAACCAGGAGCAAACCCAGACCAAAAGCCAGACCCCGCCCGGCCGGCAGGCTGCCCAGCAGCCAGTGCAGCAGACGCAGGGCCAACGCCGCCACCAGACTGACATGCAGGCCGGAAATGATAAACAGATGGTTTGTACCCGTCGCCGACAACACTCGCCATTGGGCGGCTGAGATCTGCTGGCTTTCACCCAGGCTCAGTGCCAGCAACAGGCCAGCCAAATCCGCCTCAGCCGCACCAGCTCCAACATCGTTGTTATCACTCGGCAAGGCACCCTGCAGGCGGTCACGCAGCCAGTCGCGCAGTTGGTGATGCAACGCCACCAGACTGGTACCGCGGCGCTCGCCACTCAGGACATAACCCGTGGCGGCCACACCCTGAGCCAGCAGCCAGCCCTGGTAATCAAACAGTCCCGGATTAACCGAGCCCCTGGGGCGCTGCAGTCGCACCCGCAGGTGCCAACGTTCACCAGGCCGAACCGTGGCCAATTGGTAACTACTGAGGTTGACGGTCATGGGCAGCAACAATGGTACGGGGCAGTCTGTGCAGGCCTCGATTCGAAAGCGAAAACGCACGACATCTCCGGGCCAATGATCAGACGCCTTGCTTGAGTCCTTATTTATCTCCCTGTTCAGCACTTCAGGGCTGGCGTGCGGCAGGTCGCTGACAACTCCGGTCACCGCCAGAGTCTGGCCAGCCAGCACTGCCGGCAAGCGTGCATCGAGCCCCGCCGCCAAATAGACCAAGGCGACACACAGGCCCAGGTAAAAGGTCGCCATGGGTCGGGCACCAGGCAACAACAGTGCCGGCAGCACCACCGGCAAGCCCCACCACAGCCGCTCGACATCAACACCAAACTCCAGGTGCGGCACCAGCAGCACAGCAACAACAAAGGACAAAACTGAAAAATTCATGGCCAGACCCGTTTGGATCTGTTCTAGCCTTTGCCGCGCGCGACGCCAAGCAGCAACCCTTGAAGGCGGTTGTCAGCCCATGTACATACCCCTGTAGGCGTCTGCTCTGTGGCTGTCGCTGCGAAGAATTGCTGGCGAGGCTTTTGCGCCACTGGAATTCCGGCAGATTAGGGGGATAATACGCCCCGCATCATAAGCCCGCCGCCATTTTGTTAAATGAAGAATCGCTGAAGAAAAAACATTGAAGAAATATCTCCCTACCAAGGACCAGCTTCGTAAGCAAAAGTCCCTGCGCTTTCTTGGTGACATGGTTTTTGAAAACAACCTCTGGCACTTCAATCGCCACTCTGTTTCCTATGCAGTGCTTGTCGGCCTGTTCTGCTGTTTCCTGCCCATCCCTTTCCAGATGATACCTGGCATTTTCCTGTGCATGTGGTTAGGCGCCAACATCCCACTGGCCGTGGCACTGATCTGGATCAGCAACCCTATTACCATCCCCGCCATGTTCTATTTCACCTACCGCCTCGGCACGCTGCTTATGGGCCACGAAAACAAAGTAGACAGCGTCAGCCTGTCATGGGAGTGGTTATCGGGGCAATTGGCCACTGTCTGGCAGCCGCTGTTGCTGGGCTCACTGGTGGCAGGCATCACTCTGGGCGCTCTGGGATTTATTAGCGTCCGACTCTACTGGCGCTGGCGCATATCAAGGTACTGGCACCAGCGGCGCAGAAGGATGCCAAAGCTTTAGTTGTCAGGTGCTGAGTGAGGAGCAGCCTCTCGATGTTTCGCTGCGCGAAAAACCTGGCGGCATGCCTGTTTTGCGCTGGGAGCGCAAAACAGGCATCTAGTCATGGCGCAGGATGGCGGCGGGTTGCAGACGTGAGGCCTGATAGGCAGGATACAGGGTCGCCAACACGGCAATAGTCAGAGATACCAGCACAATGACACCAATATCCGGCCAGCGGACATCTGTGGGTACAGCGCTGAAATAAGTACCCGCCAGCACCTTACCGCCAAATAAGGCCTCAAAAAAACCCACTACCTCGGGGACATACAGCGCCAGGGGCACGCCCAGCAAGACGCCCAGCAGCACTCCGGCAGCACCCACCAGGAAACCCTGGACAATAAATATCTGCATCACCTGCGCTGACGACAATCCCAGGGTCCGTAACACGGCGATATCACTGGCTTTCTCTTTGACCATCATGCTCAGGCCGGAAACAATATTAAAAGCGGCAATGGCGACGATGAGGGTTAGCAGTAAAAACATCATGACCTTTTCCATCTTCACGGTTTCAAAAAAGTCGCCATAGTCTGCGGTCCAGTCATGAACCTCTGCATTTCCTGCTAACCCGCCGATCTCACGCGCCAGGCGCGGGGCTAAAAACACATCGGTCAGGGTGACCCGCTCCTGCACGCTGGTATCTCCAGTAATGGTCTGCAGATCGTTGAGGTGCAGCAGCACCAGGCCATAGTCCAACTCCGCGTCCAGCTCAAAATAGCCAGCCACCTGCAGCCTGGCAAGCTTCGGCGTGATGGTATTGCCGCCCTTGCCAGGCTCGGGGATGATAACCGTCATTTCGTCGCCTACCTGCAGACCCAGCTGATAGGCCAGCGGCCGCCCCAGCAGTGCCTGGTCAGACCCAGGCCGCAGATCTGCCATACTGCCGCCAAGCAGATGCTCACTGATAATGGACAATGCTGCCTCGTTCTGCGGCAGCACACCATACAACGCCACCAGCTTATTGCTCGACCGGCCAATCACCATACCATGGCGCTGGGCAAAGGGACCGTGGGCAATCACTGCCGGGTGGGCGTCAAGGAATGTGGTCAGCGCCGGGGTTACCGGCCCAGCCACCAGCAGCTGAGGTACAGCACCAAGAATCCGGTAGCGCAACTGCGTATCAAAACCATTCATCACCGACACCACCACTGTCAGGGCAATCACTCCCAGCGCCAGGCCAAACAACGACACTCGGGAAATAAATGACAGGTAATAACTACCGGAACGGCTACCGTTATAACGGATACCAATAAACCAGGGCACGGGCAGGCCCATCAGGCTGGTATATCCTGGCTCAGCAGGCCATTGTGCAGCCGGTAGACCTTATCCATCCGCCGCGCCAGGCCAATGTTATGGGTGACCACGATAAAACTGGTGCGCAACTCATGACTGAGGCTGACCATCAGCTCGTTGACATCAGCCGCAGTCTGCTCATCCAGATTACCCGTCGGTTCATCCGCCAGGACACAATCCGGCGCCGTCACCAGCGCCCGTGCCATGGCTACCCGTTGGCGTTCGCCGCCCGACAGTTGCGCCGGCCGGTGTTGACTGCGATTCGCCAGGCCAACCCGGGCCAGCATGGTGGTCGCCGCCGTCAAGGCTTGCCGGCGCCCCAGCCCGCCAATCATCAACGGCATGGCAACATTCTCGGCGGCATTAAAATCTGCCATCAGATGATGAAACTGGTAAACAAATCCCAGGTGGCGATTGCGAATCCGGCAGACCTCACTGTCGCTGGCAGTCGCCAGGTCTACGCCGTTGAGCAGCACAGAGCCGGCAGCAGCACTGTCGAGGCCACCCAACAGGTGTAACAGCGTGCTTTTGCCACTGCCTGACAGGCCGACAATGGCGATTCGCTCACCACGCTGCACCGTCAAGTTCACACCCCGCAGAATATGCAGCTCAGCAAGCCCCTGATAATAATATTTCTGCAGGCCCTGCACCTGCAGGACGTTTTCAGGGCTGGCATCATTCATATTGCAGAGCCTCAACCGGGTTGGAACGGGCCGCCTGAAACGCGGGGTACAGGGTCGCCAGCAGGCAGATCAGCATGGACACACCGGCAACCTGAAGGATATCTGCCGGCAGCACCTTTGAGGGCAGGTAGTGGACAAAATATTCGTCCATTATGCCCAGCGCCAAGGTGCTGTCGATAAACAGATACAGGTCGCTGACCACCAGCGCCAGGCCGATCCCCGCCAGCACTCCAAGGCTGATGCCAATGGCACCTACCAGGGCGCCGTGCAGAATAAAAATAGTCACGATGGCTTCCTTTGAGGCACCGAGGGTGCGCAGGATGCCAATATCCCCCTGTTTGTCGTTGACTGTCATCATCAGGTTCGAAACCACATTAAACGCAGCCACTGCCACCAGCATCAACAACAACAGGAACATGGTGGTCTTCTGCACCGCGATGGCATCATAGAGATTACCGTAGCGACGCATCCAGCTTGACGCATACAGGTCGTCACGCTGCAGGCTCGACATTAAACGCGGCAATACCTGCTCGGCCTCAAACAGGTCCACAAAAGCCACACGCAAACCCTGCACCGCCTCCGCCCCAAGCAGCAACTCAACGTCCTGCTGATGGAGCAGCAACTGGTTTTTGTCAGCATCAGTGCCCACGGCAAAGATGGCACTGACAGTGAAGCGTTTGCTGCGCGGCAAGGGACCGGCCAGGGTCAGCTGCGCCATGGGCAGCACCAGGGTCAGGCGATCACCCAACTGCACTCCCAGCTGGTTCGCCAGGCTGCGCCCAATGGCGACGTTGAAGTCTCGGCCGCGCAACGTCGCCAGACTGCCCTGCGTAACAAAATCATCAATAATGGAGACCTGCGCTTCCGCTGCAGGCTCAATGCCGGTAAACGTCACACCCTGGACATTACCGTTAGCCACAACCAGGCCAGCACCCTCCATAAACGGCGCCACGGCAGCCACGGCAGGGTCGGCGGTCAGGATTGCGGCGGTGCCCTGCCAATCAGCAAAACCCTGTTCAGCGAAGATCACCCCATGGGGTAAGACCGCCAGCACGCGATCGCGTAACGCCTGCTCAAAGCCATTCATCACCGATAATACCAGCACCAGCACAGCCACCCCCAAGACCAGCCCGGCCACGGCAATAAACGACATAAATGAGACGAGCCGATCTGCGGCGCTCGAGCGGGTATAACGCAACGCGATCAAAAATCGCCAACTCGGTATCATGTTTTTCGACTGTCAGGATGGGAGCCCGTATTGAAGCACATCCAACAGCGATCCGTTACCCTAAGTGAAGGAAGTCATGTGCAGGCCCATGGCCAGGTCTGCTTCGCGCTGGCGTCAACTGGCGTCGTAGAACCTGCCCTTGGGCTGCTCCTCACATTTACTGGTATCACCACCGCAGATTTCACAGGCGCCACCTATGCCCAGATTGTTCAGGCCACCACAGGTTCCAGCCAGGGGCTTGCGGCCGCGCATGACGCCAATCGCCATGCCGGCCAGCAGCACCAGCAAAATCACAAATGTCAGGAAAAATTCAGCCATGGTCACTCCACTCTCATCAGTTCTAGTGTGTCAGGTAAGGAGCAAAGGCACTCGAGTGCCGCGCTTCAAACCCATCAGCGTGCTTGAGTATAACAAAAACCGCCAGTCCCTGGGCTTCGGCCAGGGCCAGGCCGCGCTCAGCGCCCATGACATTGATGGCCGTCGCCAGCGCGTCGGCCCTGGCAGTGGTTGGTGCCAACACTGTCACTGAGGCGGTGTTGTGCCGAATGGGGTAGCCATCAGCGGGGTCAATGGTATGGGAGTAGCGCACGCCATCCCGCTCAAAATAGTTACGATAATCGCCCGATGTCGCCATACCCATATCCTGCAGCTCAATCACCTGGTAGGGCGCACGCTGACGGGTATCAGGCACCTCAACCGCAATCCGCCAGGGCTCAGCCCGAACATTGTGACCACTGGCACGCAACTCTCCACCAATCTCCACCAGGTAATTGGCAAAGCCCTGGGTCACCAGTAACTCGGCCAACTGGTCAACCCCGTAACCCTTGGCGATGGCCGACAAGTCCACATACAGATCCGTTTCACGACGCATGGCACCAGGCTTGAGGCTCAGGTGGCGAAAGCCGATATTGGCCAGCACCGCTTCAATCTCATGGGCTGCGGGTACATGGTCGGGACCCGGATTGGGCCCAAAACCCCACAGGTTGACGAGAGGCCCAACGGTGACATCAAAGCTGCCGGCACTCAGGGTCGCAATCTCCCCCGCGAGCTGCACCACGGCCATGGTCTCGTCACTGATGGCAAACCACTCCCCCACGGGGGCAGAATTGAAGCGCGACAACTCAGAATCAGCGATATAGGTCGACATGAGGTTATTGACAGCCAGCAGCCGAGCATCAATTTGTGCCTTGAGCGCCGCCTCATCAACTTTTGCCGCAACCACCTTGACGCTGTATGTGGTGCCCATGGTATTACCATTGATCACCACCAGCTCAGGCTGGCTGCAACCCGCCAACAACACCAAACACAGAATAAACAGCTTCGACACAGGTACTCTCCGTAAAACCGGCCCTATCATACCGAACTTCGGTGCTGGTCATCGACTATTAGTCACCGTAAACTCCTCGGCCACCCACCTCAGGATCCCGGCCGTGCAATTACCAGAAGCCAGCATTGAAGCCCTGCAACAGGCCTACCAGACACTAATCCCTATCAGCCAGCATATGGGTATCCAGGCAGTCAGCTATGATGGCCAATGCCTGCGGGTAACGGCGCCGCTGGCGAATAATATCAACCATCAGCAATCGGCCTTTGGCGGCAGCCTGTTTTCTCTGGTGGCGCTGGCTGGCTGGGGTCTGTTGCAGTTAAAAATCACCGAACTCGGCCTGGACTGCACCACGGTGATTGCCGGTGGTGAGGTGGGTTACCAGGTGCCAGTAGTGGCGGAGCTGGTGTGTGACTGCCGCCTGCCAGCAGCCTACGAGGATTTTGCCAGCCGCCTGCTGCAGACTGGCAAAGCCAGCATCCTGCTGGACACAGGGATCATGCAGGGTGATGCCAGCGCCATGACCTTCAGTGGCAGGTATGTGGTGCGCCAGACTGGTCCGTAAGCAGCTACGGGCTATATACAGGCGCGATTCTGTGTTTGAATTCCCTCTCTTATTTTCAGGATGTAGATTTATCATGCGCGCACGGACCAAACGCCCCGCTTCAGCTCCCAGGTTATTGACCGGCATGTTGCTGACCAGCCTGTTCCTCACCGGTTGCCAGAGCGTCAACAGCGCGATTGACGGCGTCGGCGGTCTGTTTACCAACAAAAAATCTGCCAGCTGCAAGGGCGAGTCCTGCGCTGACGACAATCTGCCGGGTAACGCCAGGACCGGCAGCACCTGGTATTGTTACGGCGTCGCCAAAGGTGCTGACTGGGACTGCCAGGAGCAGGCTGACCCCGGCAAAATAGTCGTTATTCGTGATACTGCCGGGTCGGCAGTCACCGCCAAACCAGCGACGAACTAGGCTAACTATGGGTGCACCAAACCCAAGGGCGCGCCTGCCAGCAGTCGATAAACTGCTGGCACTGCCAGACTGTCAGGCGCTAATCACCCTGCACGGCCGCCAGGCAGTCACCGCTGCCGTGCGCACCACTCTGGCTGAGCTGCGCCGAGCAATCCAGGCAGACCCCGACCTGGTATTACCCGCTGCCGCAACCCTCATCAGCTCCCTGGCCGCCACCTTTGCCCAAGGCGACAGCCAGCGGTTGCGGCCGGTACTGAATCTGACTGGCACGGTGCTGCACACCAATCTCGGTCGCGCGGTGCTGCCCACCGCTGCTATTGAGAAACTGACCCAGGTCCTCAGCGGCGCCAGCAACCTCGAGTTTGATCTGACAAGCGCCCGCCGTGGTGACCGTGACGGACCTGTGGAAGCACTCTTGTGTGCCATTACCGGGGCACAGGCAGCGACGGTGGTGAACAACAATGCTGCGGCAGTATTGCTGGTATTGCAGAGCCTCGGCCGAGGTCGGGAGATACCTGTGTCACGGGGCGAACTGGTAGAGATCGGTGGTTCCTTCCGCATTCCTGAGATCATGACCAGTTCAGGTTGCCGGCTGGTAGAAGTGGGTGCCACCAATCGTACCCACCTGCATGACTTCAGCCGCGCCATTAATGCCAACACGGCGCTGTTAATGAAGGTGCACACCAGCAACTATGAGGTCCGGGGCTTTACCAGCAGCGTGCCTGAAGCGGAACTTGCCAGTCTTGCGCACCAGCACCAGCTGCCGTTTGTCAACGATCTGGGCAGCGGCACTCTGGTGGACTTGACTCAATTCGGCCTGCCCTACGAACCCACCGCCCAGGACGCCCTCGCCGCCGGCGCTGACCTGGTGACCTTCAGCGGTGACAAGCTCCTCGGCGGGCCCCAGGCAGGGATTATTGTTGGTCGCAAGGATCTTATCGACCAGTTAAAAGCCAACCCCCTGAAACGGGCGCTGCGGGTCGACAAGATGACCATGGTCACGCTCTATGAAGTGCTCAGGCTCTACCAGCATCCGCAACATCTGGCAACGCAGTTGCCAACCTTGCGCTACTTGAGTCGCACGGCAGAATCCATTCTGCCCCTGGCTGCAGCACTGCAGCTAGCCATGCAGCCTGTGTTAGACAACATCGCACAGATCGAATTATTGCCCTGCATGAGCCAGATTGGCAGCGGCTCCCTGCCTTTGGAACTGCTGCCCAGCCATGGCTTGGCACTCTCACCGCGACCCAACCCTGACTCGGATGCGGCGCTGCAGGCCCTGGCCCTGGCCTTTCGGCGCCTGCCGATACCGGTGGTGGGACGCATCAACGCCGGCCGGCTGATCTTCGACCTGCGGACCCTCGACCACACTGACCAGATCATGCACCAGCTGGATCAACTGGTCTGGCCACCAGCACCATGATTATTGCCACCTCGGGCCATGTTGACCACGGTAAGACCCTGCTGGTCCATGCCTTAACCGGCATCGAGACTGACCGCCTGGAAGAGGAGAAAGCCCGCGGCCTGACTATCGACCTGGGTTTTGCCTACACCACAATTGACGGTACCAGGATCGGCTTTATTGACGTTCCCGGGCACATCAAATTCATCAGCAACATGCTTGCCGGCGTCAGCGCCATCGACTTTGGCCTGCTGGTGATCGCTGCCGACGATGGCCCCATGCCGCAAACCACAGAGCACCTGGCGATTCTCGATCTGCTTGGTATTCACCACGGCGCTGTGGTGCTGACCAAAATCGACCGGGTTGACACCGAGCGGACGGCTGCAGTTCAGGCGCAGATCAAGACCCTGTGCCAAGGCACCTTTCTTCAGGACATGCCGATTTTTCCTGTCTCAGGCACTCAGCGTACCGGCCTTGCGGCACTCAGTGACTATCTGGTCGAGACTGCCAGGCAGCTGCAGCGACAGCAGCAGCCCGGACATTTTCGCCTGGCGATTGACCGTTCCTTCTCTGTCAAGGGCGCAGGCCAGGTGGTCACAGGTTCGATTATTGCAGGCACAGTCCGGCTCAATGACGAGATATTCCTCGCTCCCCAAGGTACAGCCGTCAGGGTCAGGGCTATCCACAAGCAGAACCAGCCTGCCGACCAGGGTGGTCCCGGCGATCGCTGCGCCATTAATATCGCCGGTTCGGAACTGGCCAGGACCACCATCCACCGCGGCAACTATCTCACCAGCAATCCGTGGCAACTGGCCACCGAACGCTGCGATATCCTCTTCAGGCGCCTCCACAGTGAGACAGCGGTTGCCACTGGCAGCCTCAAGAGCTCAATACCCGTACATGTTCACAGTGGTGCAAACCACGTCACTGGCCGCCTTGTCACCCTCGCCGCTGACGGCGTTGCGCCGGGCGCATCGGGGCCTGCACAGCTGGTGCTGAATGCACCCATCAACCTGTGGTTTGGCGACAAGCTGATTATCCGCGACCAGTCCGCGACCAGTACCCTCGGTGGCGGCCGGGTACTTGACCCGGCCGCGCCTGGCCGCGGTCGGGCAACTGCCCGGCGTCTGGCAGAACTGCAATTGCTGGCCGCTGACCAGCCCCTGGCCGCCATCATGACCCACTGGATCGAAGCCCGGCAGCAAGGTACCAGCCGCGCCCAGCTTATCCGCCTGTTCAATGTCACTGACCCGGAGTTGGATACACTGCTGGCAAGAAACAGCCAACTGGTTATTCACCACCAGCTGCTGATCAGTGCGGCGCTGTTCCGCCGCCACCAAGCCGCAACGCTGGCGGCCATCGAACAATGGCAGACCGACCACCCGCAACAGCAAGGTCTGCCGGGACAACAGCTGCGCTCCCTGACCCGTCTGAACCCGGACCTGGTGACCAGCTGCCTGGCGCAGTTAGTACAGGACCAGCAGCTGTTGCTGGTCGGCAACAGCTATCGCCTGCCCAACCATGCGGCGGCCCTCAGCGGAGCGCTTGCCAACCTTTGGCAACGCGTGGAACCGCTGCTGGCTCAGGATCCGATGAAACCGCCGGTGCTGCACGACCTGGCAAAACAGGTCAACCTGCCGCCTGCAGCTGCTGAAAAACTGCTTAATCAGCTGGTTGGCAGCGGTCACGTGGTCAAACCGGTTGCCAACCGCTATTTTTTGCCGGCAGGGATTCAAACCCTGCGTAGGCATGTCCTTGAGACAGCTGCCAGCTGCGACAGCGCGGGATTTACCGTGGCTGATTTTCGCGATCGTTGCGGCCTTGGTCGGAATCTGTGTATCGAAATGCTCGAATATTTTGATCGCACGGGGGTCACCCTGCGCCTTGGCGACCGCCGTAAACTCAGAAATCCCTGAACTCACAACACCCCGATCACACAGCAACAAGAGACGCCCATGCACTCATTCAGACATCAAGTTGCCGCCATCACCGGCGCTGGTTCCGGCATGGGACGGGCCCTGGCCCAACAACTGGCCAGCCTCGGCTGCCATGTTGCCATCGCCGATGTCAACGCTGCGGGCCTGCAGGAGACGGCAGCGCTTATTAAGGCCCAGCCCAGCAGCCCGCAGACCACCGGCGCGGACATAATAACCGTCTCCAGCCACCTGCTGGATGTCTCCGACAGGCTGGCCATGGAGCAATTT
Organism: Pseudomonadales bacterium; assembly: GCA_030728785.1. Lineage (GTDB taxonomy): Bacteria > Pseudomonadota > Gammaproteobacteria > Pseudomonadales > Azotimanducaceae > UBA4582. The sequence continues at coordinate 50,414 of JANQYP010000056.1, forward strand.
GCCGACGATGTGCTTGCCGCGCATGGCAAGGTCAATCTGATTTTCAACAATGCCGGCGTTTCCGTCACTGACAGCGTCGCGCGCATGACCGATGAAAACTTTGAATGGCTGATGGGGATAAACTTCTGGGGCGTGGTTTACGGCACCCGGGCGTTCTTGCCGAGGTTATGCGCCACTGAACCCGGGCACATTGTCAATACATCAAGTATTTTCGGCACTATTGCTGTACCCGGGCAGTCTGCCTATAACGCCTCAAAGTTTGCCGTGCGCGGCTTCACCTATGCGCTGCGGATGGAACTGGCTGACACTCACCCGCACCTGGGCGTCAGCTGCGTGCAGCCAGGTGGGGTAAAAACCAATATCGTCAAACATTCCCGTTACCTGCCCAGTGACAACCAGGCTCCCACCAAGGAGGAGTTTGCCGCCCGCTTCGAGGCCATTGCCATGCTCGATTCAGACCAGGCAGCAAAACAGATTCTCAACGGCGTGCGCAGGAACCGGGCGCAGATCCTGGTGGGCAAAGATGCTTGGCTGCTGGCACTGCTGGAGCGAATTCTGCCGGTGGGCTACATGGGCCTTATTCGCAAGGGCATGAACAGCCGCGGACCGGCCTGATAACCATCGGTGTCAGCGCCTTTCAGGTGAGTCGGTTACGGCATTCGGCCGCGCAGCGCGCTGAGGTAACCTGCAGTGTTTATTCAGCAGCAGGGATGCCCAGGCGACTCAGATAAGCATCAATCAGCCAGCGTGAAATGGCGACCTTACCTGGTATGGAAGGTAGCTGCCGACAGTTAAACCACTGGGCATCAGCTATCTCCTCCTCCTGCAGAACAATGTCGCCAGATTCGTATTCTGCGTGGAAACCCAGCATCAGCGAGTTGGGGAACGGCCAGGGCTGGCTGCCGTGATACGCCAGATTCGTGACATTGACCCCTACCTCTTCCTTGACTTCGCGCACCAGAGTCTCCTCGATTGACTCGCCCGGCTCTACAAACCCGGCAAGGGTGCTGTACATCCCTTGCGGAAAACGTTGGTTGCGGGCCAGCAGCACCTCGTCACCACGATGGACCAGAACAATAATGGAAGGTGACAGGCGGGGGTAACTGTGGATGCGACAATGTTCGCAAACCATAGCCCGATCGCGCTCGTGGGTCACCGCCGCACGCCCGCAGCGACCACAGAACTGGTGCGATCGATACCAGTCAACTATCTGTGCAGCCCGGCCCGCAAGGCTGAACATCAGCTTGTCTGTATGCCCGAACAAACTGCGCAGACCGCCAAATATCTCACCGGCAAGGCCCGTCGTTTCGACGGTAAAACACGGCACGCCAGCCATTCGTCCCATATAGTGCACGGCGCTTTGCCCAGCCGCAAACTGTGCTGCTTCGCCATGCCCCATGGGCTGCCATTGGTCATGAGCATCGAAACGCAGCAGAATCTCATTACCCTTGAAGACAAAATACCAGCCCTGCACAACGCTTGCGGGGGCGAGCACCTCGGAAACAAAATCTGTGGCCGGTTCCGGCCAGGCAAACAGGCTCATGGGCTTTCCTCTTCCAGCTGCCGCCACAGACAGTGGCCGTCAGACACCCTGTCAATAAGCTGCAATTTTTCATTATGGCGTTTTAACTCGTCGCTACTGGCAAAAATCACCTTCAACGGCATCCTGTCAGCAGGCAAACGATGCCATTCGCCACCTGGCGCACTGGACACCGCCGCGCTGTCACCCAGACTCAGCATGACCTGGCCACCGGTCATCAGCAGGTAGACATCGGCCAGAATCTCCGCATCCAGCAGCGCGCCATGTAACTCACGTTGGGAGTTGTCAACGGTGTAGCGCTTGCACAGAGCATCCAGATTGTTCTTCTGCCCGGGATGCTTTTGCCTGGCCAGGGCCAGACTGTCGACCACTGAGCAATAATCGGTAATCACACCAAGCTTCGGCGCTATACGCTGCATCTCGGCATTAAGAAAGGCGATGTCAAACGCCGCATTATGGATCACCAGCTCTGCCCCCTCGACGAAGGCGAGAAAGCTGGGGAAAATATCGGCAAACAGCGGTTTGTCGGCTAGAAATTGGCTGGTAATGCCGTGCACCTCCAGTGCGCCGTCATCACTGGCGCGCTGGGGGTTAATATAGTGGTGCAGGGTTCTTCTTGTGAGCTTACGGTCAATAATTTCAACACAGCCGATTTCGAGTATGCGGTGTCCGAGCTCAACCTCCAGGCCCGTGGTCTCGGTATCCAGTACAACCTGACGCATAAATTTCCTTTTGCTTCTTGCGCAAATTTTTTGAACAGGCAGAAAATCACTGCAACTCATCGATACCCTGGTTCGCCAGGCCATCGGCAATCTCATTTTCGCGGTGGCCACTATGGCCTTTTACCCAATGCCATTCGACATCATGGCCCTGCACCAAGCCATCCAGCGCCTGCCACAAATCGGCGTTTTTCACTGGTTGGCGACTCGCCGTACGCCAACCCCTTTGCTTCCAGTTGGCCAGCCACTCGGTAATACCCTTTCGAACATACTGTGAATCTGTGGTGAGGGTCACCAGGCTGGGGCGTTTTAATGCTGCCAACCCCTGAATCGCCGCCGTCAGCTCCATCCGATTGTTAGTGGTCATCGACTCACCACCCCACAACCGCTTTTCATTTGTCCCATAGCGTAACAACACGCCCCAGCCGCCCGGGCCAGGATTACCCCGGCAAGCACCATCGGTAAATATCTCTACCCGCGACACGGACTATTCCGGTTTATCTGGCGTACCATCCCGGCGACTTACCCCTTCCTGTGACAAGCCATTTTGCGTCAAACCCTGGTTCACGGCCGGGCGGACCAGGCTGAGGCGCCCAAAAGCACGTTGTCGTTGCCAAAGGGGTTTTAGCGGCGTGATGCTGCCCACTTGCTTACGCGCCACAATGACGTACACAGCCCCAAAGGGCCAGTTGGCATTTCGGCTCAGGCCCTGGCTGTAGTCCGGGATAGCCCCATTGTATCCTTCGAGCGGCAAGCCATAGGTCATGTACTGGGCTCGATCAATCTGGAAGTCCAGCAAGGTCAGCCAATCCATCAAGCGGCCTGGACCTATGAAACTGCCGAACCAGGGCGCCATTTTTCGCATTTTGCCCACAGGCCGATACAAACCCCAGAGACTCATGGGGTTAAAACCAACAATCACGACATGCCCTGAGGGCAGAGCAATCCGGCCTACCTCACGCAAGATCTGTTGCGGTGAATCATAAAATTCCAGCATGTGGTGCAGCAACACCACATCCATACTGCCAGTTTCAAAGGGCAGGCTTGTTGCCTTACCGATAAAAGCCCCCGCATCACCCCCGCCAACACCCATCGCCAGCTTATTGTGAATAGGGCTGGCAGCATACAAGGGTGTATTCTGGACGCTCAGCTGCAGCAGGTCGTAGCCAAAACAGCCGGGCAAAACCTGCGCTAAGATCGCCTGCTCAGCGGCCAGCACATGGGCACCGAGGGGTGACTCGAACCATAAACGCAAATTTGTCAGTGCAACCTTGGAATCCAACCTCTGCTCACCTCTCAGCCACACTTGGGCGGAACCTGCCATTCAACGTTAGTAGATAAACCGCAATCAGACTATAATGCCGCGCTGCGCAGTCAGGCGCCAATAGATACCAGAATAAGTACATCTGAATGAAGCAACTGCGCCAGTTTAGCACCATTTTCGCCCTGATTGTCATAGGCAGCGGCTGCCAGCTTATCGACCAGCAGCGTCTGCGAGGGAGTGTTGACGGCGACTTGACGCTCTCTTCGAGCATTACCAGTGAGGCACTGCAGCCCACAGACCCAAGTGCAGCCGACCTGTCACTTAACGAGGACGTGGTGCTGGCAGCGGCCCTGGCGGAGTCTGACCTGGACCTTGATTATGCCGCTACCACTCTAAACGCAGCGGCAAACGCGGCGGCGCCGGCAGCACGAGCTGATGCCGACCTCTGGGCGC
>JANQYP010000056.1:54489-66782 GCA_030728785.1 Pseudomonadales bacterium
GCAGCGGCAAACGCGGCGGCGCCGGCAGCACGAGCTGATGCCGACCTCTGGGCGCGTCTGCGCAAGGGCTTCATGCTGGAGCATCATCTTGACGAAGCCCGGGTCCAAAGCGAATTGCAATGGTATGCCAGCCACCCGGAGTACCTGAACCGGGTAGCAGCACGCGCCAGCCGTTACCTTTACCATATTGTGGAAGCCATCGAGCAACGGCAGATGCCCATGGAACTGGCTTTACTGCCCATCGTTGAAAGTGCCTTTGACCCTTTTGCCTATTCACACGGGCGCGCCTCCGGACTTTGGCAGTTTATACCCGCCACAGCCCGCAGCTTTGACATGCAGGTTGATTACTGGCATGACGGCAGACGGGATGTGCGGCGCGCGACTAATGGTGCCCTGAATTATCTGCAACGCCTTCATGATCGACTGGACGCCGACTGGTTACTGGCCCTGGCGGGCTATAACTCAGGCGAAGGCAATGTGCGCTATTCCATGCGCAAGAACACCAAAGCCGGTAAGCCCCTGGACTTCTTTTCACTTGGCCTGCTGAAGGAAACCCGTGCCTATGTGCCAAGGCTACTGGCTATCAGCGCCATCATTGCCGACCCGGCCAAATACAACGTTGAACTGCTCTCAATTGCCGATGAGCCCTATTGGGAAATGGTTGATATCGGCTCCCAGCTGGATCTGGCCATCGCCGCCGAGGCTGCAGAAATCAGCATGGAAGAGTTGTACCTGCTCAACCCAGCCTACAATAAATGGTCAACCCACCCTGATGGCCCCCACGAACTACTGGTACCGGTCAAACAGGCGCAGATACTTCGAACTAACCTGGCGACCCTGCCCATGCACCGGCGCATGGCGTGGCAACGTCATCTGGTGAAAAGCGGCGAATCCCTGAGCGTTATCGCCGCAGAATACAACACCTCGGCCGCGACACTGCGACAAGCCAACAAGTTGCGCGGCAACCTGATCCGCATCGGTCAGTCACTGATGATTCCAGTGTCCGTCAATGCCAGCGAGGCCTATGAACTCAGCGCCGCTGGCCGCCTGAAGGCCCGTCAGGACTACACTGAAAAGAAAATTGGCGTCACCCCTGAGCACTATGTGGTTAAGTCTGGTGACTCGTTCTGGGATATCTCCAGGGCCTACAAGGTCCCTATGGCATCTTTGGCTAAGTGGAATGGCATGGCGCCCACAGACCCCCTGATGCCCGGTCAGCAGCTCCTTATCTTCTCAGGCGCTGAGCAAGACTCGGCGCCATCACCGTCAGCCTGGTCGACTGTCGGACTGCCCAGCAGCCAGGAAGTCATTCGCAAGGTTAACTACAGGGTCCGCGAGGGTGAATCGTTGGCGCTGATTGCCAACAAATTCAACCTGTCAGTCGCCAGCATCAAGCAATGGAACCAGTCCCTGGGGCGCAAAAAATACATTCAACCCGGCGATCACGTGACCCTGTATGTGGACGTCACTCAAACCGAGTGAGCGCGTTAGTCGTTTGTGCGCTTGATGGTGGCAGACTCAGCCAGACTCTCGCGCCATTCAAGAAAGTCGCCCGTGCCTTGCTGTGAGGCAAGAATGCGCGCGAGCATGGCCACATCCTGCAGGTCGTTCTCGGCTTCTTTGTTCTGCACATTGGTGACGCTGATCACCGCGGCATCACCATCTTCCAGCAAGGTGAAACCAACCGACTTATTCCCTTCCTGCGGCCGTGGCAAACTGAAGGCACGCTTGTTGATCGCCTGGTCAATACCCGGCTGCCCGCGCTGGGCGGCGGCTACCACTGTCCAGGCCAGACCAAACTTGTCTGCCACATAACGCGCCACGGAACCACTCTCAAGCATGGCAACCATTTCTCGGGCCTGGTTTTCAGCCAACTGGCTGGCCCTTTCCCGGGCCAATCGGGCGTGAATAGCCCCAGCCACTTCTGCCAGCGGCTTGACCTCCTTAGGCTGATACTCCCTCAGATGCAGCACCACATGGTCATTCGGATCGATTTCGATGAGGTTACTGTTATTACCATCCAGCAGCACCTCGGTGCTAAACGCGGCACTGGCCACCAACGGGTTTGCCAGGATGCCTTCGTCTGTGTCGCGGCTTACCGCGCCAGTGGCCTGAATCGGCAAGCCAAGTTCCTCGCTGATCTCCACCAGATCCCGGGTTTCAAAAGCCAGTTCACTCATGCGCGCCGAAACCTGGACAAATTTCGCCTCGGCTCGCGCTTCACGTAAAGCACTGGCCACCCGCTCACGGACGGCGGCGAATTCTGGCGCCTTGGCGGCTTCAATATCAGTGACCTTAATCAGGTGAAAACCAAATTCTGTGCGCACGGGCTTTGACATCTCGTTCAGACCAAGATCATAGGCAACCTGCTCGAAGTCTTCGACAAAAGTGCCAGGGGCATTAAATCCAAGATCCCCCCCATTCTCGGCGGAACCCAGGTCTGAAGAGTAGGTTTTTGCCAGGCTGGCAAAGTCCTCACCACCCAAAATACGCGTGTAGACTTCATCAATTTCAGCCTGGGCATCGCTTGCGGATACCTGGTCGTTCACTTCGATCAATATATGGGCGATACGGCGCCGCTCATCTTCTGCATAAGTGTCCCGCGTTTCCTCAAAAAATGTTTGCAGCTCTGCGTCAGTTAATTCTACGGCATCAACCAGATCGCCGCGTTTCAACTGCACATAGTTCAAGTCGACGGTCTCGGCTGTCATATAGTCAGCCTGATTAACATCGTAGTGGGCCCTGACGTCGGCATCGCTGACCTCCATGGTCTTGGCCAACTCATCAACATCAATGCGCAGGTAGGCCACGTCACGTGTCTGCTGTGCCAGGCTGCTGGTTCGCAGTACCTGGGGCTCTGTTAGGAATGCCGTTGCGCGCAGCCCGTCGGTCAATTGTTGAAAGGTCTTATCGCGACGCATTTCTTCACGATAGGTCACTGCCGTATAGCCGGCGCCACCCAGCACCAACTGAAACTGGCCAGGATCGAACACACCGTTGAGCTGAAATACGGGCGTGCTGACAATCTCCTCATCCAACCGCTTGTCAGAGTACTGCAGCCCCATGGACTCTCCGGCAATCGTCAACAACTTTCGATTGATCAGGTCCTGCAGGACATCCTGGCGCAATTTGTCCTCGTCTATATCTGCTGGCGCCACATTCTGCGCCAACATCATCCGGCGGCCTCGCTCGACAGCAATTTCCATTTCCTGCTGGGTCACGTCATGCCCGTCAACTGTAGCAACCTTGGCTACTGGGGTCAGGAACGTCGTGATCGAACCCATACCGAATAAGGCGAAAACCAGGATGATCAGGCCGACGATGATCTTTGCAATCACACCGTCGGACTTATCCCTTAAACTCTGAATTGACATTCGATTCCTCATCAATCAATCGATCAAAAATAAAAAAATGGCGCATACAGGATGCGCCATTTTGACTTGCACTGGGTGCGTTTCTAAACCCAACTGCAGCTTACTTGTTTACGGCATCTTTCAGTGCTTTACCGGCCTTGAAAGCAGGCACTTTAGCAGCGGAGATTTGAATCTCAGCACCGGTCTGTGGATTACGGCCTGTGCGGGCGGCACGCTCACGCACAGTAAATGTACCAAAACCAACCAGAACTACTGAGTCACCGCCTTTAAGAGCGCCGGTGACAGAATCGATCATCGAGTCTAATGCTCGACCTGCGGCTGCTTTGGTGATATCGGCCGATGCCGCTATGTTTTCGATTAATTCTTGTTTGTTCACTCTCTACCCCTATGTGATTGAAGGAATTCTGGTCGTAGTCTTGATGCATATTATGAAGACGTGCTTTGGAAAAAGAATCTGGAATAACACCCCGTTGGTGACCGGCCAGTTGCGCACCCCACATCTTGCAGACCCTTATACCAACTGGGCAAAATAACTGTCAAGCCGAAAGTCCTAATGCGCACTGATTCTGTGGTTTAAGTCCCCTTCAGCCGTCTCTTTTGGCGGCATATCGTCCCGTGCTACTGGCATTCGCTGCAAGGCCAGCTGCAACACCTCATCAATCCATTTCACGGGTTTGATATCCAGATCGGCCTTGATATTGTCCGGAATTTCTTTCAGGTCACGCCTGTTCTCATCAGGAATAATAACCGTCTTGATACCGCCACGATGGGCTGCAAGGAGCTTTTCCTTGAGACCACCGATGGGTAACACCTGGCCACGCAGGGTAATCTCTCCGGTCATGGCCACGTCGGCACGGGCAGGTATACCCGTCAGCACTGAAACCAGCGCCGTACACAGGGCAATACCGGCACTGGGGCCATCTTTTGGCGTCGCCCCTTCAGGCATATGCACGTGCAGGTCGTTCTTCTCATGGAAATCTGCTGCAATGCCAAGCACGGCGGCGCGACTCCTGACCACGGTAATGGCCGCCTGGATTGATTCCTGCATGACATCACCCAAAGAACCGGTCTTGGTGGTAACCCCCTTGCCGGGTACCGCTACGGCCTCGATGGTCAACAACTCACCACCGACACTGGTCACTGCCAGACCAGTAACCTGACCAATCTGGTCAGCTTCCTCAGCCTTGCCATAATTATATTTGCGCACGCCACTGTAACGCTCCAGTTCAGCACTGCCGAGTACCAGTTTTTCTGGCTCAACGGCCTTTTTGCGGGACTTTTTCGCTGTCTTAGCAGCGCCTGTCACGGCCTCAGCGGCGCCCAGATCACGCTCCTTCACCACCTTTCGGCAAAGTTTGGCTATTTCGCGCTCGAGGCCACGAACGCCTGCTTCGCGGGTGTAATAACGAATCAGGTCACGTACTGCCGCCTCGGTAATTTCAAGCTCTGAATCCTTGACACCATTGTTCGCCAGCTGCTTGCGCACCAGGTAACGGGTAGCAATATTGAGCTTTTCATCTTCGGTGTAACCGGGAATGCGAATGATTTCCATCCGGTCAAGGAGCGCCGGCGGAATGTTCATGGAATTGGAGGTACAGATAAACATCACCTCCGACAGGTCGTAGTCCACCTCCAGATAATGATCGTTAAAGCTGTTGTTCTGCTCCGGATCCAGCACTTCAAGTAGCGCTGAGGCAGGGTCACCACGGTGATCCTGGCCCATTTTATCGATCTCATCCAGCAGGAACAGTGGATTGCGCGTACCACACTTGGAAAGCTTCTGCACAATCTTGCCGGGCATGGAGCCAATATAGGTACGCCTGTGTCCGCGAATTTCAGCTTCATCACGCACGCCACCAACCGCCATACGGACAAACTTACGGTTTGTGGCTCGAGCAATAGACTCACCCAGTGACGTTTTACCGACGCCTGGCGGCCCAACAAGACACAACACGGGCCCCTTGATCTTACGTACCCGGCGCTGCACAGCCAGATACTCGAGAATTCTGTCCTTGACCTCGTCCAGGCCATAGTGGTCTGCGTCCAGCACCTCTTTCGCCGCTGAGATATCCGTGCGCACCTTAGAGCGTTTTTTCCAGGGGACACCCAGCATCCAGTCGATATAGCTGCGCACCACGGTCGCCTCAGCAGACATGGGTGACATCATCTTCAGCTTGCTTAACTCGGCGACGGTCTTGTCATGAGCCTCTTTGGGCATGCCAGCACTGGCGATGCGCTTTTGCGTAATTTCAAGCTCGTTAGGCACGTCATCCATGTCGCCCAGCTCTTTCTGAATGGCTTTCATCTGCTCATTCAGGTAGTACTCGCGCTGACTCTTCTCCATCTGCTTCTTGACACGGCCTCGAATCCGTTTCTCGACGTTGAACAGATCGATTTCTGCCTCCAGCAGTTTCATCATATGCTCGATACGTTCATCGAGATTGCTCATCTCCAGAATGCGCTGCTTTTCGTCAAGCTTGAGGCTCATCTGGGCGGCGATGGTATCCACAAGGCGACTGGGATCTTCGATGCTGGACAGCGACGCCATGACCTCAGGCGGTACCTTCTTGCTGAACTGCACGTACTGATCAAAAACCGCCATCATGGAACGTACCAGGGCCTCCGCTTCATTGGCACTGACGCGAGTCTCTTCAACGATATTGAGATCACCGACAAAAAAGTCATCTGCATCGCGAATCTCGGTGATTTCAGCCCGTTGGCCACCTTCCACCAGAATCTTGACGGTTTTATCCGGCAGGCGGATCAACTGCAGAATAGTAGCGACGGTGCCAAAGGCAAAAAGATCATTTGGGCCAGGTGCGTCGTTTTCAGGATTGCGCTTAGCTACCAACAGTACTTGCTTGTCTTTGTCATGCTTCTGGGCGTGCTCGAGGGCCCGGATTGACTTTTCGGTGCCAATAAACAGCGGCTGGACGCCGTGGGGGTAAACCACCATATCCCGCAGGGTCACGATAGGGACGTTCTTCAAACTAGGCATAATCTCTCCTGGTGCTTCGCTTCATCCACCCCCACGGCGCCGGGCTGGGCGGGTCATAATAAGACAATTGGTCCGACCTTGCTGAAATTCAAGCACTGCAGGCCAGGATTGCGTCATATAAATCGACAAACGCGCGGAACTTCAAGCCAAAGTCACCGATCTGGCAAATGAAAAAGGGGCCAAGGCCCCTTTTTTTGTCGATCTGCCTGCTACTCTGGCAGCACCTTTTTTTGTTCCTGATTTTCGTAAATCAGCATGGGCGCCGAGACACCATTGATAACATTCTCGTCTATCACAACCTTGCTGACCCCGGTCACGGAGGGGATCTCGTACATGATCTCGAGTAAAACTGCCTCGAGGATAGAACGCAGGCCCCGGGCACCCGTCTTGCGCTCCATGGCTTTCTTGGCGATAGCACCGAGGGCGTCCTCGCGAAAGTCGATGTCCACACCTTCCATCTCAAACAGCTTGGAATACTGCTTAGTGTAGGCATTCTTTGGCTCTTTCAGAATCCTTACCAAGGCGTCAGTATCCAATTCGTCAAGCGTCGCAATCACGGGCAGACGACCGACAAATTCCGGAATCAGGCCATATCGCACCAGATCCTCGGGCTCTACGGAGCGCAGCGTGTCGCCCAGGTTCATCTTGTTCGCCTCGGTATTCACCCGAGCGCCGAAACCAATACCACTCTTGGCGGAGCGGTTGGTAATGACCTTGTCGAGACCGGCAAAGGCACCGCCACAAATAAACAGAATATTGGTCGTGTCCACCTGCAGAAACTCCTGCTGGGGATGCTTGCGGCCGCCCTGAGGTGGCACTGAAGCTACGGTGCCCTCAATCAGTTTCAGCAGTGCCTGCTGCACACCTTCACCCGATACATCCCGAGTGATAGAGGGATTGTCAGACTTTCGAGATATCTTATCGATTTCATCAATGTAGACGATGCCCACCTGGGCTTTTTCGACGTCATAATCACACTTCTGCAGCAACTTCTGAATGATATTTTCCACATCCTCGCCGACATAACCCGCCTCGGTGAGGGTGGTGGCGTCAGCAATAGTGAAAGGTACGTCCAGCAGTCGCGCCAGCGTCTCGGCCAGCAGGGTCTTACCCACGCCCGTTGGTCCGACCAGCAGAATATTACTCTTCTGCAGTTCGACATCATCTTTTTTACCGGCGTAATTAAGGCGCTTGTAGTGGTTATAGACAGCCACCGCCAAAACCTTTTTTGCCCAGTCCTGACCAATCACATATTCGTCAAGGATCTCCTTGATTTCCTGCGGGGTTGGCAGCTTTTTCTTCGCGCCCTCATCACGGGTTTCCTGTAACTCCTCGCGAATGATGTCGTTACACAACTCCACACATTCGTCACAGACATAAACCGAAGGACCGGCGATTAATTTACGGACTTCATGCTGACTCTTGCCGCAAAAATTACAATGCAGCAACTTGCCGTCACCGTTCTTACCGTCGTGCTGGTCAGCCATTACTCCACCTCATTTCTAACTGTTTTGCGCATTCAAGCATTGCCCTGCAGAGTGACTCGCTGGCCCAGGCCAACAAGCGGCAGTTAAACGCGGTAAATAGTATCTAAATCCGTGCCGGATTTGAACTCTCAAAAACCTTTGGCAAACTTCTGCTCTAGACTGCCGCGAGTGGGGTGCGTGGTTCCTGCACCTTGTCGATCAGGCCGTAAACCCTTGCATCCGTGGCGGTCATGAAGTTATCACGCTCAGTGTCTTTGGCTATTTGCTCCACTGACTGACCCGTATGCAGCGCCATAATCTCGTTCAGTCGGCCGCGCAAATAGAGTATTTCCTTGGCTTGGATCTCAATATCACTGGCCTGGCCCTGTGAACCACCGCTGGGCTGGTGAATCATGACCCGGGAATTGGGCAGACAATACCGTTTGCCCTTAGCCCCCCCTGCCAGCAGCAACGCCCCCATGCTGGCCGCCTGGCCAATACACATGGTGCTGACATCGCAGTTGATAAATTGCATGGTGTCGTAAATGGCCAGACCTGCTGTCACCGAACCACCGGGCGAGTTGATATACAGTTGTACGTCTTTATCGGCATTTTCGGATTCTGCATACAACAATTGGGCAACCACGAGATTGGCGACATTGTCATCAATGGGCCCGACAATAAAAATAATACGTTCTTTGAGCAGTCGCGAGTAAATGTCGTAAGACCTTTCGCCACGCGCCGTTTGCTCCAGCACCATGGGGATTAGACCCAGGCTAGTTGTGGCCGGAAGATGATCGTCAAATATGTTACTCATTCGCACCTCTGTTATTTCTGGTATCGCTGCTGGTGTAGCTGCTGGTATCGCTGCTGGTATCGCTGCCGTTCCTGCAAAAAGTGTTGCAAAACCATCTTTCAAAAGATCTTGCTGATCGTTTGGTTAATCGTTTGATTAATCGTTTGAACAATCGTTTGAATAATCGTGCCATTAATCATGTTGCTGAACGTCTTGCTCCAGGTGCCCCTGTGCGAACGGGCCCTCAGGGGCTGCTTGCCGCATCCGTTCAACCTGGCATAAAACAAGTGCGACAGGCTGCTGCATGAACAGCCAATATTGCGGCCTTTCGCCAAAACTTCAATGCCTGAAAGCGATAAAGTCTTGGCGAATTTCCCTTGCCGCGGGGTTTTGGCCACAGTGGGACCCGGAAAATCTCAGCTTGCAGGCGCTTCAAGCCCTTCATCAGCGCTCGCTTCAGACTCGTCTGCCAACGAGTTCTTGGTCGCCGGCTTAATCGCCTCCTCATAGCCCATGGTCTTTTCCACCACACTGGCACCCGCCAGAACGCTGTCAATGACCTGGTCTTCCAGTACCAGATTCTGGATCTGGTTCAGTTGTTGCTCGTTGGCGTAGTAATAATTAATGACCTCTTCCGGGTCTTCGTAGGAGCTGGCCATGGTGTCGATCATTTGCTTGACCCGTTCATGGTCTACTTTCAGCGTCTTCTGCTCGACAATGGCATTGACCATCAGTCCCAGCTGTACCCGTTTGGTCGCCTGGGCAGTAAACATCTCAGCCGGCAGGATCGACGGGTCGATTTTCTGGCTGCCACCAAACTGCTGCACCGCTTCCTGACGCATACGATCCACTTCAGAGTCTACCAGTGCCTGCGGCACATCAACCAGGTTGGTTTCTGCCAAACCATCAAGCACCTGGTTTTTCACTTTGCTCTTGATCACTGCTGCCAGTTCTTTCTCCATATTGCTTCGAACTTCAACACGGAACGCCTGCAGCCCCCCTTCCTTGACGCCAAACTGCTCAAAAAACGCCTCATCCAGCGCCGGCAGTGCAGGCTCGGCGACGGCGTTTACCTTGATCTTGAACAAGGCCTCCTTGCCAGCCAGCGCTTCAGCCTGGTAGGCCTCGGGAAAGGTCACGGTAATATCTTTTTCGTCGCCGGCACTGCTGCCAACAAGCCCATCTTCAAAGCCCGGAATCATGCTGTTGCTGCCCAGCACCAACTCACTACCCTCGGCTTTGCCGCCTTCAAACGCTTCATCGTCGACAAAACCTTCAAAATCAATATTCAGCTGATCGCCGACCTGACTGGCGCGGGTCACGTCAGCAAATGCTTTACGCTGCTCGCGCAAAGTCTCGATCATGGCGTCAATATCTGTCTCTGTTATTTCAGCGACCGGCCGCTCGACGCTGATCAAACCAAAATCTGCCAGCTCAATCTCCGGAAAAACTTCAAATTCGGCTGTGAACTCAAAGTCCTTGCCGGCCTCACTCACCACATCCTGGATCTGTGGCATACCGGCCGGGGCCAGTGACTCCTGGCGAATGGCATCGGTAAATGATGCCTGCATCAGTTCCGAACTGACTTCCTGCCGAATGCCCTCTGCAAACCGGCGTCGCACTTCACGCATGGGCACCTTACCGGGACGGAAGCCTTTGATCTTGACCTGTCCGGCTGCTTCCTTGAGTTTTCCTTCCACTTTGCTTTCAAACTGTTCCGCCGGTACGCTTATCCGCATACGCCGCTTGAGGCCTGAAGTGGTTTCGAGGGTTACCTGCATTACATTATTACCTGTCTGATTAATTCTGCATGGCTATTAAAGATACACGCTGCGCCTACCCGTGCTTCGACCCTTGCCGCAAGGGACATCAATGATCATGGTGCGAAAGGAGAGACTCGAACTCTCACACCTTGCGGTACTGGAACCTAAATCCAGCGCGTCTACCAATTCCGCCACTTTCGCCTTGATCTTGCTGCTCACCGGGGTCACACCCGTATTTCGGAAATTCGGCTACCCGAAAGGCCGGCGATTATAGACAAATGCGGAAACGATAACAATGCGTCATCCATGCACCGGACCCGCCGCGGCGGCACAAAGGCATGTCAGGAAGACCATGACCTCAGGGCACCACCTCGTCAAGTAATCACTGCTGGCGGGCACTGCGCCGGTCAATACGCGCCCGCAGGCGGGCATGGCGAGCCGGTGTCAGGGGATAAGACCAGACAAAAAACATCGCCGCACCAAAAAACACAATGGGCCCGCAACAGTAAACCAGGCGCAGGCTCAGCACGCCGATCTCGGTACTGGCGGCAATACCACCCGAGGGGTCAAAGCCCAGCAAGCCCACCAGGTTCAGGGAAAAACCTGTACCCAGGGCCACCGCCAGTTTTTCAGTCAGGCCAAGGATAGCAAAGTAGGTCCCGGCCCGGCGGCCACCGCTGCGCGCAGTGTCCACGTCCACGACATCGGCGAGCATGGCCACCGGCAGGAACTGCAGACCACCAAAACAGAAGCCCTTGACAATAAACAACAAGAAAAACGCCAGATAGTCGCCATAGGATAAAAACAGGTTGGCAAAACTCACCGCCGAAATCACCAGCAAGGTGCACATAAACGCCCGGTGCTTGCCAATTTTGCGGCCCAGCCAGAGCCAGAAGGGTATGGCACCAATACCAGCAACAAAATAGAAGAAATAGGCCGCACCAATGGTTGGTATGCCAATAATGTCGCGAATAAAAAACAATGACACGGCATTGCGGAAAGCCTCACCAAACACCACCAGCAGGGCAATAATCAATACTCGGCGCATGGGACCGTTTTTCCATAAATGCCGCAGGCCTTCACGCAGTGGCACAGAGTCTTTGGCCGCTGGCGGCGGTTCCTTAACAAAGGCCAACACCAGAAACACACACACCGGCAGCACCAGCAGAATGGTCCAGGCCAGCCCTGCCAATACAGGGCCCGTCAGGGTCGAGCGGTTCACAACCACCTTGTTGGCCAGGTCGCCAGTAAAGGCACCCACGGCATCCTGCCAGATAATAGAGAACACCTGCGCCACTGAGCCACTGCCGTCAGCCGTCACCTCCACCAGCATGGGCACCAGCGCCGCCAGTATCAGCCCGGCGAGGACAAAAAATTCCCGAGAGGCTGTCACCCGGCTGCGTTGGTGATAATCCGGCGACAGCTCCGCACCCCAGGCTCGGTGCGGCAGGGCAATCATGGTACTGCCAAGGAAAAACAGTGTCAGGTAGACCAGCAGGTAGCCGACGCCGACGTCTGGCGGCGGCATAAACAACTTGTAAACCCCCAGCATCATAATGGGCATGCCCAGCAGCAGCCAGGGTTTACGCCGCCCGAAGCGGGTCCGCCAGCGGTCAGAAATCTCGCCCATCAGCGGATCAGTCAGCACATCCGTAAACCGCGCCAACATCAGGATAGTGCCGACCATGGCCAGGCTCAAACCCAGGCCGCCGGCATAATGCGCCGGTATCCAGATGGCCAGCGGATAGCCCATCACCGCCAGCGGCACACCAATACTGCCGTGGGCGAAAAGCGTGGTTTTACTGAGAACAGCGTCCTGGGATGTTGCTTGCTGAGTGGATTGTGCTTGCTGAGTGGATTGTTGCGCGTCTGCCATAAACTCATCTCTGATTTACA
>JANQYP010000056.1:66882-69830 GCA_030728785.1 Pseudomonadales bacterium
TGTGCTTGCTGAGTGGATTGTTGCGCGTCTGCCATAAACTCATCTCTGATTTACAAGAAGAAGGACTACCAGCCAAGCTTGCAATAGAACACGTTCAGGCCGCCACGGCAACCACCCTCAATTAACCTGGCGAATGGCACTCTTCTTGGCTTCGGCTTGCTCCCGCAGGATCTCCTGCACCGCCGCGGCGTCGCGAATGGCCTGCTGCTGCGTCGCAAGTGGATTGTTGACAGACACTGGTGAGGGCAGCTCCGCGACCGGCGCTGTTGCCCCGTCGTCACTGCCACCGCAGCCTGTGAGGAGGACTGTGCCAAAACCAGTGAACAAGGTTAGGATCATTGCCGTACTGTAGCGCTTGTGCATATGCCGGTTGCCTGTCTCAATGATGCGTGCCGCGGGTGCGAATAATACGCTAGCGCAAATTCCCAGGTAAAGCGCCAGCAATCGACAAACCAGGTTAAATACTGGCACGAATGGCTTTCCTGCACCAGCCAGGCGCCCCGGCCCTACTGGTAAAATTGCCAGGGTCCGTCTAAGGTGGGCATTTTGTTTCCGCGACTTCTCTCTGCGATGATGACCAGCATTTAAGTGAACACATCCCCCAAAAACACCGTCAACGATATCCCCTCACCCTGTGTTGATATCTGCAGCCTCGACGAACATGACATCTGCATCGGCTGCCTGCGCAGCCTTGATGAAATTGGCGAATGGGGCGCGGCCACGAAGGATCGTCGACTGGCCATCATTAACGCCAGCAGAGCCAGGCAGGCCAATTAAATGCGCCATTTAGAACGTCACAGAACCCATCGCAATGGCGGGCTGGGAGCAAACTGACCATGCCAACCACAAACCATGAACAACAGAAAATCCAGGGCCGCTGGGACTCCTTGCTGCGCTATCGGGCTATCGAAATTATCGCCCTGTGGGAAGGTCGCCTGACCACCAACCATCTGTGTGACACCTTTGGCATTGGTCGCCAGCAGGCGTCAAAGGATATCAACACCTACGACAGCGCCATTGGCCCGGGTAACCTGGTGTATGACAAACACCTGAAGGGTTATAAACCCAGCGCGGCCTTCAGACCCGAAGTCACTTCCGGCCTGGTGGATGAGTACCTGCACCTGCTGAACCGCAACAAGGACCTGAGCAACACCTTTGATACCCTGTCACTGCAGTTTGCCAACACCGAGGTGCTGACCGTGCCGGTGCGCAATATCAGCCCACAAATGATTCGGCCCATTGTCATTGCCGCGCGCCAGTGCCGGCGCCTGGAGGTGGACTATGTTTCCATCCGCGACCCCAACCGCGAAGGCCGGGTGATTGTGCCCCACACCATTGTTTTCAGCGGCCTGCGCTGGCACGTTCGGGCCTGGTGTGAAAAAAACCAGGATTACCGCGATTTTGTCCTCAGCCGCTTCAAGGGCACGCCAGACATCATGGATATCTCAGCCCACAATGAACTGGGTGACAAAGACTGGAACACTATGATCACCGTCAAGATCAAACCCGACAGCCGCCTGAGTGCCAGGCAGCGTAAGGTGGTGGCGGATGACTATGGCATGCAGCGTGGCGTTTTGACCCTGCGCCTGCGCGCCACACTGGTGCAATATGCGCTGCAGCAACTGGGTATTAATGCCAATGTTGTCGACAGTGTGCCCGAGGCCCAGCAGATCATCATTGCCAACCGCGACGACATCAAACAGTGGCTGTTTGAGTAGCGGCCTGAGCCATTAAAGCGGCTTCATCGCGCCTCGCCGAGGCTCGCATCCGCAGGTCAAAATAGCGGTAACAGAACAACAGGCTGATAATGCCCACACCTGCCGTGGCGTAACTGAAGGCAATAAAAAATGCCATGACCGATGTATCGTGGAAGAAGAACTCCTTATACAACAGCAATAGGATGCTGCCGGCATAACCCGCCGTGTCGGCAATATAAATCAGGAAACCGGCATTACTGCGATAGCGCAAACTGGCAATAATCCGCTCAAACAGAATACTGCCCATAGGAATATAGGCCACATAGGCGCCAAGCCCAATCAGCACCATCCACACAAACGGGTCTTTTAGAATCTGCGCCTGGTAAAAATAGGTGCCGGCACCCAGCAGTACCAGCCCCGCTATCATCAGCAGCAACACCAGCTTCACGGCGCGAATGTTATTACGCACAAAAAACAGCGACGCCATCAGTGCCAGGGAGATCACCGCAATAATAATTTCTGTCTCGGCAAACACTCGAACATTCTGCGCCATGCCAATCTCGCTCCAGATATCGGCGGCAAAATTGTCCCGGTAATCACGGAACGCGGTGAGGATAAAATACATCACCACCAGGGCGATCATGCCCGGCCAGATACCAAAAAACAGCGTCCGCCGGTCTTCACCACTCATAGGTTCACGCTTGTGGCGCAACAACTGGTCTTCCACAGACACAACCGGTGTCTGCTCCAGCCACCACACGGCCAACATCATCGGCAGGATAAACAGCGCGCCCGTTGCAAACGGCATCCAGTATTCACTGACCTGCAGGTTCACCATCAGGTACTTACCCACAGACTTGGTAATCCCTGACGACATGATAAAGCTGGCACTGAGAATCACCGCCAGCAACTCCGTCGTGCGCCGGCCTTCAATATAAGAAAACACCACACCCCAGATCATGCCCAGGGGCAGGCCGTTCAAAAACAGGAAAATAATATTATAAGGGGCATCCACCAGAGCAAAACCCAGCAACGCCAGCTCTGCTGCCCCAACCAGCCCCAGAATCATCATGGCGCGCTGCCGCTGCAGCATGGCCGATATCACCGTGATGCCAATAAATTTTGAACAGGCATAACCCAGCACCTGGGCCAGGATCAGAATTATCTTGTAGTCAAAACCCCAGACATCGACCTCGTCAAACAGGCCCACAGTAAAGGGCTTGCGAAAGGCATACATGCAGAAATACACCA
>JANQYP010000057.1:0-3238 GCA_030728785.1 Pseudomonadales bacterium
CTTGACATATTATGTCCCGAGGCTAGACTGGCGGGCATTGACATAATATGTCTAGTTGTCGCGTAGCTGACGCTATCTGAGATGCTTACCATGAACACACAGGATCGGACCTTACACCTGGCGCTGCGGCTGACGGATTTGCGGGCCTTTGAAGGTTATGCGTTTGATTGCCAGCCCATTCCTGGTGAGGGAGGTGTACTGCAGATCACTGTTGGCGATTTTGAAGAGATGCCCATATTCCTGTCGGTCACCGACAGTCAAATATTGTGTGTTAGTTATCTGTTTACCGAAGCCGAGGTGCTTGCCGACAAACGCAGTCGCATGGTGGAAGAAATGCTGGAATTAAATATCGCCATGCCGTTATCTTCGTTTGCAAAAATTGGTGAGCGGTTTGTCGTTTTTGGTGCCCTGTCGGTACATTCAAGTATTGAAGATATCTGTCACGAATTGATTACCCTGGCAGAGAATGCAGCAGAGGCGTTGGTGGCGCTGGAAGAGTTTATTCGTTAGGCGAGGCTAAAATTTGCACTAACGTCTGGGGAGCTACAACCATGAGTATTCTGAAAAAGCTGATGACCGCTGTGCGCGCCAGCGCCCTGGACATGGGCGAGTTGTGGCTGGATAGCGCTGACCTGCGAACTTTTGAGCAGGAAATACGCCATGCCCAGGCGCAATTGCGGCGGGCTAAACACGACCTTACGGAGGTCATGGCGCAACAGATGCAGGCCAGTCGCCGGCTGCAGAGCATGCGTGGGACCCTGAGCCAGCAGGAGGCGCTGGTCGGCAGTGCCCTGGACCAGGGTAATGAGGGTTTGGCGCGCCAGCTGGCTGGAAAAATGGCCCTGCTGGAGGCGGATCTGGCCGGCCAGCAGGAAGAGCAAGAGCGATGCAGTGAGCAGGTCCAGCGCCTGCAGCAAGTGGTGCACAAAAGCGGCCGCCAGGTGAAGGAATTTGAGCGCCAGTTGAGTATGCTCAAGACGGCAGAAAGTGTGCAGAAGGCCAGCGTTGCCATTGCGGCAAATTTTGCTGCCAGTAGTTCCCGCATGCTTTCGGCGCGAGATTCGCTGGCGCGTATTAAACAGCGGCAGCAGCATGAGTTTGATCAACTGATCGCCATGGAAGAGTTGTTGGCGGCAGATGCTGATAACAGCCTGGAACAGCAGATGCTTGCCGCCGGTATTGTTGAACAACCTTACAATGCCGACCAGGTGTTGGCGAGAATCAGGGCCGGCAGGGCAGCAGCAGAGGATGCAGACGGGCATGTCAACAAGCAGTAAATGGGATAAAGAGAAGGCCGGTGTCAGGGCGATCCAGATGGCTTTTGATGTGGGTAACGAGGTGAACCAGCAGATCCGCTTGGAAGCTCTGGCGCAGGGCATCAATCCCTCTGATCGGGTCCGCCAACTACTTGGGCTGGAGATGAATGCCAGACCTGTAAGACCGCGCCTGTCCATCTCGCTGTCGGAGCGAGACTTTGTTTTGTTGGCTGAGCGTTTTGCCGTCGATCCTGCCGACCGTCTGCGGATTCGACAACTGGCGGCCGAAAAACTCATTGATCACCTGCAGGAGCAAAACCCCGATTAGCGCCGCGGGTGTGGTAACCCGGCAGTGGCTGGGTGGGCTTCGGCGTGTCTGCTGGCTGTTGGTTGTCATGTGGGTTGTGCAAGGGCTCAACAGTTACCTCGGTCTGGCTTTTAATGACCTTGGCATCTATCCTCGCGAGTGGTGGTCCCTGCCGGGTGTTGTGCTCTGGCCTTTCCTCCATGGCGGTATAGCCCATCTGCTGATGAACAGCCTGGCACTGCTGATGCTGGGCTTTTTTGTGGCGCTGCGTGGTGGCGGGGTATTTTATAAGGCGTCGTTGCTGATTGTGGTGCTCGGCGGCCTGGGGGTCTGGATGATTGGCAGGCCTGCCTACCATATTGGTGCCAGTGGCCTGGCCTTTGGCTATTTTGGTTTCCTGGTGGCAGTGGCTTTTTATGAAAAACGTGCCAGCAGCCTGCTGGTAGCCGGCCTGGTGTTGTTTTATTACAGCGGGATGATATTTGGCGTGTTACCGCAGAACAGTTTTATTTCCTGGGAAGGGCATCTGTTTGGCATGATGGCGGGTATTTTCGCTGCCCGCCTGCTGGCTCGTCGGTCGCCGCCTTCGAGGACCTTGCTGCTTTAGGCCTGGCTGCCCTGGCTGCATCTGACCACCACCACATCGCAATGGCTGTATTGGACGATGGTCTCAGACGTGTTGCCAATCACCAGGCTCTTGACCCCCGTGCGACCCACGGTGCCCATAACAAGTATCTCAGCCTGGGTGTCTTCTGCGAGTTTTCGCAGGCGCATTGCCGGACGGCCCTCTTCTATATACAGATAGTTGTAGCTGACATTGGCGGCGCTGGTAAGTTGGTTTAGGTTCTTACGGGCAACCTTCTCGATATCGTGCTCAAGTTGCTCAAAATCGATGCCTATGCTCTCCGTTCCGGCCCAGGGCTGAAGCAGGGGATAGGTACTGACCACAGCCAGTTCGCCATTGAGGATGGAGGTGAGGCTGTCGGCTTCCTGCAAAACCAGCTTGCCGAGTTCGAACTGTTCTTCGTTGAGGGCGTCGACTGCGGCCATGATGATGGGGTTTTTGACCCAGGCGCGAGGCTTTACCAGCATCACCGGTACTGTGGCGTGGCGAAGCAGGTTGAAGTCGCTGGGGGTGTGCATGGCCAGGCCGGTCTGGTGAGGGTGATCGGCGGCTTTGATAATCAGGTCGGCCTGGCCCAGTTCGGCGGCGTGAATAATGCCCTGCCATTCATCCTTGTTCCAGATGGTGGCTGACTCAATGGCTCGCAGGCCTTTTTGGGGGTCTGCTGCGGCAGCCGGTTGGGCAGTGGTTTTGCTCTGCAAAGTATGGCGGGCGCTGTCCAGTTGGTCTTCAAGCCAGCTCTCGGCGGCCTGCAGAATAAAGGTCTTGAGCATCTGGTTTTTTTCTACGGCTTGCACCGGCAGATCGGCAAGGCTCTCGTAAACGACGTGTATGACCTCAAGGCTGGCGTCTGCCGCGGCGGCAAGGGTTATGGCTTTCTCGAGGACATAAACCGCACCTGCATTTTGCTCCAGCGCTACCAGCACTCTGTCGACTCCCAGCATAACGCCCCACTCCTTCGCGGTGATGTACTGCAACCGGTCCAGTGTGGCAATTCATCAAGTCGACAACATTGATGCTTGTCAATGGGAGTGAAAGGTGTGCTGGGTG
>JANQYP010000057.1:3338-11682 GCA_030728785.1 Pseudomonadales bacterium
TGAAGGGTGTGAAGGGTGTGAAGGGTGTGAAGGGTGTGAAGGGTGTGAAGGGTGTGAAGGGTGTCCGGGTTGACGGGATCTAAGATAGAAAATTCAGGACAAAAAACCTGGCCACATTGGTAACCATAAACAGCGCCGCTTCGGGTCTGTGTTTATCTGCTGCATATGCCATGCAGTGGTTTACCAGTGTGGAGCGGGTAAGGAGGCTCGAACTCCTGACCTCGACCTTGGCAAGGTCGCGCTCTACCAACTGAGCTACACCCGCTTATCACTAACTGCCAAATTTCTCACTTCTTAACGCCGTCAATGAGCACCTGGGTGCTGCTTCGCCGAACGCTATCGTACAACATTTTCAAGTCTCCGGTAACGCCATCAACAAGAAACTCTTGCTTGTGGCGTCCCCTAGGGGAGTCGAACCCCTGTTGCCTGGATGAAAACCAGGTGTCCTAGGCCTCTAGACGAAGGGGACACGCAGCAAACTTGAAGCCGCGAATATTAGGCAGGTCGAAGCCTTTCGTCAAGTCTATTTCCATACATTTGGCACAAGAATGTCGAATTTTACCTGCTGCCTTTCGATCTGTTCTGTGGTCCGGGTTTGGCGGCTTCAAGTCGCCTTTACAGGTTTGACGGCGCGAGTCAGTAAAAATGATTTGCCAGGGTCCACCAGCATGCGGCGACGCAGAGCGTTGCGCCCCAGCAGCAGGCGATAGCGCATATTGTCGCGGTTGGTGAGGGTGACTTCAGCCATGAACTGCTTGCCGGCAATGCCAAAAGTGGTGTCGATCACATAGCGGTTTTCGCAGTGCCCGCCTGAATCAGTGACATCCCTGCGCTCCTTGACGGGCGCTTCACAATCGATCTCCTGTTGGTTGTCATCGCAGTTTGGATGCAGGCCAAACTTAATCCATAACCTGCCATCGCGGACAAATTCATCGATATAAAAGGCATGCAGGGCGCAGGTCTTCGCGCCGGTATCCACCTTGGCAATAATACGCTCAACCCCAAGGTCCGGCATGGCCAGCCATTCGCGCCAGCCGACGACGGTTTTTTTGATTCTCATGCTAGTCAGCCCAGGTTGTCGAAGGGCGAGCGCTTGATGGTTCCGGGCTCTACCAGGTGCACCGGTAGCGGCGGAGTGTGTTCGCCAAAATAAACGGTTCGGTGCGGAAAGGGAATCTGAATGCCAGCATTATCAAAGGCATGCTTGATGTCTTCCTGCAGGCTGTTGCGCATGTTGAGGAAATTTTCACGCAGGGTCCAGACCGAAAATTGCATGTTGATAGAAGATTCGCCAAAACCGCGCATGATAATCAACGGCTCCGGGTGTTCCAGGCACAACACATTATCTTCCGCGACCTGCAGCAGGACGCTGCGAGCGTGGCCGATATCTTCCCGCAGGGCAATACTGACCTGCAGGTCGACGCGCCGAATAGGGAACTTGCTGAGATTGGTCACCTCCGACTTGATAAACGCCTCATTGGGGATGCGTACATACAGGTTGTCAAAGGTGCGCAGTTTGATGGAGAGCCAGTCGATCGACAGGACCTCACCGGTAAATGTACTGACCTGGATGACATCACCCACCGAGACACTGCGTTCGCCCACCACAAACAGGCCGCTGATGATATTTGCCGCTGAAGTCTGGGAAGCAAAACCGATAGCGACGGAGAGAATGCCGGCGGCACCCAGCAGGATGCCGAGGTCAAAGCCCAGTTGTTTGAGTGCCGTGAAGATAAACAGGCCCATCAGTGACCAGAACAACAGGCGCTCGATGAGTACCCGCTGGTGTTTGTCGAGTTTCGCCTGGAAAAACGGCTGGCTTATTTTCAGAATGAGGCGCGCGACTAACCAGCCGGCCAGCAGAATAATCCCGCCTTTGAGCAGGTTCAGGAGCAATGTCGTATCGACCAGGATATCGGGCATGGGCTGCGTTTATCCGAGGAGAAAGGTCAGAGCTTTGCGCAGTATACCCGCTGCCAGTGGCTCTCTGGGCGGGGCAAGCTGTTCTGCGTTCAGGCACGCTGTGGGCGGGTTAGGTTCAATCTTGAGTTCAGCGTCGCTGCCGGCGGCTGTATTGGTCATGGTGATGGCCGATGTCCAATAGCGCTGCAGCGACGGGGTGGTCACCTGCTGATACAAGGTCAGGTGGGGAATCGGCAAGTTAATCCGGTCCAGTACCAGCGGGTGGCTGGCATGGTTTTTTATGGTCACCGGCGTCATCGCTTTGTAGGGATTCGGCGGGCTGCCTTCAAGGGATAATCTGGCGTGGGTTCGAGCAGCATAACAAACCTCACCCTGGATCGTATCCGGTCCAAACCAGGTGTCGGACAGACGTGCTACAGGCAGTTCGACAAGGACGTTGTCGCCCTGTTCCAGGCTCAGCCACAAACTGGTGCCTACATAGAGGGTGACGCTGGTGCCAGCCGGCAGGTGGATGGGCTGGATAGGTCTTACGACAACGGCCCTGGGTGACAGTTTCTGGCGCGCTGCAAGTGTGTTGTCGAGGTTCACGCCGGCCGGGTAACGATACTCGGTCAGGCGCCCAAACTGTTGCCAGCGCGGGTGTTTGCCGGTTTCGCTGTAACAATAGCTGAGTAGCCGCTCACGGGCATGAGTAGTGACACACAGCCACAGTTGATCCAGGCCGTGCCACTGGTTGTCTGCCAGAGGTATATCACCCCAGTAAATGGGGGCAGTCTCGCTGGTATCCGAAAGCTGTTTCATGGCTGTGACTGGTCGCGTGAAGACGGGCAGGATAGCGGCAGAGCCCCTGAAATGAAAGTCAATTGCGCAACTACCGATAGTCCGGCGTAAATTGATTGGCCGAATGATTTGGCTTACTCTGGGCAACCTAAGGTTTTCAAATCAAGCGGCAGCAGGGACAGAACATGGCCCGTAAAAGTACTCCGAAAAACGCCCTTCGAGGCCCAGGTTCCACCTCTGGACAAGCCACCGGGGCAGCAGAAGACCCGTCCCTGGCACAGTCTCAGGCGCAGTCTCAGGCGCAGTCTCAGGCAAAGTCTCAAGCACCGCTGCCAGCACCGTCTCCAGCACCGGCCCTGCTGCCAGCCGCTGAGTCTGCGGTCTCAGCCGGTGCGCCTGAAGGTTTTGATCGGCGCCAGAACACCGTTGATCGCCGCCAGTTTGAGCGGGTTGTGGAATCGCCGGTGCCGAGGCGTGAAGCTGACTAATTCTTCTGATCAGTGCGGCTGATCGGTGCGGCTGAGAGGTTTGTCAGGCTACAGGCTGGCGCGAATCCCCAGATAGAGTGAGGCGGGTTCGCCAACAAAATATCGGTCGTTGCCAAAGGCAAAGTCGGCGCGCTCCGCATAGCGGGTATTGGTCAGGTTCATAATCCGGGCAAATATCTGGGTTTTGTCGCTGACAGCCAGTATAAGGCGCAAATTCAGCAGATCATGACCGGCATAGGGCTGTTGGTTTTCGGGATCTGCAAAATACCTGCCCATATGGATCCATTCAAGCTCTGCGGTGCTGGCGCTGGCAAACTGCCATGTGAGATTCGCCGAACCCATTTGCCTTGGCGCCGTATCTATGTCGTTACCTTCAATGGTATTACGGGACAGGGCCGGATTGTTGCTGTAGGTGTGTTTTGCATAACTCCAGAACAGGTTGGCCTGCCACTGCTCAGCCAGTTGCCTGGAAAGTGTCATCTCAAGGCCACGATGGCTGGTTTTACCGCTGTCGACATTATTACTTTCGGTGTCGCGGAAGATGAAGTTGGTCTTTTTCATGCCATACAGGCTGACATCGTAGGACCAGCTGCTGTCACCACCGCGCAAGCCGAGTTCGAGGCTGTCGAGTTGCTCAACGTCGATGTCGCTGATTTGCTGGCTGCCTTGCAGGCGGTAGAGTTCGGTGGTTTGTGGGGCGCGGAACCCGCGGGCGAGATTGAAATACAGTTGCCGGGCGCCGGCGAATTCATGGGTCAGACCAAGCTGTGGCGACAGATTACTGAAGTTGTCCTCACGGTCTGCCGGGCGGCTGAAACGGCAGCCACCAAAGCCGCAGGCTGTGCCGTCATCGCGGCTTCTGCCGCTCAACATCCGATTGTCGTAGTCATAATGAACACGTTCCCAGCGGGCACCGAGAGTGGCCTGGGTAGCCGCTCCCAGTTCCCAGCGATAACGCCCGAACAGGGCCTGGGTGCTGGCATCCACGGCGTAATCATAGTGGTCTCCGGCGGGTATGGTGGCAACCAGAAAGGCACTGCCAACAGTGGCTCCCGGCTGATATTCTCGCAGTGAACCCCGGGTGCCCTCCAGGTCTGCACCCACAAGCCAGTTGTCTTGGTACCAGGCGCTCTGCAGACCAAGGCTGGTGTGGTCATTTTCTTCAAAGGCCTGGCCTGGCAGAAAATGCTGGATAAAGGTCATGTCGGTCTTGCGGGCATACGGGGTCAGGACCAGCTTGCCGTTGCTGAAGGCGCGCTCCAGGCGGACATGCAGGCGAGCGCTCTGGCTGTCGCGAAAGGCCTCGGGGTTGGGATTTGCTCTTACCAGGTTGCTGTCTTTGTAGACCTCGGGGCCCTGGATAAAACCCGACGTTTCCTGGTTCAGGTTGGTCAGTGAGAGACCGCCACTGGCGTCGAAACCAAGCCACGCACCCGTCGCCCGTAGAGATATTTTCTGCTGATCAAAGCCCGAGTCGTCTTTATAGCCGCCATCGCTGGTGCCATTAAAATCCAGGCGCCAGCCGGGCTGAGCGTAGGTCATGTTGGTCCGGTAATAGTCATGTGGACCAGCTTCAAGGCTCAGCCCCGGGCGGGCGTCAACGGCGGGTGTGCGGATATTAATCATGCCGTGCATGGCATTGGCACCATAGACGACACTGGCCGGGCCTTTAATAATCTCAATGCCGCCAGCCTGTTCACTGTGGGCATCAAACAGTTCATTGACGTTGCAGAAGCCGCTGGCGCGCAGGGGAATGCCATCCTGGGCCAGCAGAAAAGCACCGCAGGCGCCAGCACCGGTGAGTACCGGCGAGCGCAGAGCTGTCAGGTGTTCCTGGCCGTTGCCGCGGCTGATCCAGGCACCTGCTACGCGTTGCAGGGCCTCGTTGATGTGGGTCTGGTTGATCAGGCCAAGTGCCGCAGCGTCGAGCACGGCGATATTGGAGGTTACCTCGGCAATCGGCTGTTCGGCCCGATTGGCGGTTACCACCACTTCCTCAAGAATACTGGCTGTGGCTGTGTTAGCGGCACTGGCGATGCAGGCAAGCGCCGCAGCTGCCAGGGAACCCCAGGTGGTTCCGCGCAGGTGTCTGTCTGAGTGACGGGGCTTAAGCTTGGCTGGTGCTGCATGCGACACGAGGGTGACCTCTAAAAAAAGTCCTGAGTATAACTGGAATTTGCTGCAGGGGGATATTGTCCGGCAGTTGTCTGTTCGGCGTCTGTTCGGCAGTTGCTGCCGACGGTGCTAAAAATTCGACCGCGAGTCCGGAAGCATTGCAAAGCCTTGGCATATCCTTGAACATAGCCGCTTCAGCGAAGAAGAGCGTCAGCAACATGGCCGATGAAACGGTACTCAGAGGGCAAGGCGGTGAGCATTATCACCAGCCTGTTGAGTACGTCACCACCTACCGGCCGTCACTGCTGGCGTCAATACCGCGTCAGCAGCAGCGCCAGTCCCTGGGTATTACACCTGAAGCACTGCCCTTTCGAGGCGTGGATGTGTGGAATGCGTATGAGTTCAGCTGGCTTAATGCTCGTGGTAAGCCAGAGGTGGCGCTGGCGCAACTGCAGATAACAGCCAAGTCCATCAACATTATTGAATCCAAGTCGCTGAAACTTTACCTGGGGTCCTTCAGCGGTACTCGGTTTAGCCGCCGTGCTGAGGTGATTAACACCCTTGAGTCGGACTTGACCCTGGCGGCCCGCGGGCCGGTCAGTGTGTCGTTATTATCTGCCGAGCAGGTGCAGCAGCATGGCATAGGCACCCTGGTCGGCCAGAGCCTGGACCACCTTGATATTGAGGTAGGGGAGTTTCTCTGGAATCCGGACCACCTGCAGCTGGAAAGTAACACCATAGTCCGCGAATCTCTTTACACTCACCTGTTCAAATCCGTCTGCCCCATCACCGGCCAGCCGGACTTTGCCAGTGTTTGGGTGCAATACAATGGGCGCAGTATCAGTCACACGGGTTTGCTTAATTACCTGCTGTCATACCGTCAACACCCGGAGTTTGCCGAGCAGATTGGCGAACGTATCTTCACCGACGTCATGAACCGCTGCCAACCCGACAGGCTGACGGTACAGGCGCGATTTACCCGTCGTGGTGGTATCGATATCAATCCTTTCCGTTCCCATGAAGACATATTGACGTCCGAAGTCCGGGTCTGGCGGCAGTGACCCCTACCCACAAGCATTGAGTTAGTTCTTAATTTGCGCCTTTGGCGGGTCAGGTGACTTGTAGATATGCCTCTCGGGATTTTCGCTGTGCGAAAACCCTGTCGGCGTTCTTAATTTGCGCCTTTGGCGCAAATTAAGAACTTAGTCGCCGCGGCGGGGGAAAAGTTTGGTGCGCAGCCAGGCGGACAATTTGTTACTGGTAAGGACATAGCGGTCTATTTGGTCGTTTTGCCGCGCTAACGCTGCTCGATCGGCAAAAATGCTGGCGCGGGTAACCAACGTTCTGCCAGGGTCCAGGGTTTTGACTACCCTGGCGGGATTGCCAGCGGCGATGACATTTGGCGGAATGTCCTGGGTGACTACTGAACCAGCACCAATCACGCTGTTTTCACCAATGGTGACGCCTTTGCAGACGATAGCGCCATCGCCAATCCAGACGTTCTCACCAAGGGTCACCGGGCGGGTGGTGCCAACGGCACGGGTGCGGTCATAGATATCATGCCAGTCAGCATCCGTCAGATAACTGCCTGCTGCGAGCATACAATTGTCGCCAATCTTCACCCGCGATGCCGAATCAATGCGAACCCCCGGGCACAGCAGGCAGTTATCGCCAATCTCGATATGGCCGCTGTTGGCCTCGAACTGCCAAGTCGAGAGGCTAACTTGGCGGTCGTCGGCGGTGACGATATGAGCATTGTCGCCGAGGCTGATGTGGTCCCCGTGTAGACGTATATTCCAGGGTTTCATCAGGTGGAAGCCGCTACCCAGGTGTGCCAGCTGGGGCGCGATAAAATGCGCCGCATAACGCCGTTCGAGAGCCAGATAAAGCCGCTTCATTTGATAGGGACGATGGTCGTGGATCATGTTTTCTGCGTAGTCATGTTTTGTGCACAGGCCGTTGGCCAGTGCCAGAGCGATCAAAGCGCCAGTGTAGCAGATATCCTGCGCGCGTATGGGGTGGCCAGGAGTCAGCCGGACCTGGGTGGTCGTGAATAGCGGTTTACCAGGGACCACCAGCAGGACTGCCAAGAAGGCCTCTGTTGTCTTGTAGATCATCAATGGCGAAAAGGCAGCGCATCCTGAATTTCCGGTTTTCCTTGGGGTTGTATTGAAGTATGGTGCGAGGTAGCAATAGCGCGGGTTATCCTGGCGACAGCGGTGTTGCCAAGGCCCTGTTAATCGGCCGGGTTGGATTTTTAATGGGGCTTTTTTGCAGCGGGTCTGCCCCGCGGCGTGACCCAGGCATTGCTGCCTGCAGCGCCATCTTTGATGAGGATATTTAAGGTTGAGTCACAGCGATTTGTCTGGATGCCATTGCCCTGGCTGGCAGTACTGTTTTTACCGGGGATTTACAGTGCAGGCCGTTGATGCCAATGGCGGGGTGCCGGCATGGACGCTTTAGCACTGTTGCATGAAAGGGTCTCCGTTGCCAGGCTGGGTGGTGATATGCCCGACCAGGCAGTGCTCGACAATCTCTTTAAGGCGGCGTTGCGTGCACCGGATCATGGCATGTTGCGCCCCTGGCGTTTCTTGACCATCGGTGGTGATGCGCGCCTGGCCCTTGGCGATCTGTTTGTTGCGGCGCAGGGTGACGCAGTCCTAAGCGATTTGGAAATGGCCCGACTGCGCTCTAAAACACTGCGTGCTCCCCTTATTGTGGTGGTGGTGGCGGTGCTGACTGAGCACCCTAAGATTCCTCAGCTTGAGCAGTTGTTGTCAGCTGCAGCGGCTGCTCAGAATTTGCTGCTGGCCGCGCACGCCCAGGGGCTTGGCGCTATCTGGAGAACCGGCGACATGGCATACCATGAAGTGGTGCGGGCCGGGCTGGGTGTGGCCGCGCATGAACAAATTGTTGGGTATCTTTATGTGGGGCAGGTCGAGGGCAAGACCCATTTGCTGCCGAATCTGAGTGTTGCTGCTTATGTTACCGACTGGCCAGGCGCCAGACCTGTTGAAGGGAACTAGATGCCAAAAACT
>JANQYP010000057.1:11782-16464 GCA_030728785.1 Pseudomonadales bacterium
GCTGTCAATTCAAGAACTATCAACTCCAGAACAGCCAACCGAGTGCAGGATCGTCTGATCGACGAACTGATTGGTATATGCAGGGGAGTGATTGCCGATGGTGTGGTCGACGAGGCAGAAGCCATATTCCTCGGCCAGTGGATTGAAAATCATCGTGACATCGCCGAAAAGTGGCCGGTTAATGTCCTCTACGGTCGAATTACCGAGATGCTCCTCGATGGTGTCCTGTCACCAGTGGAGCAGGCTGAACTGTTGTTGACCCTGAAGGCGCTGACGGGTGAGCGTTCAACCTTCGAGGAGCCGAATCGATCAACCTCGTTGCCATTGAGCCAGCCAGTGCCGGTCATAGACCATAGGGGTAAAACCTTCTGCCTGACCGGTCGATTTGTCTTTGGCCCGGTGATTGAATGCGAAGACACCATCAGGGAGATGGGCGGGGTTATTGCTCAGACGCCCACCAGAGAGACTGATTATCTGGTGATCGGTGAGCTCTGCAGTCCTGACTGGGTGCACACCACATTTGGTCGCAGTATCGAAAAAGCCATTGAACTTCGCGACCAGGGCCACACCATTGAAATAGTGTCAGAAGAGCACTGGGTGAATAGTTTGCGCTAGGAGCCCTGGTTGCCGAACGTGGGACCAGCGGCATACTGGATAGCTGGTTATATATACAGTAATATGCCAGGCAACCTTGTGGATGCCTGCTGGCCATGAAGCTCTATATTGCCGAAAAACCCAGTCTTGGGCGTGCTATCGCCGATGTTCTGCCGCTGCCTCATCGGCGTGCCGATGGCTGCATTTATGTGGGCAACGGTGATTGTGTCAGCTGGTGTATTGGCCACTTGCTGGAGCAGGCAGCGCCGGAGGCCTATAACCCCCTCTTCAAGAGTTGGCAGGCGCAACACCTGCCCATTGTCCCCGAAAAATGGCAGGTCAGTCCAAAACCCGCCGGGCGCAAGCAGTTAGCGGTGCTGCGTAAACTCGTCGCCGAGGCTGATGAACTTGTCCATGCCGGCGACCCGGATCGTGAAGGCCAGTTGCTGGTTGACCAGGTGCTGGAATATCTGCAGGTGCGCGGCAAAAAACGTGACAACATTCAGCGCTGCCTGATCAACGACTTAAATCCTGCCGCCGTCACCCGGGCGCTTGGCCAGTTGCGCGCCAATCACGAATTTGTGCCTTTGTCGACGTCGGCGCTGGCCCGTGCCAGAGCCGACTGGCTGTATGGCATCAATATGACCCGGGCGCTGACACTGCAGGGGCGCAAGGTGGGTTATCAGGGCGTTTTGTCTGTGGGGCGCGTGCAGACACCCTTGCTGGGGCTGGTGGTTGCTCGGGATGCCGAGATTGAACACTTTACCAGCCGGCCTTTTTTTCAGGTGATTGCCCATCTGCGGGCGCCGTCTGGTGAGCAGTTCAGGGCGCGCTGGCAACCCAGCAGCGACTGCCTGCCCTGGCAGGACAGTGACGGCCGGGTACTTTCAAAAAAGCTCTGTGAGAATGTCTGCGGGCGCATCGCGGACCAGCCAGCCCTGGTCACCGGCAGCCACCGGGCGACCAAAAAGCAAGCCCCGCCATTACCCTACAACCTTTCCAGCCTGCAAATTGATGCCGCCAAACGTTTTGGCATGAGTGCCAAGGTTGTCCTTGATATCTGCCAGCGCCTCTATGAACGCCACAAGCTGCTGACCTATCCACGGTCTGATTCACGTTACCTCCCCACTGGCCACTTCAGCCAGCGTCATGAGGTGCTGGCAGCCATCGCAAGTAACAGCCAGTTACTGGCAACTGCTGTGGGTCAGGCCGATGCCAGCCTCAAGAGTAAGGCCTGGAATGATCAGCAAGTGGCAGCTCACCATGCCCTGATCCCCACCGCAAAAAAGCTTGCGGACAGCAAATTGACGGCAGACGAGGCGCATATTTACGAGTTGGTGGCACGCCAATATTTGCTGCAGTTCTATCCGGCGCATGAGTATGTGGACAGTGAAATTGAGCTGAACATTAATGGCGGTCGTTTTGTCGCCAAGGCCAGGCAAACGACAAAACCCGGCTGGCAGGTGCTGTTCCCGCCGGCCCGGCCTGCGGCAGGCGGCGGCCAGCAGGAGACGGCGCTGAATGCGCAACTGCCGACCTTAACAAAGGCCAGCCACTGTCACTGTGAACGGGGTGAGCTGGTGCAGAAAGAAACCTCGCCACCGGCCCCGTTTGATGATGCCAGCCTGCTGGCGGCAATGACCGGTATAGCCCGCTTTGTGCAGGATGCTGCCATTCGGCAGATCTTGAAAGATACCGATGGCCTGGGCACGGAGGCGACCCGTGCAGGGATTATCGAGCTGCTTTTCAGTCGTGGCTTTCTGCAGCGCCAGGGCAAGAAAATTCATGCCACGGCGGCCGGCAAGGGTCTGGTGCAGAGCCTGCCGGCAGTAGTCACCACACCGGATATGACCGCACGCTGGGAAACCCAGCTCGGCGCTATCAGTCGGCGAGAAACCAGTTACGCGATGTTTATGGCGCCGCTGCAGACTGCCCTGCGGGAGCTGGTGGCGCAGAGTCAGGCGGTGTTACCGGCGGGCTTAAAAGATATCAAGGTCAGCGCGGCCGCGGGGCGCGCTCCGGGTCGAGCAAAACTCAGGCGCTCGGGAGCGCGCTGAAGGCCGCGGCTCCTGAGCGCGCTAAACTGGCGCAGTTCCCGAATAAGCGACACCATGACCAGGCCGTTAAGAATAGCCATACCCGACAGGGCAATAAAGCCAGCGGCGGCGGAGATGGAGAAGGGAATGTCGCGCAGCAGCAGGCCGCGACCCCACCGGTTAATGCCAGGGGCACACTGCAGTTTCTGGTTGGTGCCGCTGGTGAGCTGCAGGTCTGCCAGCTCCTGCAGGGGTACAAAGCCACCATTGGGCAGGTGTATGGGCAAATAGGCCAGGGTCTCAAAGCGGCTGCGCCGGGTTTCATCCAGGCGTACGACAATATCAGAGCGAATATCGCTCTCGTAAAAGGTGCGGGCGACGGTGCCTGCGACTGCACCTGTGCCTTGCTGATGCCAAACTGCAGCAGCTTTGCCGCATCTGGAACAATCGAGAGCAGGGGCAAGCCCGTGGCCTGTTCAATCTGCAGATCGGCGATGCCATCAACCGTGGCAAGGGCGGCCTGGATCTCGGCACCCAGTGCGTTCAGCGTCTCAATGTCATCACCAAACACCTTGATGGCAAGCTCGGCCCGAACGCCAGCCAACAGTTCATTGAAGCGCATTTGAATGGGCTGCAGGAACTCATGATCCTCAAGGGCCATGCGACGCCTGATCAACTCAGCTTCTGCGAGTTGTTTGTCAATCGCCAACGACATGCCCAGGCGCACTCGCTTGTCGATGGCTGTCACCGCCCCCAGATCAAGTGTGGTTATCTGTTGCTCCAGCTGCAATAGCCAGGCGTAGGATAGCGCCGACTGCAGGTTTTTTAACGCTTCATGTTCACCCGTACCTAGGCCATCTTCGACCATCGGTTGCAGCCGTGGGCGCTCGCCGTGCTTGCTGCGTGGCAGAGCCGGGGTCACACGGTCGCCACCACAGCCATGACCAGCAGCAGAGCAAACTGATGGCTGATCAATTTTTTTGGCGTGTCTTGTCGTCGGGATTGTTGCATGGGTCAACCTGACCTAATGAGCTAAAAAGCTGTCGATAAAGTTAACCATAAAATGGTGCTCTAACCATCAGACCTGCGGCCTTCGGCACAGTGTGCGTTGCTGCTGGATAAGTGCTTCCAGCTTATCGAGTGCAGCAGCATTGAAGCTGACTGACGAGGACGCAAAGGCGGCAATCAGGCTGTTCTCAACGGCTTGCATAAAATCAGCCGTCACCTGTGTAATTAGAATTGCGATCAAGGACTTGCGATCAACCTTGGGGCGATACATAAAGGCATGACTCTGCTTGGTGCGTGCCAGCAGGCCCTTCCTGAACAGCCGGTCGAGTGTACTTTGAATGGTGTGTAGTGAAGTGCCCCGAACCTCGCCAAAGGCGCCATCGACACTCTTTGCATCTGCCTGCTGACAGGACTGCAAGTGCTGCAGTACCGATTTTTTGCGGTCGCCTAGCTGCATACCTGAGTTTCTGTTAACAATAAGCAATTCCGCATGGCAAAATGAAAACCGATCGGCAATGAGTTTTTTAATCAGGCAGGGTGTCCTATGGCGTGGATAGTGTTCAAGTACCTGGTGACGGCAGCGATTATTGTCACTGTCTCAGAGGTGGCCAAGGTCAGCGATAAACTGGGCGCCCTGATTGTGGCGTTACCCCTGGTGACGATTCTGGCCATGATCTGGCTGCATGTAGAGCAACAGCCCAGTGCCAAAATTGCCAACCATGCCTGGTATACCTTCTGGTATGTGGTGCCGACGTTGCCCATGTTCCTGGTGTTTCCGTCGCTGCTTGCCAGGTTCGGGTTCTGGCCTGCTTTGGGCCTGAGCGCGGTTATTACTGTCAGCCTGTTTTTTATCTTTGCCTGGCTGCTGAAACCCATGGGCATTAATCTGCTGCCATGAGGCAGATCAATGCCGCTGGCCTGTAATCTCTCCAGCCTGCAGATTGATGCGGCGCACGAGTATGTGGACAGCGAAACTTATCCTTTTACCCGCAAATCCCAGGCAAAAAAAAGGAACCCTTGGGTTCCTTTTTTTATTGTTGGCGG
>JANQYP010000058.1 GCA_030728785.1 Pseudomonadales bacterium
CCTAGATCAGGCCCCTCTCCGCAAATGACATCACCTGCTGATCGCCTACAATCATATGGTCCAGCACTCGAACGTCCACCAGCAACAGGGCATTTTTGAGCCTGTCTGTTATGCGCTGATCAGCCTGACTCGGCTCAGCCACTCCTGAGGGGTGGTTATGGGCAAAGATTACCGCCGCCGCATTATGAAACAACACCCGTTTGACCACCTCCCGCGGATGGACGCTGGCACCATCAATGGTGCCAAAGAACAACTCTTCGTAGCGTATCAGGCGATGCTGGTTATCCAGGTACAGGCAGGCAAATACTTCGCGGGTATAACCCCTGAGCTTGGATTTCAGAAACCGCCCTGTGGTCGCCGGGTCAGACATGGGGTCGCCGCGATCAAAGCCGGCCTGCAGATAGCGCTCCGTGAGCTCCAGGGCCGCACGCAACTGAGCACACTTGGCAATGCCCAGACCTCGGGCCGCCAGTAAGGCAGCAGTGTCTGCCTCAAGCAGTCCGCGGACCCCGCCAAAATGCTGCAACAGCGCCCGAGCCAGTTGGATGACCGGCATGCCACGCATCCCCGTACCCAAAAAAACTGCCAGCAATTCTGCATCGGAGAGCACTGCTGCACCGCGGGCAAGGAGCTTTTCACGAGGTCGTTCCAGGGCTGGCCAGTCGTTTATGGGCATGGCTTGCAGGTTCTCTTGTAGGTTCTCTTGTAGCCTCGCTTTTCGACGCTCTGGTCGGGTGGGCGGCCCAATTTGTCGCCGCCCGCCAGACTAATCTTGTATCTGCCGTAGCTGAGTGACCATTCACTAACCCGCACTTTGCCAGCAAATAATGCTATCTTTAGCGGCACTGGGTGGGGGCGGCGAACTAACATTAACCTGTGGCGCGCTACACCCGCGCCAGCCGGCACCTTATGTGACTGTAGGTGGGGGACTGTCGTCGTGGCAGCCGTTGCCCCCTGGCAGCAGGCAGCCATTGCACCAACACACTGTTTTATTAGCGCGGGAGCTATCCACAAGACCTATGCGTGACCTGCAGAACAAACATATTCTACTTGGCGTAACGGGCGGCATTGCCGCTTATAAAAGCGCGGAACTGCTGCGGCGTTTGCAAGACGCAGGGGCCACAGTCAGGGTCGTCATGACCCGCGGTGCCACCGAATTCATCACCCCCCTGACCATGCAGGCACTGTCGGGCCTGCCCGTTTCCCTGGATCTGCTCGACACAGAAACAGAATCAGTGATGGGCCATATCGAGCTGGCACGCTGGGCCGACCTGATCCTCGTCGCACCAGCCAGCGCTCACTTCCTGGCTGGCCTGCGCCTCGGCCGGGCCGACGATCTGCTCACGACACTGTGCCTGGCGGCTACCTGTCCCATTGCTGTCGCCCCCGCCATGAACCAGGCCATGTGGAGCAATGTCGCCACCCAGGAAAACTGCCGGATCCTGCGCGCCAACGGCATCGCGTTTTTTGGCCCGGATGCAGGCCTGCAGGCCTGCGGTGAAGTCGGCCAGGGCAGACTACTGGATGTGCCTGACATTGTTCGCCTGACCACCGAGGTATTCCCTTCCGGCTTGCTCGCAGGCAGAACGGTAATGATTACCGCCGGGCCCACCAGGGAGGCCATAGATCCGGTCCGCTACATCAGCAACCACAGCTCCGGCAAGCAGGGTTATGCCCTGGCCGAAGCCGCCGTCGAGGCAGGCGCAAAGGTGCTGCTGATCTCCGGTCCGGTAGCCCTGGCGGCACCCCAGCGGGTGACGCTGATAAATGTCGTCAGCGCCGATGAAATGTACGCTGCGGTAATGGCCCAGATTGCTGCATGCGACATTTTTATTGGCGTCGCCGCGGTCGCCGACTTTAAGCCCGTGGCACCAGCACCACACAAGATCAAGAAGCAGCTGCTCCCCAGCCCTGCGGCTGCGGGGCCTGCTCGAGACGCCCAAACAGTATCAGAACCCAGAACACTGACCCTCAGTCTGGTTGAAAACCCGGACATTATTGCCAGTGTTGCGCGCCTGCCAAACCGGCCATTTACTGTCGGCTTTGCCGCAGAAACTGAGAACCTGCTGACCTATGCCAGGCAAAAGCTGGAAAACAAGCGCCTTGACCTGGTGATTGCCAACAACGTTGCTGACAGCAGCATTGGCTTTAACAGCGACAACAACGGCACCACTATTATCTCCGCCGATGCCACTGTGACCTTGCCAGTGGCCTCAAAGCGCCAGGTCTCCAACAGGATTATTGCTGCCATTGCCAACCACCTTGCCGCCAAAGAAGGCCAGCCATGAAACATTTGCAAGTTAAGCTGCTCAGCCCACTGCTGGGTAAAACCATTCCCCTGCCTGAATATGCAACCCCCGGCTCTGCCGGCCTTGACCTGCGCGCTTGCCTAGCGGCTGAGCTGCCCCTGGCACCCGGCGCCTGTGAATTAATCCCTACGGGCCTGGCCATTTATATTGAGGATCCGGGTTATGCCGCGCTTATCCTGCCGCGCTCTGGCCTTGGCCACAAACACGGTATTGTGCTCGGTAATCTGGTGGGACTTATCGACTCCGACTATCAGGGCGAGCTGCTGATTTCCTGCTGGAACCGTGGCACCGCGAACTTTTTGATTACACCGGGTGATAGAATCGCCCAGCTGGTGATCGTTCCGGTGCTCCAAACCAGCTTCAGCCTGGTTGCGGAGTTCGGCCAATCTGCACGAGGTACTGATGGCTTCGGCTCATCAGGGAAACATTGAGCGCACTTTGCCAGGGTCTAGGCTACTGAAGACGTAGTGCTGAAGAC
>JANQYP010000059.1:0-2471 GCA_030728785.1 Pseudomonadales bacterium
TTGTTTTCGTGCTTTGTTTTGGCGCCTTGTTTTGTGTTTTTGCTCAAAAAGCCCACCGCCACAACCCCTTACCTGAACCCAACAAATCCCTGACTGAAAACCTCAGCACCCTGCCCATCGGTTATGCCAAAACCCAAATAGTCCTTCGACTGCCACTGCAACTGCAGGCACAACACCGTCGGCATCAGCACCATACCCGTAAATCGCCCGCCAATACGCACTACCCGGGTCGGATCACCATCCAGATGTTCATCCACCAGCTTGGATACTGCCAGCGCCAGGGTCGCAGTACCATGCAGAATAATGTCCGGCAGGCCGGCCGCGAGGGCAAAAGCCTTGTCACTGTGAATGGGGTTCCAGATGCGCGCACACTCGGTGTAGATGTTTGCTGCACCCGCCTGCACCGGCAGCTCATAACGCCGGCTGAGCGGTGCGCCCAAACTGCTGTCTGGCAGGTCTGGGGCCGCTTCGCCTGCAGCTGGCTCCCCCAGCACCGCAACATCACGACTAATGGACAACTGCCAGGTCTGGCAAACCAGCTCCCCGGCCCGATTAAAGGTGTCGAGGCGCAGGGTCTGGGCGGCACCCGGCTTGATGGCGCGCAGGCCAATCATTGTTGCTCGAGTTGTGTAACGTTCACCAGCAACTATGGGCTGATAAATATGCAGATCGTGGGCAGCATGCACACCACGGGCATTCTCAGCTGCCGTCATTGCCTCAAAACCACGCAGCTGCCGACTGCCAAGAATCGCCGGCCATTCCAGACAAACAGGAAACAGTGGATGGCCAAGCACAGCAAACCGCGAGGTATCCATATAACGTGGATTCAAGTCATTAATACCCGCCGCATAGGCCATCAGCCAGCGGGCATCAACATCGTGAACAAAGGGTTGGGTTTGCTCACCCAGCATTGTCATATTCAGCGGCACGGTCGACCTCTCGGCGATGGGTTGTGGTGTGTTCCTGCTCAGACTAAAGCTAGCGGATAAGGGTCATTGAGGCAATCCAGCGACCCGGGGCAGCGCCTGGCATGCCCGCAGATCGGCGGGTGTAACCTGGGTCTTTATGTGTTAGACTCCGCGCCGTTCGGGTGCCTGACCGGTTTGCACCCATAGCATTAACGTCTCGGCGTCATTTTTCACTCGACTCCCGCATGTTAGCAATATCGATATTCTTCCAAGAATTCTCATACATAGCCCAGACCGGCTTCCAGCAGACATAACTGCATGGAGGGCACCACTGGAGTCATCACTGATGTCATTAGAGTCACTCGGCCTTTCAGCCGAATTGCTGCGCGCTGTGCGCGAGCAAGGTTACACCGAAGCAACCCCCATTCAGACCAAAGCCATTCCTATCGTCCTCGCAGGCCAGGACGTGATGGCAGCTGCCCAGACCGGCACCGGCAAGACCGCTGCCTTTGCTCTGCCCCTGCTGCAGCGACTGATGGAAAACGGCGGCGCCAAACAGGGCAGCCGGCCCATTCGCTGCCTGATATTAACCCCCACGCGGGAGCTCGCCGCCCAGGTTGCCGAGAGCGTTGGCGACTATGCCAAACACCTGCCATTAACGGCAGCCGTTGTGTTTGGCGGGGTGAATATTAACCCCCAGATCAGTCAACTGCGGCGTGGCGTGGATATCCTCATCGCCACCCCCGGCCGCCTGCTGGACCATGCCGGGCAACGCACGGTAGATCTGTCCAAGGTCGAAATCCTGGTGCTGGACGAAGCCGACAGAATGCTGGATATGGGTTTTATCCATGATATCCGCAAGGTCATGGCCCTGCTGCCTGAAAAGAGCCGGCGCCAGAACTTGTTGTTCTCAGCCACCTTCTCTGCTGACATCAAACGGCTCGCCAATGGCCTGCTGAACTCACCGGTCATGGTCGAAGTGGCTACCCAGAATGCCACTGCCGACAAGATCCTGCAGACCATTCACCCGGTGGACAAAATTCGCAAGCGTGAACTGTTGAGCCTGTTAATTCGGGACAATAATTGGGAGCAGGTTCTGGTTTTTACCCGAACCAAACACGGCGCTAATCGACTTGCCCAACAACTTGAACTGGACGGCCTGAACACCGCAGCGATCCACGGCAATAAGAGCCAGGGTGCCCGCACCAAGGCCCTGGCCGGATTCAAGAATGGCGACGTCCGTATTTTGATTGCCACCGACATAGCAGCCCGCGGCCTGGATATTGAGCAACTGCCCCATGTGGTCAACTATGAACTGCCGAACGTGCCTGAAGACTATGTCCATCGCATTGGTCGTACCGGCCGCGCTGGCCATGGTGGTGAGGCAATCTCCCTGGTCAGCCCGGATGAAGAGAAATTGTTAAGGGACATCGAGCGCTTACTGAATACTCGGCTGCCAAGAATTGTCCCTGAAGGTTTTAAAGCCAGTGGCATAGCGCCACCCCCGGAGCCAGAGCACCGGCCACAGCGCGGCGGCCGCAACAGTGGGCAACGCAACAGTGG
>JANQYP010000059.1:2571-13798 GCA_030728785.1 Pseudomonadales bacterium
CCGCGGCTGGCAAATAGTCGCGGCTGGTAAATAGCCTGCGGCTGGTAACCGGTCCGCGGCTGGTCAACAGCCAGGGCGGCCAATGCCTGGCGTCTGCAGGCGCTACTTAGAATCTGCGGCCGTTATTGAACCTAAGGGCAGCCGGCCGTCAAACTTCCGTACCTCAAGAAAGGGAGAACAGCCCATGCCTCACGCCATCATTAACGGCGCCCGACTCTGGTATGACACGCCGGGTAACCCCTCGGCCAATGCCCGCCCCTTGTTGCTGCACCATGGCTATACGGCGTCCCGGGTTAACTGGGCGCCCGTAGCCGAGCGCCTGCAGGATACCTATCGAGTCATCCTTATGGAATGCCGGGGCACTGGCGACAGTGAGGACACTGCAGACGGTTATAGTCTTGAGCAATATGCCCTTGATGTACTGGGTATGGCTGATCACCTGAACCTGCAGACCTTTACTTATGCCGGGCACAGTATGGGTGGTGGGGTAGGCTTCCTCCTTGGCCTCGATCATGCCACACGTCTCGATGGCCTGATTCTCATGGCACCCATTCCCAGTGGCGGCACCAGTGCCTTACCACCCCAGGCAGCCATCGACCGCCGCCTGCAGGCCCGCGCCGCCAAGGACCGGGATTTTTTCATGGCAGAAATGGTCGCCAATCGCTATCGCCCTGAAATACAGACCGATGCCTGGTTTAACCTGCGTATTGACCATCTGCTGCGCGTCTCTGAAGGCCATCTGCTTGGCGGCCTGAGCAGCATGCATACACTCGACGTCGAAGCGCGGCTGCCAGAGCTGGCATTACCGACACTGATGCTGGCCGGCGCCGTCGATGGGTTGTTGCGGGCCAACCTGAACGACTATATGCGCCTGCCCGATGCTGGCCTGCATGTGTTTTCCCAGGCCGGGCATGATGTGGCCATATACGAACCCGATGGCGTCAGCCAGGCTATCCATGGCTTTATGCAACACGGATCTATGAATGCCAACAAACTGGCCTTTCGAGCCACAGTCCGAGGCTAGCCCAGTAACATGACCCCGGCTGTTGTGAACTTTTTCTATCTGCCACTGGTCCAATCCGGCGGCATTTAGCAAAGCAGGGAGCCGGTAACGCTCGATTTTCTCACCAGAAATATTTATAGTCCGCAGCCTCACTCTGCAATCCAGCTCTACAAACCAGTTCTGCAACCTGATTCTGCATACCTGGTTCTGCATTCCTGGTTCTGCATAATGAGCATGCGTCAGCCTCGCAGTTTGCCTCACCCATGACCGTAGGATCTTATCTTGATTACCAGCGCCAATATCACCATGCAGTTTGGCTCCAAGCCGCTGTTTGAAAACATCTCTGTCAAGTTCGGCGATGGCAATCGCTATGGCCTTATCGGTGCCAATGGCTGCGGCAAGTCGACCTTCATGAAAATTCTCACCGGCGCGCTGACACCGACCTCGGGCAATGTTTCCATTAGCCCCAATGAGCGCATAGGCGAGTTGAGCCAGGATCAGTTTGCCTTTGAGGAATACAGTGTGATTGACACTGTGATCATGGGGCACAAGGCCCTGTGGCAGGTGAAGCAGGAGCGCGACCGTATTTACGCCCTGCCGGAAATGTCTGAAGAAGATGGTATGAAGGTGGCAGACCTGGAAAGCGAGTTTGCCGAAATGGACGGCTACAGCGCCGAAAGCCGGGCCGGTGAGATTTTGCTGGGCGCGGGTATTGAGACGGCGCTGCACTACGGGCCCATGAGCGAAGTCGCTCCTGGCTGGAAGCTGCGTGTGTTGTTGGCCCAGGCCCTGTTTTCAGATCCCGACATCCTGCTCCTCGACGAACCCACTAACAACCTGGACATTCACACCATTCACTGGCTCGAAGACGTAATCAATGCCCGTGACAGTACCATGGTCATCATTTCTCACGACCGCCACTTCCTGAATGCCGTGTGCACCCATATGGCCGACATTGATTATGGCGAACTGCGAGTTTATCCCGGCAACTATGACGATTTTATGATTGCATCGACAGCGGTGCGCGAGCGCCAGCAGTCGCAGAATGCCAAGAAGAAGGCTCAGATTGTTGAACTGCAGCAGTTTGTCAGTCGTTTCTCGGCGAACGCCTCAAAAGCCAGGCAGGCCACCTCGCGGGCCCGGCAGATAGATAAAATTGAAATTGAGAAGCTCAAGCCTTCCAGCCGCGTCAGCCCCTATATCCGTTTTAACCCGGAAAAGAAACTGCACCGCCTGGCCCTGACCATCGAAGACTTAAGCCATGGCTTTGAAGAAACTTTGTTCAAGAACGGTAACCTGCTCCTTGAAGCTGGCACCCGCCTGGCCATCATTGGCGAAAATGGCGTGGGTAAGTCAACCCTGCTGCGCTGCCTGATGGGCGAAATCAGCGCCAACAAAGGTACGGTGAAATGGGCGGAGAACGTCAGCCTTGGCTACTGTCCCCAGGACAGCACCCATGAGTTTAATGGTCCTTTGAATCTGTTTGACTGGATGAGCCAGTGGCGCAAGCCCGGCCACGATGACCAGATAGTCCGGGCCACTCTTGGCCGCCTGCTGTTTTCCACGGAAGACTTCTCCAAGCAGGTTAAGGTCTGTTCTGGTGGAGAGAAGAACCGTCTGCTGTTTGGCAAGATGATGATGCAGGACCACAATGTGCTGGTCATGGATGAACCCACCAACCACCTGGATATGGAGGCAATTGAATCCCTCAACCTGGCACTGGACAACTATGATGGCACGCTGATTTTTGTCAGCCATGACCGTGAATTTGTTTCCTCCCTCGCCACCCGCGTGATCGAAATCAAACACCAGAAGCTCATCGACTTTCAGGGCACCTACGACGAATACCTCGCCAGCCAGTTACTCGCCGGTTAGTACCCAGCAAGCCCAGGCGCCCACTGTCATTGGGGCTTGGGCCGCTCTAAGCCCTTCAGGATAGAACCTTAATGATCGATATTCCCGTACGCATTGCCGAAGAACTTGGCGTCCAGACAAAACAGGTGATCGCTGCCATAGGCCTGCTGGATGAAGGGGCGACAGTGCCGTTTATATCCCGCTATCGCAAAGAGGTCACCGGCGCCCTGGACGATACCCAGATGCGAAACCTCGAAGAACGCCTTGGTTATCTCCGGGAACTTGAAGAGCGCCGCAAGAGCATTCTTGCGACCATTGATGAGCAGGGGAAACTGACCCCTGAACTGAGAAATCTGATTAACGCCGCGGATACCAAAAACCGCCTCGAAGATCTGTACCTGCCCTACAAACAAAAGCGCCGCACCCGCGCCCAGATAGCCATCGAGGCCGGTATTGAACCACTGGCTGACATGCTGCTGAGCAACCCCCTGCTCGACCCGGTGAGCGAAGCTGCCGCGTTTATCAATACCGACGCAGACTATAAAGATGCCTTCAATGACACCAAAGGTGTGCTCGACGGTGCTCGGCAGATATTGATGGAGCGTTTTGCGGAAGATGCTGAACTGCTCGCCAAGTTGCGCGAATTCCTCAAGGATAAAGCGCTGTTGATGGCCAATATTATTGAGGGGCAGGAGCAGGCCGCAGAGAAATTCCGCGACTACTTTGCCCACAAAGATATTGTGACCAGGATTCCATCCCACCGGGCGCTGGCCATGTTCCGCGGCCGCAAGGAAAACTTCCTGCAGCTGAAAGTGGATATTGAACACGAAGAAACCAGCCAGCATCCCTGTATTGGCCTGCTG
Organism: Pseudomonadales bacterium; assembly: GCA_030728785.1. GTDB lineage: Bacteria > Pseudomonadota > Gammaproteobacteria > Pseudomonadales > Azotimanducaceae > UBA4582. The sequence goes on from JANQYP010000059.1 coordinate 6,292, forward strand.
GCCATGCACCTGAACATTGTTGACAGCGGCCGGCCAGCTGACCCTTGGCTGGCTGAAGTGCTGCGTTTTACCTGGCGGGTAAAGTTGCATATGCACCTGGAAACAGAATTAATGTCTGACCTGCGGGCCAGTGCCGAAGAAACGGCTATCCAGGTGTTTGCAAAAAATATCAAAGAGCTGCTGCTGGCGGCACCCGCCGGCCAGAAAGCTACCATCGGTCTGGACCCTGGCTTGCGTACCGGTGTAAAAATCGCGGTCATCAGCAATACCGGCCAGTATCTCGACAGCACGGCGATCTATCCCCATGCACCGCGCAATAACTGGGATGAATCCATCGCAACCCTGGCGGTGCTGGCTAAAAAATACCAGGTTGAACTGTTGGCCATTGGTAACGGTACCGCCTCACGAGAGACCGACAAACTCTGCGGCGACCTGATGAAACGTCATCCGGAACTTGGCCTGCAGAAGATTCTCGTCAGTGAGGCCGGCGCCTCCATCTATTCCGCCTCAGAACTGGCCGCCAAGGAGTTCCCCGATCTGGACGTGACCATTCGTGGCGCGGTCTCCATTGCTCGGCGGCTGCAGGACCCGCTGGCGGAGCTGGTGAAAATCGAACCAAAGTCTATTGGTGTTGGCCAGTATCAGCATGATGTCAGCCAGGTGCAATTGTCTCGCCACCTGGACTCAGTGGTTGAAGACTGTGTCAACGCCGTTGGCGTTGAGGTCAACACCGCCTCTGCCGCCCTGCTGCGTCGCGTCGCTGGCTTGAGCCAGAGCATTGCTGACAATATTGTTGAGTTTCGAAACAACAACGGCCAGTTCAGCAGTCGCGAACAACTGCGGCTGGTGCCACGGCTGGGCGACAAGACCTTTGAGCAGGCTGCCGGTTTCCTGCGCGTGCACAACGGTACCAATCCATTGGATGCCTCAAGCGTGCATCCGGAAGCCTATTCAGTGGTGGAACAAATTGCCAAGAAGAGTGGCCAACAGGTTAAAGACCTGATTGGCAATCGCGCGCTGAAGGATATTAACCCTAAGGATTTTGTCAGCGAGCATTTTGGTTTGTTTACGGTGCAGGACATTATTGCTGAACTGGAAAAACCCGGTCGTGATCCACGCCCGGAATTCAAGGCTGCCAAACTGCTTGAAGGGGTGGAAACACTAAAAGACCTGGTACCGGGCATGATCATGGAAGGCACTGTCACCAACGTCACCAACTTTGGCGCTTTTGTCGATATCGGTGTGCATCAGGATGGCCTGGTGCACATCTCGGCGCTGGCGGACAAATTTGTCAAAGACCCCCATGACGTGGTCAAAGCTGGCGATATCGTCAAAACCAAGGTACTGGAAATTGATATTGCCCGCAAACGTATTGCCCTGACCATGCGCATGAGTGACGAGCCACCCACAGCCGCAGAAGCAGAAGCAGAAGCAGATGAGCGTGCTGCCGGTGGCCGCCCTAACAACAGTCGCGGCGCAGGCGGTCAGCAACGTGGTGGTGCCAAGCCCAACCGCGGTGGCCAGCAGAAATCATCACAACCCGCTGCCGCACCGGCAAACAATGCCTTTGCCCAGGCGTTCCAGAAGGCCCAGCAAAAAAACAACAAAGACAGCTAGGCGTTAACGTTTAAAGCTACCCGCAGGCGTCAGGACAATGGTAACCCGGCGGTTCTGCTGACGGTCGGCGGCACTGGCATTTGCGCCCACTGGCCGGTATTTCGAATGACACATGGCCGCCATCCGTGCCGGCGCAATACCGCCGGTCCGCTCCAGATAGGCAATTACGCTGGTAGCCCGGTTACAGGACAATTCCCAGTTGCTGGCATACCGAGATCGCAGCCGCGCACCTATGGCCACATTGTCAGTGTGCCCCTCCACCAGAATGTCAAACTGCGTATCCTGCAGGCTGGCAAGCAGTTGATCCAGGACCTTACGTCCGTCGGCTAGAATCTCCGCACTGCCACTGTTGAACAATACCTTGTCCAGCACTCGCAACAGCAGGCGACCCTGCAACTGCTCGATCTCAACGGCCTGGATTTTTGCCTGCGCCTCCAAGCTTGTACGCAACCGCTGTTCCTGGGCCCGCAATACCTCGGCCTGGTCCAGGGCTGTGCGCTGGTCCTGCTGGCAAGTCTGCAGTTGCTGGCGACAACCGGCGAGATCTGCCACAGCCTTGTCATAGGTCGACTTTGAGACACAGCCTGATAGGAACAGAATCAATGTTGCTATCCCCAGCACCATCCCTTTGGAACACCGCATACGCTCACCTCACCAATTAGAGTAAATGTAGTTGAATGCTGTTAATCAAGCACAAAGGAGATCTTGGCGTTGATCCTGTATTCGGTAATTTTGTTGTTCTTGACCTTCGCTTCCATATCCTGAATATAAATGGAACGGATGTTACGTACCGTCTCAGCAGCCTGGTTGACGGCGCGTTGCGCGGCGTCCTCCCAGCTTTTTTCTGACTCGGTCATTACCTCAATCACCTTCAGTGTGGTCATGTTGCGCTCCTTGTGGTTGGCCTTGTAGCGAGACAACCATGCTAGGCGCATAAGGGATCAATGCATTGATCTACTGCAAGTAACCGGCACTGAGAAGCCTCGCCAAGATCCCTTGACTGACGTCTGTTTAAGAGGGTGACTAGCGAGGGAGCGGACCATGGATGGCAGACAGCAGAGCCCGCCATACTTGTCCGCAGCTGCTTAACTCATGTCAGGCACGCGACGCGTGCCGGCGACCAATGGAGACATAGTCAAGGTTGTGCCGCTCCATTATCCTGGGATCATATAGGTTTCGACCATCAAATATGACGCCATCACCAAGTTCAGTTTTGAGCAGTTGAAAGTCCGGCGCCTTGAACGGTTGCCATTCTGTACAAATAACGAGTGCCGCAGCGTTCCTCAAGGTGGCTTCCTTGGTACCCATCAGCATCAGTTGCTTGTGGTTGCCATAGATGCGCTGACACTCCTCCATGGCCTCGGGATCATATGCCTGCACCGATGCTCCCGCCGCCCACAGGCTTTCCATCAGCACCCTGCTTGGCGCCTCACGCATATCGTTAGTTTTGGGTTTGAAAGCAAGCCCCCACAGGGCAAAGGTCTTGCCATCTACAGCATCACCAAAATACGCGGAAATGTAGTCAAACAATCGCGTCTTCTGCTTGCGATTCACCGACTCTACTGACTTGAGAATTGCAGGCGAATAGTCAACAGACTCAGCAACTTTAATCAACGCGCCGATGTCCTTCGGAAAGCAGGAGCCTCCATAGCCACAGCCTGGATAAATAAAATGATAGCCAATTCGTTCATCGGCGCCGATCCCGTGGCGGACCTGCTCAATGTCGGCCCCAACACGCTCAGCAATATTTGCCATCTCGTTCATGAAGCTGATTTTGGTCGCCAGCATGCAGTTTGCCGCGTATTTGGTCAGCTCGGCACTGCGTGCGTCCATAAAAATCAGTCTTTCGTGGTTGCGGTTAAAGGGGGCATAAAGTTCCCGCATGACCTCGCTGGCATGGGCGGAATCGGTGCCGATCACAATCCTGTCAGGACGCTGGCAATCACTGACGGCTGCGCCTTCCTTCAGGAACTCAGGGTTCGATACTAGCTCGCAATGCAGGTGCAGGCCGCGCTCCGCTAGTTTCTCGGCGATTCTGCCGGCAACGCTCGCAGCGGTACCCACCGGCACTGTCGATTTATTCACGACAATTTTCGCGACCCGCATGTGTTCCGCAATGGCATCAGCCACCTGGTAGACATATTGCAGGTCAGCGCCGCCCTCTTCGTCGGCGGGAGTACCTACAGCGATGATCAGCACATCGCTGAATGCCACGCCTTCTTCAGCACTGGTAGTAAAAACGAGTCGCCCCGCAGCCATGTTGGACTGAACCAGTTGCTGCAGTCCTGGTTCATAGATTGTGATCAGGCCTTGCTGCAGATCTGCAATTTTTTGCGTATTGGTATCCACACAGCAGATATTGTGTCCGACATCTGCAAATACTGCCGCCTGCACAAGCCCGACATAGCCAGTACCGAATAGGGTTATGTGCATGCTTACCTGCTCCTGATATCAATGGGGTTTCTGGCATCGCTATGGTGCATGCTTATCCGGAGCTGCCAGCACAGGCGCGCGAGTCTGCACTGGCCAGGCTCAGCTGGCCTGCCACCACTAGTTTTGGGCGTCATTCGCCAGTTTCTCCAGGGCGGCACCAAAATTCATTATATGAAAAACCATGTTCTGCTCATTCGTACCACGAACAAGTTCTGCCCCGGGTCCCTGCGCATAGATGGCAACATCCTCGCCGGAGTGGGTCTCCAGTGGCAGAGGTACCAGCGCTTCCTGGTGAAACCCCGGCGTCGTCGTATCGACCTGCAGGAGGTCAGCGCGGCCGGGATTTGGGGCCAGCCCGTAGACCTTATCGGCGTTTGTCTCGTCCGCCAGATCATGGTAACCACGCCCATTTGTGTAGTTCAGCGTCGTATATTGCCCTCCATCCAGCGCCAGGGCAGGTGCAGTTGAACCGACGCTGACTACCTTGCCGAGAATGGGGTTACCACGCCTGGGATAACCAGCCATCGTCAGCGTATGACCATGGTCAGCGGTGACGATAATCAGGGTTTCCCGTGCATCTGTCATTTTTGTTGCAGCCGCAACAGCCCGTGACAGTTCAATGGTCTCGGTCAGGCCACCGAAGGCACTACCCGCATGATGGGCATGATCAATGCGGCCCGCTTCCACCATCAGGAAGAAGCCATTGCTGTTGTTATCCAGCAGCGCGATGGCAGTTGTGGTCATGGCGGTCAGCGACGGCTCGGCTACCGGGATTTTGATACGATCCGCTTCATAGTGCATGTGCGAGTCACTCAGCAACGCCAGCACGGGTCCCCTGGCACCGGTATCAATGGCATCAAAACCTGCCTGGTCCTGAACATAGATCCCTGCGGGATAGGCTGCCTGCCATTCCAGCACCAGATTACGGTTGTCAGTACGGTCGCCGCCGCCACTGCCCGAGCGTTCTGAGGCCTCATTACCGACAGATTTCGGCAGGAAGTGTCGGCGCCCGCCACCCATGACAACATCAATGCCATCAACGGCTATGCCGGGAATTCGTCCTTCAAGCAACGTTTCGAAATTGACCAGCTGGTCGGCTATATCCCTGCACCCTGCGCTGACAGCTGATGCTGGCATAGCGGCAATGCTTTCCCAGTCACGTTCAACCGACTTTGCATAGGTCGCAGCCGGCGTCGCGTGAGTGACGCGGGCAGTCGACACGATGCCCGTTGCCTTGCCGGCAATCTCTGCCAGTTCAAGCGCCGTGACCAGCTCATTGCCAACCGCTGTCATGCAGTCCCCGCGCACGGCGTTCTCATTGACACCAATGACTCCAAAGTCGGTCTTCACGCCCGTCATCATCGCGGTCATGGTACCTGCAGAGTCTGGCGTCTGCGCGTCAACGTTATAGGTCTTGGCAAGACCTGCGAAGGGGAACTGCTCAAAGGCAAGCTGGTTTTCCTCGCCAGCCAGACCCCGCTGCTGCCCTTCAAGGATACGTGCAGCGGTCACAGTTGAGATACCCATACCATCGCCAACAAACAGTATGATGTTCTTTGCGCCACCCGCCTTGCGTGATACCCCACTGCTAGCCGCGCGGTTTGCCGCGACTCTGGCATCACCCTGGCTGCACCAGCTGTTCTGGACATCGCAGCCAAGACCAACGGCGCCGCCTGCAGCAGTCCGGGCAGCGCCAGAGTCGACGTTTTGACACGCAGCCAGCATGCCTGTCAGCATCACCCACAGAATCGTCCAGTGTAACCTGCCCATTTAAACTCCGAAGCCCTGTTAGTCGCGCCTGTCAATAAGCTGAAGCGCATGATTGATCATGTGATAGACCAGATTCTGCTCAACCACACCTTGTATCAGATAGGCACCAGCGCCACTGGCGTGCATGACCACGTCTTCACCGCCGTGGGTTTCAGACTTCAACGGGACTAGGGCTTCCTGGCGATAGTCTATTGTCGTCGTATCTGTCTCAGACAGGTTCCGTCCCGCAGCTAAAGAACCGCGGGCATGGGCCTCATCAGCGTCAGCAGGCGCAGCGCCATCTCTGGCACCCGGCCCATTGCTATAGCCCAGCGTCGTATAAGCCTGGCCGTTAGTATCAAGCGCCAACTTAGCGCCATTCACGGGCATGACCTTACCGAGTATGGGATTGCCGCGCTTGGGGTATCCGGCGATGGTAAAAACATGACTGTGATCTGCCGTAACAATGATCAGCGTTTCATCGGCATTGGTTGTAGCCAGTGCAACACTGACAGCATCCGCCAGGGCGATGGTTTCAGCCAGAGCCCGGGACGCGTTACCCGCGTGATGGGCGTGGTCAATACGGCCGCCTTCGACCATGAGGAAAAAGCCCTTTTTATTGTTATCCAGTATCCTGATGGCGGTTTCTGTCATTGCCGCCAGTGACGGCTCGCCGGTTCCGGCAGTGCTTCGGTCAAGCTCAAATTGCATATGGGACTCGCTGAATAGCCCGAACAGCCTGGAGGTCATTTCAGTATCTATAGCGTCAAGACCAGACTGGTCGACAATGTAGCTTGCCGTCGGGTAGCGCGCTTGCCATTCAGCAGTCAGGTCACGACCATCGGTCCTCGCCCCTCCTATAACACTGTTGGCGCCTGCAGGGCTGCCAGGCCCGCGGTCGGGCAGAAAATGGCGCCGCCCACCACCCAGCACCACATCGATGCCATCAACATCGATACCATCTACATCGATACCATCTACATCAATGCCGCGGAACCTGGCCTCAATGTAAGGCTCAAAGTTCACCAACTGATCAGCAATATCTTTACAGCCGCCCAGCAACGCCGAGTCTGGCAGGTCCGAATTGTCCTCCCAGTTGCGCTCAGCAGACTTGGCATAGGTTGCAGCAGGCGTCGCATGTGTGAGGCGTGCCGTGCTGACGATACCCGTTGCCAAACCCTTTATTTCAGCGAGCTCAAGCACCGTGGTTAATTCATTTCCGGCCACCGTTGCGCAGACGCCAAACCGAGCGTTCTCATCAACGCCAAGCAGGCCAATATTGGTCTTGACGCCAGTCATCATTGCCGTCATGGTGCCGGCCGAATCAGGCACCTGTGCATCCACATTGTAGGTTTTAACCAGCGCCGTATACGGAAAGGTTTCAAACGACAGCAGGCCCTCCTCACCCATCTTCCCGGCCAGCTGGCCTTGCCTTATCCGGGCTGCTGTCAGGGTTGATACACCCATGCCGTCGCCGATAAAGACAATGACATTCTTTGCTGAACCCGCGCGCGGATCCCGCAGCTTGCCTGCCAGCCGGGACTCTGCATCGATATACCAGGCGTTGGCTTTCTGGCTTGCCGGCAGCACCTCTGCCGGGACATAACCTGTCCACACCGAGCAGAGCACGGCGAAGGCAATTGCTGGCATGGTTTTCATCTGATTCTCCGTCAACGTCGCCTTTGGCTGGCACTCACTGCCTGGCGCA
>JANQYP010000060.1 GCA_030728785.1 Pseudomonadales bacterium
CTGATCTTGTGACTGATCTTGTGGCTGATACAGTGCAGATTCGCAGGTGAAGGTTGAAACAATTAACAAGCCAGAACGTTCTGGCCCGCCTGCCCGAAGTCAGGCATATCCTGCTGCCGGCCTGCTGTTAGGCGGCTACTGTCGTCAGTCGCCGTCGGCGCTGGTTGCTGGCTCTGTCGCCAGCGGTTCCAGGTCGCGCTGTAAGCAACCCGGCGTTGCTGAAGGCGAACGGTGCAGTGGCTTCTGCCAGTCTGCCTCTCGAGTCGCCTGCTCGAGCTTTGTCCTGGCTTCAGCCAGCAGTGCGGTGAAGTCCCATGCCGCCGCCGGTGCCGGGCTTTGATGGTCGCCAAAGGCGTCTTCCAGGCAAACTGGCGAGGGCAGGGTTTGGCCGCGATAGTTCCAGGTACTGGTGGCGCTGTTGAACTCATAGGCAGGCAATAACCGGTAACCCTGTTCGGCAATGATCTCTACGGCCGTCAGAACATAGTCAAATGTCCCTTCATCAAGAAAATAATTAAAGTTCATACGGGTCCAGCCCGGCTTGGCAAAATTGTCGCCGCTGCGCATTTGCGCCTCAAGGGCCAGGCTGGTGGTGTCGTCGATATCCAGCAGCCGGTGGCCGTAGGGGCCGGCGCATGAACAGCCGCCCCTGGCCTGAATACCAAACAGGTCGTTAAGCAATGCCACGACAAAGCCAAAATGCAGCTCCTCGCCCTCGTGGGACATGCAGAATGAAATGATAGCAAGCCTGTCAGCACTGAGGTTGCCCAGCAGGTTGATGTTGGCGTGACCCTGCCAACGCGCAATCGCTCGAGTGACAAAGCTACGCTCCTTTGCCTCGATCACACGGGTACCTACCTGTTGCTGCAGTCGAAAGACGATACCCGCGCGAATGGACTCGAGAATCCCGGGTGTGCCGCCTTCCTCCCGTGCTTCGATATTGCTCAGGTAAGTCTGTTTGAAATCGCTGACATAGTCCACGGTGCCGCCGCCGGGAACAACGGGCACAGCGTTCATGAACAGACGCTCGTGGGCCACCAGGACACCGGGAGTGCCCGGCCCGCCCACCAGTTTGTGCGGTGACAGGAAAATAGCATCCATACCAATGGTGTTCATATCGATGCCCACATAGGGGGCTGCGGCCGCATAGTCCCAGAATGACAGTGCGCCATAACAGTGCAGTAGATGGGTAATGCCTGCCACGTCAGACTTCAGGCCGGTGACGTTAGAGGCTGCCGAAAAAGTCCCGATCTTGAGCTTGTGATCAGCATGGCGTTCGAGTTCCTGCTGAAGTTGCTTGATGTCAATAAAGCCGTCGAGTGTCAGCCCAATTCGCACAGTCTTGGCGGTAGATTCGCGCCACATCAGGTCATTGGAGTGGTGCTCATAGGGACCGATAAACACCACGGCGCGCTCAAGATCCGGTATTTGGTCGCAAAAATGGTAGCGCTGATTGAGTGCTGAGGGGATGCGAAGACCCAAAACCCCCACCAGTTTATCGATGGCAGCACTGGCGCCGGTACCGCAGAAAATCACCTTGTGCTGTTCGCTGCCGTTGACTGCCGAGCGAATCTGCTGTCTGGCCTGTTCCCGCAGCAGGGTCATCTGTCTGCCTGTGAACGACGACTCGCTGTGGGTATTGGCATAATTGGGCATTACTCGGTGACGCATGAAGTCTTCGACAAACTGCAGACTGCGACCAGATGCGGTGTAATCCATATAGATCAGCGGCTTTTGGCCAAAAGGTGTGCTGATGGGGTGCTGTTCGCCAATTAAGTTGGCGCGGATTTTTTCAATCAGGAGAGACATAGGTGCACTGCTGGTGGTCCTGGACCGTGATTGTAGGCCTATGGCATCGTCAGATTATGCCAATTTATTGTTGATAATTGACTTCAGTGCAACGATCGTTCTATAAACATCAAAAATAGTGCAGAAAAATTGTAAGCATATGCATATCGACAGTGTTGATAGGAATATCCTCAGCCTTGTTCAGCGTGACGCCGCGCTGCCTGTTAGCCAACTGGCTGAGCGGGTGGCGCTGTCCAAAACCGCCTGCTGGCGGCGGCTTAAGCGCCTTGAGGCGGCTGGTGTGATCAAGCAGCGAGTAACCCTGCTGGATGCCAAGGCACTGAATCTTGGGTTGACGGTATATGTCTCGGTGCGCACCGCCGAGCACAGCCAGCAATGGCAAAGAATGTTCAGCCAGGTGGTGGCCAATATTCCGGAGGTTCTGGAGGTTAATCGAATGAGCGGTGACCCGGACTACCTGCTGAAGGCGGTAGTGGCCGATATGGCGGGTTATGACCGGCTTTACAAGAAATTGATAGCCGCTGACATTCTGGATATCAGTTCCAGTTTTGTCATGGAGGAGGTGAAAATGACAACAGCATTACCCTTGGGTTATTCAGCCTAGGCGGGCGCTTCAGCCGCACCCGGGTGGGCTTGCCAGATTGCTGGCGGGTTGCTTTTTATTTGGTCGGGATGGCGAGAATTGAACTCACGACCCCTGCCTCCCGAAG
>JANQYP010000061.1:0-1578 GCA_030728785.1 Pseudomonadales bacterium
CAACATGTATCCACTCCTAATTATTGTCGTTGAAGAGTACATGAATACTTTATGGAGAAGCTAGCTTTGACTTGCTTGAATTTGCGTTTGTCAACGACTCTGTCAGCTTGGTATCCAAGAGTATTAGACGACAATTATCTTGGCCGGTGGGACAGCCCTGTCGAGTAGGGCTTAGATTCAAGCCTGGCCGATACGGGGCCTTGTTGTCTTTAACTCGAAAATTTCGTTAAGTTTTCATGCGGGTCTGCGAGTGATTGAATCGGCCGGCACCGAGACGGTCTGAGACGGTCGAAGCTCACATCATCAAAGCTCACGTCCTCACAGCGCACCACAACGTTGGCGGTCTGCCCCATGATTTAGTGCATCGACATCTGTTGTCAGAGCCGGGCTTAGGCGTACGCATTCTCGGTGAGATTAAGCAGTGCTATGCCGACATGCTGCGCAGCGCGACGCCGACGTGATCGCATGAGCTACTTTCAGGACGAGATTTTCGACTGCAGGTAGTTTGCTATACCGATCTTCTCGATGAGCCCGAGTTGGGTTTCGAGCCAGTCCACATGCTCTTCCTCGGACTCGAGGATGGCGCTGAATAAGTCACGGCTAACATAGTCCCCGACACTCTCTGCATAAGCCACCCCTTCACGCAGGTCAGGGATAGCGATCATCTCGAGTTGCAGGTCGCAGGCAAGCATCTCAGGGGTGTTCTCGCCAATCAGCAGTTTACCCAGGTGCTGCAGGTTAGGCAGGCCTTGGAGAAACAAGATACGCTCGATCAGCCGATCGGCATGCTTCATTTCGTCGATAGATTCCTCATATTCATGGTCGGCCAGTTCTTTCAGGCCCCAGTCTTTGTACATGCGTGAATGTAAAAAGTACTGGTTGATGGCGACCAGTTCATTGGCCAATACCTTGTTTAATAGTCTGATGACCTGCGGGTCTCCCTGCATGTGGTCTTTGCTCCTGGGTGTGGTTTTTTAACGAGTGTGTTTTTTCAACGAATGTGGTTTTTCAACGAACGTGATTCTTGAAAGGGTGTGGGGCCCGTTAGTATTGCACAGGCCGCGCATAAAAGAGTTCAGGCTGCGGCGTGGGCTGCCGCTCCATTAGGCTGATGGCCGGTTCGCGGGCCTCGTTGACCGGCGGTGCGATACAGGCCGAGGCGCTGCTGTTCGCACTCAAGCACTGCTTCAGCCATGCAGGCGCATTGGCCGCACTGGCTGGCAACCCCAAGCCCGTCCCGCAGGTCGGCCAGGCTGTTGGCGCCCTGGGCAGCGGCCTGCCGAATTTGAGTTTCATTAATGTTGTTACAAAGACAGATGTACATGGGCGTCCTTTGATCTGCCAGAAAAGTGGGGAAAACTTAATCTTAATGCGAATGATTGTCAATACGATATCGGGGAATGATCTGTGACTGCCGATCTGATCTGGGCATACGGATCGCATTAGCTGCGGAAACAACAGCCGACTTTGACATGTCCCGCGGATTGCAGCAGATGAACGGCCGGTTGGCCGTTCATGCCTGGCTGGCATTTGTTAGTTGGTGACACCTGGCGGGTGACAGCTAGTTGGTGACAGCTG
>JANQYP010000061.1:1678-10534 GCA_030728785.1 Pseudomonadales bacterium
GTGACAGCTAGTTGGTGACAGCTGTCGCTAACTAGTTTCTCCTAAAAGGCGACTCTGATGCCGAGCGAGATGAGGTCAACATCACCTTCGCCGGTTGCCTGCTCATCCCCGAGATCGTTGAAACGTTCCCATTCCAGTTGCGTGCCCAATTGCTCGTTAAACTGATAGCCAGCACCAACACCCCAGTACCCCTCGGCGTTGGTTTTGCTGATGTCTTCGCTGAATGTCACGCCACTGCCTGTCGCGGTGGCATTCAACCTTACCTTCGCATTAATGACGCCAAGCTTAGCGAACAGGTCGAACTTTTCGTTGACCGGGTAGCTGCCCACGGCAGCAAGATTCAGACCGGCGACTTTGAGGGAAGCAGCTGCACCACCAGCGACGGGGCCGGTAAAAGTTGCGCTGTAATCGAAGTTACCCAGATCGATGTAGCCACCCTCAACTGCCCAGTTTGGCGTGAACCTGTAGCCGAGCTGCAACTTGTAGGCTGTATCACTGTCGTCAAAAGCTGTAGACAGGCCAGTCACTCCAAGAGCAATCAGCTCACTATTCAATTCGTCAACGCTTTCGTCACGTGCACTCGAATGCCCCAGTGATCCGTTTAGGTACCAATCAGCGGCAAACGAAGATGTTGCGGTTAAAGAAAGTATTGTTGCCACGGCGATATGTTTGATTTTCAATCAGATTCCCCTTGGTAGATATGTTCGCGCAGTTTAGCTTTGGCGACCGCAATCCCTATGACTTGGATCAGCAAATACAGATGAGTAGGGAGAATCCTCTGACTGACTAACCAGGAAAAAATACTGTTGTGATGAATACTTTTGTGATGAAGGTCCTCTTGTTTGGTCGAAAACCACTTGGGTAACTGTCGCCGCGGCGCTTATTGACCCGCTCGGCCGGGCTAGGAGCCTGTGCCTGGTCGCTGTTGGCATTGACGGTTTCGACCGTTATGATGGCGGCGCTTGCAGGACCCCGTGGCCGGGGGGTAGGCAGGACAGTCATGCATAGCCCCTTCGACCCTGCGGCGTGGGATTAAGATGCACCGAGTTATTTTTGTTATTGCGCTTTTTTTGCAGCTGCCAGCTTTTGCCGATGTGCTGACGCCAGTGCGGCTTGCGGCGGTCCTTGATGCGCCGGGCTGGCTGACACTAAAGGGCGAGACGCGGGGCCGTTATGAGAGCCTCGACGGGCAGTTCCGCGCTGGTCGCGACGGCGGCGACCAACTCTTGCTGTTGCGCACCCTCCTGCTCGCTGAAGCCGATGCAGGCCCTGTTTCCTTTGGCATCGAACTCCAGGACAGTCGCGCGTATCTTGCCGATGTCGGTACACCACTTTCCAGCAGCTTTGTGAACCCACTGGATGTACTGCAACTTTATACCCGGCTCAATAAATTGCCAGGCCTGCTTGGGTCCCATTCAGCCAGCCAGCTGATGCTTGGTCGACAAACGGTTTCCATCGGCTCGAAGCGCCAGATAGAACGGGTCAGTTACGCCAATGTCCTGAACAGTTATACGGGTCTGCACTTGATGGGCACCGCACCCCGTGGCGATGAGTTGCATCTGTTATACGTGGTCCCCATCGAACGCTTCCCTGCCAGGCGCCCGGCCCTAGATGACAACGAGCTTGCAGGTGATAAGGAACAGTGGGGCCGGCGTATTTGGGGTGTCCATTACCGCCGGGCGGATATTCTCCCGCAGACCCTGCCTGACCTCTGGGGTGAGATGTTTGCCTATGGCCTTGAAGAGCGTGACAGCAGCACTGTGGCGACGCCTGACAGATCCTATGTCACACCGGGATTCAGGCTTTACCGCAAACCGCAGGCTGGCCGCTGGGACCTTGATCTTGAAGCGGCCCTGCGCCGGGGCAGACGCTCGGCGACGAGCAATCCGGCCGATAGCGAAAGCCTCAGGGTGGATGCCGACATGTTCTACGGGGTCCTTGGCTACAGCTTTGATTTGCCCTGGCAGCCGCGCCTGGCGCTCGAATATTATTACGCCAGTGGCGACAAAGATCCCCGTGATCTTGTCTTTGGGCAGTATGAGCGGCTGTTTGGTTCGCGGCGCACTGACCTGAACAACACATCCCTGCATGGACCGCTGACTCCCGCCAACCTCAGCGCCCCGGGCTTGCGGCTGCAGGTCACGCCAAATGCCCGCTGGGACGGCTGGATCCAGTACCACGCCGCAGCGCTGGCGTCGAATACCGATAGCTGGGTGATCGCCCGCTTGCGCGACCCCACCGGCCAGTCTGGCGATTTCATCGGCCACACACTGGACGCCCGGGCCCGTTACTGGGTGGTGCCAGCCAGCCTGCGGCTGGAACTTGGTGCTTCCGGCCTGGTCTATGGCGAGTTTGCCAGCAACGTGCCCGGCGGGCCGGCTGGTGATCGCACGCTGTCAATCTATGCAGAGCTGACACTGACTTTCTGATGGCTTTGACCTGGCCGGAATGACCGGGGTACACGACAAATCACAACGATGCTTGCTCGGCATAATTCAGGTACAATCGCCGCGCCGTAGAGCAGCCACGGCTGTGCCGGCGGGAAGCATTCTCGAAGCTCATTGTCGAAGCTCATTCTCGAAGCTCATTCTCAAAAAGTATCGAGCCGCTGGCACTGTATGGAGTATGCCTATGAAAAGTAACCTGGTGTTGAGTTTTGTCGGCCAGGATCGACGCGGTATCCTCAACGAGGTGACCTTTGAGCTGGCCCGGCATGTGGCCAACGTCAAGGAGATGGAGACCCGTATTGCCGCGGCACCCGTGACTGGTGAGCTGACCTTCAGTGCTGATGCCCTGATAGAGGTGCCCGATACCGTCAATATTGAACATCTGGGTGCAGCGTTGGACGGTATTGCTGATCGCCTCGGCGTCGACATTCTGCTGGAAGAGGATATGGACGATTAGCGTTAACCTGCCGCCAAGCCACTGGATGAATCTGGCGCTGGATTTGGCCCGCCAGGCTGAAGCGCTGGCGGAGGTCCCCATCGGCGCTGTGATTGTCCGCGACGGTGAGATTCTTGGCGTCGGTTACAACCAGACCATTGGTAGCTGTGATCCTACAGCCCATGCGGAGATGGTTGCCATTCGAGCAGCGGCACGGCGAGTTAACAACCACCGGCTGGTGGGTGCCGACCTGTATGTGACCATTGAACCCTGCATCATGTGTGCCGGTGCCTTGGTCCAGGCGCGGCTCAAGCGCCTTATATTTGCTGCCCCGGAGCCTCGCGCCGGAGCAGTGATGTCAAAAAACCGGGTCCTTGAGACGCCGGGCCTAAACCACCGTGTAGAGATTGAGTCTGGCGTTTGCCAGGCCGAAGCCGCCGCCTTGATGGCCGGGTTTTTCAGAGTCAGGAGATAAACATGTTGCAATTGCCAGGCGCACCGGCCCTCTCGGAGTTTCGACTGCGAAAACTGTTGCAGGACCTGCACGCCCGTTCGGTAGAAATGGGCGGCGAGCTTGGGGTTGATATCAGCGGCTGGCAGCTCGACAGTCGTTTTATCCATTTTGTCGATGTGGCGGCTGAGTTGACTGAGGCTGAGGAAAAAATCCTGGCCAGTATCCTGACCTACGGCCCCGTGGCCGCTGGCCTGCCGTCGGCAACGGCGCTGTTGCGCCTGGTGGTGCCCAGGCCCGGGACCATCTCACCCTGGAGTTCCAAGGCGACGGATATTGCCCGCATCTGCGGCTTGCGCAAGGTTCGGCGCATTGAGCGTGGCACGGCCTTTTACCTGTCTACACCCAGGCCGCTGGCAGCCGCCGAGCAGCAAATGCTGGATACCCTGTTGTTTGATCGCATGACCGAAGCGGTGCTCGATCACCTGGATGCTGCGGCCGTGCTGTTTCATGTCTCGGCCCCCAGGCCGCTCAAGTTTGTCCCCGTCCTGGCGCAAGGCCGCAGCGCCCTGGTGCTGGCCAATACAGCCCTGGGTATGGCCCTCGCCGAAGATGAGATTGATTACCTGGTAGATGCATTTGTTGAGCTGCAGCGCGATCCCTCCGATGTTGAGCTGATGATGTTTGCCCAGGCCAACTCGGAACATTGCCGGCATAAGACCTTTCGTGCCAGCTGGACCCTGGATGGCGTCGACCAGCCCTACAGCCTGATGGATATGATCCAAAATACCTATGCCAGGACCAATGGTGCCGATGTCCTTAGTGCCTATGAAGACAATGCCTCCGTTATCAGCGGCAGCACGGCAGGGCGCTTTTTTCCCGACCCCGTCAGCCGTGAGTATGCTTATACCACCGAGCCGGTACATATCCTGATGAAGGTGGAGACCCACAATCACCCCACCGCCATTGCCCCATTTCCTGGCGCAGCCACTGGCTCCGGCGGTGAGATACGTGACGAGGGTGCTGTTGGCCGTGGCTCCAAACCCAAGGTGGGCTTGAGTGGTTACTCCGTCTCAAATCTGCAGATTCCCGGCCACCCTGAGCCCTGGGAGCAGGACTATGGCAAGCCGGCGCGAATCGCCTCGGCGCTGGATATTATGATTGAGGCGCCGGTGGGTGGTGCGGCCTTTAACAACGAGTTTGGCCGACCCAATATCTGTGGTTATTTCCGCACCTTTGAGATGCGTGTTGCAGGCGAGGTGCGTGGCTACCACAAGCCCATTATGATCGCTGGTGGCCTGGGGAATATCCGTGAGGGTCATATTGAACAGCGTCAGATTGCAGTCGGCTCGGCATTAATTGTGCTTGGTGGACCGGCCATGTTGATTGGCCTCGGCGGCGGTGCCGCCTCATCCATGGCTACGGGTGCCAGTGATGCAGACCTGGATTTTGCCAGTGTGCAGCGCGGCAACCCGGAAATGGAGCACCGCTGTCAGGAAGTGATTGACCAATGCTGGCAGCTGGGTGAGCGCAACCCCATTGCCTTTATCCACGATGTTGGCGCGGGTGGTCTGTCCAACGCCCTGCCGGAGCTGGTCAAAGACGGTGGTGTGGGTGGTACTTTTAATCTGCGTCAGATTCCCAATGACGAGCCTGGCATGGCGCCGCTGGAGATCTGGTGTAACGAAGCCCAGGAGCGTTATGTCCTGGCAGTGGCGCAGCAGGACCTGATTCGCTTTGCCCTGATCTGTGGTCGCGAGCGCTGCCCTTATGCCGTAGTGGGCACCGCCGTGGATGAGCATCACCTGCTGCTTAATGACCAGCTGTTTGCGACCAAGCCTGTCGATCTGCCCATGTCCGTATTGTTCGGCAAGGCGCCAAAGCTCCATAAAGAGGCCGTTTCCCGCAGCCCGCTGGTGGCACCACTGGCCATGGACTTTAGTCTCGAAGAGGCGATTCACCGGGTTATTGGCCATCCTACGGTGGCCAGCAAGAATTTCCTGATTACCATTGGTGACCGGACCGTGGGGGGGCTGGTGGCTCGGGATCAGATGGTTGGGCCCTGGCAGACACCAGTGGCCGATGTGGCGGTCAGTGCCAGTGGCTTTCAGGCCGTTTGCGGTGAAGCCATGGCTATGGGTGAGCGCGCCCCTGTCGCCTTGTTAGACAGTGCCGCTGCCGGTCGGCTGGCGGTGACAGAAGCCATTACCAATATCGCCGCGGCGAAAATTGGCCGCCTCAGTGATATCAAACTGTCGGCCAACTGGATGGCTGCTGTGGGCCACCCCGGTGAAGATGCCAATCTGTATAAGACGGTGGCAGCGGTGGGTCTGGAGCTGTGTCCGGCGCTGGGTATCTGCATTCCCGTAGGTAAAGACTCCATGTCCATGCAGACCCGCTGGCAGGAAGACGGTGAGGCTCGGGCTGTCACCTCACCCTTGTCGTTGGTGATTTCGGCGTTTGCGCCGGTGACTGATATTCGTGCCACCCTGACGCCAGGACTGGCGCGTCGGGAAGGCACAGAGCTGCTGTTGGTAGACTTGAGCAACGGTGCTAACCGCCTGGGTGGCTCTATTCTCGCCGCCTGTTTTGCCAGTCTGGCAGATGTCTCGCCAGACCTGGACGACGCCGACGCTTTAAAAGCGTTTTTTGAGCTGCTGCAGGCCGATGCGGTCCGTGACCAGCTGCTGGCCTATCATGATCGTTCTGACGGTGGTGTGCTGGCAACTGTGCTGGAGATGGCCTTTGCCAGTCGCATGGGGGTTGAGATAACTCTGCCTGCGGCCGACCAGAGCGCCATGCTGGCGCAGTTGTTTAACGAAGAGCCGGGTGCTGTGTTGCAGGTAGACAGGAGCAACACGGCCGCAGTCCAGGCGTTGTTCCGCGCTCGAGGTTTGGCCTGCGAAGTGCTTGGCCGACCCACCTTGGTGCAGCAGGTTGAGATCAGGGCCGCTGACAAGGTGCTGTTTAGTGCCAGCCGCGCCACACTGCAACAACGTTGGTCGCAGGTCAGCCACCAGATTCAGCGCCTGCGGGATAATCCTGCCTGTGCTGATGAAGAATTTGCGCGTCTTGCTGACGACCAGGATCCGGGTCTCAGTGCCAAATTGTTGTTTGATATTAACGAAGATATTGCCGCGCCTTATATTGCCACAGGTGTGCGACCGCGTATTGCCATCCTGCGCGAGCAGGGGGTGAATTCCCAGGTGGAGATGGCAGCAGTGTTTGATCGCGCCGGCTTCAGCAGTGTTGATGTCCATATGAGTGAACTGTTAGCGGGTCATGTAGACCTGGCAGACTTTCAGGGGCTGGTAGCCTGCGGCGGTTTTTCCTACGGTGATGTGCTGGGTGCCGGTGAGGGCTGGGCCAAGTCCATTCTGTTTAACCCCGGTGCGCGCACCATGTTCAGGAAATTCTTTCGGCGCCAGGATACTTTTACCCTGGGAGTGTGTAACGGTTGCCAGATGCTGGCAGCACTGCGCAGCCTGATTCCCGGCACCACCCTCTGGCCGCGGTTTGTGACCAATCGCTCAGAGCAGTTTGAGGCGCGTTTTTCCCTGGTGCAGATCCAGCCAGGCCCGTCGATCCTGTTGGCCGGCATGGCGGGTTCCCATATGCCCATCGCCGTCTCGCATGGCGAAGGCCGGGCCGACATTGACCTGGCGGGCGCGCAGAAATTGCTCAAGAGCGGCCAGGTGGCCATGCAGTTTGTGGATCATGAGCTGCAGGTGACCCAAACCTATCCGCTGAATCCCAATGGCTCGCCTCTGGGCATTACCGGCATTACCAGCAAGGATGGCCGGGTAACAGCAATTATGCCCCATCCCGAGCGGGTCTTTCGCACTGTGCAGAATTCCTGGCATCCGGCCGATTGGCGCGAAGACAGCCCCTGGCTGCGGATGTTCAGGAATGCCCGGGCGTTTGTCGGCTGATTTAAAAGGTCAGAGTTTGCGGCGAGGATATTCCAGATCGGCATACCGAATGGGGTATTCGCCCAGCTTCTGGTCGGCAAAGAAGTGCTCAAGGGTCTTGTTGATCACGGGAAAGGCCAGCTCATCCCAGGGAATTTCGTGTTCTGCAAACAGTGCCACGTCGAGGGACTCTTCTCCGGCGCTGAAGTCCAGGTCCAGCAGGTCCGCGCGAAAAAACATATACACCTGGGAGATATGGGGCAGGCTGAAAAGGGTGTAGAGGCTGACAATGGCAGCATTGGCATTGGCTTCCTCGCGGGTCTCGCGAAGGGCGCCGGCGCTGCTGGTCTCGCCATTCTCGAGAAACCCTGCCGGCAGGGTCCAGCGCCCGGCGCGCGGCTCGATGGCGCGCTTGCACAACAATACCTGATCGCCATAAACCGGTAGGCAACCGGCGATAATATGCGGGTTCTGGTAGTGGATATGTTCACACTGGCCGCAGACAAACCGCAGGCGACTGTCACCGGCGGGAATCCTTTCAATCACTTTGTTGCCACACTGGCTGCAATATTTCATCGGCCCAGTATAGCCATGGGCCTGCTGCAGTAAAGCCCCGCCTGGCCCTGAAGGGCAGAATTTCTCCCTGCCAGGGTCCCGACCTTGTGCGAGTGTCGACGTCAAGCAATGCAATGGTCGACATCATATCGTCGTGATGAATTGTCAGTTGCCCAGGTCTTCGCGGGGAGGCAGGCCATAGCCGATTCGGGTATGCTAGGGGCTGCCTGGGCTGAGCCAGGCAGCACATTTAAGGAGCTAATAGGATGATTTACAGTCTGGGAGAGCGGACCCTTGACGTCCAGGGCGAAGACTATTTTGTTGCCGATAATGCCACAGTAATTGGTTCGGTAGTGCTTGAGAACAACGCCAGTATCTGGTTTAACGCGGTGTTGCGGGGCGACAACGATGTGATCAGCATCGGTGAAAATGCCAATATTCAGGATGGCTCAGTGCTGCACACTGATACTGGTTTTCCCTTACGCGTCGGTAAAAATGTGACCGTTGGCCATATGGTGATGTTGCATGGCTGTGAAATCGGCGAAGGTAGCCTTATCGGTATCAATTCGGTGATTCTCAACGGTGCAAAAATTGGCAAACACTGCCTGATTGGTGCTAATTCGCTGATTGCCGAGGGCAAGGAGATTCCCGATGGCAGCATGGTCATGGGCTCGCCGGGCAAGATTGTTCGTCAGTTGACCCCTGAGCAGATCCGAGGCCTGGCGCTCAGCGCCCAGCACTATGTAGAAAATTTCAAACGTTACAAACGTGATTTGGTGGCTGTTAAGCCGGTATAAATGCCGGGGTTGGCAACCTGCTTTGATAGGTCTACTATTGCAATCCTATTTTCCCGCGTGAAGCACAGGCAGCAAGACAGTTAATGAAAACCAGCCGGCACCTTTTTACCTTAAAAAGCGTTATGCCAGTCAGTATTGTTTTGCTGGGTTTGTCTGCGCTCTTCTCAAGTGCCCTGCTGCTAAGACTGCCGTTGTAGGCGGCCTGTCTAAACTCCTACATTGTATTTCCAAAGTATTTCCAAAGTATTTCCAAAGTATT
>JANQYP010000061.1:10634-13293 GCA_030728785.1 Pseudomonadales bacterium
GTATTTCCAAAGTATTTCCAAAGTATTTCCAAAGTATTAAAAAAGTAATTCCGGAAGATTGTCCTGCGATTACCAATTTTTTGCCCGGTAAGGCAGAATATCCCAGCCTGTTTATAGACGGGACCAGTGCCTGCCAGCACCTTCAAACTTGTATTTGTGGTGTTAAATACAGACCAGGTCCCCTACAAAAGAAGACCGAAGATTATGAATGCTGAAAACCAACCCGTGACAACGGCATCTGTACGCAAGATGCCTTTTGAGAAATACAGAGCCTTTAAGCCCGTGTCCCTGCCAGACCGAACCTGGCCCGACCAGGTGATCAGCAAGGCGCCGCGCTGGTGCAGTGTTGACCTGCGTGATGGCAATCAGGCGCTGATAGAGCCCATGACGCCCGACGAAAAGCTGAAGATGTATCATTTGTTGCTGGAGCTTGGCTTTAAGGAGATTGAGGTTGGGTTTCCTGCGGCGTCGCAGACAGACTTTGATTTTGTGCGTTTAATCATCGAGCACAACATGATCCCCGACGGAGTGACCATTCAGGTGTTGTGCCAGGCCCGGGAAGAGTTGATCGCCCGCACCTGCGAAGCCGTCCAGGGTGCCCGCCATGTAATTTTCCACCTCTACAACTCCACCAGCACCCTGCAGCGCAAGGTGGTGTTTAATATGAGCCGCGAGCAGGTAGTGGCCATGGCGACGGAGGCCACTGCGCTGGTCAAGGCCCATGCAGACAGGTTGCAGCAACAGGGCACCCAGGTCATTCTTGAGTATTCACCGGAAAGCTACACCGCTACCGAAATGGATTTTGCCGTTGAAATCTGTGATGCGGTGATGCAGGTCTGGCAGCCGACAGTGGCTAACAAAATTATCCTCAACTTGCCATCCACGGTGGAGATGGCGACTCCGAATATCTATGCCGACCAGCTGGAATGGTTTATCCGCCATTTGCCAGAGCGAGATAAGGCAGTGATCAGTCTGCACACCCACAACGACCGGGGCACGGGCGTGGCCGCGTCGGAACTGGGATTGATGGCGGGTGCCGATCGGATCGAGGGTACGTTGTTTGGTAATGGTGAGCGGACGGGCAATTGTGACCTGATTACCATGGCGATGAATATGTTCTCCCAGGGTATAGACCCGGAGTTGTACCTGGGTGAGATGGCCAGGATTGTCGAAGTGTCTGAATGCTGCACCAAGATACCCGTTCATGTTCGCCAGCCTTATGCAGGGGAGTTGGTATTTACGGCATTTTCCGGCTCTCACCAGGATGCTATCCGCAAAGGTATGGCGCGAGTTGAGACACAAACAGGTGGTGTTTGGGAAGTGCCCTACCTGCCTATTGATCCGGTTGATGTGGGTGGCTCTTATCGCGAAACTGTGCGCGTCAACAGCCAATCGGGCAAAGGCGGAGTCGCTTTTATCCTGGAAAACTATTACGGCGTGTCATTGCCGCGGCCCCTGCTGCTGGAATTCAGCCCGGTGATCCAGAAGCTCTCGGAAGGTGGCGGTGAATTGAAACCGGCTGTCATCTGGAAAGCATTTACTGATGAATTTGTCGATGTTGAGGGGCCCTACAAGCTGGTGGAGTATCGGCTGCTGGGCGGTAGTGGTCTGCGCCAAGTGTGCGAGGCGCAAATCGCCGTGGGTGAAAATATCATCGATATCGCCGGTGAGGGCAGTGGTCCCATTGATGCGTTTATCGCCGCCATGATATCGACCCTGAATGAGCCGCTGAATGTGGTGGATTACCAGGAGTACTCCCTGAACGAGGGTAGTGAGGCACAGGCGATTTGTATTATCACTATCGTGGATGAGCAGCAGCAGCGGTTTTATGGGGTTGGCCTGAGCCAGAACACCACAACGGCGGCGTTTGGCTCTATTATCGCCGCCGTCAATCGCAAGTGGCGTTGAGTACCTCAGTTAAGTGTCGTAATAAGGGATCAGGTTGTGTACCAGCTGTATATCGCCAATAAAAACTACTCTTCATGGTCGTTGCGGCCCTGGCTGTTGATGCGGGCGCTGGATATCGCCTTTGAAGAAAAGCTGAGGCCGTTTCTGGCGGCGGATAATTTTGCGGCTTTTCGTCAGTTTGCGCCAAACGGCAAAGTGCCTTGCCTGGTGGCTGGTGACCAGGTGGTCTGGGACTCCATGGGTATTGTTGAATACCTTTACGAGCAGCATGCCCAGGTCTGGCCCGCGGCCAGCGCTGCCCGTACCTGGGCGCGTTGTGCCAGTGCCGAGATGCACTCGGGCTTCAACACCCTGCGCAATGACTGCACCATGAACATTGGTATCAGGGTTCGCCTGAATAGTATCAGCCCGGCCTTGCAGCGGGATGTCGAACGCATAGATGAACTCTGGAGCCAAGGGCTGGGCAATTTCGGCGGGCCTTATCTGGCGGGCGGGAAGTTTACCGCGGTGGATGCCTTCTATGCGCCGGTGGTGTTTCGAGTGCGGACCTATGGGCTGGCGCTGAGCGCTGCTGCCGAGGCTTATGTGGCACGTATCCTGGTCCTGCCGGCTATGCTCGATTGGGAAGCTGCAGCCTTGGCAGAACCCTATCGGGAGACAGCCCACGAGGCAGAAGTGCTGGCAGCCGGCCAGGTTCTGGCAGACTGGCGCCTGCCTCTCGACTCATAGGGGACGCCCAGTCGGGGACGCC
>JANQYP010000062.1 GCA_030728785.1 Pseudomonadales bacterium
ACTGTGCAATCCATTCCGACACCAGTTCGACACCCTCTGTATGCACCAGGCTGCGTCCCAGTTCGGGCATCATGGCACCTGGGTCGCGAGTCTGCATACGATAAACCAGAATCGATTCGGCAGGCTTGCCGGGAACAATAGCATATTGATGGCCACCGGTACCCTGGCCCGCCGCAATAGGTAATTTGCACTCACCCAGGCGCACCGGGTTGCTGGTCGCCTGGTCCAGAAAGAGCCCCGAGGTATCTGCCGGACCGGTACTGCTATGGCAGTGGCCACAGTTACTGTGCAGGTAAGACCTGGCCCGCGCTGCCAGGGGTTGCTGCGGATCCTGCCAGGCCGCCATCACGGCATAGTCAGCTGCAGGCTGGGTCAGATTCAGCAGGCCGCGTTGCTGCCACAGCTGCAACTGCCCAACAGGGCCACTGTCTGCAGCCGGGACGGGCCCCGCAACAGCTTTAGCAACGGTTCTGTTGAGGTTGGCGATATGGGGTCCAATGGGATTGATCTGCCTGGTTGCAGTGTTGGTACCATGGCAGCTGCCACACTGGTTCTGGTCCGGGACAATGTAGGCAAAGGCGGTTTGTTCGGCACCATCAACCATATTCAGTTGTTTGATATCGCCGGTGACCTCCAGCACTGCCTCAGTCTGCTCAGCATTCCAGACATAGGGCAACCCTGTCCAGCCTTGCGGCTGGTGCACCAGCAACCTGGTCTCCAGCAACTGCACTGCAGCCAGGTCCAGGCCGCCATAGTCACCCAGGTGCGGCAGCAGGTCGGCGTCGCTATCCGCAGAGCGGGCCACACCCAGAGGCGTCCGTGGGTAGAAAAAAGTTTTGCTGATCACCGTACCTACAGGGAAATTAAGACTGCCGTCGCTGTTTACCGTCGCGGCCTGGCCGGCCGGCAGGCTCACCGTTCGGAGTTTATGCGCATAGTCGGTAAACAGCGGGGCGTTTAAGCTATATGGCATCACACCTTCCGCCAACAACAGTTGCCGGCCATCGCTGTTCATCAGCCCCCAGGCAGACAACTGCAACGGCGCTGTTGCCGGCACAGTGATGCCCGACTGACCACAAGCGGCCAGCAACAGCAGCGCTGCCAGGGCAGCACCGACAAGCCTGTTAGATCTGCCAGACCTGGAACCGCAAGGCATTTATTCTGCGTCTCGCCCGGCAGCCGAGGCTGCTGCCAGGACAACAGCCGGCAGGGGTGCAAACTGGCACTGGTGTTGCTGCTCAGCAACGTGCGGATTGGCAAAGCCGTTAGGAGCGTCAACATTAAACACAGCACTGGAAGCTTCGTTAAAAATGCAGATCTGCCGCTCTGCCGGCAAGACACCATCTACCAGCAAAGCAGGGTTGACAAACCCATCCCAGATGACATTGGGAAAGCGCCCATCGGCACCAAACACAGCCTCTTTGAGCTGCGGCAGATACTCTGTATCGGGCTTGTCACCACCACCTGCATAAGAATTATCATGAATACTGATCATTTCCGGATAGGGGTCAAAGGTTGTGGTAGCAGCACTTTGTTTGTAGTTGGTGGAAAAGACGCTGGCAATCACTATATGGGCGGTCTGGTTGTTCTTCAGGTCATTGCCGAATATTTCAATCTCATCGTTGGAATTGATAGAGATCCCGGAACCGGCCGGGACACTGGCAACGGCACCGCCAGGCAGGGCAAAGTTGGCCGTGTTGTTGTCTTCTATACGATTGTTGAAAATGCGCGTACGTCGCCCCTCAAGTGACAGGTTAGGCATGTTAAACACCAGTATGCCGCCGGTATTGTTCATCGCCACATTATCGTAAACATCAGCATCAACACTGTTCTCAATCTCGATACCAGCGACGTTATATTCGGCACGGCTGTTGCGCACCACAATGTTGCGGGACTGCCCCACATAGATGCCTGCATCTGAGGCACCGATGGCAACAACGCCATCAATCAGGGTGTTTTCAGTCTGCACCGGATAGATACCATAGGCACCATTGGTGGTGGCAGGACCATTGGTCCACTCGGTACGGACCCGGCGAATGACAATATTCTTGCCCTCGTTGATCTTCAGGGCATCACCCTTGGCATCTTCGATGGCCAGATCCTCGATGGTAAAATCATCAGCGGTCACCAGCAGCCCCTCGGCGCCACTGACCTGATCCTTGAAACTGAGGATGGTCTGGTCCATGCCGGCACCCCGGACAGTCACCCCGTCAACCTTCAGGGACAGGGACCGGTTCATGGGGAAAATGCCAGCGGGAATAGTGATGACATCACCGGGCTGGGCATTCAGCAACCGGGTCTGCAGGTGCTTTTGCATCTCCGCCACGGGTATGGCTGCAGGCGTCTTATCTACCTCGGAGCAGGCCGCAAGGCCAAGACTGGCAAGCAACATTAATACAGGTAGTCGAAGCACTGGTAGTCGAAGCATGGATGGCAATCCCCGATGATCTGTTT
>JANQYP010000063.1:0-3650 GCA_030728785.1 Pseudomonadales bacterium
GGGCTACCCGGCTCTAGCTCCCCTATCTCTAGCTCCCGTATCTCTAGCTATCCTCTTCGCGCGACCAGCATAACCCAAAACTGCGCCCGGTCTTCTGCCCGCTAGTTTTTTTGCCAGATAGTCATTTCAGCCAGGGAGTGCTGGTATTTACGCTGAGTCTCGCGAATAACAAAAGGAACATCCTGGCGGCTCTTAAAAGTGAAGTCTCCTTCCAGTGCGCTTTGCAGCCCATCAAAAGTGGTGAAATTCTCTCCGTTCACCTTAAATCCGCCCAGCCAATGTTCGGTCTGTGTATATTCTTCAAGCCACGTGTAGGGTGAGGTGATAACCAGCCATCCCCCAGGTTTCAGCCGCTCGACAATGCGCTCCAGAAACAATTTCGGCTGGTAGAGCCGATCAATCAGGTTGCCGGCAAAAATCAGGTCATAATCTGTGAACTGGGGTTTCAAGTTGGTGGCGTCGCCCTGAGAAAAATCAATGTTACCGGTCAACTCTGCCAGCCCCAGGCCCTCCAGCGTCTGCTCCCTGTAGGCGACCAGATTGCCCTCGGTGGGTATGGTATAGCGAATCTGGCCATCCTCCTTGAGCTGAAAGGCTGACTGGATAAAGCGTGCAGAAAAATCGATGCCGTCGACATGGGAAAAATACTTGCCGAACTCAAAGGTCGACCGTCCTACAGCGCAGCCAAGATCCAGGGCGCGGTGTTTAGGATGATCGCCGATTGCCGTCATGCAGGCTTCTATGCAGGCCTTGGGAAAGTTCGGCACGGCAAAATAGTCATCACCATAATGAAATTCCAGATATTGCGAAACCAGGCTGTCAGTTTCATAGGTATTGACTTTTTCCACAGGTAACTCCGCTTGTTTGGCTTCGATATAACGAAAGCCGGCATGTTGAAAGAAATGTCGACGGAAGGCATAACGCGCATGGCGCAGGCTTTCATTGCCAGTGGCAATCCACGAACCGCCTTTGATGAGATTGTGTTTGCCATCAAAGGTAGGGGTCGAGAAATCGTCGTAAATGGGGTGGACCTTAAAACCTGGATAGGTGTTGATGGGCGTCTCTGTCCACTGCCAGACATTGCCGATAATATCGAAGACTGTGGCTGTCTCAGTGCTGCCAGCAGCGTTGCTGCTGGCATCTTGCGGCGCCGGGAGTTGCGTCGCAAAGCGATTGACTGGGCAGGAAGAAGCGTAATACTCAAGATTGATATTGCCAGGGGCGCTGCGCCAGTCCACTTGGTCTGTGTCAATATGGCTGCGTAACACACACCATTCCGCTTCTGTGGGTAGGCGAATATGGCTGCCCGTGGTGGCGGCTTTCCAGTTGCAGAAGGCTTTGGCTTCCAGATAGTTAACCTCCACCGGCCAGTCCAGCGGCAGGGGCATTTCTGCACATAAATTGCGCTGCCAGTAACCATCGGCCTTTTTTACCCAAAAGTGTGGCATGGTTGCTCTGCTGAATGATAACCACGCCTGGCCTTCCTGTGTCCACAGGTGCGACTGTTGATAACCGCCAGCCTTAATAAATTCCAAATATTCGCTGTTACTGACCAGAAACTGGCTGACCTTAAATGCGTCTACAAGTACGTTTTTACGGCCGTATTCGTTGTCCCAGCCATAGGTAGTGTCATTTTCGTCTTTACCAAGGATAAGCCTTTGCTGGCGGATGGGGACTAGCGCGTTGGTGGGTGCCAGACCCGTCTGGTGGCAGGGTTCCCAGCCACTGTTGGTCCTTACGGAGGCAATTGGCAGCATTCGAATAATCACTGAGGACGTCTCCAGATGGATACGCTCGTGCTCAATACCCATCAGTATCGCCCAGCCAGGGTCGGTTTGCCTGATAGGTACTGTCAGAGGGAGTACATCAATCAGTTGGTTCACGCGGTTGCGGACCTGGTCACGATAAGTGCGCACGGCAGCGACGGTAGGCCAGTCGTAATGTGCCTCATTCAAGTCATCCCACGACATTTCATCCACACCAATGGCAAACATGGCCTCGAAACTGGGATTAATGCGTGTAGTGATCAGTTTTGCCAGCAGAAGCTTGTTGATGAAAAATGTAGCTGTGTGGCCAAAATAGAAAAGCAGCGGATGGCGCAGGGGTTCTGGCCGCTCATAGTAAGACTGATCGTCCCGAATCACTTGAAACAGAGATTCGTACAGATCAAAGGTCTGGTTGAAGTAGGCTTTGAGTTCCTGTCTTTTGGTCTCGCTGCTGCCTGTATCCAAGCGGAGTGTTTTACTGATTCTTCGCTGTATATCCATTGATGTAGAGTCTTTCCTGGGTTCTTTATGACTTGCCGCCGGATGATATAACGGACTTGTACGCGAAATTCTATGGTCGGATCACACCAGGCCCCGCAAGTGGACTGGGGTTTGAGGGCGCGCAACCGCCATTTATGTTGCAGACCTGTTTAAGAGACCTGGGTCAGTGCCTTTCGTCAGAGAAAGCTGGAGCGCATCTTGATGCCCCAGCGGCCATCCTGCCGGATGAGAATATACAGGGAGTTATAGACACCAATGATGCTGCCGTCTGCTCGCAGCCGCTGAAAGTGGGTGTTGACGTGCACTTTCTGGTCACTGATGGCGATGATGTCGCGACTCAGCCATTGGCTGCGGGCCCAGCCAGTCGACGGCAGTTGCTTGAAAACCTGTTTGTGGGCGCTCTCAGCGTCTGCCGCTGTGGGCCAGGAATTCATGCTGCCGCGCGCCAGACGAAAGTGGGGAAAGTGGTAGGTGGCGGCATGGGCCACTGGGTCCCGGGCATTAAAGGACGCGAGAAAGGCATCAAGTACCGCCATCGATTCAGTTTCTATGCGCATCCTGTCTGCCGCGCTCATGGCCTGGGTCGCCCCGAATGGCAATGGTGCTGCTGTGGCGCCAGGTGGCGAGAGCAGCAGGCTGGTTGACAGCAAGGCAAACGCGGCGAACAAGCGTGCCCTGCGCCCGCCGGCGGTCAACCTTGATGTGACATCTGCAACCATGTCGGCTGAAAGTCGGTTCCCGTGTCTAGCCTGCATATTGAATTACTCCCAGAATTTCCACCATGGCTGAGTTTTTTGGCGCTGCTCCTGCCCTTGCGCCGCACTTTTATCCGCCGCACCTTTATCGCTTTGCTCGGTAGCTCGTGTCTGCTTCTTGTCGAGTTGTTTCTCAACTCCCTTTGGCATGCTGGACCGACCTTTCTCACCCGCGTGCTCCATCATTTCGCCACTATGGTTGGCCTTGTGGTCCGTTTCCATGTTGGCATGCCCGACATTTTCATCTTCCTCCTTTTCATGTCCAGTCATTTTATGCTCAGTTTGCATGTGCTCACCCATGGGTGAGCCGTGGTGCTCCGTGTCCTGCATATGGTCAGCGTTTTTGTCATGTGTCTGTTCCTGCATTGCTGCGCGTTCAGCGTCATGTTTGCTCATCTGTGGCGTCATTTGTGATACGCCAGCGGTGCCTTTCATTTGCTGTTTCTGTGCCTTGGCGGCCTCCTTGGCAGCATTTTTATGTTGGTCTGCCGAGGCGGGGGCGATGGCTATCGCCATGGCCAGTGTGATCGCAAATGTCATTGGAGTTGTTGCAGCAGAAAATAATTTCATCGTGATGCTCCGTTATTTAAGGGGATGCAACTTTTTAGTGGGTGCAACTTTTTAATGG
>JANQYP010000063.1:3750-12231 GCA_030728785.1 Pseudomonadales bacterium
GGGCTGCAACTGCCGTTTGTAACTTCAGGATGTAACTTCAGGATGTAACTTCAGGTTTTAAGTTTAGGTTTTAAGTTCAGGTTTAAGATCGATCTGCCTGCCTGTTTGATAGCAGGTGAGGCGCCGGTTAAATCGACAATGGGCAAGACGCACGGCAAAAGCTCGCATTGCTCGTCAGGCGCTCATCTTGGCCCTTGGCCGGTCCAGTATCAAAGACGCCAGAATGGTCCCCGCCACACCAGTCTGTGCGGACAGGTCACTGCGGTGGCTGTACGGTGGCCCTGCGATGAGTGTTGCCAGGCAGTGCAGTTCCCATTAGGCTCACTGCACCTGCTGCAAAATTGAGGACAATCGCCAATGAATAAAGTAGAAGGGCTGCATCACCTGGCCATCAGTACTGCTGATATGAAAGGCCAGATAGAGTTTTTTACCGAAAAGCTGGGCATGGAGCTGCAGGCGCTGTACTGGATGCACGGTGTGGAGAATACCAAACACTGTTTCCTGCGGCTGAACGATGAAAGCTCAATCGCCTTTGTCCATAATCCCGATATTGAGAAAATTGCGTCAACCATTGGCCAGACCCATGCCGGTAACGCGGGTGCCAACAGTGCCCCCGGAACCATGCAACACCTGGCATTTAAAGTCCGAAATGACGCGGAGCTTTATGCCATGCGTGACCGGCTGCGCAGCAAGGGTATCCCTGTGCTGGGTCCTGTCGAACACGGCCTTTGCCGGTCCATCTATTTTGCCGGGCTGGAAAACATGACCCTCGAGTTTGCCTACTCTAGTGAGCCTATCAATAACCAGGCCTGGGTGGATCCTGAGGTGGTGGCGCTGTTGGGGATTTCAGCCGACGAGCTGGCGCGCTACCGCACGCCGGCCGATTATACCGGGCAGGGTGGTAAGGTCCCGCAGCCCGGTGCCGATGCTCCCGGGCCCCATATGACCAACTACCCCGAAGGCGCTTATGCACACATTATTAGCATCCCCGATGAAGTTGTGCTGAATATGGTGGACAGCTCTCCACCCGTGGTCATTTAGACCAGGTACTGCAGTTTGGCTGCTTACCAGGGCGCGGCTGCAGTCACCAACAGCACCATCAGGAAAAGGTTGCCACCTCTTGGATTGAAGCCGTCGTGGATGTTATGCCAGGATTTTGCCAGCATATAGTGGCCAACCAGATACTCAAACGCGAGAGTCATATCAAACCACAGGCTGACACCACTTAAGGGCAGGGCAATGGCCTGGTCGATGACTGGGGCAATCAACTTGTCGCGCACAGCTCCGTTAACCATGGCGGCCATCTCGAGCAGCAGCCAGATAACAATGATTTTAAGCAGATAGAACATCATGGCAGAGCTACCCCTGTTGGCCGCGCTGATGGGCAGAGCCAAGCCCGCAGTCGGCTTCATGGGCTTGATGGAAGGCAAGGGTTGAACCGGTTTTGTGATCCCGGGCGCCCTCTCTGCCGGACAAGATGATTGCCTGCCAGCCTGAGAATATGCTTTAGTGGCGGGCAAATTCCTCAAAGCGAGACCACATGGCTTCTATCACGGCAAATAGCATTAGCATCGAATATGAGACTTTTGGTAACCCGGCAGATCGACCTTTACTGCTGATTATGGGTCTGGGTGCGCAGCTGACCCGCTGGCCCGAGGCGTTTTGTCAGCTGTTGGCAGCTCGAGGCCAGTATGTGGTGCGCTTTGACAACCGCGATGTTGGGTTGTCGCAGAAGTTCGATGCGGCGGGTGTGCCGAATATGGCGCAGATATTCGCCCAGGCCATGGCAGGTGAGTCTGTCAGTGCCGCCTATAACCTGTCGGATATGGCCAGTGATGCAGCGGGCCTGCTGGATGCCCTGGGTATTACCGCAGCCCATGTCTGCGGTGCTTCTATGGGCGGTATGATCGCCCAGGTGATGGCCCTTGAGCATGGCGCGCGGGTCAAGTCCCTCACGTCTATCATGTCTACTACCGGTAACCCAACATTACCTTCAGCAACCCCCGCGGCTTCGGCGGCCTTGATGAGTGCCGCCGGCACAAAGCTGGAAGAAGTGCTTGCCCGGGCAGTCACAGTGGCCCGGGCCACAGGCGGTTCGGCATTTCCCGTCACCGACGCGGAAATTCGGCAGCGCGCGCAGGCCGATTTTGAGCGGTCGTTTTATCCTGTGGGTGTGGCCCGCCATATGGCTGCCATTGCCGCGACCGGCAATCGCAAACCACGGTTGCAGACACTGGTGATGCCGACCCTGGTTTTGCACGGCAAGGATGATCCGCTGGTGCCACTGACGGGCGGCATCGACACCCACGAGGCCATTAGCGGTTCCATACTGAAGGTTTTTGAAGGGATGGGCCACAATCTGCCAGAGCCCCTTTGGCCGGAATTGGTGCTGGCGATCTCCGACCATACAGAGCAGCACCACTAAGCCGTGTTTTTCATTTGTGCAATCCATCGTTCCAGCCAGCAGGTCAGCGAGTATGAATCATTTTGATGTTGTTATTGTCGGTGCCGGGCTCTCGGGCATTGGTGCCGCCTACCACCTGCAGTCCGCCTGTCCAGGCAAGACCTATGCGATCCTCGAAGGCCGTGCCAGGGTGGGTGGTACCTGGGACCTGTTTCGCTATCCCGGCGTTCGTTCTGACAGCGACATGCACACCCTTGGTTACAGCTTTAAACCCTGGCGTGAGGCCAAATCCATTGCCGACGGCCCTGCCATTCTGAATTATGTGAATGAAACCGCGGATGAGCACCAGATCCGCAGGCATATTCGCTTTGACCATCGGGTCCTGGCCGCGGCCTGGTCTACCGATGATGCCCGCTGGACGGTCACGGCGGCCGCGGGGGACCACGGTGACCTGGTGCAGTTCAGCTGCAACCTGCTGTTCATGTGCAGCGGTTATTACAGTTATGACTCAGGTCACACGCCCGACTTTGCGGGGTTTGATGATTTTGCCGGCACTGTGGTACATCCGCAGTTCTGGCCGGAAAATCTCGACTACAAAGATAAGCGCGTCATCGTCATTGGCAGCGGCGCGACAGCCATGACATTAATTCCCGCCATGGCCAAAGAGGCGGCCAGCGTCACCATGGTGCAGCGTTCGCCCACTTATGTCGTGTCACGTCCCGATGAGGACAAGGTCGCCAACTTCATGCGCAGGTGGCTGCCGGAAAAACTGGCCTATGCCCTGACCCGCTTCAAAAACGTCCAGATGCAGCGTCTGGTCTACAAACAATCCCGAACCCGGCCGGCAAAAATGAAGGCCGCGTTGCTGAAGATGGTGCGCCAGGAGTTGGGCCCTGAATACGATGTGGATACCCATTTTACGCCAACTTATAACCCCTGGGACCAGCGCCTGTGTCTGGTGCCCAATGCCGATTTGTTTACGGCCATCAAGTCTGGTCGGGCGACTGTGGCGACAGAGCAAATTGACCGTTTTACGCCGACCGGTTTGCGGCTGGCGTCGGGTGCAGAATTACCGGCTGATATCATCGTAACAGCCACCGGTTTGAACCTGAAGATGCTGGGTGGTACGGAATTCAGCATCGATGGCCGGCCTGCTGACTTTGCCGAGACCTTCACCTACAAGGGCATGATGTACTCTGGCATTCCAAACCTGGTGCAAACCTTTGGCTATGTAAATGCCTCATGGACCCTGCGCGCGGATTTGACCTCAGAGTATGTGTGTCGATTGTTGAATCACATGAGCGAGACCGGCATGCGCCAGTGTACGCCGCAATTACGGGCTGATGAACAGCACATGACCCGGCGGCCCTGGATTGATGACTTTTCGGCGGGTTATATGGCGCGGTTGATGCACTTGTTTCCAAAACAAGGTGACCATACACCCTGGCAGAACACTCAGGACTATACCGCAGATAAGAAGATGATCCGGCGCGCGCCCCTTGCAGACGGTGCACTGGTGTTCAGCAACCCAGTACCTGCTGGCAGCTTGGCGGCCGCAAAGGCCAAACGCAAAGCGGCCTGAAGCAATTTCCAGCGGTGAGCCAGGCACTCGGGCTGGCAGGCCAGCACGCAGCAGTTTGTCTGGCATGGCGCCAGTGGCCTCGGCATGGGCAAAGGTGATTTCGCCACGCTTGATGGTGGCGATATAATCCTCGGCCCTCTGAATGTTGGCTCATATTTGAATCCTCGCTGATTTAAAGGGTCTCCGCGATTTTCTAAAATATTCCCCGCCTTGTCATGGCCTGGGTGGCCCCCCCCCGACAGGCTCCTAGATCAGATCTGGCGATCCATTATGGCGCCTACTCTCTGTCGCAACACTGGCAGCAGCTCGCTGGCAAACCATGGGTTGTGCTTCAGCCATGGATTGTTCCTGGGGCTGGGGTGGGGCAAGGGGATCACGGCAGGCAGCCAGTCCCGCCAGCGCCTGACAGTGGCCGTGACGCCACCTGCCCCGGACCCTGGCAGATGCCAGCGCTGGGCATACTGGCCCAGCAGCAGGGTCAGTTCGATGTTGGGCAGGGCCTGCAGAACCTCATGGCGCCAGTGCGTTGCGCACTGGCGCAGGGGGGCCAGATCACCACTGCGGCCGGTGCCGGGGTAACAAAAGCCCATGGGTACCAGGGCGATTAGGTGTTCGTTGTAAAATGTCGCCGTATCAATGCCAAGCCAGTCGCGGAGCCTGTCGCCGCTTGGGTCAGCAAAGGCAAGGCCCCTGTTGTGCGCGGCAAGCCCCGGTGCCTGGCCAACAATCAGGAGCCTGGCACTGGTGGCAAACTGCAGCAGCGGCCTGGGTGGCAGGGGTAGTTGCTGGGCGCAGAGCCTGCAGTCCCTGATGCGATCGATAAGTGCTGGTTGTTCTGTCATGTTCAGGGAGTTTGCCGTTCTGCAGTAGGCCAGGTCCATTTTTTTGTGAATTGTTTTTGTGCCCACTGCCGTCCCCTGGCCCAAAAAAAGCCCCTAGCCTGACCATTCGGAAGTGGTTACTGTGGCGTTCAGCACAGAGAGCCTGCCAGGTCAAAAACATCTCAAAATAACTATTACGCCAATGATGAAGGCCGCTGTTGTCGGTGCCCATGGGCTTGAAGTCAGCAGCGTGCCACGCCCGCTGATGGATGCCGAGCAAATACTGGTGCAGGTCCACAGCTCGGCATTAAATCGTGCGGATCTGGCTATGGCTATGGCTGCCGGCCACCGCCATGGCCAGGCGGGTGGTGCGGGTGCCGTCGCCGGACTGGAGTGGGCAGGTGAGGTGGTTAATGCTGCCCCTGCAGCCCAGGCCTATATGGCTGCCAACCAGCACTTTGGCAAGATCCTGCTGGCAGTGCGCTAGCCTCTGTGGCCGGTTTACCGGGAGCAAGCGGCTGAATCTGGCGGGGTTAATATTCACTCGGGCTGTGGCATGATGAGGTTTTGCTGCGTCACCTCAATTTAACAGGAAGCCAACTATGACCAACCGTAACAAACTCACACCGGAAGAGCGCCACGTTATTATCGACAAGGGTACAGAGCGACCTTTTAGCGGCGAATATGACGACTTTTTTGAGGGTGGTTTATATGTCTGTCGGCAGTGTGATGCTGCTCTGTATCGCTCCGAAGACAAGTTTCATTCGCATTGTGGCTGGCCCAGTTTTGATGATGAGATTGAGGGTGCAATTCGTCGCGAAACCGATGCGGATGGGCGCCGGGTAGAGATTCTGTGTGCCAGTTGTGATGGTCATCTGGGCCATGTGTTTGCCGGCGAAGGCTTGACCGGTAAAAACATCCGGCATTGCGTTAACTCACTGTCCATGAAATTTGTCAGCAGTGATGATTCAGTCTGAGGTCTTGCAGGATTAAGTGGCGTGTGGCCAATAGGCAGGAATCTGCCGGTAAATCGGCAATGGCCAGCAGGCCGCTGGTGCAATGCCAGCAGCTCGCTAAGGAGACGCTGCCCAAAACCCTTTTCAACCGTGTGTTCCTGAGAGGTTAATTGATCGCAATGAGGTCGAGCGGTGGAGTAGAACCCTGCCTTCTGCCTGATGCTGAGGGGCACTATTTACCTTCGATGGCCGCTTGCCTGAATCTGCGCCTGTTAGCGTCACTGGCGGCCGGCTCCGACTCACCAAACAGGGCCCGCACCCAGTGTCCGTCGGTAGGATTGGGGAGCAGTATATAACGGCTGCCAAACAACGCCTGGTCACGGCGCATGGTGGCCTTGCGCGTTTCTGCATCGGCGCTGTAATAGTCCCGGCTGAAGTCGTTCAGGTTATCGCCGATCTTTAACACGACAGTGTAGTTGGCGGCAATCTGGTCCTGGCGGAGTTGTTTGTTGGAAGAGTCTGTCAATACCGTCAGGTGGTTGCTGTCGGCATGTGGGAAGCCGTTGTCGCGCAGCTGCGCCTCGGCATAAGCATAGGTCTCGAGGCCCTGGTTGCGGCTGGTGACATAAAACACCTCAACCTGGTTGGTAACACAATACGCCAGAAAGGCCAGGGCGCCGGGGCTGGCGCGAATCTGCCGAGAGGGAATCCAGGCATCCCAGCGGCTATCATCAAAAAAGTCCTGGTCAGCGGCCAGCAGGCTGGCCCAATAGGCGCGCGTGTCGAGGATGGTGTCGTCCAGGTCGAGGATCACTGCCAGCGGTGGCGCATCTTGCCGGTGCTCACCAATGGCGCGCTCAACCTGCATTTGGGCCAGGTTAAAGGCCTGGTAATACAGCGCCTCATACTCAGCGGCGGTTTGTTTCCAGGCCACCGCCACAGTCAGCATGTTGGTGTTGGTGTTGGTGTTGGCGTTGGCGGGGGCCTGCGGGGCCGTACAACCGCTGCCAAGCAGTGCCAGCAGCAGGGTGCACACAGGACCAGGGTGGCAGCGTAACAATCTTGGGAACAACATATCTGGAGACCTTGCAGCAAATAAAATCAGTTGGTTGAGTCAATGCCAGGCTTGGCGCGCCGCAGCACTCGGGCGCGCCGATCCTCACCATCGTGCTGCCAGCCAGGGGCCAAAAACAAGTATTGCAGGCGCTCACGCCAGGTATTTGCACGCCGGCAGTCACGCCACAGTGCCTGATATTCGTGGCTGGCCACATGTAGCGGGTTCTGGCTGCGGATATTGTGGGTCAGGCCATAAATGACTGGCTCGGCGGCATTTTCTGCAGCAAAGGTGCCAAACAGTCGATCCCAGATCACCAGTACGCCACCATGGTTACAGTCCAGGTAGCGGATGTTGGAGGCGTGGTGCACCCGGTGGTGTGAGGGAGTGTTCAGTATCATCTCGAGGGGCCTGGGCAGGCGTTGTACCAGTTCTGTGTGAACCCAGAACTGGTAAAACAGATTCAGGCTGATCATGCTGAATATCATCAGCGCATCAAAGCCCAGCAGGGGTAACCACAGCCAGAACAGGAACTTGTGCAGGCGCTCACCGACACCCTGGCGCAGGGCGGTGCCCAGGTTCAGCCTGACAGAGGAGTGATGGGCAACATGGCCGGCCCAGAGCAGTCGCACACTGTGGTTGGCACGATGGAAGCCGTAGTAGGTGAGGTCATCCAGCAGGAACAGCAACACCCAGGCCCACCATTGGCGCTCGACAATGTCGCGCAGCGGACTGATTTCATGCAGCGCATAAAACGCCAAAAATGCTGCCAGCTTAGGCAGAAACTCTACCAGGGCCGAGAGCACCAGCATGGACAGGGATACCAGCGTGTCGCGGCCCTCATAGAGCTGCCGCTGCTGGCGTCGCGCGACGGCAATTTCCAGCATGATTGCCAGCACAAACAGCGGCAGGGCAAAGGTCGTGAGGTTATCCGCTTGCAGAGTCAGAAGGGCCTGGTCGATATTCATAAGGTTTTTGTATCGTGGCTGGACCGGTTGGACTGTAGCATGCCCGGTCTGCTGGTGGTTGTCGAAGTTGAGATGACGAGGTTGAGATGACGAGGTTGGGTTGCCTGGGTTAGTGTCCAGGACAGGCAGAGAAATCAACTTGCGTGATGTTAAATGGGTACCAACGAACCAGACTCTGTATTAGGATGACGACCGCCCGCTGCGGTGGCAGAA
Source organism: Pseudomonadales bacterium (assembly GCA_030728785.1). Lineage (GTDB taxonomy): Bacteria > Pseudomonadota > Gammaproteobacteria > Pseudomonadales > Azotimanducaceae > UBA4582. The sequence goes on from JANQYP010000063.1 coordinate 11,749, forward strand.
AACGCACTTTGTGAAGCCTTTCCGGGCTCTTTTTGAGCTCTTTTTTACTCGGCTGCGTACAACGGCGGTAGGATTGTTCTTACACTTTTTTTCCAATAGTCGTGAAGGAATTCAATATGAAACGTTTGATTGCCTGTTTGTTATTTGCTCCCATGCTCGCAGTTGCTGCTGAACCCGCCAAAGAAATAGTCTGCCGTGCCTGCCATGGCGTCGGCGGCGCGGCGCCATTGATGGGTTTGTATCCAAAACTTAACGGCCAGAATAAAGACTATTTGGTAAGTTCCATAAAGGCTTATAAGACAGGCCAGCGTCAGGGTGGTATGGCTGGGGTGATGGTGGGACAGGCGACTGGACTGTCTGATGCCGAGATCAACGAGCTTGCTGCCTATTACGCCAGTCAGCCATAGTCCTGTAAGGGTAACTGCCCTGTCATGGTTGATGGGGCGAGTGCCGTCAACCCGACGCAGGGTCCTGGCGGTAATA
>JANQYP010000063.1:12331-20636 GCA_030728785.1 Pseudomonadales bacterium
CATTTTCAAAAAAAGCCATTCTCAAAAAAAGCCGTTCTCAAAAAAAAGCCGTTACGGCCGATCGAAATCAGGCGTAACGGCCTCTGTCACAGGGCTGTTCAGCCCAGCTGTGCGCTAATAAACTCCCAGTTCACCAGATGCCAAAAGGCTTCCAGATACTTGGGGCGGGCATTGCGGTAGTCCACGTAATAGGCATGTTCCCAGACATCGCAGGTCATCACAGGGGTCTGGCCGCCGGTCAGGGGGTTGGCTGCATTGCTGGTGTTGACGATCTCAAGACCGCCGCTGGCGGTCTTAACCAGCCAGGTCCAGCCGGAACCAAAATTGTTCACCGCTGAGTCGGAGAATTTCTGCTTGAAGGTAGCAAAGTCACCAAAACTGGCATTGATGGCCTCGGCCAGTTTGCCGGTAGGCTCGCCACCACCATTGGGGCTCAGGCAGTGCCAGTAAAAGGTATGGTTCCAGACCTGGGCGCCGTTGTTGAAAATCGGGCCAGAAGCTTTCTGAATGATCTCTTCCAGGGTTGAGTTTTCAAACGCAGTGCCGGGCAGGGCAGCATTCAGCTTGTCCACGTAGGTGGCGTGGTGCTTGCCATAGTGAAATTCGATGGTCTCAGCGGAGATGTGCGGGGCAAGTGCGTCCCGTGCATAGGGGAGTTCTGGAAGTGTATGTAGCGTCATAATCAAGTCACCTTAGAATGAGTTTGGACATGTGTGCTGGTATTTTTCTGGTCGTATTGTCTTGCATTGTTTTCCGAAAGGAAAGCCGCGGTGTGCCAAAACGCAAGTCGCCGTGTTCCAGAAAAAACAGGTGCGCCGCAACGTGTGTTTGCAAACCGGCGTCGGCCTGTCTGAAGAGATAGGGGCTGGATGGCCCAAAATCAACCCCGCCGGTCATTCTGGTGGTGTGCGAGGGTCCTGGCGGCGTTGCAATTGATCGTGGATAGAGGTGCCCGGGAGAATGTGTTAGTTTTACTCGCCGGTGCCTGTGGCAAAAACAGTATGCCTGTGGGAAGGGGCGTGTCCTGCGACCTGGCAGGCCGCAGGACAGGATAAATGGCGCTGCATGATACGTCAGGTGGGCAATGCCGAGGTGCACCGGCGGTCATCAAAAAATATCAAGTTAACAGAGGCTTGGGTATGGATCTTTCCTATGGCAGTGAGTACGGCGTTTTCCGGCAGCAGGTCCGGGATTTTATTGAAGCCAATCGAGACCAGGCACCCGCCGCCGGTGCCCGCGGACCGGCAGGCCTGGCCTGGCAGAAACTCTTGATTGACAACGGCTATCACTCCAGGACAGTGCCAAAAGCCTATGGTGGCTATGGCGCTGCCCCGGATATCCTGGCGTCGCGGATTATTGCTGAGGAATTTTCTGCCGCCCAGTTGAGCACCGGCCTGGGGGGGCAGGGTATATCCATGCTGACCCCCATGCTGCTGGAAATGGGCAGTGAAGCGCAAAAACTGCAGTTTATTCAGCCGACTATTCTCGGCGAGATGGTCTGGTGTCAGGGTTATTCGGAACCTGGCGCGGGCAGTGACCTGGCAAGCCTGACCACCAAAGCTGAACTGGATGGTGATGAGTGGGTCATCAATGGCCAGAAAATCTGGACCAGCACGGCGCAGTCGGCGGATTGGATTTTCTGTCTGGTGCGGACCGAACCGCAGGCACCCAAACACCAGGGCATCTCATTTTTATTATTCAGGATGGACACGCCGGGTATTGAAGTGCGGCCGCTGGTGGATATGACGGGCGATGCGAACTTCAATGAGGTGTTTTTTACGGACGTGCGGGTACCCAAACACCAGATCGTCGGCGAGCGCGGCCAGGGCTGGCAGGTGGCCAATGCCATTCTTGGTCACGAACGCGGTTCCCTGGCACCACCGGATGCCGCTGAGAATCGCCTGAAGGGCATTATCAAGCTTATGGAAACCGAAACCCTGGATGGCCAGCGGATCATGGACAACCCCATTTTTCGCGACCGCCTGATGAAATTGCAGGGTGCGTCCCTGGCCATGCGCTTTAATGACATGCGCCTGCTGTCGGCGCGCATTAATCCAGGCCAGGACGCCAGGCTGGCGGGCCTGATTGTGAAGCTGCAGGGCACGGAACTGCGCCATGAGATCGAGGGTTTTGCCATTGATGTCATGGGTGAGATAGGCCTGGCCTATGAGGACAACCCCTACCTGCGTGGTAATGGTTCCTGGCAGTACCAGTACATGTATTACCTGGGGCTGATTATTGGCGGTGGGACATCGCAGATTCAAAAGAACATCATTGGCGAGCGTGGCCTGGATCTGCCCCGCGAACCCAAAGTCACAGCGAACTAAAGGGGCGACGATCGTGGAATTTGGCTTATCTGCAGAACAAACGCTGTTACAGGACACGGTGACACGGTTTCTCGAGGCGCAGGCGCCCCTGGCAACAGTGCGCAGGATTGCTGCCGGCGACACCAATGATAAGGAAATCTGGCGTGGTATGGCCGACCTGGGCATTCCCGGGTTGTTGATTCCCGAGGCGCTTGGCGGGGTTGGCCTGGGTATTCTTGATGCGGCGATTGTTGCAGAAACACTGGGTTACCATGTTACCCCGGCGCCGTTTATCGGCACCGCCGTGATGGCGCCACTGGCTTTTATGGGTGCCGGCACGCACTCCAGCCTGCTGGGCACTATGGCCCAGGGTGACTACCGTGTGGGTATTGCCATGAGCGAAGCCATTGGCGCCCGTAATGATGCAGGGGTCAGGTTTGCTGCTGGCAAACTCAGCGGCAAGTCGATTTTTGTCCTCGACAGTGAGGCGGACGGTTACCTGGTAGCAACCCGCAACCAGCATCTGTATTTTGTTGCAGCGACGGCGCCAGGCTTACAGCGCCAGATACTGACCACGGTGGATAAAACCCGCACTACCTGCGAACTGCGTTTCAACCAGGTGGATGCTGAAATGATCAGTACCGATCCGGCCGTCTATATCCGCATGCTGGATGCGGGCCGGGTCATGCAGGCTGCTGACACCCTGGGTGCCGCCCAGTGCGCCCTTGACCAGGCCGTGGCCTATGCCAAGGAGCGCAAACAGTTTGGGCGCGTGATAGGGTCATTCCAGGCCGTAAAACATCTGTGTGCAGAAATGGCGGCTGGGCTGGAGCCCTGCCGTGCATTGGTCTGGTATGCTGCCCACGCGCAGGATCATGTGCCTGAAGAAGCCCGTATGATGGCCTGTCACGCCAAGGCCCACCTGGCAGAAGTGGGTCAGTTTGTGGCTAAAACAGCAACCGAAGTGCATGGCGGTATGGGTTTTACGGATCTGGTTGGCCTGCACTTCTGGTTTAAGCGCATCGGTGCTAATCGGCAATTGCTCGGCTCACCGGCACTGGTGCGTGCCGAAGCTGCGCGGGTCCAGGGCCTGTGTGCCTGAAGCAGCAGCAAGAGTTTTAACAACCAGCCAGGAAAAGTGGAGAGCAAGCCTTGAGCACAGCAGCAACACCAGACATTAAGATGACACGCCAGCAGGCTATCAGCCAACTGACCGCCGCGGGCGAACCCTATGAGTTAGTTGCGGGCCGGTTATGGGGCCGCGAATGCCGCGTGTTCAAGCATGCTCCGAAGTCCTTGCGCGAGCTGTTTGAGGTCAATCGCAGTGCCGCAACTTTTATTGTTTACGACGAGGAACGTTTCTCCTTTGAGCAGGCCTGGCAACAGGCGAGCAAGATAGCGACCATTCTGGTCAATGATTATGGTGTTGAGAAAGGTGACCGAGTGGCTATCTCCATGCGCAATTACCCCGAATGGGTCATGGCGTTTATGGCCATTACCTCGGTGGGTGCAGTTGCTGTCGCCATGAATGCCCTGTGGCTCACGGAAGAAATGGAATACGGCCTGCAGAACAGCGGTGCCAAGGTATTGTTTGCCGACCAGGAGCGTATTGACCGCCTGCTGCCGGCGCTTGGTAATGTCACCACCACCGTCATTGGTGTGCGGCCGACAAAAGCACTGCCAGCGGGAATTGCCGATCTGGCGGCGCTGCTGGCTGATTGTCGCGCCCTGGAAATGCCTGCGGCGGACATCCAACAGAGTGACCCCGCCACCATTTTGTATACGTCAGGCTCAACGGGGCATCCCAAAGGTGCTGTGTCCTGTCACGCTAATCTGCTCACATCCTTGTTGTCTTGGGAACTGGAGGGCCATATTGCCGCATTGAAAAGTGGGGTTGTGCCTGAGGTGCCAGAAGACCAGGCCGCAACCCTGTTGGCGGTGCCACTGTTCCATGTGACGGGCCTGCTGGCGGTCTACATGATGAGTTATCGCAGCCAGCGCAAATTAATTTCCATGTTCAAATGGGATGTGCAACTGGCCATGGGCTTAATTGAGCGTGAGCGCATCTCCACGTTTGTCGCGCCCGCCGCCATGACCGGTGACCTGGTGAACGCAGCCAAACAAACGACTTACGATCTTGGCTCCCTGGCCATGGTCGGCGGTGGCGGCGCGCCCCGCGCGCCGGAGCAGGTCAAACGCATTGCCCAGTCTTTTGGTAAGGCCCTGCCTAACACCGGTTGGGGGATGACCGAGACCAATGCCATTGGCACGGGTATCAGTGGTGAAGATTACCTGGGTCGCCCGGGCAGTTCCGGGCAGTGCTCGGCAGCGCTGGATATTCGTATTGTTGATGAGGCCGGCACAGTGCAGCCCACTGGCAGCCGTGGTGAGTTGCAGATCCGTGGCTCTTCGGTGATTGAAGGTTACTGGCAGCGCCCGGATGCTAATGCCGAGACTTTTGTCGATGGCTGGCTGCGCACCGGTGATGTCGCCTACATTGATGCGGAAGGTTTTGTGTTTATTGTCGATCGCATCAAGGACCTGGTGATTCGTGGTGGTGAAAATATCGGTTGTGCTGAAGTGGAAGCCGGTTTGCTGGAGCATGACAACATCCTCGAGGCCTCCGTTTATGCAGTCCCCGATGAGCGCCTGGGTGAAGAGGTGGGTGCCACCATCTATTGTAATCAGGCGCTGACTGAAGCAGCGGTGCAGGCTTTTCTGGCTGAGCGTATGGCCCGGTTTAAGATTCCCCGTTACCTGCGTTTCAGTACCGAACCCTTGCCACGTATTGCGGCCGGTAAGATCGATAAGCGAAGCCTGCGGAAAATGGCGGTGGACAGCCTGGCACTGTGATCAGTCGATGATCCAGCAGCGCTTCTCGCCGGCCACCGCCCTGGCCATCGTGGTGGCCAATATGGTGGGCACCGGCATCTTCACCTCACTGGGTTTCCAGTTGCTGGATATCCGCTCGCCCTTTGTGATCACCATGTTGTGGTTTGTCGGCGGTATTACCGCCGTCTGTGGCGCGCTGAGTTATGCGGAGCTGGCAGCGCGACTGCCACGCTCCGGTGGCGAGTACAACTTTCTGGCCCGCACCTACCATCCCCTGGCGGGATTTATCTCCGGCTGGATCTCCGTCACCATCGGCTTTGCTGCCCCCACGGCGCTGGCGGCCATCACCTTTGCCGCCTACCTGGCGGCGACGTTTGAAGGTATTCCGCGGACCGCCTGCGCTGTTTTCCTGGTGGCCGTATTGGCAGCCATACACTGTTTGTCGCGCGCCACCAGTGGCGGCATGCAGCGTTACATGACGATGCTGAAGGTCGGCATGATACTGCTGTTCTGCGCCCTAATTGCGTTTTTTGCCGCCGAGCCGCAGCCCATCACCTTGTTGCCCCAGGCGGGTGATGGCCAGTTGCTGTTCAGTGGTGCCTTTGCGGTGGCGCTGATCTATGTGAACTATGCCTACACGGGCTGGAATGCCGCCACCTATATCACCGGCGAAATTGAAGCGCCGCAGCAGAACCTGCCGCGAGTCCTGATTGGCGGTACCTTGATAGTCATGGCGCTGTACCTGCTGCTGAATTTTTTCTTTCTCTATGGCGCCCCCATGGACGCCATGGAAGGCAAGATCGAAATTGGTTTTGTCGTGGCTGAATATGCTTTTGGCCCCCAGGCTGCAAGTATCATGGGGTTTGTCTTGTCCTTGATGCTGATTTCCACTGTCAGTGCCATGACCCTCGCCGGGCCTCGCGTGCTGCAGGTAATTGGCGAAGACTTTGGTGCTTTCCGTTTCCTTGCCGGCTTTCGTAATGGCGTCCCGGTCAAGGCTATCCTGTTCCAGTCGGCGCTGACGATCCTGTTTATTCTGACGGGCAGCTTTGAGTCGATCCTGGTTTTTTCTGGTTTTGTGCTGGGCATTAATACCCTGTTTGCCGTGCTGGGTGTGTTTGTCCTGCGCTATCGACAGATTGGTGAAGCCGGTGGCTATCGCACCTTTGGCTATCCGCTGACACCGCTTATTTACCTGTCGGTGACCCTCTGGACGCTGGTTTACATCCTCATGAATCGCCCGCAGGAGGGTCTGATAGGCCTGGGCCTGATTCTGGCGGGAACACTGATCTATTTTCTGGTAAATGCCCTGAGTCCGGCTGCGGTGGTAGCAGGTCGCGCTGACGATTAACCCTGCCCGGCTGCGCCGCTGGCAGAATCACCAGGGCGACAGTGGCAGCGACAAAACACCTGACAGGCAAGGAGTATGGCCGGTGCATTCGAAGTTAGCAGAACTGATCCGGATTTTGGATCTGGAACAGATAGAGCAGGATATTTTCAGGGGTTACCACCCGCAGGGTGAAACCGGGCGCCTCTATGGCGGCCAGATCATGGCCCAGGCGCTGGTGGCCGCCGGCCGCACTGTGCCTGCTGCACGGCCGCCGCACTCACTGCATGGCTATTTCCTGCGGCCCGGAGATCCTGCGGTGCCCGTGTTGTTTATGGTGGAGCGGATTCGCGACGGGCGCTCATTTTCGACCCGCAGGATTGTTGTGGTCCAGCATGGCCGCGCCATCTTCAGCATGGATGCGTCCTTCCAGGTGGTGGAGGCAGGGCTGGTGCACCAGGCGAAGATGCCCGATGTCCAGCGCCCTGACGACGCGCGGCTGGCAAGGACCAATCAGGACAGTCATTTTTTAACCTACCTGATGGAATACAAGGCGCGCCTGTCCCGGCAGCCATTACCACCCAGGCAGCATCACTGGTTTTGCGCCAACGGCGAGATGCCAGACAGTGAACCGCTGTTGCATGCGGCGTTGCTGACCTTTCAGTCTGACAGCGCGCTGCTGTCCACATCCCGCCTGCCCCATGCCGACAAGTTTGAGCGTAAGGATATGCAGTCTGCCAGCCTTGATCATGCCATGTGGTTCCATTTGCCTCAGGCGCGTGTTGATCAGTGGCTGCTCTATGCTCTGGATGCGCCTCAAGCAGCTGCCGCCAGGGGTTTTAACCGCGGCCAGATGTTTACCGAGGCTGGCCAGCTGGTGGCTTCTACCATGCAGGAATCACTGATGCGGTTGCGCAGGAATCCTTAACAGCTTTGGGCTAAACTGGCGCATTACCTGTCTTTGGCGAGCGGCTACGATTGATTAACCACACGCGTAATGCATACCTGCGAGAAATGGGCATTGATGTCTGGGTGGCTCGTGAGCATGTGCCCGCCAGTCCCGTGCCTCTGGTTCGCCTTGGCACCCTGGCTTTGGCGGCTGCTTCGGGGGTCCGTGCCGAAGCTGCAGCAGCGATTCCCCCTCCCTTGCCAAAAACTGCTGTTCCAAAGACAGCCCCGCCAAAGTCAGCTTCGACAGGTGCTGCTGCCGCTGTGAGCGTCGCAGCTGGCGGAGTGGCCGCCAAACCCGCGGCAGTCGCTGTAATCCCCAGGGCTCTGGCGCCAGCTCAACCGCAGCCGGAGTTCCTGCTGTGTTTTATCGACTTTACCCATGCCCGCCACGACCTCAGCTGTGTGTTCTATTTGCCCTATGCAACACCGGGCCTGCCACCTGCAGTCAGTCGCTTTGCTGACAACCTGGCGGTAGCCTGTTTTGGCCAGGCAACCGTACCCCAGCGGAGTGAGTTGCGTTGGCCCATGGTTAAAGCTGCCCATATAGTCCAGTCTGCTGACGAAGCGCGCCAGGTGGTCGCCGCCAGGCTGGCGAATTGTGCCCGGCATATTCTGGTGTTTGGGCGTGATGCCCTTCCCTATGTGGGGGTTGATGCCCAATCAACGCCAGGCCTGCCAGTGCAGACGAATGGCAGGACAGTTTGGCCGGTGGCCGCGGTGGATCACTATTTTGCCGGCGGTGGCGCCAAGGCGCGGCTCTGGCAGACCTTGTTAAGCCTGCAGAGCGCCGCGGCCACTGGCGCTGGCTTCGATAGTTAGGCGCCGCACATGGATCACCGCAACCATGCGCCACAAACTCTCTGGCTCCGCAGTGTCATGTTCCGCAGTG
>JANQYP010000063.1:20736-43478 GCA_030728785.1 Pseudomonadales bacterium
ACTTCAAACATACTTCAAACATACTTCAGCACACCCATATAAACCCATTTTTTGCGCGGCAGGCGCTGCCCTTCGCTACGGGCGCATGTGACCCGTGTTGTGCCAAGCGGTACAAGGATATTTATGCTCAAGAACATCAGGCTGGACTGGCTGGGGAATATCCGCGGTGACTTGCTGGCGGGTACTGTTGTCGCCCTGGCGTTGATCCCGGAGGCCATAGCGTTTTCAATTATTGCCGGGGTTGACCCAAAAGTAGGACTTTATGCCTCGTTCTGTATTGCCGTGGTGACAGCAATTGTTGGTGGACGGCCGGGTATGATTTCGGCTGCCACTGGTGCCATGGCCCTGCTGATGGTGACGTTGGTCAAAGCGCATGGCCTTGAATACCTGCTTGCGGCCACGCTGTTGACCGGCGTCTTGCAGATTATTGCCGGCTACCTGAAGTTGGGCAGTTTAATGCGTTTTGTCTCACGTTCGGTGGTGACTGGATTTGTTAATGCCCTGGCCATTTTAATCTTTATGGCCCAGTTACCAGAGCTTACTGACGTGACATGGCAGGTTTATGCCATGACACTGGCAGGCTTAGGCATTATCTATCTGTTTCCGTATATCCCGATGATCGGCAGAACAATTCCATCACCGCTGATTTGTATTGTCGTGATGACCGCCGTGGCCATGTTTGCCGGGCTTGATATTCGTACGGTGGGTGACATGGGGCAACTGCCGGATACCCTGCCAGTATTTTTATGGCCTGAAGTACCGTTGAATCTGCAAACCTTGTTGATCATTCTGCCTTATGCCGTTGGCCTGGCAGTGGTTGGTTTGCTGGAATCAATGATGACCGCAACCATCGTTGATGATTTGACGGACACCGCCAGTGACAAGAATCGTGAATGCAAAGGTCAGGGGATTGCCAATATTGGCGCTGGTCTGTTGGGCGGCATGGCTGGTTGCGCCATGATTGGCCAATCGATCATCAATGTGAAGTCAGGTGGGCGCGGCCGCCTGTCTTGTTTTACCGCCGGTGTGTTGCTGTTAATCATGGTGGTTTTCCTCGACGAATGGATAAAACAGATTCCAATGGCGGCACTTGTTGCTGTCATGATTATGGTTTCCATCGGTACCTTTTCCTGGAGTTCAGTAAAAGACATCAAGAAGAATCCGCTGTCCTCCACCATCGTCATGGTTGCGACGGTTATTGTCGTTGTTGCAACCCATAACCTGGCTATCGGAGTGCTGGTTGGCGTGCTGCTGGCAACCTTGTTCTTTGCGAACAAAATCGGCAGGTTTATGCTTGTCAAAGCAGATCAAGCCGATGAAGATGTGCGCCAGTACAGAGTGGTTGGGCAGGTATTTTTTGCCTCTGCAGAACAATTCATCCAATCCTTTGATTTCAAGGAAGCGGTCGGTAAGGTCATTATTGATCTTACCCAGGCCCACTTTTGGGATATCACGGCGGTCTCTTCTCTTGATAAGGTGGTAATCAAGTTCAGGCGCGAAGGCGCTGAAGTTGAGATTATTGGCATGACTGAGGCCACCGCCACCATTGTCGATAAATTTGGTGTGCATAACGCTCCCGAAGAAGTTGCAACAATCATGGCCGGCCACTGAGGAGTTGACGATGAACAAGGTGATTACGTGTATCGACGGCTCGGCATATGCAGATAACGTTTGTCATGCGGGCATCTGGGCGGCCAACAAACTGAATAAAACCCTCCTGCTTTTGCATGCTATTGAGAAGCACAAAACCGCCGAGGCCGAGGATTTAAGCGGGGCCATTGGTTTAGGCGCGCGGTCATCGTTGCTCAATGAAATGGTTTTGGCGGATGAGCAGCGCAACAAACTCGCACTGCAGGCGGGCAGGGAAATGTTGGCGCAGGCTTGTCAGTTGGCCAGGCAAAAAGGCTGTGAGACTGTTGAAAAAGTCCAGCGCCACAGTGATATTGTTGAGGCAGTGTGTGATCTTGAGGCCGAAGCGCGCTTAGTTGTGATTGGTCGTTCCGGCGAGAGTCACGATCAGGACTTCAAGGCCATTGGCTCGCACATTGAACAGCTGATTCGCCAGGTGCACACGCCAGTGTTTATTGCTAACAGGAATTTCACTGCGCCTGAAAGTTTTATGCTGGCGTATGACGGGCGAGAAACCGCTGACAAGGCCGTTAAGGACATCATTGACGGTGGCCTGCTGCATAATATGGTGTGTCACTTGGTGACAGTAAAAAACAGCCAGAGTGGCCTGCTGGATAAATTCAAGCACACAGCTGCGATGCTGGCTGCAAGTGGCTTTGAGGTAAGGTCCAGTTTTCTGGAAGGCAACATTTTTAATTCTCTGATGGCTTACAAAGCGGAAAACGATGTGGGAATGTTGGTCATGGGCGCTTTTTCACATTCTAAACTTGCCTACGCTTTTATCGGCAGTAATACCCTTAAGATGATTGAAAGTACCCATTTACCCCTTGTCATCTTGCGTTAGGCAGTGGCTGTGAGCGGCTGCCGGCCAGGTCCCGTTGATTGTTTATACCATCAGGATCAGCGAAAATGGCAGCCTTTTACCATGTGTGTCACGGCTTCAACACGGGCAGGGTCTCGCGGCTTTTGCGTCGAAGCCGTGTGCAAACACCCGGACAAATAGCCGTGCAAACTAAAAGACTTTTTTGATGACAGATCTGAACGATAAAGATGCAATCAGCCAGCGAAGAACCTTTGCGATCATCTCGCACCCTGATGCTGGTAAGACCACCATTACTGAGAAGCTGCTGCTGCTAGGCAAGGCTATTCAGATGGCGGGCACGGTGAAGTCGAAGAAGTCTGATCGTTATGCCACCTCCGACTGGATGGAGCTGGAAAAGCAGCGCGGTATTTCGATCACCACCTCGGTGATGCAGTTTCCGTATAAAGGCCGGGTGGTGAATCTGCTGGACACGCCGGGTCACGAAGACTTTTCTGAAGATACCTACCGAACCCTGACTGCCGTCGACTCTGTATTGATGGTCATAGACGGCGCCAAGGGTGTTGAGGATCGCACCATCAAGCTGATGGAGGTGTGTCGCCTGCGAGATACACCCATCCTGACATTTATCAACAAGCTGGACCGGGAAGTGCGTGATCCCGTTGAGCTGCTGGACGAGGTGGAACATATCCTCAATATTCAGTGCGCGCCAATTACCTGGCCCATTGGCATGGGGCAGAACTTCAAAGGTGTCTACCACCTGCAGAAAGATGAGGTGATTCTCTACAAGTCCGGACGTGGCGAAACCTTTGCCGAAACGGAAACCATCCAGGGCATCAACAGCCCGAAGGCCATTGATGCCCTGGGTAGCCTGCATGCTGAGCTGCTTGAGGAGATAGAACTGGTGAAAGGCGCCAGCCATCCCTTTGAGCTCGAAGCCTACCTGGCCGGGCGCCTGTCACCGGTTTATTTTGGTACAGCGTTGCGCAATTTTGGTGTGATGGAAATGCTCGACGGTTTTGTTGAGTTCGCCCCGGCACCGCTGGCGCGGGGCTCTGATAAACGCCTGGTGGACGCTCGTGAGCCCGGGTTTTCAGGTTTTGTGTTCAAGATCCAGGCCAATATGGACCCCAAACATCGCGATCGCATCGCGTTCCTGCGGGTCTGCTCCGGCCATTACGAGCAGGGTATGAAAATGCGCCATGTGCGTATGGGCAAAGATATCCGCGTCAACGATGCCGTCACCTTTCTCGCCGGCGAGCGTACCCAGGCTGAAGAGGCCTGGTCGGGTGACATTATTGGCCTGCATAACCACGGCACCATCCAGATTGGCGATACGTTTACCGAGGGTGAAGATTATCGTTATCTGGGGATACCACATTTTGCGCCGGAGCTGTTTCGGCGGGTGCAGTTACGCGATCCCCTGAAGAGCAAACAATTACGCCAGGGCCTGACCCAGTTGTCGGAAGAAGGTGCCACCCAGGTGTTTATGCCACTGACGAATAACGACCTGATTCTAGGCGCGGTGGGCATATTACAGTTTGATGTAGTCGCGTTCCGGCTGCGCGATGAGTACAAGGTGGACTGCATCTATGTGCCGGTGGGTGTCAATACTGCGCGCTGGATAGAGTGTGATGACCCGAAGAAGCTGGCCGAGTTTAAGGTCAAGGCCGAAGCCCACCTGGCGATTGATGGCAGTGGCCATCTGACCTACCTGGCGCCAACCCGGGTAAACCTCAGTCTGATGCAGGAGCGCTGGCCAGAAATCCGCTTCCGCGCAACCCGTGAAATTGTCTAGGGAAGCGCTGGTCAGCTTTTGAATAAAGTCGGCTAGGCGTCTGTGTTCCCAGGTCAGGGCAAGGCGGGGAATATTTCAGAAGATGGCTGATACGCTTTCAATCCGCGAAGTTTCGAAAATGTGAACCAACGCAGCAATGGCCTCTGCGGCCCCACAAAAATAGCGGTCCGGCACTCCGGCCTTAATCAGAGTTACCTTAGCTCATGTCCTCATAGGGATTGGCGACGTTCAGGTTGATGGGCTGGCTCAGGCCGGGAATGGTAATCGCCTGATCTGTAAGGCCCAGTTGGTCGCCTTCGACCACACCCACACCAAAGTTGTAGATCAGGGCGTTCTTACCGGTACTGGTGGCGGCATCATAAGCGGCGCTTTGCTCGCGGACACCCTCGTTCAGGTTTGCGTGGGCAGTGAGTCGTGCCTTGCCATGCTTTTTGGCCAGCATACTGAGGGTCACATGGGGCGCCAGAATAGCTGCCGTTGCATTGTTGCCACCAAAGCCCTTGGAGTTGATCAGCGCCGCATCCATTTGGGTCGGATCAAACTCGCGGTGATTCAGCAGAATGTCCAGGTGGCTGTGGTGAACATCATCGGCAATTCGGTCAACGGTTGTTACACCGGGGATAATGCCGTGGTGCCAGGCACCAAGGCTGGCGGCAATCTGGTCGCCAGCAGCTGTCGCCAGGGAATGCCCAAGGTAGGCTTTGATGGCAGCAACCGGCCATTTCTCAAGTTTGAAAGCCTTTGCCAGTTCATTAAAAATATGCGATTCGGTGACCCTGTTCTGCGGTGTGCTGGTGCCATGGGCCTGGATATAGGTTCGCTGCTGCATGGCTTGTTCACCGAGAATGGCCCTTACCACCCCCAGGGACTTGCCCACCGTAAGATAGTTGCCAATGCCGGGGCCGGGAATGGATTTCTTGAAGCCATCGGCATTAATAAACACGTCGGCCACAGAACCGTAGATATTGGCGCCCATCTCCAGCGCCAGTTCGTCGTCAAACAACACGACAAACTGTGAGGCCTCAGCCAGGGTAAAACCACAATTGTCGCCAAAAGGCCGACAGGCACGCCGGTGATCTGTACTGGTGCTGCCATCAAGTTTGTTCAGCGCCTCATCTTCGGCCAGCGCGCCCATGGTGCGATAACCTTCAATCACTTCTGGTGTCAGGGGGGCCTCACTGGCACCGACAACCACCGCGCGAAACTTGCCCGAGCGGATGTCCTGGATACCCTGGCGAAGGTTGTACAGGAAAGTCGCGCAAGCACCAATGTTAGCGCCGGTGCTGCCAACGCTGCCAAGAATATAGGCGTTGACAAAGTCGGCAGTCATCTCTGCAAGGCTCAGGGGGCAGTTTTTTGAACTGACCCGCTTGCCCAGTAATGAGGCCTGCAGCATGCCGCCGGCGCCATTAAAGTCCAACTGGCCCATGGCGCTGCTGGCATAGACCGAAATCTGGTCTGCGGGTACCCGCTGGCGTATCTGCTCCCAATCGAAGCCCAGCGAATTGATCGCGTCAGAGGCCGCATAAACGGTGAGCTGCAGGCCGCGGGGGTGGTTTCGCGACTGGTAGAGTTTTTCAGGATCAAAGCCTGTGGGCAACTGGCCGGCAGAATTGACCCGAGATGCCCTGGCATCAGGAAACAACACGTCGAGATGGCCACTGGCGGTCACCAGCACATTGCCGGTGTCCAGGCTCGATACCTGCCAGTCTGGCGGAATGACATCCGGCAGTTGGTTGCGTTTGAGGGTGAAAGTCAGCGGTTCAGTTGCTGCAGCGGCCAGTCTGGCGGTCTTGTGGACCAGGATCTTGTGCGGGTCAAAAAGGTTGTTTTCGATCTTGCGCACCAGTGTGTGTTGGCGCATGAATGACTTCTGGGTGGTGGTCAGTGGCCCGTCCAATTGCATCAGGGCAGCCAGCGATTGCCAGGTCTCGTCAGCGAGTTGTGCCCCAAGCTGATCAATCACCAGACGCCGATAGCCATGATGGCCGGAGCTTCTGCCGGCGGGATTGATACCGCCGAAGCCAACGATTACAGGGAGGCGGGACAAGGATTGAACTCCTGAATAGTGGATAAGAAAGCCAATATGGAAAGGTGATCATTGTACGGTCAGGGCGCTGGCAAAATCCAGTAGCTGCGCCAGCCCCTGCAGCTTACAACATCTCGATAGCTACCGCTGTGGCCTCACCGCCGCCAATACACAGGGACGCAATGCCGCGCTTCAGACCGTACTGCTGCAGGGCAT
Source organism: Pseudomonadales bacterium (assembly GCA_030728785.1). Taxonomy (GTDB): domain Bacteria; phylum Pseudomonadota; class Gammaproteobacteria; order Pseudomonadales; family Azotimanducaceae; genus UBA4582. The sequence continues at coordinate 27,229 of JANQYP010000063.1, forward strand.
GCATTAGTGTGACAATCAGGCGCGAGCCGGTGGAGCCGATGGGATGGCCCTGGGCGCAGGCGCCGCCATGCACGTTGACCTTGGCTGGGTCGAGGCCAAGATCGCGAATGGCTGCCATGGTCACCATGGCAAATGCCTCATTTATCTCAAACAGATCAACGTCATCTTTATGCCAGCCAACCTGGGTTAACAGCTTTTCGATGGCGCCGACGGGCGCGATGGTAAATTCCGACGGGTCCCGCGAGTTGGTGGTGTGACCCACGATTCGGGCCAGGGGCTTAAGGCCATGGTTTTTGACGGCAGCGCCGCTGGCCAGTACCAGTGCCGAGGCACCATCAGAAATGGAGCTGGAGTTGGCAGCCGTCACAGTGCCGTCGGCACTGAAAGCCGGGCGCAAGGTTGGGATCTTTTCGATGTTGGCTGTTTTCGGTTGCTCATCATCGGTGACGGTGATGTCGCCGGACCGGGTCTTGACCACCACCGGCACTGTTTCTGCCGTCAGGCTGCCATTTTCAATGGCGGTCTTGGCGCGACTCAAGGACTGGATGGCAAAAGCGTCCATGTCTTCGCGACTCATCTGGTATTTATTGGCCATGTCCTGGGCAAAGGAGCCCATCAGGCGCCCCGTGCTGGCATCCTCAAGACCATCGGTGAACATGCAGTCCTGGACTTCGCCATGGCCCATCCGCATGCCGCCTCGGGCCTTAGGCAGCAGGAACGGCGCATTACTCATACTTTCCATACCGCCAGCGACCATAATTTCATTGGTGCCGGCTTTGATCAGGTCATGGGCCAGCATGGTGGCTTTCATGCCTGAGCCGCAAAGCTTGTTGATGGTGGTGGCGCCTGTCTCAACGGGTATGCCGGCAGCCATGGCGGCCTGGCGCGCCGGGCCCTGGCGCAACCCAGAGGCGAGCACGCAGCCCATGATGACTTCATTGATATCTTCGCCCTTGAGCCCGGCGCGACTAACGGCAGCGTTGATGGCGGCGCTGCCGAGATTGACGGCAGTCAGGCTTGACAGACTGCCCTGGAAGCCGCCCATGGGCGTGCGTACACCTGCTGCGATAAATACATCATTCATAATAAGGCTCTGCTTTGGTCGTTTATTGAGTTTAAGAGGATAAACAAGATAAATAAGGTAAGTAAGGTAAATCAATAAGATGAAAGTCAATTGACCCGCGGTGCAGTCGGGCGCCAGCTATCACTCAATCACGGTTGCAGCTGGCAGGGCTAAGAGCAGGAACATCTTTGGTGGCGGGAGTTTACCTAGCTGCAGGCCATGATCGCAAAATTTTCATGTTGCCACAGTGGCTCGGCCGCCGGACTCATGCGAACTGTTGTGTCAGCAGGCGCCACTGCCGCCGGCGCATATTTAAGCTTTGTTCCAGTTCCTGCAGCTGATGGTGTAGTTCCGTCTCATCCCAGCGCTTCTTCAAGTCGCGGGTGCGCATCTCCAGCCACCGCTGCCGGCAATGAGACCACTCATTGAGCACATGCACCAGTTGTTCATATTCTGTTTCCAGCAGTGCCAGCCATTGCTCTTTATTGATCAGGCGGAACTGGATAACTCTTTCAGTGGCGTGCTTAAGCTGCATTTTCGCCCGGCTTTGCTCGATCTTTTCCGGCGCCACCCGCTTCAGTTCGGCAGCAAGACTGCACCATGCCAGGCCTCTGATAAGCCACTTGGTTGGGTCAAAATGATACCAGCGCACGCCGTTCCGATAGTCCCATTGAAAGGTGTGGTGGAAATTGTGGTAACCCTCGCCGTAGGTCAGCAGGGCAATCACCGTGTTGTCGCGGGATGAAGTGGCGTCTGAGTAGGGTTGTTTGCCCCAGGCATGGGCCAGGGAGTTGATCAAGAATGTGGTGTGGTGGCTGACCACCAGTCGCAGGAAACCGAGCAACAACAGGCCGCCGAGGGCGTCTCCTGCCAATGCCCCAATGGCCAGCGGTAGCAGGATATTAAGGCTCAGAGCGAGGGCTGCATAGTGTTGGTCCTGCCATCGCACAACAGGGTCTCGGTCCAGGTCACGGACATTGGCATAGTCTTTTGCCGTTGCCGGGTAGTCCCTTAACATCCAACCTATGTGGGAATACCAGAAGCCGCGCCGCGCGGAATAGGGGTCAAGGTCAATGTCGTCGGTGTGCTGGTGGTGATTGCGATGATCGGCGCACCACTGTCGAATGGAATTCTGTACCGCCAGGGCGCCACCCAAGGCAAAAGCCAGGCGCACCAAGACGTGAGCCTGGTAAGACTTATGGGACCAGAGGCGGTGATAGCCGGCGGTAATAGACATGCCGTTCCAGGCCAGCAGCACCACAAAGGCAATCCACAGTGCGGGTTGGTAGCCATGGCTGATGCCGTACCAGGGCACGCCAATGGCAGCCACTGCTGTGGTGCCAGCGAAGACCGCTAAAACATCAAATCGTCGTGGTGCTTGTACTGGGGGTGTCTGTTTCATGTGGTGAATCCTATTTTAGGGATACCGGGAAATCAACGGTTCAAACGAAAAGGCTTGTGATATGCTCCTGCGCAGGACAGATCCGGTGCTCCTTGCCTGGGCGCTGAGGGCTTGATCCGAAAACAGCAGTTGGCGTGCAAGTACCGTGTTTGCTGGCGCCGCCGATTTTTTGGGCTGAACCTGGACGTTTTGTGGCAGCCAATTAACAATTAGGTTTTAACTACTCTTTCAATACAGTTAAGGATCAATTTATGACCTCTAAAGCGGCAGCAGCGTTAGAAATTTTCAAATCTTACGAAGGTGAGGAGGAAGGGGTTGGTGAGTGGTTTCAGATTGACCAGGCCCGTATCAACTTGTTTGCAGATGCCACCATGGACCACCAGTTTATTCATATTGACCCGGTAAAATCCGCCCAGTTGTCGCCCTACAAGGTGACGATTGCCCATGGTTTCCTGACCTTGTCGATGATTGTCCATCTGGGTGGCAGTATTGCGCCAAAGAAGCCGGAAGCCCTGGATGGGGTGTATATGGGGGTTAACTACGGACTCGACAAGGTGCGTTTTCCGGCGCCAGTACCCGTTGATTCTTTTATTCGTGCTCGCCACACCCTGATGCTGGCGGAGCTGAAAAACCCGAACACTATCCAGATCAAGCGCCAGGTAACGGTTGAATTGCAAGGTAGTGATAAGCCGGTCTGTATCGCCGAGTCGCTGACTCGACTGATGTACAGCTGAGCTTCGGCCAGGCCACAGACCAGAAAAACATGACTGATACCACACCAACACCACACCAACACCACACCACACATCGCCACGCCACACCTCGCCACGCCACACCGGCCTGGCTTGCGTGGCGTCAGCTGCTGGCAGCTGAAGGAAGCACCCTATGACCGTGATTACCAAGGAAGACCTGATACAAAGTATCCAGGATGCTCTGCAGTATATTTCCTATTACCACCCGATAGATTTTATTCAGGCCATGAACGCCGCATACGAGCGTGAAGAGTCCAGTGCCGCCCGTGATGCCATGGCCCAGATACTGATAAATTCGCGGATGTGCGCTGAGGGCAAGCGACCGATCTGTCAGGACACGGGCATCGTCAACGTGTTTATTACCGTTGGCATGGATGTCCGTTTTGAAACGGACCAGTCCCTTGAGGCCATGATCAATGAGGGCGTACGCCGAGCCTATCTGCTGCCCGATAACGTCCTGCGCGCCTCAGTCCTTGCAGATCCCGCCGGGCGGCGAATCAATACCAAGGACAATACCCCCGCCGTCATCCATATGGAGCTGGTGCCGGGCAGCAAGGTGGATATCCATGTGGCCGCCAAGGGTGGCGGTTCCGAAGCTAAATCGAAGCTGGTAATGCTGAATCCCGCGGACAGCATTGTTGACTGGGTGGTAAAGACGGTGCCCACCATGGGCGCTGGCTGGTGCCCACCGGGTATGCTCGGCATTGGTATTGGTGGTACTGCCGAAAAAGCCATGTTGCTGGCAAAACGGTCCTTGATGGACCCGATTGATATCTATGATCTGCAGGCCAGAGGCCCGTCATCGCGCGTCGAAGAGCTGCGTCTGGAGATTTTTGAGAAGGTTAATGCGCTGGGGATTGGTGCCCAGGGCCTGGGTGGGTTGACCACCGTCCTGGATGTTAAGATCCTCGATTTTCCAACCCATGCGGCCAACCTGCCCGTCGCCATGATCCCCAACTGTGCGGCCACCCGGCATGTCCATTTTGTCCTGGACGGCAGTGGCAGTGTCGACCTGCAGCCACCGAGACTGGAAGACTGGCCTAATATCACCTGGAAGGCAGGGCCCAATTCACGCCGGGTTAACCTTGATACCGTAACCCGCGAAGAAGTGGCTACCTGGAAGCCAGGCGAAACCCTGCTGTTGAGCGGTAAAATGCTGACGGGCCGCGACGCCGCGCACAAACGTATTCGTGACTTATTTGATGCGGGTGAGAGCCTGCCGCAGGGCGTTGATCTCAGCGGCCGGTTTATCTACTACGTGGGTCCGGTAGATCCAGTTCGAGGCGAGGTTGTTGGACCCGCCGGCCCCACAACGGCCACACGTATGGATGGTTTTACGGAAATGATGCTGGAAAAAACCGGCCTGTTGGGCATGGTGGGTAAGGCAGAGCGGGGTCCTGTGGCCATTGACGCCATCAAGAAACACCAGGCTGTGTATCTGATGGCCGTAGGCGGTGCGGCGTTTCTGGTGTCAAAGGCGATTCGCAAATCCAGGGTTGTGGCCTTTGCTGACCTGGGCATGGAGGCTATTCACGAGTTTGAGGTGGAAGATATGCCCGTGACTGTGGCCGTAGACTCAAGCGGCACCTCCGTGCATATCACCGGTCCACAGGAGTGGCGGTCAAAAATTGGCAAGCTGGACGTAGTTGCGGTGTAGTTGCGGTGTAGTTGCGGTCTGGTTGCGGTCTGGTTGTGTTGTCGTTGCATTGTCGTCGTGTGGTCTCTGTGGTCAATGTCGGTCTTTGGGATGGCCTCGAAGCGATCTTTCAGCTGCTCTTTTAACCTTTAGAATCAACTGCTTAAAATATTTCCTTGGGCGCCCGTCGTTGCTTGCCGGGCGGCATTGGAGTACATTAGCCAATTGAACTCCGGCCACGAGCCAGGGTCTGAATTTACAACACTTTTTCACGCCCCCTAATTGGGGCGTCGATGTATTAACGGAACACAAATTCTATGGGGCACGAACCAACCTCTGTCGACCAGTTGTACCTGAATGCCGAAGATCTGGCCCAGGATTTTTCCCTTTTTCCGCGCCGGCAAACGGCATCTGTCATTCGCGGACTGCTGAATAACAAGCAGATCAAAGCGCGTGTCGAGCAGCTGCGTGGTATGGAAGTGGATGCCTATATCGCGGCAACTGTAGCACCCACTGAAGAGTCGACTCGCCCGGGCGCCAAAGACGTTGTGGCGGCGCTGGATGTTCCCGTCAGTCATGTCATTGATAAGGGTCCCTTTTATTGTGCCGAGTTGAGTTTTGATTTTGGTGGCACAGTGCGGCAGGTGGGCCTTATCGCCCAGAACCGTGCCCATGCAGCCGGTGTCTGGGGACCAGAGCATCACGAGCTGGCATCCAGGATGGCCGGTCAGTTTGCGACCCGTGCCATGCCGATCGTGACCTTTATGGATACACCAGGCGCCGATCCTTACGAAGCCGCAAATGCCCAGAATCAGGCCCACTCCATTTCGCGACTGATCGCTGAGTTGTGTAATGTTGATGTCCCAACCCTGGGTATCATCATTGGCCAGGGCTACTCAGGTGGTGCCATACCGCTGGCAGCCAGCAACCTGTTGCTGTCCGTACGCACGGGCGTGTTTAATACCATCCACCCTAAGTCGCTGGCCAACCTGGTGCGGCGCTACAACTTGTCATGGCAGGAGTGCGCGCAGTTTGTCGGTGTGTCGTCCTACGAGCTCTATATGCAGGGCAATATTGATGGCGTCATTGATTATGACCCGGGCGAAACCGACACCATCGACAATCTGCGGGATGTGATCGTTCGGGGTATCACCTCAATTGAAGATGCTGCGCGAGAATTTGTTGCCGGGCATCCCGAAGTCTTTGACCACTACCAGCGTAATATTCGCCGCTACCTCAACCCCTCTGAGTACCTGGCGGCATTGAACGCCAGTTCGAACCTGAAGCTGCGCGTGTCGCCCACCGAATACCCGAATATTTTTGGCGCCGCCTATCGTTACCTGCGTTATCTGGGTCTGCGTAATCGCATCAAGAGCACCACCACCACTCAGTACGGACGCCTCGCCAATACCAAGATCCCCGAGGGCGAACTGGCGCAACGTATGCACCGAGAGCGCCGCGCGGCGTTCCTGGGCTGGCTGCAGGACCCGGACAAAATTCTGTACGAGGATCTGCTGAGCAAATCCTGGAAAAACTATGTGGATAAGAAGGCTGTTGTCGGTGACGAGCGGGGGCGTATTGCGCAGCTGATTTTTGGCGAACCAACCCGCAATTACCAGCTTGCCAAGGGCGAACTGTGCCTGGTGACCGGCCTGCATCTTTATAATCGTTGGAAGGGTAGCGCCAGGGATAACTTGCGGGCCTTGATTCAGCATATCGGCAACGAGGATGCCAACGCCTATCTGTTGCGCGCCACTGATATCAAAGATGTCAAAGGACTGCTGGGCGCCATGTCGAACACGGACAATGTGTTCGTCGAGCAGTTGAAGCGTAAATTCAGTTTTGAGGGTAAGAAACTTTTTGACACGAATTTTATCGCCGAGAAAAGTGCCGATTTCCTCGCTGGTCAGTTGATTGCAGAGCTCAACCTGATTTTGGAGGGGGCATCCCTTTATGATGCGGGAAAACTCTCCGGCGAAAATCTCTCGGACTACACGCGCAAACTGCTGGAAAGTGAAGAACGACATCCCATTCAGCTGAACCGGCGTTTGCTTGAAGACAGTCTCTGGTCTTATATCGAGCGCAAAAACCAGCAACAGCGGCGCATCGCTGAGCAGGAACGGACTATTCTGGATGTGGTGCTGGACGAGGACATACGCAGTGATTTTGTGGTCGAGTGCCAGAACCTGATTACCTTTGGCGTCCTCTACGACAACCTGATTGCCGACCTGGTGTCGGTCGCGCGACAGGCCCATGAGTCCCGGGCTTTACCTGCAGAGTTTATTCAGCAATTGCTCCACAAAACCATTCTTGAGGTGAGCAAGCTCGACATTGCGGCTGGCCAGGATGAGGCGCAAATCGACAAGCGCTTTGCCAGCTGGGTTGGCGATCTGTCGAACTATTCCCGCAGCGGTAATTTTCTGAAGTCAGTGGAAGAGTGGATACGCGTGGTGCACAAAGACAAGTCAGACACCCTGTTTGTGGTGGTCAGCTTCTTCTTTGAAAAACTCCTGCCTGAATATTATTCCACTCGCAAGAGCGGCAAACGTTATGAGGGCAAAGTTGAGCCCGTGCGTATTGGGCGCCGCAAAGACTTCTGGAATCGCCTGAATATTGCCTATCGCGACCTGTTGTTCCATGAGCAGTTAACCCGCGAGAAGCGCTCCGGCCGAACCACCTACGAGACTATCCTGGACCGTTATGTTCAGAATTTCACTGAGCTTAATGGCACCTTGATGTCAGCTAACCCGGTGGCCTTTCCAACCTTCCGGCCGTCCATTGAAACCGCCCTGAAAAACAACGTCCGGCCCTGTGGCCTGATTACCGGCATCGGTGATTTCAGCACCGAAAATGGTTGTTTCCGGGTGGGCCTGGTGATGTCCAATGTCGCCTTCCAGGCGGGTAGTATCGACAACTCCGACTGTGTACGTTTCTGTAAGCTGCTGGTGGAGTGTGCGGTACAGCGTTTGCCGGTGGTGTGTTTTATCTCCTCCGGTGGTATGCAGACCAAGGAAGGGGCGGCTGCCTTGTTTACTATGGCGGTTATCAACGACCGTATTACCCGTTTCGTCCGTGACAACGACCTGCCGATTATCATGTTTGGATTTGGCGATTGTACCGGTGGTGCCCAGGCCAGTTTTGTGACGCATCCGCTGGTGCAGAACTATTATTTTACGGGTACAAGTATGCCCTTCGCCGGCCAGACCGTGGTTGAGCGTAACCTGCCTTACACCTGTATGCTGAGTAACTATTTGTCGGTCAACCCTGGCGCCATGCGGGGCCTGGTTAAACACCCTTTCTCTGACGATCTGGACCGAGAGCTGCGGCGCGTAGACCCGGCTATTCCGCTACCCACAGAAACAGTGGAGCAGGTGATTGACCGTATTATGTCTGGCAGTCTGAAGGCTGCTGAACCATTGCAGGTCAAACGTCAATCTTCCGAGTCCGACCTGATTCGGCCAATCAAGCGGGTGCTGGTTCATGCCCGCGGCTGTACCGCCGTCAAGTTAGTCAGCAAAGCCATCGACTATGGCTACGAAGTGGTGCTGGTGCAGTCTGATCCGGATATGGACTCGGTACCCGCTGATATGGTCCGTGCTGATCCCAGGCACAGCCTGGTCTGTATTGGTGGCAACACCTCTGATGAGAGTTATCTGAATGCCCTGAGCGTGCTGAGCATCGGTGAAATTGAGCGGGTTGATGCCTTACATCCCGGTATTGGTTTCCTTTCAGAAGACCCTAACTTTGCCAAGCTGGTGCGCGAGCGCGCCATTAACTTTATTGGCCCGAAAGTCTCCAGTATGGAAACCATGGGTAATAAGTCCAACGCCATTAACACTACCCAGGGCATTAATGTGCCTGTGGTTCCCGGCAGTCACGGTATTGTCAGCACCTCTGAGAGTGCTGCTGAAATTGCTGAACAGGTGGGTTATCCCATCCTGTTGAAGGCTGTGCATGGTGGTGGCGGCAAAGGTATACAGGTGGTGCGGCGCCCGGAGCAGTTACACGGTTTGTTCCACCAGGTCTCCACTGAGGCCAAAGCGGCGTTCGGCAACGGTGATATTTATATCGAGAAATTTGTCACCTCCCTGCGGCATATTGAAGCCCAGATTCTGCGTGATACTCACGGTAATACCCTGGTTGTTGGTTTGCGTGACTGCAGCGTCCAGCGTAATAACCAGAAGCTGATGGAAGAGTCTGAGTCCACCATGTTGCCGGCGAAGCTCAAAGAGCTGGTGTTTGAGTATGCCTACAAGATTGCCAAGGCTGTGGATTACATTGGCGCCGGTACTGTCGAGTTTATCTATGACGTGCCGAATGACGCCGTCTATTTTATGGAAATGAACACGCGCCTGCAGGTCGAGCACCCCGTAACGGAAGTGGTTACAGGTATTGATATCGTCAGGCAGCAGTTTGAAATTGCCTCTGGCGGTTCCATTGCCGACCTCAAGGTTGGCGAAAACGGGTATGCACTGGAAGTACGGGTGAACGCTGAAAAAGCTGTTATCGATGCCGAAGGCAAGGTGTCATTTGCGCCTACGCCGGGTGAGATCACGCTCTGCGAACTGCCGGTGGAGCCCCATATCCAGCTGATATCCATGGCCGGTACGGGCAAGGTAGTATCACCCTTCTACGACAGTCTGATTGTTCAGATTATCTGTCATGGCAAGGACCGCCAGGATACGGTTGAAAAGATGCTGGCTTATCTGGCGCGGGTCAAGATCCATGGCATCTGCACCAACATTAGCCTGATCAAGCGTATTCTCGTCGATAAGGTGTTCCTGGACGGTATCTATGACACCAGCTATCTACCGGGTTTCCTCGAGCGTACAGATATGCCGGCACTGATTGCCGAGATTGAAGAGGCGTCAGGTACCACTGGTGTGGGTATTGATCTTGAAATGCTCAGGATTGAGGGTAGCGATGAACTGAAAGTGTTGTCGCCTTCTACGGGGGTGTTTTATCGCACTCCGTCGCCCACGGAACCGGAGTATGTCAATGTCGGTGATGTGGTCAGCGCGGATGACACCCTCTGCCAGTTGGAGGCGATGAAGATGTTTACGCCGGTAAACCTCAACTCATTCTCCAGTGAAGAGGGTGAGGTCTATTCCGCCACTGGTCGCTATGAGATCACTCGCATCAACATTGCCAGCGGCCAACAGGTCAATGAAGGCGATTTGTTATTTGTGATCAAGCCGATGCCGGCGGATGAACAGGCCGCCTGAGGGGCGCTTATTGCAGCGGGCCGGTAACGGCTCCTGCAGCTGAGGTCTTGCTCAAATCAGTCGGTCCATCAGGGTACGGCGATCTTTGCGCAAGCGTGTCAGCAAAATGCCCTTTGTTTCCAGTTCAGGCTCGAACTGGTTTCGAATAAGGCTCTGGGTCGCTGCTGAATCCAGCCCGCTTTTTTGTGCCAGCAACATTTTTTCGTTTCGCTCGCGCTGCAGCTGTTCAATATCCAACTGCAGCTTCTTAAGTCTGACGTCGACAGCAAACAGCAGCTGGCGAATTTTTTCGTTGCCTTCCTCTGTAGGTCGGTAGGCACCTGCCGACGAATAGGCTGAAGCCAGTTCGGTTTCGCCAGGCCGGCAGGGCAGGTCGCGAAACTCAATGGTTGCCGTGGCCTCTTCGACACAGCTGTAAATGACGGCGTCAGCAAAAGCTGTGCTGCAGCACAGCAGCAGGAGCGTAAGGCTTTTCAGCAGGCGTACAGTGTTGCTGCTCGTCAAGGCGAGTCTGCGCACAGCGGCGAGTCCCGTGTGATTGAATACAAGGGCGACATGTTAGGTAATCACCCAACACAAGCCCATGCCATAGTGACCATTGGCAGACATTAGCGGACCAGTGGGACCGCGTCGCGGCTCTCGGGCCGGCGCAGACTAAAAGCGCTATGGTGGTGGGTCTTAATAGCTGATCGCAGAGACTAGATGGCCTATTATGTATCCCATTTAGGAAAGGCTGAGAGCCATGATCGAAAACCTTGAAACATTGCTGGCGTTGTCTCGCACGGGAACTATGCTTGAGGCGGCGACAGATCTGCGCGTCTCCCAGTCGGCGGTGAGCAAGCGTATTGCCACCCTGGAAAAATACTATGATCGAGAGCTGATTCAGAAAAAAGGCCGGCGAGTGGAGTTGACCCAGCATGGTAAAAAGCTGGTCGATAAGATCGCCCCGGTGTTGTCAGAAATCCGTGATATGTTTGTCGAGGACCAGAGTGTCGGTCGTGGTGAGCTGACCATAGGCGTGTCTGACGCCATCCTCTCTTCGTGGGGGCCTGCAGTGTTCGTTAAGATCAAACAGTCAATGCCGGAGGTGAAATTTGCCTTCCATACTTACCGTACCCCTGTGGTGCTCGATCGGGTCCGCTCGGGTGAGTTTATGCTGGGGGTGTGTACGGGCTCCGATACGCTTGATACTGACCTGCAGTCAGTGGTGCTGATGCGCGAAGCCATGGTCATTATTCCTTCTGCCCTGGGCGAGCTCAAATGGCCGAAAAAGGGCGATCTGCCGGTGATTACCATAGAGGACTATTCTGGTGCCTGGCGCTCCTTTCGGGATGAGGTCAAACGTCTGCGGATTCACCGCGAGGTAGCACTGGAGTCATTTTTCAGTGTCGGCCAGATGGCTTTGGCCGGTTTTGGTCACGGCTTGGTCCCAGTGGGGGTCGCACGGACATTAAACGTGCCGGAAGCCGTGATGATGAATCTTGGCGATCAGGGGCTGACGCGCCCCGTGCGGTTTGTCGCGCGAAAATCCACCTATTCCCTGCCCATGGTGGCACGGTTTTACCAGCTGCTGGCGGAAGCTTTGGCTGCCAAAGCCTAAGAGCAGCCGCCGTTTTTTGCAGACGCCAGCGTCAACACAGCGGCGAGGATAATACAAACACAGGCTGCGAAGCGTGCTCACTGATACAGGTGCACTTTACCCAGGGGGTCCGTCAGTGTCAGGTGGTTGGCATCAGCATAGTCCGTATAGCCAATCTGTTGGGCCGCGATACCATAACTGCGGGCTATGTCGATAACTTCCTGCACGCGCGCCGCTGGTACATACACCTCCATCCGGTGGCCCATATTGAACACCTTGTACATTTCCTGCCAGTCAGTACCGGATGCCTGCTGGATGGCGGCAAACAAGGGCGGTGTTGGCAGCAGGTTGTCTTTGACAAAATGAACATTTCTACCAAATTTCAGACACTTGGTCTGGGCCCCGCCGGAGCAATGGATCAAGCCCTTAATCTCACCCTTCAGTTCAGCCAGGGCTTTGTAGATCACCGGGGCGTAACTGCGGGTTGGGCTGAGTATCGCCGCGCCGACGGTCATGCTGCTGCCGGGCAGGGCATCCTCCAGCCGGTAAGGGCCGCAATAGGTCAGGTCCCGGGGCAGGTTCGGGTCAAAAGTTTCCGGGTACTTGTCAGCATAATAGTGCGCCAGCATGTCATGCCGGGCGCTGGTGAGGCCGTTGCTGCCCATGCCGCTGTTGGGACTGGTTTCATAGCTGGCCTGGCCAGTGGATGACAAGCCGACAATGGCCAGGCCGGCGGTGAAATTATTGCGGATGACATCGGTCTTACGCATGATCGCCACGGCACAGGAGTCCACCACCAGAGTGCCCGTCAGGTCGCCGACGTCAGCCGTCTCACCACCGCCAGAGTAAATACTGACCCCTTGGTCGCGCAATTGGGCCAGAAATTGTTCGCTGCCTTCAATCAGGGCTGAGACCACTTCACCCGGGCAGTTCAGGGCGTTGCGGTTGATGGTGTTGGAGATCAGGATGCGATTGCTGACACCAACGCAGAGCAGGTCATCAAGGTTCATGACGATGCTGTCCTGGGCGATGCCCTTAAAAACCCCGGGGTCACCGGACTCCTTGTATTGCAGGTAGCCAATGATGGATTTGGTGCCAGCGCCGTCAGCATGAATGATGTTGCATTTTTCCGGGTCGCCGCCGAGGAAGTCTTCGGTTACCTTGCAGAAGGCACCGGGGATGATGCCGGCGTCCAGGTGATCAACCACACTATGCACCTCAGTCTTGTCGGCGCTGACGCCGCGGGACTGGTAGCGACTGGCGGCAGCAGCGTTAACCTCAAAACCGGACCTGTCCCGGGCGCTGATAACACCGCGGAATTCCAGTTGCCGAAACGCCTTGGCGACCGTGTTGGCAGCAATATCATTGTCCGCTGCCAGGCCACGTATACTCGGCAGGCGATCGCCGGGCCGCAGTTCACCGGCATTGACGGCGAAATGAATCTGGTCGACGATCTGCTGGAAGACGGGGACGGCAAGACTGGTATCGACGGTCAGTTTCATAAAAGTGCTACTCTCGAGTATCTGTATCACGCGGATGATACAGAAGGTCGTGGGCTAATGCTATGCCCGCACCGCCTTGCGAGGCAGTCTGGCAGGGCCAAATGAGCGGGAAATGAGAATTCTGCTCGACGATGGCCTATAATGCGCGCTGCTTAAATCGGGGTTTGGACATATGCTTGTTATCGTCGATTACGACGCTGGTAATCTGCGCAGTGTCTTGCGCGCCTGCGAACATGTGGGTATTGAGGCGACTATCAGCGCTGATCCGCAGGTGGTCATGGCAGCCGACCGGCTGATTTTTCCTGGTGTGGGCTCGGCCGAAAGTGCCGTAGACACGCTGCAGCAGCGCGGCCTTGATACGGCCTTAAAGGCATTCTTCGCCGCCGGCAAACCCATGCTGGGGATCTGCCTGGGGAGCCAGGTTGTGCTTGACTACTCTGAAGAAGGCGACCGCGATTGCCTGGGCCTGGTTGCCGGTGTGGTGCAGAAGTTCGATTTTGCGGACCGGACCCTGAAGATCCCGCACATTGGCTGGAACGCAGTGGAGATTCTTAAACCCCATCCCCTGCTCAAAGGCGTCGAATCCGGCGATGAATTCTACTTTGTACACTCCTATTACACTCGCCCAAAGGACCCTGGCGCCATTTATGGGATGACCGAGTATGGCCTGCGTTTCTGCTCCATGCTGGGTCGCGACAACCTTTTTGCGACCCAGTTTCACCTGGAGAAAAGTGGCAGGAAGGGGCTGGCAATTCTTGCTGAATTTGGTCAATGGGACGGGAAAATATCACCATGCTGAGTAAACGTATTATTGCCTGCCTGGATGTGCGTGAAGGCAAGCTGGCTAAAAGTGTCAAGTTTGTCGATACCCGTGATATAGGCGACCCCGTAGCCAAGGCTAAAGAGTATTATGCCGACGGTCTCGACGAACTGGTGTTCTACGACATCACAGCCTCCAGTGACAAACGCGATATCATGCTGGATGTGGTTGAGGCGGTGGCCGAGCAGGTGTTTATTCCTTTTTCTGTGGGTGGTGGAATCCGCAGTGTCGAAGACGCCAACAAGTTGTTGTGGGCCGGTGCTGAAAAAATCAATGTCAATTCTGCCGCCGTGCTGCGTCCCGAGCTGATTGCTGAATGTGCCTATGCCATTGGCAGCCAGAATGTGGTGTTGTCCATGGACATCATCAAGGTCACCGTTGGTGCCGAATTTCCCAGTGGTTATGAGATTGTCATCAACGGTGGGCGGACACCAACGGGTATCGATGCCCTCTACTGGGCGCTGCGCGGTGAAGAGTTGGGCGCCGGCGAGCTGGTAGTCAACTCCATTGATGCTGACGGTACAAAGCAGGGGTATGAGATCAACCTGACCCGCATGATCGCTGAGGCTGTATCCATACCTGTTATCGCCTCTGGTGGCGCCGGCAAACCGGAGCACCTGCTGGAAGTTCTGACGGTGGGTAAGGCAGATGCTGCGCTGGTGGCCTCCATGTTGCACTTTGGTGAATACACCGTAAGTGGCCTGAAACACTGGTTGCGCGCTCAGGGTGTCAAGGTCAGGCTGAAATACTAGTGCCCGCACAGAGGTTCCCGGCAACGGCACAAGGGGCGAGGATAAAGCGACATGAGTGAACACAGGTTTGAAGAGCTGGAGATGAAGCTGGCGTTTCAGGAGGACATTGTCCACAAGCTTGATGACGCGCTGGCAAATCAGCAGCAGCAGATTATTGAACTGCAGCGCCAGGTGCAATTGCTGGGTAGGGAGATGCGTTCCCTGGATGTTCAGGTCAGCGGTGATGCGCAACCAGAACCGCCACCGCCGCATTATTAGGCAGCCGCTGGTTAAGGCCCGGATCATCTGCTGCCCTGCACATGGCGTGAGAAGTGCAACAAAAGTTTAGTCTGAACCAGCCCCAGTACAACCCGACGGGCGGTCAAGTTATTCACTGACATTCAGCCACCAAAGCAGGTCCGCGACCGGATCGGCAACTATCGACGGAGAAGATTATGCAGGCAGTTATTGTCAAAGACGACCAGGTAATGGCCTGGTCGAAGGTGGAAAAACCGACAGCCGGTAGGGGCGAGGTGCTGATTCGCGTGCATGCAACTGCCATAAATCGAGCTGATTTGATGCAACGTCGAGGCTTTTACCCACCACCTCCCGGAGCAAGCGCCATTATGGGCCTCGAGTGTGCGGGCGAAATTGCGGCGCTGGGTGCCGGCGTGACACGCTGGCAGATAGGCGATCGGGTCTGTGCCCTGCTGAGCGGTGGGGGTTATGCAGAATATGCTGTCGCTCCTGAAGGCAGTGTCTTGCCGGTGCCTGCTGGTCTTGATTTTGTCCAGGCGGCGGCCTTACCAGAGGTGTTTGCGACGGCCTGGCTGAACCTGTTTATGGAGGCTGGTCTGCAGGTCGGTGAAAAGGTGATTCTGCATGCCGGCGCCAGTGGTGTCGGCACCGCCGCCGTGCAGTTGTGCCAGGTATTTGGCAACCCTTGTTTTGTGACTGCCGGCAGTGCCGACAAAGTTGCTGCCTGTCTGGCGCTGGGTGCCAGTGCTGGCAGCAACCGCAAGACCGAAGCCTTTTTTGCCAAGGCGAGTGCATTTGCCGGGCCTGCTGGCATTGATGTGATACTTGACCCGGTGGGTGGCGCTTATCTTCAGGACAACCTGAAATTGTTAGGCATGAACGGCCGGCTGGTGTTGATTGGCCTGATGGGTGGCAGTAAGGCTGAGATTGAACTTGGCTTGTTGCTGATGAAGCGCCTGCGCGTTATCGGCTCAACCCTGCGGGCCAGGCCAGTGGCAGAGAAGGCGGCGGTGATGGCCGAACTGCAAGCCAGGGTCTGGCCTGCCATTGAACGTGGTGATATCAAGCCCATCGTCGACCAGGTGTTTGGCATAGAGGACGTCAACGCCGCCCATGACTTGGTGGCCTCGGACCAGACCTTTGGCAAAGTGGTGTTGTCTGTCAGTCCCAGTTAAACCGGCGACTTCTTAGTGTGTCTGTAACAGCAGTTGAGTCGTGTTGGGGTGCATTAGGGGGCGGTATAACGAGGATGTAACGAGAAGAAAACGGGGAATATAACGGG
>JANQYP010000063.1:43578-50711 GCA_030728785.1 Pseudomonadales bacterium
GGGAATATAACGGGAGCTTGACGGGAATATGTTAAAAGAGCCCTGGCAAACAGTTGCAGTCTGCCAGGGCCTTTGGCCCCTTGTTTCAGGCCTCTGCTACATCCTCCGCCTGATAGCCTTTGTCGGTTTCGGTGATATTAAACTCCACCTGCGCGCCCTGTTTTAAGGTTCTGTAACCATCCCCGCGAATAGATCGGAAATGTACAAATACATCTTCCCCTTCCGGCCGTTCGATAAATCCAAATCCTTTTGCATCATTGAACCACTTTACCGTCCCAGATTGCCTGTTTGACATCACCCGCTCCCTCAATAGCTATTTTTTTAATTGACTCTTACCATCCTGGTGTAGAGCATTTGCTTATCCGCATATAAAGTTATTTGCATAAAGCTGAATTAAATTGCCAAGATTTTGACAACGGGTCAAAGTCAAATTGGTTCAATACTTGGACATAACTTAGAAATATCGTCAGCTATGATGTTGCTTTGACTTGGATCAAATTATTACGGCACAGTCAATAGATTGGGGAGCTGCCAGATGTTGCGGGTCGACAGACGGTAGGTCGATTGCTTCTGCCTGAACTTTTGCTCCAGGTGCAGACTAAGCCAAAAGTTTAGGCAGGCCACAAGGCAGGTTTTATCCGTGTGGCCGGTGTCCTGGGCTAGATGCTGAGCACGCGGGCTTTTTGTTCCTGCAACTGGGCGATGGCAAAACCCAGATCCTGGACCTTGTCTTTTTCCTTCTGCACAACCTCTGCTGGGGCCTTGTCGACAAAGCTCGGGTTATTGATTTTGCCTTCTGCGCGGCCGATTTCGGCGCGCTTTTTATCAATTTCCTTGTCGAGGCGGGTGATCTCGGCATCTTTGTCAATCAGGCCGTTCATGGGCACCAGCAGTTGCATATCACCCACCAGTTGCGTCGCTGAAACGGGTACCTCGTCTGTCGCTGCCAGCCACTCAAGGCGCTCAGGTTTGATCAGAAAGGTCAGCAGCGGCCGGTGCGCTTCAAGCCGGGCCTTGTCAGCGTCACTGCCGTTGGCAAACAACACAGGTATGGGGCGGGCAAAAGAGATGTCCATCTCACCACGGATATTGCGCGTGCCGGTGACTATCGCTTTAATCCACTGGATGTCACCTTCGGCTGCCAGATCTACTGCCGTGGCATTGGCCTCGGGGAATGCTTGCAGCATGATGGTTTCGCCCTGACCGCGTATGGACCGGGGAATCTGCTGCCAGATTTCTTCTGTCATAAAGGGAATAAAAGGGTGGGCCAGGCGCAGGGTCTGTTCAAGCACGCTCAGCAGTGTGTGGCGCGCGCCCCGTTGCGCCTCAATGCTAACGTCAGTTGAAAGCAGCATGGGCTTGCTGAGTTCCAGGTACCAGTCGCACAGTTCATCCCAGACAAATTCATAAATGGCTTTGGCTGCCAGGTCAAAACGATAGGTTGCCATGGCCAGGTTGACCGCAGCAGCGGTCTGCTGGAAAGCGGAGATGATCCAGCGATCAATCACATTTAAGGTCATGGGGCCGTCAATGGCATGGCCTTCGGTGTTCATAAAGACAAAATTGGCGGCATTCCACAGTTTGTTGCAAAAATTCCGGTAGCCCTCGACTCGGTTCATATCAAACCTTACGGTCCGGGCTGTGGAGGCAATGGAATAGAAGGTGAAACGCAGGGGGTCGGTGCCATAGGCCTTGATGCCCTCGGGGAATTCCTTCCGGGTAGCCTTGGCAATGCGCTCGGCCATTTTTGGCTGCAGCAGGTTGGCGGTGCGTTTTTTTATCAGGTCGTCGATGCTGATGCCATCGACAATATCCAGCGGGTCGAGGCCATTGCCTTTTGACTTGGACATCTTCTGGCCATCAGCGTCAGTCACCAGGCCGTGGACATATACCTTGTGGAAGGGCACCTGGCCGGTGAATTTCAGGCTCATCATAATCATCCGTGAGACCCAGAAGGTAATGATGTCGTGGCCCGTGACCATCAGGTCGGTGGAGTGAAAGGTGCGCAGCTCCGGGGTGTCTTCGGGCCAGCCGAGGGTCGAAAAAGTCCACAACGCCGACGAGAACCAGGTGTCCAGCACATCGTCGTCCTGGGCCAGGCTGACAGTGTCACTGAGGTTGTGGTCGGCGCGCACTTCCGCCTCGGAGCGGCCTACATAGACCTTACCATCAGCGTCGTACCAGGCGGGTATGCGATGGCCCCACCATTGCTGGCGGCTGACACACCAGTCCTGGATATTGTGCATCCAGGCGTAGTAGGTGTTTTCGAGGTTCTTGGGCACAAACTCAATGTCACCGTCTTCCACCACCTTGATGGCAGGATCCGCCAGTGGCTGGATTTTGACGTACCACTGGTCACTCATATAAGGCTCAATCACCACGCCGGATCTTTCCCCTCGGGGTACCGCCATCATATGGTCTTCAATTCTCTCGACCAGGCCCAGGGCTTCCAGTTCTGCCACCACCTGGCTGCGAGCAGCATATCTGTCCAGGCCGCGAAAGCGCGCCGGCACAGCATCGTTGAGGGTGGCGTCGTCGTTCAGGATGTTAATGACCGGCAGGTTGTGGCGTTTGCCCACCTCATAGTCATTAAAGTCGTGTGCCGGAGTGATCTTCACACAACCGGTACCAAACTCCGGGTCCACATAAAAGTCTGTAATGATGGGAATGTTGCGGTCTGTCAGTGGCAGTGCTATTTCTTTGCCCACCAGGTGTTTGTAGCGTTCGTCCTCGGGATGCACCGCCACAGCCGAGTCTCCGAGCAGGGTTTCGGGGCGGGTGGTGGCAATTACCAGGTATTCGCCGGGCTGGCCCGTCAGGGGATAACGCAGGTGCCAGATATGGCCTTTTTCTTCCGTGGATTCTACTTCCAGATCAGAGATAGAGGTTTTTAACACGGGGTCCCAGTTCACCAGGCGCTTGCCACGGTACACCAGACCGTCTTGATAGAGGCGCACAAATACCTCTAGGACAGCCTTTGACAGACCTTCATCGAGGGTAAAACGTTCCGTTTTCCAGTTCAGTGAAGCGCCCAGGCGGCGCAGCTGCTGGGATATTTTGCCACCGGATTCAGCCTTCCATTCCCAGACCTTTTCAAGGAATTTTTCCCGTCCCAGGTCCAGGGGGCGAATGCCCTGGGCGGCAAGTTGCTCCGTCACCAGCAACTGGGTGGCAATACCCGCATGGTCTGTGCCCATCTGCCACAGGGTCTGGTCACCTTTCATTCGGTGGTAGCGTATCAGTGAGTCCACCAGGCTGTGCTGGAAGGCGTGGCCCATGTGTAAGGTGCCGGTGACGTTGGGTGGTGGAATCATGATGGCAAAAGGTTTGCCATCAC
Source organism: Pseudomonadales bacterium (assembly GCA_030728785.1). Classification (GTDB taxonomy): domain Bacteria; phylum Pseudomonadota; class Gammaproteobacteria; order Pseudomonadales; family Azotimanducaceae; genus UBA4582. The sequence goes on from JANQYP010000063.1 coordinate 46,916, forward strand.
CCCGAGGGGCGAAATAGTCGTTGGCCTCCCAGGTCTCGTACCAGCTTTGCTCTATGTCTTGCGGATGGTATTTGTTCATTGGTTCAACATCGTTGTGGCCCCAGAAGGCGGGCGAAGGTAAGAAAGTGGGAAATTATACACAGGTGCAGGGTGGATAGCGTAGCCGATGTATGAGATGTATGAATAGCGTAGCCGATGTTAAAGCCAGCCAGGCTAGCGGCGCGCTGGGTCATCAGGATCAACGGGTACATCCAGGTCGTCCAGCAGCAAGGTCAGCTCGTCTCGTAATTTGCGAATCACCGCGGCCGAATAGACTCGGGAAAGGCTGTCGGCCATTTTCACTGCCTCAATGTGTGATTGGGCGTCCGTCAAGCCGGGGCTGCTGTTCAGGACCATAACCTCAGGGAACAGGTCGGTGGGGCGGGGTTGTGCCTGGAGCATGGGCAAGGGGCCGACGCGGGAGTTTCTTGCCGGGCGCTGTTTGGTCAGGCGCTTGTCGAACACCACGTCCTCAAGCAGCGGAATCTGTTCAGTCTTGGCGGTAATGGCGGGCTGTTTGTTTGGGTCGCCTGTGTGCATGCGGGTCCGTCTATGGGCGTTTGATAGGGTGATAGTTCAGCTCATAACCACGCTCCTTGTAAAACGCATAGTTTTGCCTGGCGGCGCTGCGATGGGTCTCGGCAAGGGGCACTACTTCGGCCACCCGCTCGAAACGGCTGAAAAAGTCCGGCACTTGTCCAGACAGATTGACCAGTACCTGTTGGTGCTCAACGGGCTCGTCGGCGTGGCCGATCTTCACCGGCACAGCCTCCCTGCTGGCATACAGGGCGTGGGGGATAAAAGCCTCCGGACGGTAATCCCAGAGCATGTCATCGAGGGCCGCAGACTGCGCTGCATCCACCGTATGGATATGGATTTTCATACCCAGGCGGTAGATTTTTTCGATCAGTCGACAGGCAAACGCCAGGGTTGGCTCATCAGTCTCGATCTGGTAGAAGTCGACTCGGGTCACCATTCGCCTCAGTGCGCTGCCTGGTCCATCAGATACTGGCACAGCAGGTTCACCGGTCGCCCCGTTGAGGCTTTATCGCTGCCATTTGCGCGGTGCGCCGTGCCGGCGATATCCAGGTGCGCCCAGCGATATTTTCTGGTGAAGCGGGCCAGGAAGCAGGCAGCGGTAATACTGCCCGCATCGCGACCGCCGGTATTGGTCATATCGGCAAAGGCACTTTTGAGCTGCACCTGGTAGTCTTCCCACAACGGCATACGCCAGACCCGGTCGAGGGTATCTTCACCGGCCTGGTTGAGATTGCGCGCCAGTTCTTCGTCGTTGGCGTAGACGGCGCTGGCATGGGCGCCCAGGGCAACCACAACAGCACCGGTCAGAGTGGCCACGTCAATCACCGTGGCGGGCTTGAACTTGTCGATATAGGTGAGGGCGTCGCACAACACCAGGCGGCCCTCGGCGTCAGTGTTGAGTATCTCGACAGTCTGGCCAGACATGGTTTTGACAATGTCACCCGGCCGCGAGGCTGTGCCCGACGGCATGTTCTCGGCGGCGGCAATCACGCAGATGACGTTGATGGGCAGGTTCAGCTCAGCCACCGTGCGCATGGTACCAAGCACAGCTGCAGCACCGCACATGTCATAAATCATCTCATACATGGTGGCGGGCGGTTTGAGGCTGATACCACCGGTGTCAAATGTAATGCCTTTGCCAACCAGCACATGGGGTGCCTCTTTGGCCTTGCCACCTTTGTGGTGCATGACGATAAGTTTGGCCGGTTCAGCGCTGCCCTGGCTGACTGACAGCAAGCTGCCCATGCCGAGCTTCTTCATCTCTGCCTCTTCCAGAATCTGAGTGGTGACGCTGGCATAGTCTTTGGCCAGGCCCTTGGCGGTATTGGCGAGATAGGTGGGTGTGCAGATATTGGCAGGCATATTGCCCAGGTCTTTGGCCAAAGCCGTACCGGCAGCGACGGCGTTGCCATCTTTGATACCACGTTTGGTGTCTTTGTTGTCGGTCTTGTCGGCCAGCAACAGGTCTACCTGAGTGAGGTTGATAGCCTTGGCGGTGGATGTGCCGCGCATGGCATTAAACTGGTAGAGGCCGGCATAAAATTGCTCAACCAGGCGTCGGGTCTTCCAATACAGGTTTTTATCTCCCGCCGGGGCCTCCCCAAGGCAGCACAGGACACTCTTGCTGCCGGTATTGTGCAGGGCAGTAATGGTGGCTGCCGCTATTTTCACAAACCGCGCGCCGTCCCCCGCGTCTACCGGACCCAGGCCCACAAGCAGCACACGTTCGGCCTTAATGTTCGGCACATCATGCAGCAGCAGAGTCTCGCCAGTCTTGCCCGCTATATCGCCCCGCTTGAGGATCCGCTGCAAGTGACCGCTGCTGGCGGCGTTCACCAGGGCGGCGGTGACAGAAAGCGAATGGTCTTCATAGATACCAACAACCAGGCATTGGTGTTTGGCGGTGGCCGGGTTAACTGACCGGGAATTAAACTGCATATGATCTCCTGAAGACAACACGGGTGTGAAGTGGATAATATACTGTTTCTCAGCCCATCGGCCATGTCTGTCCGGAGGGTTGGGCTAATTAGCTGTTGGCACACGCCTGATCTGGCAGTTTTGCCGGCAGGCCTGCTGCTGAACCCCATTGTCATGGATATGCCGTGAAACGCCTCGATTTCTATATTGCCCAAACTATCAGCATGACCATGCTGCTGGCCTTGGCGGGGCTGCTGGGCATCCTCATGATTTTTACCTTCCTTGAACAGATTGAAGATATTGGCAGCGGCTATTCGGCCCTCGACCTGCTGCAATTTGTGCTCTACAGCATGCCCCGCATGTTTTACCAGATGATTCCCTATGCGGCCCTGATTGGCTGCCTGGCTGGTCTTGGTATCCTCGCCAATAACAGTGAGCTGGTGGTGATGCGCGCCGCCGGCATCTCGACCTGGTCGATTTTGCTCAGTGCCATGAAGCCGACCCTGGTGTTGATTTTTGTGGGCCTTTATATCGGCGAATTTATTCTGCCCGATGTTGAGCGGACGGCGCGTAACAACCGTCATATGGCACTCTCCGGAGGCACTGCCGCCATGACAGGTTTCTGGTATCGCGAGGGCAATGTTTTTATGCACTTTGACGAGGTGGGGCAGACGGGAGTGATTGGCGGTGTTTCGCACTACTATTTTGACCCTGACCGAACACTCACCGGCACCCTCCACGCTGAACGGGGTGTCTACCACGACGTCCGTGCCAATGAAAAATACTGGTTGCTGGAGAATGTCACTACCACCACCCTGGAGGGCGGCCAGACCCTGACCGAGCAGTCGCCCAGCCGCCGCTGGGACACGGAGCTGGCGCCGAACCTGCTGGGTAATGAGGTATTGGTGCAACCCGACAAGATGTCCATAGGTGAGCTGAATGCCAAGATCGACTATATGCGCAAGCAGGGGCTCAACAGCATGAAGTATGAGCTGGGCTACTGGCATAAGGTGTTGCAGCCCCTGGCGACCATTGGCCTGGTGTTTGTCGCGATTTCTTTTATTTTTGGTCCCCTGCGCGAATCCACCATGGGTATGCGGGTTGTCACGGGTCTGGTCACAGGTATTGTCTTTAAGTTTCTTCAGGACCTGCTGTCACCCGCCAGCCTGGTATTTGGCTTTTCGCCCATGGTGGCTGTGCTGATTCCCATAGTGCTGTGTTTCAGCGCCGGCTATTTGCTGCTCCGCCGGGCTGGCTGAGGCAGCTGGCGAGGGCAACCGGCGAGGGCGACCGGCGAGGG
>JANQYP010000063.1:50811-57391 GCA_030728785.1 Pseudomonadales bacterium
TTAGTCAGATGTTAGTCAGATGTTAGTCAGATGTTAGGGGTTGGAGCGCTCAGAGGCATAGGGCTTATTACCCAGGTAAACAACCCGCGTGTTGGACCAGATATCGTGCGCCGCCAGGCGTTCCTTGTTGACCAGCGCCCAGAACAGACCCAGCCCAAAAGGCGCCATGGCAATGGTTGCACAGGCAAAACGCAGCAGGGCCTGGCGGCTGCTGAGTAAGCCGCCGTCGGCGTTTACTGCCTGGATTTTCCAGACCTGCATACCCAGAGACTGGCCTTTAACGCGCCAGAAATAAAAATAAAACAGCAAGGTTTCCCCATAACAAATGAGTTGTACCCAGATAGTGGCCAGGGGTTGTGTCGCGGGCAGTTGGGCATCGGCCGGCGTGTTGCTGCCAAAACCGAGCTGCCACAGGATCAGGGTCAGGGCCCAGAGCGCAAAAATCAGGAAAAAATCATAGAGTATGGCGGCAAAGCGCCGCAGCAGGCTGGCACTTGGATAGCTGATGGGCATTGGCAGGTCACAACAAAATTTGGATGGCAAGTTTAGCAGAGGATCGGCTGATGTGCCTCGTCCCAAGTGAGTTGATCACGTAGAATACCGGCCTGTTCGGGATTGTCCTGTGCCGCTGGTGCCTGCCCCGAGGGGCGGCCGAAGGGAGATATGGTTGTATGCAGAGAATTATGCAGAACAATAGGCAGAGCAATATGTTTAAAAATGTTTGGCTGAGGCTTCGGCACTTGCGAGCCGGCATGCTGCTGTTGTTATTTATGCTGCCCCAGTTGGCGCAGGCAGCAGGCGTTGAGTTTGATACCTGGCTGGCGGGTGTCAGGACTCAGGCGCTGGCCCAGGGTGTGCGCGCCGAGACCGTTGATGCGGCATTTGCAGGCCTTGAGCCTGACCCGCGAGTGCTGGTGTTTGATGCTCGGCAACCTGAATTTGTCCAGACTTTTGCCGAGTACCTGCAGGCCAGGGTCACGCCGGCCAGGGTTGCGTCGGCGCGCAAGTACTACGAGCAGAACCGGGCGATACTGCGCGCGATTGGTGCGCGTTACCAGGTTGACCCCCAATACTTGGTGGCCTTTTGGGGGCTGGAATCGAGCTTTGGCAATTATCAGGGCAAGTACCAGGTGATTCGCTCGTTGGCAACCCTGGCTTATGATCCGCGGCGGCAGACGTTTTTCACCCGTGAACTGCTGGCGGCACTGCGAGTGCTGGATGAAGGCCATGTGCCTCTGGCAGAGTTTGTCGGCGGCTGGGCCGGTGCCATGGGCCAGAATCAGTTTATGCCGTCGAGTTTTCTCAACTATGCTCAGGATTTTGATGGCGATGGGAAAAAGAATATCTGGGGCAACCGCCAGGATGTCTGGGCTTCCATTGCCTACTATCTGAACCAGAACAAATGGCAGGCAGGTAAGCCCTGGGGGTTGGAGGTGGACATTGCCAGACCCGTGGATTTTGCCAGCCTTATGCCGGCGTCTGCGCCGGGCGGCTGTCGGGCCATGCGAGACCAGACCAGACCGCAAACATTGGCGGCCTGGGCGGCGTCAGGTGTGACACCTCGCCAGGTTACCCCTGATAACGGCCAGCAGTACCGCATGGTGGTGGCCGAAGCGGGTGAGCGGGTCGGTTACCTGGTGGGCGCAAACTTCAACAGTATCCTGAGCTACAACTGCGCCAACAAGTACGCTGTATCCATTGGATTAATGGCCGACAGGATTGTTGCCAGCCCGGACTAAGTGGCTGCCATAAAACTGGCGTCACACTCGGCGACCAGCTGATTGTTATCGCAGCGGGTCATGGTGGCGCGCATCTGGTAGAGCCGCCCCCTGGCCTTGGTGCAGGAGCCCTCGAGGCGCACCTTGGTGCCGGTGGCTAAGGTGTCCTTGTAGCGCAGGTCAACCTTGGCGGTGAAGGCCTGTTTACCCTGCAGCACTATCCAGTTTGCCATGACGTCGTCCAGCACGCTGAAGATAATGCCGCCGTGGGTGACGCCGTCATAACCGCAGTGATGGGCCTGAGGGGTAAACTCTGCGCGGCAGACGTTGTCCTCGAGACGAAACTGCAGGTGCAGGCCAATGGGGTTTGCCGGGCCACAGACAAAACAGTGGCTGGCGGTCTGGAGGGTGTCATTCACGTTGGACATGTCCTGGTTTGAGCAGGCCCTGAGCATAACATCTGCGCGGTCTTTGCGCAGATGTCAGCGTGCGGTTGTCGACCCGTAGCTCAGCTGGCGGAGGCGTTGGTGCCGAGCAGGCGATTAACAAACGGCGTGTTGAATATTTCCCAGAAGGACGTTTTGTACATCTCAGCGGGAATTTTATCTTTGATGGTGGCGTGCAGTCTTGGCAGGTCAGACCAGTGGGCGCCCTGCTTAAAATGGTGGGCCGTGTGGTAGCCAAGGTTGCCAGTCATCATGTTGAAGATGGGGTTGATATTGTTATAGGAGGCGCGCATGTGGTCCTCGGCTTCATCGAGGCCGGCGTGGTGTTCAAAAGTAGCCCAGGCGGTAATGAGCAGGCCTGCAATCATCGGCAGGACAAACAGCCAGATGGCCTGCATGGGCTGGTAGGCCACCAGCGCCGTTACCAGCGCAACCACAACGGCAGTATAAATCAGGTGTACACGATAATGTTTGGGGTGGCTCTTACCGACCAGGAAACCGCGGTAATAAGCCGTCGCGGCGACACTGAAGGTATATTCCCAGAGCCCCATGGCGGAACCGTCGTCGCGCTTCCAGCGACTCTCATCAAGCTTTTGGTCCAGGTAATGGTGATGGTGGCCAAAGACATGGTGCAGCAGCCAGAGGTTGGTAGTCACCCCCGTATGCAGGGCATAGGAAATTTCCAGCAGCCTGTTAAGAGGCGTCGATTTAAAGGTTTTGGTGTGCTGGTGATGGTGATTCCAGGCACAGATACAGCCCTTGGGTAGTAACATCAGCAGGAAAAAGCCAGCCAGGATCCAGGGATTCTCCACTGTGAAGTAGAGGATAAAATCCAGCAGGGTCAAGAGCAGGATAAAGATAACGGGTAAACGATCAGCTGGGTTTCTAAGCACTTGTATCTTGACTACCACAATGGTGAATACATTCAGTGAAACACATGGGTGAACGCATCAGCGAACACGTTATGCATACTCACCAACTTTGCCAGGCTTGAACGTTGGTTCACAGACCAAAGCCTGCGTCTGGCCCTGAATTGTCTGCATGGCATGTCAGGGTCTGTGCCTCAGGTGATTCGGCAAGGCATCGTATAAGTGCGAGAGGGAAAAGTAAACCATCGATTTTTGGGCACGGCTGGGCTCATAATAGGCTTCCGGCCAGTGGATCCCAAGGCATGTTATCCAGGTACGACTGAACAGGTAGTGAATATGGCTGATAAATCGACGGGCGATGACAAAATTATTGACTTCGATTCTGCCAAGCAAGTCCATGTTTTGCAGCGCAAAGAAGACAGGGTGCAAAACATGCGGCAGGCCTTCAAGGCGGCGCGTGAGGCTGGCCAGCCCAAGCCTGCCAAGCCTAATAAGCCGGGCAAACCTGGTCCTGGCAAAGGCGGACGGAAGAAGTAATTGGTTCAGGGCTGGCGCGCCAGGGTCTCCAGCATAACTTCGCGGGATTGCTGGACCAGCGTCTGTAGCTCTTGGCCTCGGCTTTGAATGGGCGCATGAAAAACCAGTGTCACCTCGCCGGGGTGCAGGTTCAGGGTTCCCGCTGGCAGGATCCTGCCCGTGCCGAGAATAGTGACGGGCAAAATGGGCAGCTGCAGCTCCTGCGCAAGGAAAAAAGCGCCCTTTTTGAAAGGTGCCAGTTCGCTGCTTCGAGTGCCCTCGGGAAAAAACACCACCGACATACCGTCCTTGATGCTATGCCTGGCGCTGTTAATGGACGCCAGGGCGGCATCAGTATCACTGCGGTTAATCAGGATGTGGCCCATGGCTGCGCAAGCTGCACCCAGCACCGGGACCTGGCGCAACTCCTGCTTCATGACCCATTTGATATCCCTGCCGAGAAAGCCATACAACACCAGAATATCAAACTGGCTCTGGTGGTTGGCGACAATCACATAAGACTGCCCGGGTTGCAGATGAGCCTGGCCCTCAACACGGACACGGACCATGGCGACCCAGGTGTTGAATTTTGCCCAGCCGCTGCCAAAAATTCTCGAGGCAAAGTCTGGCTTTCCCAGCACTGACAGAAAAATGACCGCCGTCCCTGCCGCCAAGGTCGACAGAGCCAGCAGTGGCACCATGACCAGCCAGGTATAAATACGATAGGGCAGGTGCGACAGGTGGCCGCTGGCTGCCGGCACGGGGCCACAGGTAGTGCCGCCCGGTTTATGGCCACTGGGTGTCATCGTGGAACGTCACCAGCGACAGTGGTTCTGAGCATTTCCCGGCGCTGGCCATGGTAGTCGGCGGTGGCGCAGTGTTGGGTGCAACGGTTGTCCCACATGGTAAGGGTCCCTGGGTGCCAACGGACCCGGCAGGTAAAGGACGGTGACACTGCGAGGTCATTCAGGTATTTCAGCAGGGGGGCACTTTCTGCCAGGGTCATATTGCTGAAATGCAGGGTATACACCGGGTTGATCCACAGGGCCTTGCGGCCGGTTACCGGGTGGGTGCGAATGACCGGGTGGGTGATGGTGCCTGGCTCTTCCTCTGCGTTAACAATGGTCATGCTTTCCAGTTGGTCTTTCATGCGCGCCTGGGGGCCATAGGAGCGGGTGGCGCTGTGGACCGCGGTCATATTCTCGAGCACTTCCTGCATGCCCGTTGAGAGCGCGTCGTAAGCTGTATACAAATTGCTGTACAGAGTATCGCCGCCGACGACGGGAACATCGACGGCATACAACAGGGTGCGGGACGGTGGCATGGACTGGAAGGTAAAATCCGTATGCCAGCCTGCGCCAAAAGTGATGGCCGACTTTTCTGTGGCTTCCTTGATAATAGGGACCACATCAGGATAGTCAGGCAGGCCCGTCAGGTAAGGGGTTTCGCCGACGCCGCCCTGGCTTTGGGTCAGTTCAAGCAATTGCCGCGCATTCAGTTGCTGGCCGGGAAAGCTCAATACTAGATGGGCATAAAACGCGGCGTCGAGTTCTGCTTGCAGTGCCTCATTGATGGGCGCCGCGAGGTCGATGCCGGTGACTTCGGCGCCCAGGGCGCCACTGATGGGAGTGATCTGCAGGGTGCTCATGGACTGGAAACCTCAGTAAAAAGTGGAATGGGCCAGATTGGCAGGCCAGGAAGACACACAGCCCTGTCCAGGCTGCCTTTGGCTTGGCCATTTACCTGCGACCCAGTATGCCAAAATGCAGGCTCACAGTGCTATTGCAGATTGCTTTTTTGCGGCTGCTAACAGACCATCCCGGGCGAGCAATTGGCATGTAGCCAGGCACGCCGAGGCAGGGGGTTGGCTTTTTCCTGGGCTATTTATACAGCTATTCATGCAGCTATTCATGCAGCGATGCATAAAGGTAAGACTATGGACAGACATTTGGCTAGTGCTACTGACAGTGCTACTGACAGTGCCGCTGACAGAGCTGCTAAAGGTGCCGAGGGCGGCGGCTCAGGTTTGGTTGTTGAAGGTTTTTCGCCGGCCCTGGCCAGCGCGTTCAAACGCATTAATGAGGAATGGATCAGCGAATATTTTGTCCTTGAGGCGGCAGATCGCAAGTCCCTGGACGATCCTGTCAGCAACATTATTGGCCCAGGCGGCGCTATTATTTTTGTCCGGGACTCTGCCAGCCAGGAGGTCCTGGGTACCTGCGCCCTGGTAAACCACGGTGGTGGTCTGGGTGAACTGGCCAAAATGGGCGTGATAAGGGCGGCCCGTGGCCGTGGCGCCGGCTTGCTGCTGGTGTTGGGAATCATCCAGCGGGCCCGCACCATGGGTTTTCAGCGTTTGTTTCTGGAGACCAACTCAGTTTTGCTGCCGGCATTAAAAATTTACCAACAGGTGGGCTTTGTCACTCTGCCACCGCCCCGCGCCTCAGATTACCAGCGTGCTGATGTCTACATGGCGCTAGCGCTGGACTGATCTGCGGCGCTCCTGTTAGCCTACCGAAAGCCTGCTGAGCAGGGAACAACCGTCATTTTGGGTGGAGTTGGCATGCGACATATCGCCATTATTGGCGCCGGCATCACTGGACTGGTGCTCGCCCTTGAACTGCAGCGCCAGGGTGACTGCCAGGTCACTGTCTTTGAAAAGTCCCGCGGCCTTGGTGGGCGACTGTCGACGCGCCGTGCAGACTCCCACAGCTTTGATCATGGCGCGCCGTTCTTCACTGCCCGCAGCCCGGCGTTCAAGCAGTTTTTGAGCCCCTATATTGCCGATGGGACTATAGCCGACTGGCAGCCCCGCGTGCTGACGCTGGCCCCGGGTGTGCAGCCCAGCGGCCGGCCCTGGTTCGAGCCTCACTATGTCGGCGTACCGCAGATGAACAGCCTCTGCAAAGTGCTGGCGCAGGACCTTGTGGTCCACACCGGCGTAACGGTCACAGGCATCACAGGCCAGCCCGGTCGCTGGCTGCTGCAGACTGAACTGCCAGAGCGGTTCTTGGGGACAGAAGAGCGGTTC
>JANQYP010000064.1 GCA_030728785.1 Pseudomonadales bacterium
CATGCGCCCGAACATTCACCTGGACATAAAGATCCCCGGCAGGACCGCCATTGGCACCGGCTTCACCCTGGCCTGAAAGCCGAATACGATCACCTGTATCAACACCCGGCGGGACTTTCACTGACAAGGTTTTCTGCTCTTCTACACGACCATGGCCGCGGCACTTAAGGCACGGGTCCGTTATCATCTTGCCGGTACCACGACAGCGCGGGCAGGTTTGCTGGATAGAAAAGAAACCCTGCCTGGCGGTAACCTGGCCCGCACCCGCACATTGGACACAGGCCGTTGGTGCCGTGCCTTTTTTGGCACCAGAACCGTGGCACTCATGACACTCCACCAGGGTTGGGATTTTGATTTTTGGATTAGTTCCGCGCACAGCCTCTTCGAGATCCAGGTCCAGTACGTATTTCAGGTCTGAACCACGCTGCACCTGGCTGCGACCACGCCCGCCGCCGCTGAAGATATCACCAAATACATCTTCAAAAATGGAGCCAAAACCACCGCCACCAAAACCACCGCCACCCTGGCCCTCAAGGCCCGCATGCCCAAACTGGTCGTATGCCCCGCGCTTCTGGCTGTCCATAAGCACTTCGGCTGCCTCGCTGGCTTCTTTGAATTTTTCTTCAGAAGTTGCATCGTCGGGATTTCGATCAGGGTGGTGCTTCATCGCCATACGTCGATAAGCCTTTTTGATCTCCTGCTCCGAAGCGTCCCGGGCAACACCCAGCACCTCGTAATAATCTCTCTTAGTCGCCATATTGCGTTTCTATTTCTCTGATACACAAACGCAGAACCACGGTTTTATGCCGGGCTCTGCGCTGCTGTTCACACATGGGGTAAGTGGATGTGTAGTACCTTCACACATCATCAATCACACATCATCAATCGTACATCATCCACCTTTGCTGCAGTGGTCTGCCATTCGGGCAGACTACTGCACACAAACGCGGCTATTGCCATTATTTACGTTCGTCTTTTACTTCTTCGAACTCAGCATCAACCGCATCCGGGTCAGTGCCCGCAGCAGCACCTGCGCCTGCACCAGCGCCGCTCGCCGCTTTGGCTTGCTCGGCAGACATGCGCTGGGCCAGACCTGATGAAACTTCCGTCAGCGCTTTCGTCTTGGCGTCGATATTGTCCTTGCTGTCCGCTTTCATCGCTGTTTCAAGCTCAGTGATCGCTGTTTCAATCGCCGCCTTCTCATCAGCTGTCGCTTGCTCGCCAGCCTCTTCAAGGGTCTTGCGGGTGGCATGAATCAGGCCATCTGCCTGGTTACGCACTTTCACCAGCTCTTCAAACCGACGATCGTCTTCAGCGTGGGACTCGGCATCACGCACCATTTGTTCAACTTCTTCGTCCGTCAATCCGGAGGACGCCTTGATGATAATGGATTGCTCCTTGCCGGTAGCCTTATCTTTAGCTGATACATTCAAGATACCGTTGGCATCCAGATCAAAAGAGACCTCAATCTGCGGTGTCCCGCGGGGTGAAGGTGGTATGTCCGCCAGGTCAAACTGGCCCAGAGACTTGTTGGCCCCGGCTTGTTTGCGCTCACCCTGCAACACATGAATTGTCACTGCTGGCTGATTGTCTTCGGCCGTGGAAAACACCTGGCTCTTCTTGGTCGGGATGGTGGTGTTTTTCTCGATCAGCGCACTCATGACGCCACCCATGGTCTCAATACCCAGTGACAGCGGCGTCACGTCCAACAGCAATACGTCTTTTACGTCACCAGACAACACTGCCGCCTGAATCGCTGCACCCATGGCCACAGCCTCATCGGGGTTCACATCCTTGCGCGGATCCTTGCCAAAAAACTCTTTGACCTTACGCTGCACCATTGGCATTCGGGTCTGGCCACCTACCAGGATAATGTCATTGATCTCAGACACCCCCAAACCCGCATCTTTCAGCGCAATGCGCAGCGGCTCCATGGTGCGGTTAACCAGTTCCTCTACCAGGGACTCAAGCTTGGCCTGGGTGACCTTGATGACAAGGTGTTTTGGGCCAGTTGCATCGGCAGTGATATACGGCAGGTTAACTTCGGTCTGCTGGCTGCTGGACAACTCGATCTTGGCTTTCTCTGCGGCTTCTTTCAGGCGCTGCAGTGCCAATGGATCATTGTGCAGGTCCATGCCGTGCTGCTTTTTGAACTCGTCTGCCAGATAATCGATCAGGCGCAAGTCAAAATCTTCACCACCTAGAAAGGTGTCGCCATTGGTAGACAGTACTTCAAACTGCTTTTCACCATCCACATCGGCAATCTCGATGATGGATATATCGAAGGTACCACCGCCAAGGTCGTAGACCGCAATGGTGGAATCACCCACTGACTTGTCCATACCGTAGGCCAGCGCTGCCGCCGTTGGCTCATTAATAATGCGTTTTACTTCCAGACCGGCAATACGACCAGCGTCCTTGGTGGCCTGGCGCTGAGAGTCGTTGAAATAAGCCGGCACAGTGATAACAGCCTCGGTCACTGCTTCGCCGAGGTAATCTTCGGCGGTCTTTTTCATCTTCTTCAGCACCTGCGCAGAAATCTGCGGGGGAGCCATGCGCTGGCCTTTTACTTCGACCCAGGCATCGCCGTTATCGGCCTTGGCAATCTTGTAGGGCACCATCTTGATGTCGCGCTGCACGACCTCGTCGTTAAACTGGCGACCGATCAGACGCTTGACCGCAAACAAGGTGTTATGGGGATTGGTGACCGCCTGGCGTTTGGCAGACTGGCCGACCAATACTTCATCATCGTCAGCGTAGCCAACAACAGACGGCGTCGTGCGATCACCCTCTGCATTCTCAATAATTTTGGCGGTTTTGCCTTCCATAACGGCAACACACGAATTTGTTGTGCCTAAGTCTATGCCGATGATTTTTCCCATTGTTTTTCTCCACTTTACAACCTGGCACTCGCCAGGCTGGTATTAACTGAATGATGACAAAAGTTTGCTGTGAGGCGTCGCCTTAGTCCGTGACAAATTTCATAACCAAAAACGTTTCAATCACTGCCTCGGCGTAAACTTGCCGACTTTTTAAGCTTGCCCACCTATATTGGCACCGACCTGGTTTATTCAAGTGCCGAAAACCGCTATCAGACTTTTTGGTCTATGCTGCGATTAGTGCTCTTGGCTACCATCACCATCGCCGGGCGCACCAGACGGCTGTTGAGCTGATAACCCTTTTGTACAACTGCGACCACAGAATTGGGCTCAACTTCGGCATTTTCGACCATGGATATGGCTTGGTGCAGGTTTGGGTTAAAAGGCTCGCCATGGGGGTCGACTACTGCCACGCCTTCTTTGGTGAGCACATCCAGGAACAGACGCTGGCACAACCCCATGCCTTCTATAATGGCCTGAGTAGCCTCTGTGTCAGCACCCGCCTGCTCAGCTGACTCAATGGCTTTTTCGAGACTATCCATGACAGGCAGCAGGTTCTGCAGGATTTTTTCAACACCATATTTCACCGCGTGCTCCACCTCACGCTCGGCTCGACGGCGAACATTCTGCATCTCGGCCTCGGCTCGCAGAGCCGCGTCACGAAACTTATCGGCGTCCTGTATAGCCTGCGCGGTCTGGGCTCGCAGCTCTTCAACGGACAAGTCGTCGAGGGCCACAGCCGCTGGCGCATCGCTCTGCGCTGCGGCTACCGCTGCGGCGGCCTGCTCGATGGTCAATTCCTGGTGGTGTCCGCTGTCAGCAGATTCACCCGCATCGCTCTGCGTATCTTTTTGTTCTTCAGAACTTGTCATGCACCCCGGCTCCAGATTGGAAATTTTTGAGTTCCATGGATATGGGGATTACCCCTTGGGGATTCAAGGGTAAAAGACATTTGCACTGCTGAGCCGAGTTTTAGTGGCGAGGTCCGGAGGCGCCCAAGACCGCGCTGAGGATACGGGCGGTGGCGTCGACCACTGGAATTACGCGGCTGTAAGCCATGCGGGTCGGGCCTATGACACCCAGCACACCAACCAGCTGACCATCAACCCGGTAAGGGGAAATCACAACACTGCACTCATCCAGCAGCTCATAGCCAGACTCCTGGCCAATAAACAGTTGTACGCCCTGACCCTCCAGGCAGCGATCCAGCAGGTGCAGAATGTCGCCTTTCAGGGAAAAGGCTTTAAACAGATTACGAATATCTTCGAGGGCCTGGCCAGGGGAGATTTCAACCAGGTTTTCCTGGCCAGCCATGACATAACCATTGGACTCATCCTGCTCAAAGGCACGCTCTGCAACGTCCAGGGTGGCCTCCATCAGTCCGTTGAGATTCTCACGGTCGGACTTCATCGCTGTAATCAGCTGCTCTCGAATCCGCCCCAGGGAGCGACCGGTAAAAGACTGGTTAATATAATTTGCCGCCTCTCGAAGCTGAATCTCGGAATACGACTCGTTGGTATAGATGATGCGGTTCTGCACTTCATGGTCAGCCAGCACCAGAATCACCAGCACACGATTGGCATTCAGTGACAGAAACTCCACATGCCGCAACATGACCTGATCGCGCCGGGGTATGGTGACTAACCCGGCCATCTGGGTGATTTCCGACAGAATGCTGGAAGTAGACTGCACCAGCTGCCGGGTTGACCAGTCTGGATCAAGCTGACGCCGCATCTGCAGCAGGTCCTGACTGCCCAAAGGCGCCATTGCAGGCAGACTATCGACAAAAAATCGGTAGCCCAACGCTGTCGGTACTCGGCCAGCAGAGGTGTGTGGCGAGGAGACATAACCCTTGTCTTCCAGGTCAGCCATGATATTGCGGACAGTGGCAGAACTGATAGCCAGCCGCGACTGGGCTGCCAGGGTTTTTGAGGCAACGGGCGTGCCATCGGCAATATAACGCTCGACAAGCGTCTTCAACACCATCTGGGCTTTTTCACTGATCTCGCTTTTGTCGGTCATTAACTCTGTAACTACACACCGTCGCACGTTCAGCCAATATAACCGTGCGATCCTGCCTACTTCAATACAGCAGGGCAAATTCAGGTTAAAATTCGCCGCTCCAACTGATGGACACTTTTCAGGTACCAACATGCTCACTCACCTTGCGGTTGAAAATTTTGCCCTAGTAGACCAGCTGGAACTCGAGTTTAAGCCAGGGATGACCGTGGTCACTGGTGAGACCGGCGCCGGCAAGTCCATTATCCTTGACGCCCTGGGTCTCGCCCTTGGCGACCGGGCGGATGCCGGGGTCATCGCCGATCCGCAGCGGCGTGCCGAAATCCATGCCACATTTGATGTCAGCGACAACCCCCAGGCCAGCGCCTGGCTGGACGAGCACGAACTAACCAACGACGCCGGTGAATGCATTCTGCGCCGCACACTGGGCAGCGACGGCCGCTCGCGAGGTTTTATCAATGGTGCGCCCAGCACTGTCGCTGACCTGAAGATCCTGGGAGAAATGCTTCTGGATATCCACTCCCAGCACGAACACCAATCCCTGCTGAAAAAAGAATCCCATGGGCGGATGCTGGATGAATATGGTGATGCCCTCAAGGACGCCACCGAAATTCGTGCCCTGTATGACAAATTCCACACCAGCCGCCAGCGCCTCGAGACCCTGCGTGCCAGCAACGCTGAACAAACTGCCAGAGTGCAACTACTGGCCTACCAGATCGAAGAGTTTGAGCAGCTGGCCATCGGTCAGGACGAGCACCTGGCGCTGGAAGAAGAACAGAGGCGCCTCAGTCATGTGGACGACATTCTTCGCAACTGTGCCGCCGCCCTTGAGTTATGCACCCTGAACGAGGAAGGCAATGTCCTGAGTCAGCTCAGTCATGCGCTGCAATTACTGCAAGCCGTCGACCTGGCAGCTCTGGCGCCCGTCACGGAATTGTTCGTCAGCAGCAGAATTCAGCTTGAGGAAGCCGTCAATGACCTGCAACGCCTGGCAGACAGCATCGAACCAGATCCTCAGCGCCTCAATGATGTCGAGGCCCGTCTCACCAGTATTTATGATATCGCCCGCAAACATCGCATCAAACCTGCCGACATTGGCACCTTTACGACCGGCATTCAGCAGGAACTGGTGAGCCTGGGCAACGTCGATGTCGAAATTGACAAGCTGGCAGCGGCCCTGGGCAATATCGAGGAAAATTACCAGACAGTGGCCACCCGCCTCAGTCGCGCCCGGCAGAAGGCGGCCACGCAACTCGAGCAACAAGTTACCGCCCAACTGGTGAAGCTGGGCATGCGCGGTGCTGTCTTTAAGGTCAGCCTGGCACCCATTGCCGCTGGCACCCTGGCAGCAACCGGCCTTGAGGAGGTGGAATTCCTGATCAGCACCAACCCCGGGCTGGCACCACGCGCCCTCAACAAAATAGTCTCCGGTGGCGAATTATCCCGCATCAGCCTGGCGATTCAGGTGGTGACTGCAGACACGTCCAAAGTGCCAAGCCTGGTGTTTGATGAAGTGGACGTGGGCATTGGTGGTGCAGTGGCCGAGGTGGTTGGCAACCTGCTGCGGCGCCTCGGCGCCAAGGCCCAGATCGTCTGTGTTACTCACCTGCCACAGGTTGCCGCCCAGGGGCACCAGCACTACCGCGTCAGCAAGTCGAGCAACAAGCACAAGGCCCAAACCAGCATCGAGATCCTGCCCGATGCCGCCAAGGTTGATGAGATTGCCCGCATGTTAGGTGGTGTCGAGTTGACACCACAATCCCTCGACCATGCTCGCGCCATGTATGCCGCCGGCCAGGCTAAGCCGGCCTGAGCGAGGCGGGGAGAGAGAACTGTGCAGGCAGGCGGGGCTATTTGCAGTTGGGGCAGAGCCCGTAAAGATTGAGATTATGATCGGTGAGGTCAAACCCTTTCTGCAGGGCAATACTGCGCTGCCGCCGCTCAATTTCTTCGTCGTGGAATTCTTCAACCCGGCCGCACTTGACGCAAACCAGATGATCATGGTGATCGTCCGTAGACAGTTCGAAAACCGAGTGGC
The DNA here is from genome assembly GCA_030728785.1 of Pseudomonadales bacterium. Taxonomy (GTDB): domain Bacteria; phylum Pseudomonadota; class Gammaproteobacteria; order Pseudomonadales; family Azotimanducaceae; genus UBA4582. Next base: position 6,937 of record JANQYP010000064.1, read on the forward strand.
CCCCTTCAAAATGGTGACGAATGACAAGTCCGGCGTCTTCAAACTGGGTTAATACTCGGTAGACAGTCGCCAGCCCGATTTCGTCCTCATTTTGGAGCAGGAGCTTATACACATCCTCAGCGCTCAGGTGATGAACCTTTGAACTTTCGAGGATCTGGAGGATCTTAATGCGCGGCAGGGTGATCTTGAGACCCGCGTCTTTGAGTTCCTGGGATTCTACGGCCATGGTGAAGAACGTCTTTGCGGGATACACTAGCGCCCAGTATCCGCATTTGTCATTAAATTGGAAGGACCAAGACTACATTGACTACACAATTGACTGCACGATTGACTACACGATTGACTAAACCGTTGATTAAACGCCAGCTCACCAGCATCGTCACCTTACTCATCCTTTGCGGCCTCGTCGCCAGTTGCAGCAGCTTTGGCTTCCCTGGCGTCTATCGTTTCAATATCCAGCAGGGGAACGTCATCAGCCAGACCATGATCGACAAACTCAAGCCCGGCATGAGCAAAAGCCAAGTGCGCTTTGTGCTCGGCAATGCGGTGATTGACGACTCCCTGAACCAGAATCGCTGGGATTACATCAATACTGTCCAGATTGGCGGCGGCGAGGTGATTATCCGCTCACTGCACCTGTATTTTGTTGAGGAGCGCCTGAGCCATTTTGATGGCGACTTCCTGCCCAGCGAGGCCATTGCCGCCCTTTCTGCCGAGTCCTGAACCGGGCGCCAGAACCTGCCCAAAAGCTCTGCACAGCAGCACTGCGACAAAGCTCAGCAAAACCTGCTGTTAACGCGGCCCTGAGCCCTTGCGGGCCCGCTGGCGCCGTGCTTCTTTTGGGTCACGCAGCAGCGGCCGATAAATTTCAACCCGGTCAAGATCCTGCAAAGGCGTTGCCAGGGTCGCCAACCGACCATAAATACCCACAGCCAGTGCTGCCAGATCCACGTCCGCAGTAACAGCCAGTCCACAGGCCTGCAGCGCATCAGCAACACGGGCACCCGGGTGCAGCGCAATTGTCACCACCTGCTCCGCGCCCGGCTCTATATAAACTACTTTGATCTGCAGGTCAGCGGCCATAGATCTGGTCGGCGCGCAGGCAAAAGGCGTCTACCAGCTTATCTGCAGCGCCAGTAAAGACCCTGCCGAGGGTGGCGTTCATCAGGTGGCTGTTAAACTCAAAGCGCAGTTGCATGCTGATTTTGCAGCCATCATCGCCCAGCTGTTGCAGCGTCCAAACACCCGACAGTGCCGAAAACGGCCCTTCGATCAATTCCAGGCGCATACCATGGGGCGGCGACAGCTGATTGCGGGTAGTAAAACTCTGGCTCAAACCACCACGGGCCAGGTCCAACCGGGCAACCAGTTCCGTCTCGGACGCCATCAGCACCTCGCTCCCCACACACCAGGGCAGGAAAGCCGGATAGCGCTCCACATCATTAATTATGTTGTACATCTGCAGTGGCGAATAAGGCACCAGTGCAGAGCGTTTTACGGTGTCCATAAGTTTTAAAAGAACGCCAGCACAAACACCACAAACACGGCTGCCGGGGCAATAAACCGGGTCACAAAACGCCAGGTGGCATACACCCGCGGGCTCACCGCCAACTGGTCGCGGGTGATTTCCTGATCAATGGCCCAGCCGGCAAACAGCGCAATAAAAACCCCGCCCAGGGGTAACAGGATATTGTTTGAGGTGAAATCCATCACATCAAAGAAGGTCTTGTCGCCGACAAAATGCAGGTCTGACCAGATATTAAAAGAAAACGCACTGCCAAGACCAAACAACCAAGCCAGACCACCCACCAGCAGGGCCGCTTTGACTCGCGAGGCTTTGAGCCTTTCAATCAGCCAGGCGATCGCCGGCTCTACCAGGGAGATTGACGAGGTGATGGCTGCAAAGGTCACCAGCAAAAAGAATATCGCACCAAAAAAAGCCCCGCCGGTCATATGCCCAAAGGCCAGGGGCAGGGTCACAAACATCAGGCCGGGGCCGGCGGAACTCTCCAAGCCATTGGCGAAGACCAGGGGAAAAATCACCATCCCAGACATCAGTGCGACAGCCGTATCCAACAGTGCAATCATCGTCGCTGTGCCCAGCACAGAGACATCTTTGGGCATATAGGCGCCATAGGCCATGATCGCCCCCATACCCAGGCTGAGGGTGAAAAATGCCTGGCCCATGGCAATCAGCACACCATTCCAGGTGAGCTTGTCGACGTTAAAGGAAAACAGGAACTGCAGACCCTCGATAAACTTACCTGAGGTCACCCCGGCATACACCACCAGCACAATCAGCAGGAAAAACAGCGCAGGCATCAGTATCCTGACAGTGGTTTCAAGACCGGCGCCAACCCCACGGGCAGCAATGCCCATGGTCAGCAACATAAACACCGTGTGCAAACCCACCACGGTAACGGGATCACCCGTCAGGGCGCCAAAAGCCTCCTGGGCCTGCACCGCATCACCACCGGTAAAATCGCCAGCAGCCATTTGCAACATATAGGAGATGGCCCAACCGGCAATCACCGAATAAAAAGACAGGATCATAAATCCCGCCAAGGCGCCCATCCAGCCGATCACCTGCCAGAGCGGGTTGGCATTGGAGTGTGCCACCAGGTCGCGCATGGTATTAATAGGGCTTTGCCGGCCGGCACGCCCCATCAGAATTTCGGAGGCCATAATGGGAACCCCGATAAGAAAGATGCAGCCGATGTACACCAGTACAAACGCACCACCACCGTTTTCACCCGCCACATAGGGGAAACGCCAGATGTTGCCCAGACCCACCGCGGAACCAGCCGCAGCCAGAATAAACATCAGCCGCGACGACCACATGCCATGTATTGACTCTGAGCCTAACGCCATTAATCACACCCGCTTATTATCCGACGTGGCATTGTCAGCGATTTAGTCCCGCGCCTCAACAACTGCGTGATCAGTCGCCGGTGTACTTTCCGGCGCTCCCGCCTATAATGGCGGCCCCAACGGAAGAGCAACCATGGCCGCACCCAAAGCCAAAACATCCCCTGGCAGCATCGCCCGCAATAAACGCGCGACGTTTGACTATCAGCTGCACGACCGTTTTGAGGCTGGCCTGGTCTTAACCGGTTGGGAGATCAAGTCGATTCGAGAGGGTAAGGTCCAGCTCGGCGACACCTATATATTCTTCAAAAATGGCGAGGCTGAACTGGTGGCCTGCAACATCACGCCGTTGAAGACCGCCTCTACCCACGTGGTTGCGGAACCCATGCGGGCCCGTAAGTTGCTGCTGCATAAACGCGAGCTGGCGCGCCTCATCAGCGCCACCCAGCAGAAGGGCCAGACCTGTGTGCCCGTGGCCATGTATTGGAAGGGCAATAAGGTGAAGCTTGAAATCGCCCTGGCCACGGGTAAAAAAGAGTTCGACAAGCGCGCCACCATGAAAGACCGGGACTGGAACCGGGACAAGTCACGGATTATGAAAGCCCACAACAAGTAATTTTTATCGCCAGTACTTGAACAAGTCGTGGGTGTCTCCAATTAAAGTCCTGTAAGATAACCACTTGGCCACGGCTGGCCAATAACTTTAGTGTTTTTTACTGGGGGCGATCTGGATTCGACGCTGGTAACGAAACCCAAGGTGCATGCCGAGAGGGTAGTGACTCTCGTAAATCAATCGCTGTAACTTTTATAGTTGCCAACGACGAAAACTACGCATTAGCCGCTTAAACTAAAAAATTCGTTTTTTAGAATAAGTTAAGCTTGACTCGGGGCGGATGTGCCCATGTATTCAAACCGAGTGCGCGTCTCATGGGACCGCTGCCAAGCCCCGCTTGTGGCTGACACAGCTAAAACTAAAGCAAGCTCGCCTTTTAATCCCTGTTCGCTGGGCCAGTGAAAGGTTAAATAATAAACGAACTAAGCATGTAGAGCCGAAGGCAGAGTACTGACGGACGCGGGTTCGATCCCCGCCGCCTCCACCACATTCTTAGAATACCTAATAATTTCATCAAGTTATTAGGTACTCAACTGCAACGATGTCAGCCAAATATGAGCTTTTGCTACATTTGGTGATACATTATGAACACCTATCCTTATCTTTTCTGCCGAAACGCCATCTTCTACTTCAGGCGTATTGTCCCATTAGACATTAGATCTATTGTCAGACAGCGAGAGGTTATACGATCGCTAGCAACTCGGGATATCAAGATCGCTAGAAAGATCGCTCTAGAGATGGCAGATAAGTTTGACGAGCTATTTGATGAAATTAAACTGAGTGCAAAACTTTTAGAAAATCAAGATTTAGCACCTCTGATACAGGATGTTCGTCAATCCAACGCTATGCCAGTCGTGGATAGGGTACTGACAACCGATAGTCTTGCGATACCTCAGGGAAATGCTGCCTATGAGCAATTGTGCCGATCCGTACTGAAAGTCTTAGCGGATTCCCACGTAGATGCAGAACTCATCATAAAAGGTGACTGCGAGAACCCCCGAATGATTCCTATAGCGTCGGGCACAACCAGCACTTACCTGCCACCGCTGAATAAAGATCCAGATGGACTGTCTTTTGAAGTGGCCATCAGCAAGTATTTAGGTGACCAGCAGACAAATTGGGACTCTAAACAGCTCAATAGCCAAACGGCAAAGTTCAACTATTTCCTACGCTATACTCACGAGCTAGATGGTTTAGACGCTACTCAGAGAACCTTAGCATCCGTCACATCGATTCAGGTTAGGGCCTACAAAGAACACCTGCAGTCTGCGCCGTCGAACGCTAGCAAGAAGTATCCTTCGCTCACACCCAGCGCCAGTGTTGTTGCAGCGCAAGTCGATCAAGCTAAGTTATTTAGCCAGACCACCATCAATAACTACCTCCAGTGCATGAGCACCCTTTATGGTTTTGCGACCAACGAACTAGATTACGAAGGCAAGAACCCTTTTATGGGTCGCGGCAATAGTAAAGTCGCAAAGAAGAGTCAGCGAGAGCAGCGGTATCCATTCAGCAGGGATCAGCTATCCAGATTATTTGCATCACCCTTGTTTACTGGCTGCAAGTCGCTTGCGAGCTGTCATTTAGAAGGTGGAATTGTCCCCAATCAATCACACAAATACTGGGTTCCGCTGATCGGTTTGTTCACTGGTATGAGATTGCAGGAAATTCTTCAACTTTATGTAGAGGATGTTTACTCACAGGACGGAATTTGGGTGTTTGATCTAAACCAAAATCATGAAGACCAACGATTGAAGTCACCACATTCTCGACGGCTAGTGCCTATACATCCCTCCCTGATCCAGCTGGGAATTTTAGAGCACTTGAAGATGCGCAAAACCACCGGCAAATCACAACGACTTTTCCCTGACGCAGGAATGGCCAGTGACGGTACTTACTCAAGTATTTTCTCAAAGTGGTTTGGTCGCTACCTAAAGAATATGAATATCAAGACTGACAAGACGAGCTTCCATTCTTTAAGACACAACGTAAAAGACCTCTTCAGGCAAAGCGGGGAGTCCGATGAACTTGCCGAGAATTTTGTAGGAAGGAGTACCGGATCAACCGGTGAGGCTTACGGCAGTGGTTTTACGGCTGAAAGATTGCAGGAAGCTCTCGGTAAATTGAAATATGCGCCCCTACTCGATGTGGAACGGATAATTCGGGCTAGACCTGCCACTCGCTTTGCTCGTGACCTGTAGCTCCATCTAAGCGAAGGGCAATGCAGAACCTAGATTCATGCTGACGCGGGCCACAGTGACCCTAAAGAATAACTTGTGAGAATTTAGGGTAGAAACCAGACTACTCAGGCACATCACAGCAGTGTAAGTGAGTGCTTACGATGCAGCCCCTGAGCGCCTTTGAGTCAACCTCCTGCCTCTCAGTGCGTTGATCAATATTCATACATTCCCCTGCTCT
>JANQYP010000065.1:0-3153 GCA_030728785.1 Pseudomonadales bacterium
CTAGGGGTCTGTCAATCAAGCAACAGCGCTTCGCTGGCGACCAGTAAGCCATTGTTGTCGGCATACAGGTATTCGCCGGGGATAAAGTCAATGCCGGCAAAACTGACAACCTCATTCAGCAGACCAAAGTTCCGCTTGACACTTTTCATGGGGTGACTTGCCAGGGCCTGCACACCCAGGTCCAGGGTGGCAATAATATCCACATCCCGGATGCAGCCATAGACGACAATCCCTTGCCAGTTGTTTTGCACAGCCTGCAGCGCCAGATTGTCGCCCAGCAGGCCGCAACGCAGACTGCCGCCACCATCCACCACCAGCACCTTGCCGGCACCGGGGGTTTCGACCAACTGAGCCACCAGGGAATTGTCTTCATGACACTTGATGGTCACAATCTCGCCACCAAAAGCCGCGCGCCCGCCAAAGTTACGCAATAAAGGCGCAGCAACGCGCACCAGGGCCGGATAAGCATCGCAGAGATCGGGTAAAACACAGGTCATGGGGTGCTCCTCAGTGACTTTAAAAGACTGTTGTCAGCTTTCAGCCGCCAGCCAAGGCCGTCGGGCAGAATTAGTTTTTGACGGCAGCTGGAAAACAGCTAGTATCCGCCAGCATACCAAAAGGAGCCGTCGCCGTGGGTGAACTTTTGCCGGACCAAAACTAATGATGCAAGCAAGGTTCAGCCAACTGCCCGGTGCAGCCTTGCGGCTCAGGCTAATGCTGCTGACGGCACTGCTGTTGGGCAGTACAGCAGTCGTGGCAGATGTTTACATCTATGCCGGCCCAGATGGAGAGCGCCTGGTCAGCGACAGGCCCCTGACAGACAACCGCAACCAGTACCACCTGCTGAGCCATCGCAGCTCCCTGGCAAATGCCGGGCATATTCTTGCCAATCGCCCTGCTGCGGATTATGCCGCTGTAACGCCGCGGCCAGCGGCAGCGGCGCGCAACAACCGTCCTGGCGAGTACCGCCACTATATTGCCGATGCAGCCGCACAATTTTCTGTCGACCCGGTGCTGGTGGAGGCGGTGATTGCCGTCGAGTCAAACTTCAACCCCAATGCCGTCTCCAAGGCTGGCGCCACTGGCTTGATGCAGCTGATGACCGATACAGCCGCTCTTTACCAGGTTAAGAATCGCCTCAACCCACGAGAAAATATTTATGCCGGCGTACAACACCTCAGCTACCTGATGCGACGTTTCGAGGGCCAGGTGCCATTGGTACTGGCGGCCTACAACGCGGGCGCCGGCAGTGTCGACAAATACAGCGGCATCCCACCCTATGCCGAGACCCGTCGCTACGTGATAAAGGTCATGAACCATCAGTCCCGCCTGCGCCAGGCGTCCTCTCCAGGGCGCTAGAGGTCCCCTGGTCACGCGCCTCAGCGGCGGAATTTGGTCTCCAGGATCAATGACGAATTGGTCCGCTCGACCCCTTCAAGGTTACCAATCTGGTCCAGCACTCGGCTGATTTCGGCGGTTGATTCTGCCGAGATCTCCGCCATCAGATCAAAATCCCCGCTTACGGCATACAGGCTGTTGACCTGAGGGATATCCCGCAGGGCCAGGTAAGTACGCCCCGTCAGTTTCTGGTTAACAATAATCAGCACATGGGCACTGACCTGCTGCTGCAGATGCTCTGCACCAAACATCACCGTATAACCCTGAATCACACCCAAGTCCTCCAGGCGCTTGATGCGGCTGTTCACAGTGGATCGCGACACGCCCAGCTTGCGCGCAATCTCCGAGGTACTGTTGCGGGCATTGTCGCGCAGGCTGGCAAGCAGTTGTTGGTCGAGATATTTCATCAAATTGCTCTATAAAATTATCAATATGTAATATTACACAGGCATTTTACTTTTTTTAACTCTTCAATCTGTTTGAAATACACCACACACTCTATCTTTCCAATGTCGGTCATCCACAGGCATCTTGTTAAAGGAGTGTTCTATGCAACAACCTACCCCCATTGCGATCATTGGCGCCGGCAAAATTGGCGAAACCATCGTTGACCTGTTGCTGGACTCAGGCGACTACCAGGTGACTCTGGTGGATGCATTGGCTGAAACACTGGCGCATTTTACACCTCACCCCCTGCTCAAAACCGTGCAGCAGGATGTCAACGATCCGGTAACACTGGCAAAAACCCTTGCCGGGCATTTTGCGGTACTAAGTTCCACACCTTTTTACCTCACCAAAACCATTGCCACCACGGCGTTTGAAGTGGGTTGTCATTATCTCGACCTAACGGAAGACGTGGCCAGCACCAACTTTGTCAAGACCCTGGCAGCCAAGGCTGAGTCAGCCTTTATCCCTCAGTGCGGCCTGGCGCCAGGGTTTATTTCCATTGTTACCCAGAACATTGCCAGGGGCTTCGACGAACTTGAGTCGATTCGCATGTGTGTCGGTGCCCTGCCCCAGTATCCCTCCAACTCACTGAACTACAACCTGACCTGGAGTACAGACGGGGTTATCAACGAATACTGCGAACCCTGCGTCTGTATCGAAGATGGCGAACTCAGGCAGACACCGGCGCTGGAGAATCTGCAACATTTCTCCCTGGACGGCATGAGTTATGAAACATTTAATACCTCCGGCGGCATCGGCTCACTGGCTGAAACCCTCAGTGGTAAGGTCAAGAGCTTGAGCTACCAGACCATTCGCTACCCGGGACACCGGGATATCATGAAAACCCTGCTGCACGACCTGCGCCTCAAGGATCGTCGCGACCTGCTCAAGGATGTGCTGGAGAATGCCGTGCCTGCCACGCTGCAGGATGTGGTACTGGTATTTGTCACCGTCAGCGGCAAGCAACAACGTCACCTGATTCAGGAAACCTATGCCAACAAAATTTATGGCCGGAAAATCCGCGGCATCCAGCGCAGCGCTATCCAGATCACCACAGCCTCCAGCATCTGTGCAGTACTGGATCTGCTGCGCAACGGTGAAATCCCCAACCGTGGCTTTATCAGGCAGGAAAATATCGATTTAGACCTGTTTCTGCACAACCGTTTTGGTAGGGTGTATGCCGTCAACCAGCACACCCCTGGCTGCCACCAGTAACCACCACAGGCCCCAGCGGGGTGACAACTGCATTAAGCCAGCCAGCAGCAACAAGTCATCCCGGCAACAAGTCATCACGACTACAAGTCATCA
>JANQYP010000065.1:3253-15158 GCA_030728785.1 Pseudomonadales bacterium
ACAAGTCATCACGACTACAAGTCATCAAGGAATATAAGGACACAACAGATGGATATCCAGACCAGCGTAATCGAGGTACTCAGGCAGTTGGGCGTTGACCCTGGACTCTACACCAGCGGCGACCTGACAGTCACCAGCCCTGTCGACGGCCAGGTTGTTGCCCGGGTTCACACGACCCCGGTCGCTGCGGTCAGCACCCTTGTAAACCAGGCCACCATGGCATTCCAGGCCTGGCGCCAGGTACCGGCACCAAGACGAGGTGAGCTGGTGCGCCTGCTGGGCAACAGGTTGCGTGACCACAAGCAGCACCTCGGCGAATTGGTGAGCCTGGAGTCCGGCAAAATCCTTCAGGAAGGCCTGGGAGAAGTGCAGGAGATGATTGATATCTGTGACTTCGCCGTAGGACTGTCACGCCAGTTGTATGGCCTGACCATTGCGTCTGAGCGGCCGCAACACAAAATGCAGGAAAACTGGCACCCGCTGGGTCCTGTGCTGGTGATCTCAGCCTTCAATTTCCCTGTTGCTGTCTGGTCGTGGAATACTGCGTTGGCTATTGTCTGCGGCAACCCTGTGATCTGGAAACCTTCCGAGAAGACCCCCCTCACGGCCCTCGCCTGCCAGGCCATCATGGATATGGCTATTGCTGACTTTGGTGATGCCCCAGACCACCTGAGCCAGCTGCTGATCGGTGCTGCCAGTCACGCCAGCCTGGTCGTGGATGACCCGCGGGTACCGCTGGTCAGCGCCACTGGCAGTTGCGCCATGGGTCAAGCGGTGGCACCCAGGGTGGCCGCGCGCATGGGCCGGGCCATACTGGAACTGGGCGGCAACAATGCCATTATTGTCTGCCCGACAGCCGATCTGGACATGGCCGTCAGGGCCATCGTCTTTGGTGCGGTGGGCACCGCCGGCCAACGTTGTACGTCTACTCGGCGCCTGTTTGTTCATGCCTCACTGCATGCCGAGCTGGCGCAGCGCCTGACAGCAGCCTACGGCTCAGTGACCGTTGGTAATCCATTAAAGGCTGGCAATCTGGTAGGACCACTGATTGACCAACTGGCCTTCGACAAAATGCAGGCTGCCCTGCAAGTGGCCGCCGCCAAAGGTGCCACAATTATCGGCGGCGAGCGCCTGGCCATCAGCGACCTGCCCAAGGCCTATTATGTGCGCCCAGCCCTGGTTGTTATGCCGAGCAGCGAGACCAATGTCTTTGAGGAAACCTTTGCACCGATCCTGTATATGTTCAGCTACGCCAGCCTGGATGAAGCGATTGCAGCGAACAACGCTGTGCCCCAGGGACTGTCATCAGCGATATTTACCAACAACGTCCGTGAAGCAGAAACCTTTACATCGGCGACGGGCAGCGACTGTGGTATCACCAATGTCAACATTGGTACCAGTGGTGCCGAGGTAGGTGGTGCCTTTGGTGGTGAAAAGGCCACGGGTGGCGGCCGCGAGTCGGGCTCCGACGCCTGGAAAGGCTATATGCGCCGCAGCACTAATACCATCAACTACTCTGCTGACTTACCCCTGGCACAAGGTATCAAATTTGATCTCTAGGGAACCTCTGCTGACGCGCAAAAAAAAGACGGCCTGCTAAGGCGCAGGCCGTCTTTTTTTATGGTCCGGGTCTTAACCCCCGGGTATATACCCGAGGGTTAAAGCCTGGCCACTAAAGCCTAGCCACGCTGGTCGATAGGCGTATAGGGCCGATTGTCAGGCCCAATATAATCAGCACTGGGCCGGATCAGCCGATTGTTGGATCGCTGCTCAATGACATGGGCTGCCCAGCCAGTAACCCGGGACATGACAAAGATCGGGGTAAAGATCTTGGTAGGAATGCCCATGTAGTTGTAGGCTGAGGCGTGAAAGAAGTCCGCATTGGGGAACAGTTTTTTCTCGTCCCACATGGTCTTTGCCACAGCCACGGATATGTCATACAAGGTGCTGTCACCGGCTTCTTCGGCGAGTTTCTCAGCCCACTCCTTGATAATGGCGTTACGCGGATCGTGGGTGCTGTAGATAGCATGACCAAAACCCATAATGGTGGCTTTCTCTGCCAGCATTTTGTGGATCCCGGCAACAGCCTCCTCCGGCGTCTTGAATCTCTCGATCAATTCCATGGCGGCCTCGTTGGCACCACCGTGCAGCGGCCCGCGCAGGGTACCAATGGCACCGGTCACACAGGAATACATGTCGGACAAGGTGGCAGCACAGACCCGGGCAGTAAAGGTACTGGCGTTGAACTCATGCTCTGCATACAGAATCAGCGAACAGTTCATGACCTGGCGGTGCATGTCGGAAGGCGTTTTGCCACTTAGCATCTTCAGGAAATGACCACCAATAGTGGCTTCGCCCGTGTTGGTGTCAATGCGCACACCATCATGACTGAACCGATACCAGTAGCAGATGATGGCCGGCAGTGCCGCCAACAATCGATCCGAGGCTTCCTGTTGCTGTGCAAAACTGTTCTCCGGCTCAAGGTTACCGAGCATGGAGCAACCCGTACGCATGACGTCCATGGGGTGGGTGCTTGCAGGGATCAGTTCCAGCACCTGCTTCAGAGCATCAGGCAGGCTGCGCTGGGCAGTGAGCTTGGCGATGTATGCCGCAAGTTCGGTTTTGGTGGGGAGCTCACCGTAGAGCAACATGTAAGCCACTTCCTCAAAGGTCGCGTTAGCGGCCAGATCTTCAATGCTATAACCCCGGTAGGTCAGGCCAGCACCCTCTTTGCCCACTGTACACAGGGCTGTTGAACCAGCTGACTGGCCGCGCAGGCCAGCGCCACCCAATTTCTTTTCTGCCATAGGAATGTCCTCTACTCTTGTGGTTTTAAATTGTCGGTATTGTTGTTTTTATCTGCAGCAGCCGCCTAAGTTCGACAGGCCCTTAGTTTCCGGCTTCCTGGCTGAACAATTCGTCGAGCTTGTTTTCGTATTCGTGATAGCCCAGAAATTCGTAGAGCTCAGCCCGAGTCTGCATGGTATCAATGACGCTTGCCTGGGTACCGTCCTGGCGCAGGGTACGGTAGACATTCAGTGCCGCCGCATTCATCGCGCGAAAGGCTGACAAGGGATACAGCGCCATCTTAATACCTGCTGTTGCCAGTTCAGCCGTGGTAAAACACGGCGTCGCACCAAATTCGGTGATATTCGCCAGCACCGGCACATTCACCGCATCAACCACCTGCTGGTACATATCCAGGCTAGTCATAGCCTCTGCAAAAATTGCATCGGCACCTGCCTCCTCACAAATTTTTGCCCGCAGAATCACTTCCTCCAGACCCACCACGGCCAGCGCATCGGTCCGCGCCATAATCACAAAGTCATCATCGGTCTTGGCATCCACTGCCGCCTTGATCCTGTCGGCCATCTCGGTGCGGCTGACAATCTCTTTGTTGGGCCTGTGACCACAACGTTTCTGTGCCACCTGGTCCTCAATATGGACACCCGCAGCACCGGCTTTGATCATTTCTTTTACCGAGCGCGCGATATTAAACGCCCCGCCCCAGCCCGTATCAATATCCACCAACATCGGCAGGCTGCTGGCGCTGGTGATTCGACGCACATCTTCCAGGACATTGTCGAGGGAGGTCATGCCCAGGTCTGGCAGCCCGTAGGAAGCGTTAGCCACCCCGGCACCTGACAGGTAAATTGCCTTGTAGCCCGAGGCCTCCGCCATGATGGCTGTATAAGCATTGATCGTTCCGACAACCTGCAGAGGACGCTCCGCAAGTATCGCTTGTCTGAATTTCTGGCCGGCACTCGGCATAGGTTTCTCCCGTCAATGACACTGGTAAAAAGGTCCCAAGTATACAGAAATCTGCCGAAACCGGGCGTAAATATTAGTCCTGGCCTGCTCGCAAAGGTAAACTCAGCGCTTCGTTGGTCACTGATCCCATTATGCCCTGGCACCTGCAATCCCTGCCCTTCGCCACCGATGCCTTCAGCTGGTTTCGGCGCCTCGAGCGCGAGCCTCTGCCTTTTGTTCTGGAGAGCCACAAGGCTGTTAACCAGCGTTACGATATTATCGGCGCCGCCCCGAGTCAGGTCATCAGTGCCCGCAACGGCGTTGTCCAGGTTAACGGCGCGGTAGTCAACGGTGATGCCTTTGCTGCCGTGCAGCGCGTTATGGAGGCCCATCGACCGAGCACCTGCTGTCCCCTGGACCTGCCCTTTCAGGGCGGTGCTGCAGGCTATTTTGGCTATGAGCTAAACCGCGATAGCCGACCGCCAGACCTGCAGGGCGCAGAGCATCCTGCACCTGCCGATGTTGCCATGCCAGACATGCTGGTGGGCATCTACGATGCATTCATCAGCATCGACCATCATCTGCGCACCACCCACCTGGTCTGTGCACCGGCCGTCAGTGCTGCCCGGCGCGCCCATCTGCTGGACCTGCTGCTGAACAACAGTGCCCCGCCAGAACTGGCGTTCAAGACCACCAGCCCCATCCAGGCAAGTATCAGCCAGGCTGAATATAACCGCGCCTTCAATACCATCAAGGACTTTATTCTCGCCGGCGACTGCTATCAGGTGAACTACACTCAACGATTCAGTGCCTTTTACCAGGGCAACCCGGTGGGCCTCTATGCCGCCCTGCGATCGCGCCAACGGGCGCCTTTTTCGGCCTGCCTGCTGACCCCCGACGCTGCTATTTTGAGTTTTTCACCAGAACGCCTGGTGCGCCTGGAAGGCCGCAGAATAGTGACCCAACCCATTAAGGGCACCCGTGCCAGGCACTCAGATCCGGCAGAAGACCAGCGCCTCGCCATGGAGTTGCAGCACAGCGACAAAGACCGGGCCGAAAACCTGATGATCGTCGACCTGCTGCGCAATGACCTGGGCAAAACCGCAGTGCCCGGCTCCATTAAGGTTGAGACACTGTTTGAACTGGTGTCGTTTGCCAGCGTCCATCACCTGGTAAGCACCATTAGCGGCGAACTGCGGCCAGGCCTCAACGCGATGGATTTGTTGCGCGCCTGTTTTCCTGGCGGATCTGTCACCGGTGCGCCAAAACGCAGGGCCATGGAGATTATTGATGACCTTGAGCCGGTTCGGCGCAACGCTTACTGCGGCGCTATCGGCTACTACAGTTATCACGGCAATCTGGACACTAACCTGCCCATCAGGACCCTGGTCTGCGGTGCTGATACCCTGCACTACTGGGGTGGCGGCGGCATTGTTGCCGACTCCAACGCCGACCAGGAATATGCCGAATCCCTACTTAAGGTCAACTTTATCAGCGAGGTGCTGGCGGCACTTCGAGAACCGGGCAACATACCCGGCTTCAACATGGCGCCGGGCTGAACCCAGCTAGCGCGCTGCTGCCTCATCGATAAAGCGGCGCAGCTCGCTATACTCCTCCGTTACCCGGTACTGGGGGAACTCCTGGATGACATTCGCCGGCGCTCGGAACAGGAAACCTTCATCAGCCTCGCTGAGCATACTGGTATCGTTATAGGAGTCACCGGCGGCAAAGATTCTGTAGTTGAGGGCGTGCAGGGAACGCACCGACATACGCTTCGGGTCCTTCTGGCGTAACTCATAGCCGGTCACCGTACCAGACGCATTCACCACCAGCCGGTGACAGAACAGGGTTGGCCAGGCCAGTTGCTGCATCATGGGTTGGGCAAACTCATAAAACGTATCCGACAGAATAATGACCTGGTAATTCGCCCGCAAATCATCAAGAAATGCTTTGGCACCAGCCATAGGTGCCAGAGTCTGAATGACCTCCTGGATATCCTGCAATTTTAGCTGATGCTCCTGCAGGATACGCAGGCGTTGCTGCATCAGCACATCATAGTCCGGAATATCGCGGGTAGTGGCACGTAAGGCATCAATGCCGGTTTTTTCCGCAAATGCAATCCAGATTTCTGGTATCAGTACGCCTTCGAGATCTAAACAGACAAGATCCATGCTTTTTCCTATGGTGATAACTTGAAGAGGGCCTGGTGCGAGTTTAAGACGCGCTTAAAGCGCGTTTAAGGCATGCTTAAACAGAGCTTCCAGGACGTCTGGCGTGAACTCAAACTCAACCGCGGCAAATTGTTTCACGGCGACGCACGGCATAGCAAGCAAAACCCCATACCAGCCCGGCGCCACTGGCCACAGCAGCAGACACTGGCCTGCAGAATGGTTATTTGCATATTGCTTAATGCCATTTCACAAGCTGGTAGCACCGTTGTTAGGCTTGGCCAGTTCTTCAACCAAGTCAGTGAATCCTATGCCAATCGAGCCCGACAACCTTCTCAAGCAGGCTTTTGCCAGCCACGGCCGCCTGGCCCTGTCCTTTAGTGGCGCCGAGGACGTAGTCCTGATTGATATGGCCTGCCAGCTCAGCGACGCCGTAGAGGTATTTTGCCTGGATACCGGGCGCCTGCACCCCGAGACCTATCGCTACATTGACCAGGTGCGCAACCACTATGGCATTGAGATTGACCTGCTGAGCCCGGACGCTGTCGATCTGGCTGCTATGGTCAAGGCCAAGGGCCTGTTCAGCTTTTATACAGATGGTCATCAGCAGTGTTGCAGCGTGCGCAAGATCGCGCCCCTGCGCCGCCATCTGGTGCACTACGATGCCTGGATCACGGGCCAGCGTCGAGACCAGAGCCCAACCCGGGCAGACGTCCCACAGGTGCAGCCCGACGAGGCTTTTGGCACCCCGGAGCGCCCGCTGACAAAATACAATCCCCTGGCCCAGTGGCGCTCTGCTGATGTCTGGCAATATATCCGCGACCATGGCGTGCCCTACAATCCGCTCCATGACCAGGGTTACCAGAGCATCGGTTGCGAGCCCTGTACACGCCCCATTGGCCCAAACCAGCATGAACGGGCCGGGCGCTGGTGGTGGGAAGCGGCAACGCAACGAGAATGCGGCCTCCATGGGGCGAATCTGCTGCCGGTAAAAGCCCTGTGAAAATAACCCTGGTGAAGAAGATCCTGGCTGACGGTTCACCCTGCCAGAAATGCGCCGATGTGCTGGCGCGACTGCAAAGCAGTGGCCAGATGGACCGCATCGACGCGGTCCTGGTGGCGGACGAGCGTGACCCGCAATCACCGGGCATGCTGCTGGCAGAGCGGCTGCAGGTCAGCCGGGCACCGTTTTTTCTGGTGACAACCGAGACCGGTGCGGAAACGGTCTATACGGTGTACTTCAAGTTCGCCAGGGAGGTCCTGAATACCAGTATCAGCCAGAGCCAGCAGGCGGCCGAGATTCTCAACGACAACCCGGACCTGGACTATATCTAGGCGCCTGCTCGTCGGCATCTGCTCCTAAAGTACCGGCAGCACCACATCCTTGAACAAGGCGTCCAGTTCGGCGCGATTGTTGCGCTCAAAGGCGGCATCTACCATCTTGCGGTTCAGGTGCGGCGCAAACAGTTCGATAAAATCATACATGTAACCCCGCAGGAAGGTACCCCGGCGACAGCCAATCATGGTGGTGCTGGATTCAAACAGATGGCTTGCATCCAGCGCCACCAGATCACTGTCCTCGACCGGATCATGAGCCATCTGAGCGATAATACCGATACCCAGGCCAAGCCTGACATAGGTCTTGATAACGTCGGCATCGGTGGCTGTAAACACCACCTTAGGTGCCAGACCGCGATGCATAAATGCCTCGTCAAGTTTCGAGCGGCCGGTGAAGCCAAACACATAGGTAACAATTGGATGCTGCGCCACGTCTTCCAGCGTCAGCTGCCCCAGGGCCGCCAGCGGATGATCCCGCGGCACCACAATACAGCGATTCCACGTATAACAGGGCATCATCACCAGATCACCAAACAGCTCCAGGCCCTCGGTGGCAATGGCAAAGTCGACCACCCCGTCCGCTGCCATTTCAGCAATCTGCAAAGGACTACCCTGGTGCATGTGCAAAGAGACATCCGGATAATGATCGATAAAACCGCCAATCACCCTGGGCAACGCATACCGTGCCTGGGTGTGGGTAGTTGCTACTGCAAGACTACCCTGCTTCTCGTTGCTGTATTCCTGGGCGACCTGCTTGATGCTCGCCACCTTGTGAAGAATTTCACCGGCTTTTTCGATAATGATTTTGCCTGCCGGCGTGACGCGGCTCAGGTGCTTGCCACTGCGGGAGAAGATCTCGACGCCGAGTTCATCTTCCAACAAACGAATTTGTTTGCTGATGCCCGGCTGGGAGGTAAACAGACTTTGGGCTGTCACCGAGACATTCAGATCATGATGGGCGACTTCCCAGATGTAGCGGAGCTGCTGAAGTTTCATGTGTGTTCCACCTGAACCATGAGTTTATAGACTTGACGATCCACCGCGACCCAGGACCTTTGCGGCCCCGCGGCCACGGGCCGGCAAGGGGCCATTATATGCGTTAATCGTCTAAAAACATCAGCAAATATTCTTTTCAAGAATAAATAGGTACCTCGGCATTGCAACCTGGCAAGGAACAAAAGCCGGGACGCAGGACAGGTTAGCGTTTCTTATTGCTGATGCCATGAGGTACATGGCCGGTGGCGACATATTCGCTGGCCAGGCGACAGTGCTCTGCCTGGTCATCAAAAAACACATCAGCACCATACGCCTTGAGAAACTCGGCTTTGCTCATGCCGCCCAAAAACAGGGACTCATCGAGGCGGATATTCCAGGCTCGCAGGGTCTTGATAACACGCTCATGGGACGGCGCCGACCGGGCCGTCACCAGCGCTGTTCGAATGGGGCATTCGCCGGAGGGAAATTCACTCTGCAACTCGTGCAGGGCCGCGAGGAAGGGCTTGAAGGGGCCACCCATCAGAGGTTGGTCAGCGGCCTGCTGTTCATTGGCGGTGAAAGCGTGCAGACCTGATGCCTGGTAAATCTGTTCAGCTTCATCTGAAAACAACACAGCATCGCCATCAAAGGCAAACTGCAGACGCTTGTCATCAGTGGCCTGCTGGGTGGACGGCAGAATACTGGCTGCTGCCATGCCGTTATCCAGGGCCTCGCGGACATCTTCCGGATTGGTGGACAGAAACAGATGGCAGCCAAACGGCCGCATGTATCGATAGGGTGGCGAACCGCCAGTAAAAGCGGCGCGGGAAATGGGCAACTGGTGATGCTGGATTGAATTGAAGACCCGCAAGCCCGTATCTGCCGTATTACGGGACAACAATATGACCTCAACCTGCTCATCACCGACCAGCAACTGATTGAGATGCAGCAGCTTTTTCACCAGCGGGAAGGCATCACCTGGCGTCAGGGGTTCGGCCTCGCGGGCAATCTGGTAGGCGGCGTAGGCGGCAACGCCCTCCTCCCGATAGACCCTGTCACTCTCCCGCAGGTCAAACAGGGCACTACTCGACGTCGCCACCACCAGCTTTTTTAATTTGCCCACCATGCCTAAAACCCCTAACCTTGGGCCTGTAACGTTAACCTTTCATTATCAGAAGTCAATCAGGTGGCGGAGCAGCCGGAACTATGCACAAGGATCCCTCAATACCTAACGAAGCGCCTAAAGAGACAGCCAAAGCCGGCTCAACTGCCGTCAGTCAGTTTCTCCAGACTGTTGCCAGAACGCCCGTCAGGCACGGCGGCAAAACGCCAGGACGCCTGATCTTTGCCATGGATGCCACTGCCAGTCGCGAGCCCACCTGGGACAGTGCCTGCCAGATCCAGGCCGAGATGTTTGCTGAAACCAGCAGTCTTGGCGGGCTGCTGGTGCAACTGTGTTACTACCGCGGCTTTCAGCAGTTCCACAGCGAGGCCTGGTGTGCCAACACCGATCAGTTGCAACAGCAAATGGCCGCAGTCCGCTGTCTTGGTGGTGCGACCCAGATAGGCAGGGTGCTGAGCCATGCTGTGAACGAGGCCCGCGCGCACAAAATTCAGGCCCTGGTTTTTATCGGCGATGCGGTCGAGGAAGCGGCAGATCCCTTGACCGTCACCGCCGGGCAACTGGGCCTGTTAAATGTACCGGTCTTTATCTTTCAGGAAGGCCATGCCGCCAAGGCCACGCAGATTTTTCAGCAGATAGCCCAACTGACGTCTGGCGCCTGTGTACCTTTTGATCATCGCAGCGGTGCCGAACTTCGTGAACTCCTTACAGCCGTTGCAGTCTATGCTGCGGGTGGCCGAAAGGCCCTGCAGAATTTCAGCACCACAGCGCGTCCGGTGGTGGGTTTATTGAGCCGTCAATTAAAGGATGAATAGATGTTGCGCGTAACCCTGGCTCTGCTGATTCTCCTGCTGGTATTTGTCAGCCTGCGCATGTTGCTGGGTCGGCGCAAGGTGACATTGCGCCAGTTTATGGTGATTTATGCCAGCGTGATTGCCGGCCTGCTACTGGTCTACCTGGGCGTTACGGGGCGCCTAAACTGGTTGTTTGCACTGCTGGGTGTGGCACTGCCCTTTATCAGCCGGATTCTGCCCTGGATCAGCCGCAGTCTGGGCTTGGCCTCTCTGGTGCGCCGGTTACGGGCCTTCGCCGGCGCAACGTCTGGCCCAGCCGCCGGTGGCCGAGCGGCTGGAGGCGGACAGTCAGCCCTGGATACCATCTTTTTCAGCATGACCCTTGACCACG
Source organism: Pseudomonadales bacterium (assembly GCA_030728785.1). Taxonomy (GTDB): domain Bacteria; phylum Pseudomonadota; class Gammaproteobacteria; order Pseudomonadales; family Azotimanducaceae; genus UBA4582. Next base: position 13,793 of record JANQYP010000065.1, read on the forward strand.
ACACCGGCGTCATGGACGGCAACATCCTTACTGGCCAATTTTCCGGCCAGCGTCTGTCCAGCCTGGCACTGCCCCAACTACAGTTGCTGCTGGCTGAATGCCAGGCCGATACCGACTCCACAAATGTCCTCACTGCCTATCTGGACCGCCAGCATCCGAACTGGCGCGACGCGCAGTCACAAGCCAGCAGCAGCGGCCAGCAAGGCGCCATGAACGAAGCTCAGGCCTACCAGATATTGGGTCTGGAGCCGGGTGCCAGCCGCGACATGGTGATCGCCGCACACCGCAAACTGATGCAGAAATTCCATCCGGACCGCGGCGGCAATCACTTTCTGGCGGCACAGCTGAACCAGGCTAAAGACTTTCTGATGGAGCGCATGTAAGTGCTCAAGCGCGCCCCTACTGTCGCCAGCACTGCAGCCCCCGGCACCCTTGCCTACGTCGGCTTTCGCAGACGTTTTATGGCGTTTCTCATCGACAGCCTGTTCGCCTCAATATTGCTCTACCCCCTGACGTGGCTGTTCACCAGCCCGGCCTTGTCAATGGGCGTTGACCTCACTAATGCCCAGCAGGTCAATCAGATGATCAGCGGGATGCTGACTCACCTATCCATCCAGACGGTGCTCGTGGGAGGCGTATTTGTTGCTCTGTGGATGCGCTGGGGCTCAAGTCCCGGCAAGATGCTACTGCAATGCCATATCGTTGACGCCCACACAGGCGGGCCGGCCACCACTCGGCAGCTGGTGATTCGTTACATCGGCTATTACCTCAGTCTGTTGCCCCTGGGCCTGGGCTTTTTCTGGATTGGCCTGGCACCACGCAAGCAGGGCTGGCATGACATGCTGGCCAACACGCTGGTGGTCAGGACGGACCCCAAGTGAATGCCGTCGAGCAGCTCAGCGAGGACTACCAACAGCTCTGTCTGCTGGCGGCCTGGGTACAGCAGCCGCGCCAGGCCGCCCCAGCTCATGAGCCAGATCAGCTGACCCGCCTGGAGGCCCTTGCCGACGCGGATCTCGCCATCGCCCTTGCCCATCTCAGCATTGCTGTCACGGCACTGCAGATCACCCACGCAAGAGCCCTCAACAGCGCCGAACTCAGGCTCCTGGTGACCATTCAGGTGCAGCGCTTAAGCCAGGATATCTACCGCCTTGCACACCAGACCCTGGGCTATCTGGCCCTGGTAGATGAGGTGCCCGGGACCAATGAGCCGCTGTTGGTACCCGCCGAATTCCGGCGCCTGAGCCGCAACTACCTGAACTCGCCAGAGGCTGCAACAGCCGCTGCGAAGCAGCAGTTGGCGCTGTTGCTGCAGGCATAATCATCGACAGCGCCTGCCGCCAACAACAACCAACAACCAACAACC
>JANQYP010000065.1:15258-33945 GCA_030728785.1 Pseudomonadales bacterium
ACAACCGACAACCGACAAATAACAACAACCTATAACAACCTACAACAACACGCCGCAAGGCGACAAAGGAGCCGCATCTATTGAGTCACGGGCCTGAAACCAGCAACAAACAACCTGCGCCGCAACAAGGCCAGGCGCCCTTCGCCATTGATGGCTTTATCTTCGACCTGGATGGTACCCTGCTGGATACCCTGACCAGCCTCGCCAACTGCTATAACCGAGTCCTGACCCAACTGGGCTTTGCCACCCACGCGACGGATGCTTATCGATATTTTATCGGTGATGGCGCGCGGCGCTGCGTTGAGCGTTGCCTGCCTGCCAACGCCCGCAGCGACGCGGTGATTGACCAGGCTCTGGCGCTGCAACAGCAGGACTATGCCAACAGTTGGCAGCAGGACGCCCAGCCCTACCCCGGCATCAGCGCCATGCTGCAGCAACTTGCCCGTGACCCGCGACCGCTGGCGGTGCTGTCCAACAAAGACCAGGCATTTACCCAACTCTGCGTCAGCCACTTTTTTCCGAACATCGAATTTCAGCAGGTGGTCGGTTTCTCCGCCAGCGTGCCGCACAAACCCGACCCCACCGGTGCCCGCCAGATCGCCAGAGCCCTGGGCATACCCTGCCAGCGGCTCGCCTTGATAGGTGATACCGCTATGGACATGGCGACAGCCAGCACCTGCGAAATGCAGGCCGTGGGTGTGTTGTGGGGCTTTCGGGACCGGCAGGAACTACTCAGTGCCGGGGCTACCAGCCTGTTGGCAACACCGGCAGACTTACTACTGCTGGTCCAGGAGCCTGTCGAACGCAGGTAAGCGTCGCGGCACAAGGGGTTTCGAATCAGGGTAAATTATGCCACCCTGCTGGCTCGCAGCTGATTACTGAGGAAAGACAGCATGAAACTCAAAGACAAAGTAGCCATCGTCACAGGCGCCGGCAGCGGCATAGGTCGCGCCATGGCCAGGCGTTTTATTGCAGAGGGCGCGCGCCAGGTGGTGATTGCAGACCTGCATGCCGACAGCCTCGAAGCCCTGGCCAAAGAAACAGGGGCAAGGGCCATCAGGACTGACGTCGCCAATGAACAGGATGTGATCCACCTGATCAAGACCACCGAACAGGACTACGGCCAGATCGACCTGCTCTGTAACAATGCCGGTATTGGCGTCGGTGGCGGGCCGGAAACGCCCAATGAGGACTGGCAGCGTATCTGGGAAATTAACGTCATGGCGCATGTTTATGCGACCAGAGCAGCCCTGCCGGACATGCTCAGGCGCGGCGCTGGCTATATTCTGAACACCGCCTCGGCCGCTGGCCTGCTGACCCAGATTGGCTCCGCACCCTATGCCGTCACAAAACATGCCGCCGTTGCCTATGCGGAATGGCTGGCGGTGACCTACGGTGACCGAGGTATCAAGGTTTCAGCCCTGTGCCCACAGGCGGTGCGGACCGCCATGACTGCAAACATCGAAGGCGGCGGGGTCGCTGGTGTCGATGGCATGATGGAACCAGAGCAGTTATGTGACAGTGTGATTGCAACCCTGGATGCTGAAAGCTTTCTGGTCTTGCCCCACAAGGAAGTACTGACCTATATGCAACGCAAGGCCACAGATTATGATCGCTGGATCAAAGGCATGAAACGCCTGCAGGCAGCCTACGGTGAGGGCGGTTTTCCAGCGGATTGATATCTGGCAAATTGGGTCTATACTGGGGCCCAGCAGCAGACATAGAAAACAGCGCCGATTTGAGTTCAGCTTGCGGGCGCTTTACAAATACAGCTAAAGAGTATGAAACCTACTTTAGCCCAAGCTGAGTAGGTTTTTTTTTGGGAGAAACGCCACTATGCCATTAAAACTGCCAGACAATCTGCCTGCGTCACAAGTATTGCAGCAGGAGAACATCTTCTGCATGTCGGATACCCAGGCCCAGCACCAGGACATCAGGCCAATGCATATTCTGCTGCTGAACCTCATGCCGAAGAAAATCGAGACTGAAATTCATCTGCTGCGGATGTTGTCGAATACGCCCCTGCAGGTAGAAATCGACCTGATGCGCATCTCCGACCGGCCTTCCAGGAACACCCCGATTGAACACATGGACGCCTTCTACAAGGACTTCAGCCAGGTTCGGGACAACAAATACGACGGCATGATTGTGACGGGTGCCCCACTTGGCCAGGTGCCCTTTGGGGATGTCTATTTCTGGCCGGAGCTCACTGCCATCATGGACTGGACCACCACTCATGTGACATCCACCATGTACCTGTGCTGGGGAGTACAGGCGGCCATGTATCATCACTACGGCATTCAGAAACGGGTCCTTGAGCAGAAAATTTCCGGTGTCTATCCGCACCACCTGGTGCAGCCTTATTCACCCATCGTTCGCGGCTTTGATGATCTGTTTGATGCCCCCCACTCCCGTTACGCGGAAGTACCTGCGGCTGCCATCGAGGCCATTGCGGACCTGGAGGTGATTGCCGCCTCAGAAGTTGCCGGCACTTATATCATTGCCCGTCGCGACGGTCGTCAGTTGTTTGTCACCGGTCACTCGGAATATGAACCCCTGTGCCTGAAGGATGAGTATGAACGGGACCTGGCCGCTGGCTTGCAGCCGGCCCTGCCTGAAAATTACTTTCCCAATGACGACCCCACCAGGCCGCCGGTGGTGAACTGGAAGAGCCACGGCAACCTGCTGTTCTCAAACTGGCTCAACTATTATGTTTACCAGCTGACGCCATTTGATATGACCAGGATCGGCCAACAGGTTGGCCAGACCGGCATGTCATTGGCCTGAGTTCCTCAGGCCAATAGCGCTGCCGGTGCCAGGTGATAGTCCCGCAGCACGTCAACGGCATAGGTAATCTTGCCGGTCATTTCCTGCGGGTCTCCGTGGACCAGCCGCAGGCAGGCTTCGGCCATGTGTTCCACCGGCGTAATACGCTCCTGCGGCGTCTCAGCTGTCACCAGCTTGTGGTGCAGCACACCGGGGGTTGCCACCAGGCCGGGAGAGATAACATTAACGCCGATATGGTCCTGGTAAACCTCCGCTGCCAAACCTGTGGTAAAACGCTCAAGCGCAGCTTTGCACATACCATAAACCGTACCTCCTCGACCACCGGCGGTCTTGTCGGGGTGCAGAGCGGCATGGGATGAAATATTCAGGATCCAGCCCTGCTGGCGCTCCCGCATTTTCGGCAGGAGTAACTGGGCCAGATGCAGGGGTGCATACACCTGCACCTCAAACATCAGGTCAAAATGTTTTTTTCGAAAGTCTTCAATACGCACAAAGTAGGTGATTGCCGCATTATTCACCAGAATATCAGCCGGCCCAAACACCGCCGTGGTCTCATCCACAAGATTTTGCCGGTGTTCAGCCAGGGCCAGGTCACAGCGCACGGCGTGGGCCTCACCACCGGCGGCCCTTATCCTGTTTACCACCGCATTTATGCTGCCAGGCAGGACATGGTCACCCTCCTCTGCGGTGCGTGCTGAAACAATCACCCTGGCGCCTTCCATGGCGTATCGAACTGCTATTGCCTCACCGATACCGCGGCTGGCGCCCGTAACAATGGCCACCCGACCCGCCAGCAGGCCGTTGGGGTTAATTTTTTTCTGTGTCATAAATCCGCGTCCTGCAAGGAAAGTGTCTGGCGACTATAAACCAACAATACAGACAACTGATAACCTACAGTAGCTAGGGGCAATCTCCGTTCGTTGCCGCCCCCACGGCAGCGCATAGTACAGATTCCTCCGACCGGACCTGTCGATGATGCTGGCGCTGCCCAACCCCTGTCATTTCGAGGCCTTGCGCCCTTTGCGCAAACCTGCGGGCCAGGACGCGGCCTACCAGGCCACCTTGTGTGCCATTGTCGGCGACATTCTCCATGAGCCGGCAAAAAATGCTCGGCGTATCGCCCAGCGCGCTGTATATGAAGCCCAGCGCTCTTATGCTGTCTGGCAGACGCTGCATAAAGCCTCGCCGGCACAGGCGCTGGCACTGGCTGAAACCATGCAACTTGGCCATCTCGATGAGATCGTTGAGTATCTGCAACAGGTCAACCGCGGGGTGGTTATCACCACCCTGCATGCGGGTGACTACCTGCTGGCCCTGCTGAAACTACGCCATCGCCTGGCGGCTGACCGGCAGATTTACATTCTGCGTAAAAAAGGCCCGTCAACCCTTGAGACTCAGGTGTTTCAACATTTTGGCTCCCTGACCCACCCCGTGAATGTTATTCGTCATACGGACGGCCGCGCCCTGGAAGTTGTTCGGGCGCTGCGCGCCGGTCATGTGGTGGTGGCCCTGTTTGATCTGCCAGGCACCTATGGTCAGACCATGGAGGTTGAATTCCTGGCGCGCGCCATGCAATTGGTCAGTGGCCCGGCAACACTGGCGACACTGGGTCAGGCTGACGTCCTGCCGCTGGTCTGCCATGCCAGCAGACAGCATCGCCTGGGTCGGTTTCTCGCCCCGATCGGCGCTGCCCAACTGCACGCCCCAAAAGACACCACGGCGCAACGCAATCGTATCGGCCAGCAGCTTTGCCATATTGGCAGCGCTCATATCAGTCACTATCCGGAACAGTGGCAACACTGGTTTCACGTGCCACAGATGCTGCTGCAAACATCCGCGGCAGCCAACCCGGACCACCCACAGATCGCCACCAGGGGCTGATTATCATGCCTGAAGAACCCCTGTTTACTGCGACGTCCCTGTTGTTTCGGCAACAGCAGAACATCGGCCACGCGCGTCTGCTGGGACCGCCCCATCTGAGCAGCCTGGCGCTGCTTATTGGTGTGATTGTCAGCACGGCCGGGGTTTTTCTGGTGACCAATAACTATGCTCGCAAAGCAAGCGTTCCCGGCTATCTTGAATACAGCGTCACCACCAAGCGGATTTACGCCGAACGGCCAGGCCGAATAGAGCGCCTGCAGGTAATTGTTGGCCAACGTGTGCAGGCAGGCCAATTGCTGGCGATTATCAGTACCAGCCTGCCGCAGCAAATTGAGCATGGCAATGATGCTCTGGCCGACTACGAGCGCCTGCTGACGCAACAACATAAGGCCAGGGAAGTATTAGCCGCCGACAACGACACCCAGCTGGAGAAAATCAAAGCCCAGCTCACCGCCTTGGGGCAAGCCATAACACTGCAGCGCGAAATGCTTGCCCTGCAGGAACTCAAAGCTGCCCAGACCCTGCAGATCAGAGAGGCCAGCCTGGCCCTGCTGCAGCGCGCGCAGATATCCCGTCTCAGCTTCAGTGAGCTTGAAGAGCGTTGGTACAGCAGCCAACAAGTGACCACTGAACTAAAGGCCAATCTGGCAAACCTGCAGGCCCAGCAGGTCCAACTGCAGATTACTCTTGCCAACAATCCGACGACGCGGCGCGCCGGCCTGCTGCAGATTGACACTGAAATTGCGCGGCTTGAACAAGCCAGAAACAACCAGCAACGAGAGTTGCGCCAGGAAATCCGCGCGCCGATTCAAGGTCGCATCGCCAATGTCATGCATGAAGCCGGCGAAAATATCACCCCTGGCATGCCGCTGTTAAGCCTGGAGCCCAGTGACGGCACTCTGCAGGCACGGTTGATGATAGCCAGCCATGCCATTGGCTTTATCGAACCCGGCCAGGCGGTCAACCTGCTCTATGATGCCTTTCCCTACCAGCAATTCGGCAGTTTTCCCGGCCAGGTGCTTGATGTCTCCAGACACCCGCTGACGGCCCTCGACGAAACTGATCTGCCGCGGGATCTGCCACCGGTCTATCTTGCCCGCATCGCCTTGCTCGCAGATCACGTCAACGCCTACGGGGAGTCTGTGGCACTGCGTGAGGGCATGACATTAAAAGCCGATATTGTCCTCGAATCACGCAGCCTGCTTGACTGGCTGTTTGAACCTCTGCTTATCATGCGTGGCCGGGGTGGTGGTTGATGCAACTCCTTGGCGGCCTGCACCTGGGCGGCAGCAACCGCCTGCCCATCATTCTGCAGGCGGAGTTTGCTGAATGCGGCCTGGCGTGCATCGCCATGGTCGCCGCCTTTCATGGTCACCTGGAAAATTTGTCGACCTTACGCCAACGTTTTGGCATCAGCCAGCAAGGCGCTACGTTAAAACATCTGATGACCATCGCCGGCCAATCTTCAATGACTGCCCGAGCCCTGCGCTGCGATGCCAGCGAAATTTGTAAGCTGGAACTGCCGGCCATTCTGCACTGGGATTTCAACCATTTTGTCGTGGTTGCGCGCGCCACCCGCACCAGTATCGTGATTCATGACCCGGCTATCGGCCAGCGTAAATACCCCATCGACGAGGCCGCCCAGCACTTTACCGGCATCGCCCTCGAACTAACGCCAGACAGCAACTTCAAACGCCAGGACAGCCGCAGGAAACTCTCTCTCAGCGCCTTTCTGGGTAACCTGCCAGGCATCCTGCCGATTCTTGGCCAGATCCTGTTTCTGTCGGCAATACTACAATTGGTGGCCTTGGCCAGCCCCTTTTACATGCAACTGGTGGTGGACGATGTGCTGGTCAAGCACGATGCTGATCTGTTGCTACTGCTGGCCCTGGGTTTTCTGGCGATCAACCTGATTGCCTTATTGACCCAGGGTATCCGCGGCTGGGCCAACATCTATCTGACGAACCAGCTGTCCCTGAAATTCGGCAGTCGGTTGTTTCATCGCCTGCTGAGCCTGAAACCCGACTATTTTCTCAAACGCCATCTTGGCGACGTGGTGTCCCGCTTTGGCTCGCTCAAACCAGTGCAGGCCTTCATCACCAGCAGCGCCATTACAGTATTGTTGGATGGGGTCATGGCAATCACTACCCTGACAATGATATTTATCTATTCACCGACCCTGGCAGGGGTTGTGATGCTGGCACTGGGGCTATATCTGGTGAGTCAAATGCTGTTCTACCTGCCCACTAAACATCGTTCTCATGAGCAGATTGCTGCCAATGCCAAACTTGATTCCAACTTCATGGAGTCCATTCGTGCCATCAGCGCCATCAAGCGTTTTGCCGCCGAGCAGTCCCGCGAAAGCGAATGGCAGAACCGTTTTAACGATGCCATCAACAGCAATATCCGCTTGAGCTGGCTGTCTTTGAGCCGTGACCTGCTCGACAGTGGTATAGCCGGCATCTCTCAGGTGTTGGTTATTTTCCTGGGTGCTAACCAGGTCCTCAACGGCACCATGAGCATTGGTATGCTGTATGCATTTATGGCCTATCGCAGTCACCTTGTCAGCGCGGTAACGTCGCTGGTCAACGAGTTCATTAGGTTCCTGATGTTGTCCTTACATCTGGAGCGCCTGAGTGATATCCAGCTGGCGCCGACCGATGCGGCCAACACCCAGCGCCTGGCACTGCCCATCAACGGTGGGCTGCGGTTGGAGCGGGTCAGTTTTCGCCATTCAGACCAGCATCCCTGGATTCTGGCTGAACTTGACCTGGCGATTTTTCCCGGCGATTGCCTGTGTATTCTGGGTCCCTCGGGCTGTGGCAAATCGACCCTGCTGCATGTCATGCAGAACCTGCTGCCTGTCAGCAAGGGCGAAATTTATATCGATGGCCAGGCACTCAGCGCCGGCGCCGCATCGTCATTACGCGCCCACAGTGCCAGCGTCATGCAGGGCGAGGTATTGTTATCCGGTACGATCAGCTCCAACATCGCATTCAATGACCCTATGGTCGATCACCAACGGGTGCAGCAAGCGGCGAAGCTGGCGGCCATTGACGACGATATCAGCGCCATGCCCATGGGTTATGACAGCCTTATTGGCGACATGGGCACCATTTTATCTGCCGGCCAACAGAGCCGAGTGGTAATTGCCAGGGCCCTGTATCGCCAACCCAAGATTCTGTTTCTGGATGAGTGCACTGCCCATCTGGACCGCAAGACCGAAACCCTGGTGATGCAAAACATCATCAGCACCGGCGTCACCTGTATCTTTGTCAGCCACAATACTGGTCTGGCGCGGCTGGCGACGGCGGTGTTGCACCTGGCACCAGGTAGCAGTCGTCTGGAGCGCGTCCGCTAACTGGTCAATGTTGAAAAAGACAAGGCCAGCGTGCGCACCAGCGGATCCGGCCCCGCTGGTGCGCACGACTCACAGCTTGAGACTGCCGGCATAAACCTGCGGCTGCGTCCAGCAGCGTTGAACCGCGACCACGGCGGCGGTAACCAGCACCGATGCCGCTTCAGCATTTCGTTTCAGCAAAGCCGTTTCAGCAAAGCCGCTTCAGCAAAGCCGTCACGCTGAATCATCATTGCGGACAGCCCGGGCCCTGCTTGTCAGGGGAAAAATAAGCGCCAACCAGAGGGTGGTTGCGGCAAAGGCCACAAACAGATAATAGTTGGTCATCAACACGCCGGCATTCTGTAAGGCGACGATAACCACCGATGAAGCACCCTTGCCGGTTCGATAACCAAACACATCAATGACCTCTTTAGCACGATAGCGTTCGTCAAAGGACAAGGGCACGTACAGCAGCTCCTTGGCGGCTCGAAAAATTGAATAGTCAAAGGCCTTAAACAGAAAAAAAGCCAGGCCGACAGAGAAAATGCTCGGCTCAACCAGGGCTGCTGTAATGGCTGTTAGATGTACCAGGGGCATCAGGATATGGATCCAGCGCAAACCGACAAATGTCAGTGCCAGCGGTGTAATGACAAACTGGAACACCAGGACACTGGTATTTAATGTGCCAAAAAACCAACCCTGGAAGGCGGTCTCGGCATCCGGGTCACCACTAAACTGCACAGACAGCAAACTCTGGAACTTGTAGTCCAGCACTGCTGAAACCAACTGGGAGGCCATGACTATTGCTAACAGATAAGCCAGTGTGGGATTCTGCCGGAACAGATGCCAGCCCATTGAGTCACTTTTTTGCGCCTCGAGCGGCTGTTCCGGCTCACCAAACAACTGATACCCCAGGTTCGACATCAGCGCCGCCGGCAGGCAGGCGATGGCAGCAAACAGCACCATACTCTCGGCGCCATACTGGCCAGCACTGGCGCCCACCAGCGTACCGCCCACAGCACCACCCAAACCAGCGATCCCCGTCACCGGGCCATTCACTTTTTTTGCCGATGCGGGTGCTACGGAGGAGTTGATGTAGCTCCAGTATTGTTCAATCAGCAGGACAATGTAGAACTCCTTGAGCAGAAACAACACTGGCGTAATCCATTTTGCACCTGTCAGTAACACCAGGTAACACGCCAGAATCGACAGGCCCGAACCCAGGGAGGTTACCAGCAGGGTCCGACGTGGTCCCAGCAGGCTCAACAGCCGACTGTAGAGCCAGACACCAAAAAACACCACGACAGGCATGGCTGCCATCACCAGCGGCAATTTGTCTGCGCCGTAGGCCGTTTTGAACAGTACTGTTGAAGCCGAGCGGATAAATTCATAACCCGTCAGGGTGAACATCGCGGACACGGCCATAAACGCGGCAATTTTATAATCTCTGGAGATTTGCATCCCGGCTCCCGTTACCATCAATGCCCTGGGTTGCGGCGAGGCCATTGTAGCCAAACTCAGGCAGCCGGACACCTGCGATCTTGACAAGCTTGCACCAAGGGCTCACATTGCGCCTTTTTCTTTCTTCAGGAACCCGCGGTGCCTATGAACCAACCAGCAATTAAACCGGCAAATCCCCGCTTTTCTTCCGGCCCCACATCCAAGCGACCTGGCTGGTCCAGCAGCGCTCTGCCCACCGCCAGTCTTGGCCGGTCGCACCGTGCCAAAGCCGAAAAAGCCAAGCTGCAGAAAGTCATAGAAGACAGTAAACAATTGTTAGGTATGCCCGCCGATTACCTGCTGGGTATTGTTCCCGGATCTGACAGCGGCGCCTTCGAAATGGCCATGTGGACCATGCTTGGGGCGCGCCCTGTTGATGTCCTGTACTGGGAGAGTTTTGGCGAGGGCTGGTTATCAGATGCCAAAAAGCAACTGCGACTGCCGGAGGTCCGTGACCTCGGCGCCGATTATGGTGACCTGCCGGACCTCGGGGCCGTGAACTTTGACAATGATGTGGTATTCACCTGGAACGGCACCACTTCTGGTGTTCGGGTTCCCAATGCTGACTGGATACCCGCTGATCGCCGAGGCCTGACCTTGTGTGATGCGACTTCCGCCACCTTTGCCATGGCCATGGAATGGTCCAAGCTCGACGTGGTGACCTGGTCCTGGCAAAAGGTTCTGGGTGGTGAAGCCGGCCAGGGTATGATTGCCCTTTCACCGCGAGCGGTGGCCCGCCTTGAGTCCTACACGCCGACCTGGCCCCTGCCGAAAATCTTTCGCCTGACCAAGGGTGGTAAACTGATCAGCGATATTTTTACAGGTGCAACCATCAACACACCCTCCATGATGGCCGTCGAAGACCAGCTGGACGCGCTCCAGTGGGCCGCTGACATTGGCGGCCTGCCTGCCTTGATAGCACGCAGCGAGGCCAATCTGGAGGTGGTGGCAAACTGGCTGGAAAATTCAGACTGGGCGGCCTTTTTGGCCAATGACGTGGCGACCCGCTCATCCACCTCTATCTGTATGAAGATCACAGACCCCTGGTTCAACAGCCAGGACAGCGCCACCCAGAATGCCCTTATGAAGAAACTGGTAAGCCTGCTGGACGGCCTGGATGTGGCTTATGACATTGGCAGCTACAGGGACGCACCTCCGGGCCTGCGCATCTGGGGTGGTGCCACGGTTGAAAGCCAGGACATCGCTACCCTGCTGCCTTGGCTTGATTGGGGTTTTGCTCAGATCAAAGCCGGTTAACAAACACCGGCAGTGCCTTTATAGTGGTCATGTCCAGGGCCCAGGAGCCATTTATGCCAGCTGTCACCGAAATCGCCTCAGGCCTGCAGTTTCCAGAAGGGCCCATCGCCATGAGTGATGGCACCGTCATTCTTGTGGAGATCCAGCGCGGCACCCTCAGCCGAGTGTCTGCCGGTGGCCAGGTTGAGGTCATAGCCACTCTCGGCGGCGGTCCTAACGGCGCTGCCATGGGCCCTGACGGCGATATTTATGTGTGCAATAACGGCGGCTTCAAGTGGCATGACCGGAATGGCCTGCTGTTCCCCGGCGAGCAGCCAGATGACTATTCTGGCGGTCGCATAGAGCGGGTTAATCTGGCCACTGGCGCTGTGAGTACGGTTTATACCCACTGTCAGGGCAATCCGCTGCGCGGTCCCAATGATATCGTCTTCGACAAACAAGGTGGTTTCTGGTTTACGGATCACGGTAAAAACCGGCCGCGTGCTAAAGATCGGACAGGGGTCTATTACGCCACCATTGACGGCAGCCATATTGAGGAAGCCATATTCCCCCTCGAAGCACCCAACGGTGTCGGCCTGTCTGCAGACGAAACCGAGCTGTATGTAGCAGAAACGCCCACGGGCCGGGTCTGGGCTTTTGAAATCAGCAGCCCCGGCAAGCTCAGGGGCAACCGGCGCATGCTGGCGCAGATCCCTGACTACCACATGTTCGACTCACTGGCGGTAGACAGCGAAGGTAATGTCTGCGTCGCCACCCTGATCACGGGCGGTATCACCATTCATGCTGCCGATGGCAGCCAGGCCAGACTGCTGGAAACCCCGGATATACTGACAACCAATATCTGTTTTGGCGGTCCCGACCTGAAGACCGCCTACATCACTCTGTCGGCCACGGGCAAACTGATGTCCATGCCCTGGCATTGCCCAGGCCTGCCACTGAACTTCCTGAACCGTTAACCTCTCGGCGAAGCGCATGTTCCTATTTTTGTATCAAGAGCTATGTCAAGAGCAGTTGCCAAAGCAGTTGCAAGAACGGTTGCCAGCACGTTCTCCCGGACCATGGCAGCAACCATTAAGCCGTGCCTGGCGCTATCTGGCCTGCGCGTTTGCCTTGTTTAGCCTGGGCCTGCTGCCGGCACTGTTTATCCCCGCCAGCGCCGCAGTGCTGCCAAAAGTGCACTTCCTGATTCCGGCGGGACCCGGTGGTGGCTGGGACGGCACCGCCCGAGGCATGGGTGAGGCCCTGCAGAAATCCGGACTGGTGACCCAGGTATCCTTTGAAAACCTGTCCGGCGGCGGTGGCGGCAGGGCTATTGCCAAACTGATAGAGGGTGCTGAACGCCAGCCGCATACACTGTTGATGAACTCAACACCCATGGTGGTTCGGTCCCTGCAGCAAATTTTTCCGCAATCCTTTCGAGATCTGGTCCCCATCGCTTCGGTGATTGCTGACTACAGTGCCTTTGTGGTTGCCAAAGACTCACCACTGCTGAATTTTGCCGATGTGGTGCATACATTCAAGACCAACCCTCGAGCCATCAAGGTAGCGGGTGGCTCCGTCCGCGGCAGCACTGACCACTTTATTTTCGCCCGAGCGCTGGAGATGGCGGGCGCAGACCCGCGCAAAGTTATCTATATTGCTTACGATGGCGGGGGCAAGGCCATGGCGGGTATCCTCAGCCATGAAACACAAATCCTCTCGACAGGTCTGAGCGAAGCCATTGATATGGCCCGCGCCGGTGAAGCCAGGATCATCGCCATCACAGCCCCGGCACGACTGGCTGATGCGCCAGAGTTACCCACCCTGGCCGAGCAGGGTTACCCCCTGACATTTGCGAACTGGCGCGGTGTTTTTGCCGCCAAAGGCCTGCCAGCCGAGCGGTATACGGACATGATGGATACCGTCAGCCAGATGCTTGAGACGCCTGCTTTTGAGGAGGTCAGGCGCCGCAACGGCTGGACCGTTCTGCACCTGCAGGGCGAGGTCTTCTACCAGTTCCTTGAGCAGCAGGAAGAGGAGATTGGCACCCTAATGCGCTCACTGGGTTTCCTGCGCCCGGAACCAGCCAAGCCGTGAGGCGCGACCCATGACCAGTGCTCGCCTGGGTGGCGTACTGTTCCTGCTCCTGAGTGGCTGTTATGGATATTTTGCCGGGACCATACCACTGGATTACTGGTCAGAGCAGGAAGTTTTTAATGCCCGCTCCCTCCCCTACGCTATCGCCTGCGCCAGCGTTTTATGTGCCTTGTTACTGATCCTCGTACCCGGCCCCGGCACTGATTGGGCTTTTGCCCGGCAACTCAACTGGCGCCCCGCGCTGCTGCTGCTAATGCTCATGAGTGCCTACGGCGCGCTGCTCGAAACCCTGGGCTTTATCGTCGCCACCATTTTGTTTCTGGTGACGGCTTTTTTGTGCCTGGGTGTTCAATCTATTCCGAGGGCAGCGCTTGTCGCCTTTGGCATAGGGCTGGTGTTCTGGCTGCTGATGGACCAACTTGGCATCTACCTGGCGCCGGGTGACCTGGTCGAAAACCTCCTTGCCTACATCGCGGGAGAGCCAGACTGATGCTAGACGGCCTGTGGATTGGCCTGCAGACGGTCTTGACCCTGCAGAACCTGGCCCTGGTATTTGCCGGCTGCGCCACCGGTACTCTCATTGGTATGCTCCCCGGCCTTGGGCCCATCACCGCCATCGCCCTGATGATACCCATCACCTATGGCTTTGACCCAGCCAGCGGCATGATCCTGCTGGCAGGCGTTTATTACGGCGCAATATTTGGCGGCAGCACATCCTCCATCCTGATCAACGCACCGGGCGTAGCCGGCACCGTTGCCACGGCCTTTGATGGCTACCCCATGGCCCGCCAAGGCCAGCCAGGAAAAGCCCTGGCAATTGCAGCCTATGCCTCTTTTGCCGGCGGGACCCTGGCAGCCATCATGCTGGCCTTACTGGCGCCCCTGCTCGCCGATCTGTCCCTGGGATTTCAGTCTGCAGACTATTTTGCCCTGATGCTCCTCGGCCTGACCCTGGTTTCAGCCTTCTCCAGCCAGGGCGAGTACCTGAAGGCGCTGATGATGACCTGTTTTGGCCTGATGCTGTCGACTGTTGGTACTGACCTGTCGGCCGGTGTCCAGCGGTTTACCTTTGGCCGTATGGACCTGATGGACGGCATCTCTTTCCTGTTGCTGGCCATGGCCACCTTTGCCCTGGCCGAGGCGCTGATGATGGTACTGCGGCCCGCCGCCAGTGGCGAGACATCCATACGGGTGGACAAAACCAGCCTGCGCCTGAGCCTGAGTGAAATCAGATCCATCATACCGACGATCTCTCGAGCTTCAGTACTGGGCTTTTTCGTCGGGGTGTTACCCGGTGCCGGCGCGACGATTGCCTCATTTCTCGCCTATGGCGTAGAGCGTAATATCGCCTCAGAAACAGCTCGGCAGCAGTTTGGCAAAGGCTCACTGAAAGGCCTGGCGGCGCCGGAATCTGCCAACAACGCTGCCTGTACTGGCTCATTTGTGCCCCTGCTGACCCTCGGCATTCCAGGCTCCGGCACCACCGCCATCTTGCTTGGCGCCCTGATCGCCTATGGCGTCCAACCCGGCCCACGCCTGTTCATCGATGAACCGGAGATATTCTGGTCAGTGATTGTCTCCATGTATTTCGGCAACCTGATGCTGCTGGTATTAAACCTGCCCCTGATACCCTACATTGCTCGCCTGCTGACCATTCCTCGAACCTACCTCGTACCCATCATCATGTTTTTTTCACTGATGGGCGTCTACCTGGTGTCGTTTAACGTGTTTGATATCCAAATGATGGTTGGCTTCGCTGTTATTGCTGTGCTGTTGCGTCTTCTTGACTTCCCAATGGCGCCCTTACTGCTGGGCTTCATACTCGGTGGCATGCTTGAAGATAACCTTCGCCGGGCCATAGCCATCACCGACGGCAGCTTGAGTTTCCTCTGGCAACGGCCGAGCACCCTGGTGCTTATGTGCCTGGTAGTGCTGGCCATCGTGATGCCTCTGAGTCGCGCCCTGCGGCCTCGCAGAGGTTGACAGGCGCTTGTTATGGCTGCTGACACACAGTATGGTAGCGGCTTTTATGCCTAAGACTCGGGAGAGTGACGACGCCTAGTTTACACCAGCAGGAAAAACTCGAAGCACTGGGCTGGAATGACTTTTTCGCTGAGCAGGCGCTGGCCTATCCCGGCTTGCTACCAGCCCGCGTCAGTCGGCCAGACCTGAATCGCTATCACTTGCTTGCTGCCTCAGGTCCTTTGACAGGCCTGTTACCAGGCCGCGCCCGCAGTGCCGGCCAGACCAAGGCAGAACTGCCCACTGTTGGTGACTGGGTTCTGGTCAGCGACCCGGCAGCACAAGCCGCCGACACCGGGGATGAGCTCCCCAGCGGCACCGTCTTGATCGAAGTCACCCTGAAGCGCAAAAGCAAATTTTCGCGCAAGGAGGCTGGTGAACGCTACGATGAACAGGTGGTTGCTGCCAACATTGATACAGTGTTTCTGGTCACTGGCCTCGACGACAACTTTAACGTTAATCGGATCGAACGTTACCTGCTGCTGGCCTGGACCAGCGGTGCCAGCCCAGTGATTATCCTGAGTAAAGCTGATCTCTGCCAGGGTCTGGAGCGCAAGCTTGAAAAGGTTGCGGCCATTGCCATGGCAACACCCGTGCACGTCGTCAGCGCCACCGCGGACCAGGGTATGGACGCCTTGCGAACCTACGTCACTAAAGGCAAGACTGTGGCCCTGCTGGGGTCCTCAGGTGTCGGCAAATCGACCATTACCAATTACCTGCTTGGCCATGACTATTTTGATACGGGTGCTGTACGTGCAACCGACAGCCGCGGTCGCCATACCACAACTTTCCGTGAGCTCTGCCTGCTGGCGGATGGCGGTATGCTGATTGACACACCCGGCATGCGGGAGATCCAGATCTGGGCAGACCAGGACACTCTCGCCGCCAGCTTCAGTGATGTCGCGGATCTGGCTTACCAGTGCCGGTTTAACGACTGCCAGCACCAGAGTGAACCTGGCTGCGCTGTGCATGCAGCCATCGCTGCTGGTGAATTACAGCAGGCTCGGCTGGACACCTTCCAACGGTTCAAAGACGAACTGGCGGTGCTTACAGCCCGTAACGTCCACCACGGCAGGGGCGCAAAGCGACCTACCAAGAAGAAGTCGTAACACTCGCAGTAGCAAAGTATGGTC
Source organism: Pseudomonadales bacterium (assembly GCA_030728785.1). Classification (GTDB taxonomy): domain Bacteria; phylum Pseudomonadota; class Gammaproteobacteria; order Pseudomonadales; family Azotimanducaceae; genus UBA4582. The sequence continues at coordinate 31,255 of JANQYP010000065.1, forward strand.
TGCGTGAAAAAGGAAAAAAAAGGAAAAAAAAGGAAAAAAAAAGAGGCCTGGGCCTCTTTTTTTAGCAATGCCAGAGTCAGTTGCCTGACAGCATCTTTCGCAGTTCTTCCTGACGCATTTTCTCGCCAGCAATGTACTTGATATAACGCCTGGCGCTCTTTTCCTTGTCCTCGTCCTTGGCTGCTTCACGGAAGGCCTTGGTAGCAGCATCCCAGTTTTCGAGCTGCATTTGCGAGATACCCAGCCAGAAGTAGACATTTGATATCTCTTTCTTCACGCCGGCATCGAGGGCGTCCTGATAGGCAGCAATGGCTTCCTTATGGCGATCTTCGTTGGCCAGAGCCTGGGCCAGTCGAAAATAATTCTCACCTTCTTTAGACGTCTTGGCCACGTCCCGCCAGGCATCAATTGCCTTGCTCACATCCTGGCTCATGGTGTAGGCCGTGGCGAGCAGTTTGAGATTCTTCTCATCCTTCTTCACAACCTTATCCTTGACGCCCTTCTCAAGAATCCTCGCGGCCTCAAAGGGCACCTCAGCATTCAACAAACGCTGAGCCAGCATCACTATTTCATTTTCTTTTTCGAAAAAACCCTGGCTGTAAGCAGCATAATAAGCCGACAAGGAGCGGTCATCGAGACTCTTCTCTGAATACATACCGGCCAAGTGCATCCAGTATTGTTTCTTCGGGAAATGCACAATCAGCTTTTCCAGGACCTTGATGGTGTTGTCCACGTCTTTAAGTTCGTTGTAGATCACGACCTGCAGATACCACCAATTTTCTTTCATCTCCTTGCCTTCAGCCAAGGTAATCTCTTCGACCTTCTTGGCTTCCTTCAAAGCATTCTTGAAATCTTCCATCTGGTAGTAGGCCGTGGCACGGATAAACGTTACACCCGCATCTGGCTCGCCGCGCAGCGCTTCCCAACGATCCATGTAACTGATGGCCTTTTTATACTCCTCACGGGAGTAGTACAGCTGAAACAGTGACCGCAAGGTCGACATCTCGAGCGCTTCAGTAATCTCCTGCTTCAACACTTCCTCATAAGCACTGAGGGTGTTGGGGATATCGTCCAGGGTGTAATACGCAAAAGCCAGCGTATTCCAGATTTGTGCCAGCTCGTAACTGTTAACACCACGGCGCTCCCGCAGGTCGTTAAGAATGGTAATGGCCTTGCGTGGGTCTGCCACTATATTCGGCTTTTCCTGGCCTTCCTCTACCTGCACAGAATCGGGATCAATCAAGACCTGGGCTTCCGACAGAGTTTTGTAGGTACGCTCACGCATGGCGGGCACTTTACGCGTTTCTTTCTTGCCTTCTTCCGCCTGCGCAGCACCACCAGAGAGGTAGACTGCAGAGAGATAGCCTGACGAGATGCTCGCAACCAGCGCCGGAGCACTCCACAACACGCCAATCGCGACAAGTACGCCAAGATTTACGGATAGTCTATTCATCTTCTGCACCTAGTCTTCAGTCAGTTGGAAGGTGATTTTGTTCTGAACACCAGCAGTCTCAACGGGTTCAGCGTCGACAATCTTGGGCTTGTACTTGAACTTTTCGGCGGCGGCAATGGCAGCGCGGTCAAAGACATCGCTTGGGCTGTCTTCACACTCGCCTTCGGTGCGGGCGTTTTGCACCCACGCGCAGTTATTCACCACCACGGCATTCCTGACAGTGCCCTGCGCGGTCACTGTAAATTCAACTATTGCCCAACCAGTAAGACCACGCTGCAGCGCTCGACGGGGGTACTGAGGTTGAACCTTAACAATCGGCAGATACTCGCCATCACTCATGCCAAACCCACCGCCGCCAACGTTAATGCTGACTGAGGTATCAATGCCGGACATGGAGAACCCTGTGTTATCCACGTTCACATTCAGAGAAACCTTGGGGGTTTCGGGTGGCGGCTCATCAGGGGGTGGTGGCTTCTTGGGTTTCTGTTGTTTGGTATCTACTACCATATCCTGCTTAACCCGCACAAAATCTACCAGATTACCGATCTTGTCATCGCTCAGCGCACTGTCAGCGCTGGAGATCAAGGCCTGCATCAGGTAAAACAGCGCCAGGGTGACAAACACCCCAACCAATACCGAAAGTCCTACTCTAATAACCATTACCCTCTCCTACTTGTCTTCTGAGGCGATCGCAACCTGATTGATGCCAATGTTTCTGGCAGCATCCATGATGGCGAGTACCTTTTCGACTTTCGATTCACTGTCAGCCTGAATCACCAGGCCGCCCTTGGGATTCTCAGCATGCAGTCGCTCCATAATGGGCCGCACATTACGAATATCGACCTTCTTCTTATCAATCCAAATGGAACTGTCAGCCCCAACACCCACGAGCAACGACACAGTCTTTTTCATTTCCGCCGTCTTGGTGTCCGGGCGATTAATCTCAACACCCGTTTCTTTAATAAATGTCGCCGTCACAATGAAGAAAATCAGCATGATAAATACCACGTCCAACATGGGCGTTAAGTCTGCTACCTTTTCATCTGACTCTTGGTTTCTTCTACGCATGGTACATATCCTGGTCTAGGTCACCATTCTTTGACGATGTTCATTGCCGCGGGTTGCCCTCGAAGGTTACCGCCACAATACACATCGGGGATCCTTGCTTGGTGATCCACTGCTAGTGATCCGTTGTTGAAGCCTGTCCGTGCTAGCTGGTCCGTGCTAGCTGGTCCGTG
>JANQYP010000065.1:34045-37117 GCA_030728785.1 Pseudomonadales bacterium
TAAACGGTCTGTAGTAAACAATCAATGATCCATGGTCAGCGTGTCTTCCATGTAATCCGACTCTGTCTGGACTTTGGAGACGATAAACGTATTTGCCAACACCCCGGAGAGCGTTGCTACCATGCCCGACATGGTCGGAATGGTTGCCATGGAAACACCTGCAGCCATGGACCTGGCGTTACCACCTGAATACGTCATCGCCTCGAACACCGATACCATACCGGTCACTGTACCCAACAGACCCAACAGCGGTAACAGGGAGATCAGCGTCTTAATAAAGTGCATATTTGAGGTCAGTTTGAGATTGACCTCAGAGATCAGCCGCTGGCGGATCATATGGGCATTCCAGGAGGTGCGTTCAGTACGACTCTCCCAGTAGCTCAGAGCTCTGCCCACATCCTGCTTATGTTCCGTATTGATGAACAAGGTACGCTCAAAAATCAGTGCCCACATGAGGAAGGTAGCGCCGGCGATGAGGTATAACACATCACCACCGGCCTCCAGGAACGTACGAATAGCAATAAAGATTGCTTCCATGGCTTACTTACCCGCTTTCTCTGCGTGCTCAGCGATGAGGCCGGCACTTTGTTCAGTCAGGATATGCATGACACCGGCGCTGCGTGAGTGAACAATAGAGTGCAGCAACACGGTGGGAATGGCCACAACGAGGCCCAATACGGTTGTTACCAGTGCCTGGGAGATACCACCGGCCATGGTCTTGGGATCGCCAGTACCAAACAGGGTAATCGCCTGGAACGTCACAATCATACCGATAACGGTACCCAGCAGACCCAACAATGGCGCTACCATGGAGATAATCTTAATGAAGGAGATGCGCGCCTGCAGTGCCGGTTGCTCTTTGAGGATGGCCTCGTCAAGTTTCAACTGCAGCGTCTCGGCATCAATGCCCAGGTTTTCATGGTAAACCGCAAGCACACGCCCCAAGGGGTTATTCAGGTTGGCAGTGGCCGACTTCATCTGGGCACGCACTCGCGCACCGACCAGACTCAGCGTCGTAAAGCGCTCAGCAGAGAGCAACAGGGCAATGATACCCAAGGCGACAATAACGTAACCTGGCGTACCACCTTGGTGTACCCGCTCTTCCAGCGTCGGCACCTGCACCTGCATCGCCAGCAACTGGCCGCGCGTCGGATCCATGCCAAAAGGCACAAAGCCGCTGGTAGCCTGCGACAGCTGCACCGTTGAGTCAACGAAACGGCCCGCTGGCTGGCGCCCAAGTTCCTTAACAATTTCGTTTTCCATATCGTAGGTAACATACTGGCCATTGCTCACCAGATTAAAGGTACCAATACGAATGATTTCCTGTTCAACCACCTCGCCGTCAAGCTTGTTGACTTTGGCGGTAAACGTTGTGACCTTCGCGGATTCCGTCATTTCACGCTGCAGCTCAAACCACAGACGTTCAATCTCTTCAATGGAAGCCAGCTTGGTGCTCTTACCCATAGATTGGGCAAATTCACCGAGCCACTGGCCACGGCCAGGATATTCGGCTGAGACGATGGAGCCTTCAAACACGCCCTGGGTGTCGCCGGCAACTTGCTGCAGTACGCCAAACAATTCACGCAGTGAGCCCAAACGCTTCGACAATGCTTCGTTGAGTCCAATCAGAGTCTGCTCGTTAGTTTCAAACTTATTCTCAAGGCGTTCACTGCGGGCTTCTTCTTCGCGCTGGGTACGACGGGCGTCCTCCAGGGCTTTTTGTTGTTTAGCCTTGTCCGCCAGAAACTCGCGCTCACGCTTCTGGTTAAGCTGCTGATTGGCAAACTTGCCGTCTTTGACTGTTTGCAGCAGTTCGCCGAGGCTCTTGGCCTGGGTGGAGTCTTCAGCCTGCACACTAAGGGAAAATGTCAGCGCCAGGGTCAGGAATGCTAGTGATATCTTTTTCATGCTTATTCTCCAGGCGCGGGAACGGGTAACTTGACAAGGTCGACTGTTTGGGTTTTGCGTGCAATGCGGATACCGTCCTGAACACCGGCACGGAACTCGTCTGGTAAGATTGCCCATGCGTCTGCGTTTGTATCCCAGACACCCGTGATTTCGCCATCAGGAGTTTGGAACACCAGCGATACGCGGCCCCACTTCAGCATATCCACCTGGCGCGACTTGCCATCTAAGTCGATAACATCGCTATAGGCTTCAATGGTTGAGCCGTAGGAGTTTTCCAACTGGTAGGCCTGCAACACCTGACTGAATTTCTCAGCGACCGTGACGTCAGGTCGATCCAGAGTTTCCTTCAGAAACGCGATGCGACTGCGGCGTTCAGCAATCAGGAATGGCGTATCAAGCTCCACGTATTTTTCAAGATTGGTGATCATGCGCTCAATCAGCGGTCCAATTTGACGTTCGATCACAGTCACCTGGTCGATGGAAGCATTCAGCTCCAGCATTTCGGTTTCTTGTTTGGCGATCAGGCGCTCTTGCTGTTTGTTGTAGATCTGCAGGCCATCAACAACCTTCATGACGGTCTTGTACTGGCTCAGAAGATCACGGGTATCCTCCGTGATTTCGTCGATCTTGGTCTGGGATTTGCGCCCGTCCTGCGTTGTGGTGGCGCGGACGCCAAGAACCTCGTCCAGGGACTGAGCATTTACCATACTAGTCGAAAGGATAGACAGGCTGCTTACCGCTGCGGCGACAAGGAATTGTCTGATCTTATGTTCATTCATGTGGATACCTATTTGGAAATGGTTCTTTTTGTATGTCGCTCGGATCGCTCTTTTGATCAATCGAACCAGCGCGGCATCGGTTTGATCTGCCAGAACAATCGACGGTCACAGGATGAAGACGCCATGGCGCTTTGTCAAGGCACCCACTCCTGTTTTACCCCCTGCCACGGCTTCGTCAGTCGTCATCAGGGCGTTTTACTGTCTGATGCCGAAACAGCCGCAAGTCAGACGGGCAAGAGAATAATCCAAGGACTTACCCATATTCAATGCAAATATTACCGGTCTCAAAAATAACCTGCGGATTCACGCCAGACAGGCACCCTGCTAGACTCGTCACTGGCCCTTAACTGCAGCTGCGCGCCCAAAATTTGCTCTGTACCTGGAT
>JANQYP010000065.1:37217-48818 GCA_030728785.1 Pseudomonadales bacterium
CCTGGATCAGGTGCCTGGATCAGGTGCCTAGATTGATCTCACAATAAAATCAGCATCCAGGGTCCGCGCGCTGTTCTCATGACAGACCACGGCTCGTGCCCCCGGTCCTTGCAGATACTGGCGGGCAACGCGCTTAACATCCTCAAGACCAACCCCAAGAATATCCCGCCGGACTTTGCGCCGATGTGCAGCATGACGCCCAAACAGCTCATTATGGAAAGCCTGGCGTGGCTCCCCGGCAGGCGAGCCCGGGGCATCGAGACTGCTGATAATACCCAGGATGGATTCCTCCACCAGCTCAAAGCCAATGTTGGTATTCTCCAGCCAAACAACCGACGCCTGGAAAGCATCAAAGGTCGCCATCAGATTTGGATCCCGATAGGAATAGAAGCGGAAGATACCATTGCCGCTGTCATGCCCGGCTCCGCCACCATAGGCGCCACCCTGCTCGCGCAACACCTTGTGCAGGTAACCGTTACGCAGGACGCCGGCGAGAACGGATAAAGCCGGCGCATCGATGTGACTCTCGGCAACTGTGGCAAAGGCACTGGCGCAAAAATTGACCTGGCTGGTAGTCACCCAGGCCTGGGACGGCGGGGCGATATCAAAATCACACTGAAAGCCGGCTACCCCGGGGTTCAGGGTCCGGTCGGCCCAGATTCGGTCAACAAGTTTATTGCTGACTTCAAGCTCAGCCGCATCAGACACCAGCAGTAATCGCGGGTTGCCCAGCTGCAGCAAACCATGGAGTTGCTGCAGGTCGGCAACCAGCTGGTCAAGACCCACACTGTCATCCAGACTGTTGTCCAGCAGCTTCAGCTGCTCGATGCCGGCCAGCCCTGACAACGCATGATTGAGTCGCGACACGGGTCGCACGTGACTGGCAGCAGCGGTCATGGCCAGGGTGTGACCGCTGCCGGTGATACCACCCTCACGGCGCACCCGCATGTGTTTGACGATCTCCCGCATTCGAGCCTTTTCGGTAAAGTTCGGCGCAGTAAATGTCTCGCACAGCAGACTGATCATGCCATCATTCTGGGGATTCAGGGTGCGACTGGACAGGGTCAGGTGAGCCAGTAATATGTCCGGATTATGCACCGCGCCGCGCACCGAGATGTAGGCGCTGACGCCTCCTGTCAGGGCGTGCTGCAGATGCTGGGTCTGAAGATAGTCACGGCCGCCGGCGCCCACTTCCGTCAGCAGGTTGGTATAGATCGGCAGCAGCCGCACCAGGTGCGCCGGCAGTTCTGGCAGTTCTAGCACCACTTGATGGTAACTCAGGCCGTTGGTGCCCGCGGCATAACAGCTCAATGGCAGGCCTGCACCAACCTGGCGCAAGGTCCCCTGGGACACCTTGATATCATCAGCAATATCGGCGAGACCCACTTTTGGCAAAACCTCCAGGGGTTCTTTCTGATCCTGGCGCGCCTTCAGGGCACTCGCCTGGGCAACAATGCCCGCTACCTCAGCGGCAGTCAGGGTCTGCTTGATCGCCGCCAGGTGTGCAGTTTCCGCGTCTCGCAGCTGTTGGTTCAAGCCGGCATCAGGCACCAGGGTCAGGCGCACCCGGTGGCTATTGTTTAGCAACAGGGTCTGCACCAGCTCCTTGATAAACGCCGGGTCCTCAATATCTTCGTGCAGCTGCTGCAGGACACCATCCAGGTCAAGCAAGGCAATGGGGTCACCGCGATGGATGGCGGCTGACATGCTGGAGAAAATCAATTGCAGTCCATAGGGGTAGCCGTCACCACCAATTTCGCGCTGGTTCAGCTCCAGCTGATGCAGGCAGGCCTTGAGTTTTTCTATTGGGACACCGTCCCGGGCAACCCTTTGCAGGGTTTCCAGTATCAGCGCTTCGACGGCATCCTGGTGTTCGGCATTACTGCCCTCAAGACCGCAGATGAAGCTCATTTCCCGATTTGACTCTTCCAGCCCGCACAGTGGAGAGGCGTTGCCGCCCAGGACACTGGCTTCCAGAGCCTGGCGCAAGGGCGAGGCGCTGGTATCGAGCAAGACGTCAGACAACAGGTTACATTTCAGCAGCAGTGCCAGGTCGATGGTGGGACCCAGCAACCAGCCCATGACAATGTGGGTTTTATTCTCCAGTTCCGTCGTCTCATCCACAGCATAACTGGCGGTCACCCGCTGGGTCTGGGTGTAGCGCTGCTCTGCCGGAACATCAATGGTTTCTGCTGCGCGACTGAATCTGTGCAGCACCTTGTCGTGTAACTGGGCCTGCAACTCAACGGCGGGAATATCACCAAAGGTCATAAAAATGGCGTTACTCGGATGGTAATGGCGGCGGTAAAAGTCCATCAGGCCGGCATAGGTCAATTGCGGAATAACCTGCGGATCACCACCACTGTTGTAATGGTAGGTGGTGGTGGGAAACAGATGGGCCTTTAAGGTGTCATACAACACCGACACTGGCGCACTCGAGTCGCCCTTCATTTCGTTATAAACCACCCCTCTGTAGACTAGGTTGGAAGCGGGGTCATCGGGCTTCTCAAACTCCAGGCGATGGCCTTCCTGAGCAAAGTCCAGAGGATCAAGGCGCGGAAAAAACACTGCATCCAGATAGATGTCCAGCAGGTTGTCAAAATCCTTACGATTCTGGCTGGCAAAAGGAAAGGCAGTGTAATCACTGGCGGTAAAGGCATTCATAAAGGTATTCAGGGAGCGCCGGATCATCAGGAAAAAAGGATCACGGACCGGGAAACGCTCGCTGCCACACAACACCGTATGCTCGAGAATATGGGCAACGCCGCTGGAGTCAGTGGGCACAGTGCGCAGCGCCACCATAAAGACGTTTTCCTGGTAGTTACTGGCCAGGTGAAAGTGCACCGCGCCCGTATCACGATGCTCAAACTCGTGCATCGTCAGGTTCAGGGTGTCGATCCGGCGACTGCGCTTGAGCGCAAAGGCTGCATGGCAGGTCACGGCGTCAGCTACATCCTGACCGTCACGGTTGGTTGGTGCCGGGTGGTTCATATCAGGTGTGCGCCCCCATCCAGAATAATGTGCTGGCCGGTAATAATGCTGTTGCCCTGAATAAACGCGACGATGGTGTCAGCGACCAACTCAGGCGTACAGGTACGCTTGAGAGGTGCCCTGGCCTCGAGTGCGGCGAGGGTTTTCTGGTAATTTTCGGCCCCAAGGCCTGCCTCAAGCCACTCGCCCTGGATAAACCCAGGGCAGACTGCATTGATTCTGATTTCGGGCCCCATGACCCGCGCCAGCGACCGGGTCATGGTCAGCAAGGCACCCTTAGACGCCGCATAGGCGACGGAACTGCCAATGCCCTCAACCCCGGCGATGGAAGCCACATTCACCACCGAGGCTTCACCGGCGGCGCGCATACCCTGCTCGGCGGCGCGAATCATCTGGTAGGGGCCGACTACATTGACGCCATAAAGGTGAAAGAAGTCATCTTTATCCAACCCATCCAACTGGGCGTGGGGATTAAACTTGGTGGTCCCGGCATTATTCACCAGGGCATTGATCTTGCCCCATTTTGCCATGGTGGCTGCGACCATGGCGCGGCAGGCAGCATCGTCACTGACATCGGCCTGGCACACCAGGGTTTCCACTCCAAAGGCCTCACAGGCAGCGGCGGCCGCCTCGGCACCGGCTTTGTTATGGGCGTAATTAATCGTGATATGGCAGCCCTTACTGGCGAGCAGACGGGCCGTGGCAGCCCCGACCCCTGACGAGGAACCCGTAACAATGGCAACCGCCCCTTTCATTTCCATGCTAAGACTCCTGAACTTGAGTAATTAATCGGGTTCAGCTGTGCCACCTAAACACCCTCAGGGTGCTCACGATGAAACTTCTCCCAGTATTCGCCAATGGTCTCTTTGACTTCGCGATGCAGCAGTAGCATGGCCACCAGGTTCGGCAACGTCATCAGGGCAATGGTCACTGCTGAAATAAGCCAGATCAACGATGTATCGGCGATAGACGCCAGAAAGAAGCCCAGCACATACACAATACGATAGGGCAGGACTGATCTGACACCAAACAGGTAGGTCATAGCCCGGTCGCCATAGTAAGACCAGGCAACAGCCGTTGAAAAGGCAAACAACACCAGGCCAATAGAGACAATATATTTGCCCGACTCGCCGAACACACCGCGGGTGAAGGCCATGGTGGTGAGTTCCACGGAGTGAATCAGGGATCGGCCCTGGACCTGGACGGCGGTCAGCAGCTTGCCATCAGCGAAGTCCACCGCCCCGGTATACAGCTGCTCACCCTGGTAAAAGCGCACATCTTCCGCCACAGAGCGATTATGAATAATGGTGATGGGCAATGCCTCGGCGACACCGGCGGTAACATTAATCACCCCACTGAAGGTCTTAACCGGGTCATCGATGCCCGTCAGGCTCAGGTGCTGGAACAGCGCCTGGCGCTGGGCGGGGTCAGACTCACTGTAAACACCAGCCACCACTTCCATATCAAAGGCCTGAAACTTGTTATGGAATTTTTCGGCCCAGACCCCGGAAGAAAGAATCACCAGGCCCGTGACCGTACAGATGACGATGGTATCGATAAAGGGTTCGAGGATCGACACCATACCCTCGGAGATCGGCTCGTCAGCCTTGGCAGCGGCGTGTGCAATAGGGGCTGAGCCCTGCCCTGCCTCATTGGAAAACAGGCCGCGATTTACCCCGCGATTAAAGGCATACGCAAAGGTGGCACCCAGAAAACCGCCGGTGGCAGCACTGCCCGTGAAGGCATCACGGAAAACGGCGATAAAGGACGGGATAACATTGTCGATATTGGTAATGATGACGCCCGCGGCACCCACCAGGTAGATCACCGCCATAAAAGGCACAATTTTTTCAGCAACCTTGACGATGCGGCGAATGCCGCCCAGGATCACCACTGCCAGCAGGCTTGCCAGCACCAGGCCCGTCAACCATTCCGGCACACCAAAGGTCGCCTGCACGCCGCTGGCAATATTGTTGCTCTGGGGCATGTTGCCGCTACCAAAGGAGCTAACGACCGTGGCCACCGCAAACACCACCGCCAGCCACTTCATGTTCAGGCGCCGCTCCATCACATACATGGGCCCGCCGACAATATGGCCGTTGGCGTCTTTGCCGCGGTATTTGTGCGACAGGGTGACCTCGACAAACTTGGTGGTCATACCTAAAAACGCCGTCATCCACATCCAGAACAGGGCCGCTGGCCCGCCGAGGAAAATGGCCAGCGCTACGCCACCAATATTACCCGTGCCGACAGTGCCTGAAATGGCTGTGGTCAGCGCCTGAAAGTGGGTTGCATCACCCTCATCCCCGGGTTTGTCATACTTGCCGCGAACAATACGCCAGGCGTGACGAAAGAACCGCACCTGCGGAAACTTCAGGTAGATGGTAAAAAACAGGCCTGTTCCCAACAGGATAAACGGAAAATACTGGGCCGAGCCAAGCACGCTGTCGAGCAGGTTCAGCAATTGGGTTAGGGTTTCCAACGTCACATCCTTTTTGAATACGGCAAATAAACCTCAGAACCAGCAAGCACAGGCCATCGGGTAAAAACACAGGGGCGCGGCCGACCTTAACAAAATCCACTGGCGAAAAACAGCACGACCTCGACCCACGCCCCTGTCCCGCGCGGCCTAGCTGGCAACCGCAGCACGCATGGTAACAAACTCCTCGGCGGTGGTGGGGTGGATGCCAACGGTGGCGTCAAACACTGCCTTAGTGGCACCGGCCTTCAGGGCAATGGCAATACCCTGGATGATCTCACCCGCCTCAGGGCCAACCATGTGGACGCCCAACACCTTGTCTGTCTGGCGATCGACAACAAGTTTCATCAGGGTCTTCTCATCGCTGCCGCTGAGAGTGTGTTTCATGGCCCTGAACGTGGAGCGATAAATGTCCACTTCGGCATGGGTGTCACGCGCCTGGTGTTCCGTCAGGCCAACTGTACCTATATTAGGCTGGCAGAAAACCGCGGTAGCGATATTGGTGTAATCCATTTTGCCAGGCTGCTGCAAAAACTGGCCGCGAGCAAAGACCATGGCCTCGGCAATGGCAACGGGCGTTAACTGGACACGATCGGTGACATCGCCCAGGGCGAAAATGGAAGGTTCCGAAGTGCGGAAATGCTCATCGACAATAATGGCGCCATTGTCGCGACACTGGACATTCACATGCTCAAGGCCCAGGTCATCGACGGCCGGTGCCCTGCCTGTGGCATACATGACACAATCCATTTGCATCTGCGTGGCGTCAGCAAAATATACCTGCAGGCTGCCATCGGCGTTCTTCTCAATGCGGCTGACATCAGAGTTGAAATGCAGTTTTACGCCCTTCTTGGCAATTTCCTCGGCGACAGTGCGGCGCACATCCTCGTCAAAGTTGCGCAGAAACAGCGGGCCGCGGTAAGACAGGTGACTGTCGCTGCCGAGTCCGGCAAAAATACCGGCAAATTCTACGGCGATGTAACCGCCGCCCACCACCAGGACCCGTTTCGGCAGCGTTGGCAAGTGAAAAGCTTCATTGGAGGTGATCACCAGATGATTGCCGGGAAAATGCGGCACCGAAGGCCAGCCGCCCGTAGCAATCAGAATTCGCTCGGTGGCAATGACCTTGTCGGCCACCACCACATGGTGGGCGTCCTGGATTCGCGCACGGCCATCAAAGTGGGTCACGCCAGCGTTATCCAACAGCCCCTGATAGATGCCGTTGAGGCGGCTGATCTCTTTATCTTTATTGCTGATCAAGGTCTGCCAGCTGAATTCCGGCTGCACCGACGACCAACCAAAGCCCTGGGCGTTTTCGAAGTCCTCGGCATAATGGGAAGCGTAGACCAGCAGTTTTTTCGGCACACAGCCGACATTGACGCAGGTCCCACCCATATATTTGTCCTCAGCGCTGGCCACCCGCGCACCATAGGCGGCGCTCATACGCGCAGCGCGCACACCGCCTGAGCCAACACCAATGACAAATAAATCAAACTCATAGTCCGACATTCAATATTTTCTCCAACAATTATGATGATCCGGGTCGCCCGCGCCTAACCTAGCATAATCCAGGGCCGTTAGTCTGATTCAGGTGCAGATTCAGCCCGGCTGAAAACACCCATAAAGACACCCCGCCGCGGGTCAATACGCGTTATTATGCCGGCCGTGCACGCCTTTCTGCGATGGCAGACTTCATTGGCAGCCCCGATAGCCGCGATGGTTGATTGATCTTATGCTTATAGCCCTGCAAATGTTTACCCCTCTGCCTGCTGGCTGTGCAACAGGCTGTGCCATCAGCTGTGCAATAAGCTGTGCAGTAAGTTGCGCGCAGACCAGCCTGCAGGTCACTTACAGCCTTGATATGAGCCTTGCCGAGGCCCGAGCAAAACTGGCCTGGCCCGCCCCCCTGGCAATGCCTGGCAGGACCACTGGCTTGTGGCAACACACCTGTTTTGAATTATTCCTGCGCCAGCCCGGCAGCCGGGCTTACGTTGAGGTGAATGCCGCACCGACGGGTGCCTGGAATTGTTTCAGCTTCAGTGACTACCGCGAGGATATGCAGGAAACCACAACACCGCGAGTTACCGCTGTGGTCCCTGGCAGCAACCCTCGAGCACCAGCTGAGTTACAACTGGTGCTGGAACTACAGGACTGGCTGGCAGGGATACCGCCGCGCAGCGGCGCCACAACGGACTCAGAGCCTGTGGCGCTGCAACTGGGTTTGTCCGCAGTGATTGCCGACCAGCACGGCGGCCTAGGCTATTTTGCCCTTGGCCATGCCACTGCCAGGCCAGACTTCCACCACCACCTCAACCACTCCCTGACCATTCCCTGGAGTCACTCATGACCTTCCAATTTGGCATCGACGCCTTACTCAACCCGGCCACTGACAAAGCCAATCAACAGTTACAGAACCTGCGCCAGCGCCGCGTCGGACTGGTAGCCCACCCGGCATCAGTGACTGCCAGCCTGCATCACAGCCTTGACGCCCTGCTTGCCAATGGCGTGCCTGTCAGCCGGGCATTTGGGCCTCAGCATGGCATGCGGGGCGACAAGCAGGACAATATGATCGAATCTGCAGATTACCTGGACCCGCGCCATGGCATTCCCGTCATCAGCCTGTATGGCGAACATCGGCGGCCGACACCCGCCATGCTTGCCGGTCTTGATGTTGTATTGTTTGACCTGCAGGATGTCGGGTGCCGCATTTACACCTATATCACCACCCTCAAGTATTTCCTGCAGGCCTGCGCCACGGCGGATGTCGACCTGTGGGTGCTGGACCGGCCTAATCCCGCCGGCAGACCCGTGGATGGTTTGCGCCTGCAGCCGGGCGAGGAGAGTTTTGTCGGCTGCGACACCCTGCCCACCCGCCACGGCCTGACTGTTGGTGAGCTGGCTAACTGGCTGGTGGCTACCAACGGGATCCATGTGAACCTGACCGTTATCAATATGACAGACTATGCGCCAGACCGAACACCAGGCTACGGCTGGCCGTACTTTGAGCGGCCCTGGGTCAACCCCAGCCCCAATGCCAGCAGCCTCAATATGAGTCGCTGTTTTGCCGGCACCGTGTTGCTGGAAGGTACCCATCTGTCGGAAGGTCGCGGCACTACCGTACCGCTGGAGATAATAGGCGCACCGGACTTCCCCGCCACTGAAGTACTCGCCTGGCTCAGCCAGGCGCAACCTGCCTGGCTCGCCGGGGCTTATATCCGACCATGTTTCTTCTCGCCCACCTTCCACAAACACCAGGGTGAGTTGTGTGCAGGCCTTCAGATCCATACTGACTTTGGCGGCTATGACCATCAGCTTTTCCGCCCTTACCGCCTGATTGCCGGCTTGCTCAAGGCCCTGCGCACCCTCAGGCCGGACTATGACCTGTGGCGCCACCATGAATATGAATATGAGCCGACCCGTATTCCCATTGATGTCATTAATGGTGGTAACTATCTGCGTACCTGGGTTGATGACAGCCTGGCCGGATTTGGCGACCTTGAAACACGCCTGCAACAGGAAGAGGCGGTGTGGCTGACAGAACGCCAAGCATTTCTGCGTTACTAGGGAACCTCTGATTGAGTGGATATTTTCGTCAGGGCAAGGCGGGGAACATTTTAGAAAATCGCGGATACGCTTTAAATCCGCGAGGTTTCGAAAATGTGAGCCAACGCAGCAATGGCGGAAATAGACCTTAATCAGAGGTTCCCTAGGAGCCTGTCGAACTTAGGAGCCTGGCAGCGGCAGCAGATAAAATTTTGGCATAGCGGGTATAACCCACTGATGTCAAAAACTGCCATGTTACACTCTGCACCACTCAGTCATTTTCGGAAGCCGATGCTGCCATGAAGCCTAATGCGACCAACGCCTACAAAATTGCAATACTCGCCGGTGATGCCATCGGTCCGGAAATCATGGCCCAGGCTGTTAGGGTCTTGGGTTTGCTGAGCAAACACCGCGACGTCGCGTTTGAACTGCTGGAGGCGCCCTTTGGTGCCAATGCCTACTTTACGCACGGCAAGGCTTTTCCCGATGCAGCGAAGACCGCCTGCGATGCTGCCGATGCTATCCTCAAAGGTCCGGTGGGCCTGAGTCATGCAGAATCCCAGAAGATTCCCGTGGCGGAGCAGGCAGAGCGCGGCGCGATTCTGCCGCTGCGGGCCCGCTACAACACTTTCGCTAACTTTCGACCCATATACCTCAGCAAAGACATGGCACATTTTTCGCCGCTGAAACGCGAAATCATTCAGGATGGCATTGATATCCTGCTGATTCGGGAACTGGTAGGCGGCTTGTATTTTGGCGAGAAGGAGCGTGGCATTAACGCCGACGGCAAACGGTATGTAAAGGAGGTGCTCGAATATAACGAAGACCAGGTGCGCCAGGTACTGGTGGTGGGTTTTGAGCAAGCCAGACTGCGTAAGGGTGTGTTACACAACATCCACAAGAGTAACGTCCTGATGTCCAGCGTCTTCTGGAACGAAATCCTCGATGAGGTGCACCTGGACTTTCCGGATATCAAAGTCATCCACTTACTGGTGGATGCAGCGGCCACGGCACTGTGCCTGAACCCAGGGCAATTTGACGTAATGGTGATGGAAAACATGTTTGGTGACATTCTCAGCGACCAGGGTGGCGGCATTCTGGGCAGCCTGGGCCTGATGCCAAGCGCCTGCGTCGGTCCGGAAAAAGCCTATTACGAGCCCTCCCACGGCAGCGCGCCGGATATTGCCGGCAAAAATATCGCTAATCCCTATTCGATGATTGGCTGCGTGGCCATGATGCTGGATATGAGTTTTGGCATGAAAGCCGAGTCAGATGCGGTCTGGGCTGCCATGAAGAGTGTTTTTGAGGCGGGTTATTCTACCGCTGACCTGTCTTCTGCAGACAGCTCACCAAAAATTGTCTCCACCACTGAGTTTGGTGACCTGGTGATGACCGAACTGGAGCGGTTGCTAGCCCTGGGCTAGACGCCCGCCGAAGCATTTACGGCAGGGCTGCTATCTGGCTGATCACGCTGGCGCCCATCACCATGATGGCAAGCCAACCCCAGCCGATAAAGGCCCACATCACCAGTGGCTGCTCGAACAGGTCGCCAAGTATATTCACTGTAGAATCGACGAACAGGAACTTCAGTGGACGTTGGATCAGCTTCTTTAACATGACTGTAGTTACCTTTTTTGTATTTGCTCTGACTGATTTGCTGGCTGGCTTTCAGCGCAGTTTTGTCGATATCTCTGTGCCTGTCAGCCAGCGAGCAGGAAAGGCGCTATATTAGCGTGGTTGCCGTCCTTTGGGGAGCCCCGCAGGTGTTTTTGCCGGCAATTACATGGGCAGGCGCTTGAATCGCTCAATCTCTGCGCCAAGCTCGGCATAAATAGCCGCCACATTGATATCTTCCTTGAACTGTACCCGTTTTGAGAACACCGTTACCGGGAACACAAAATTGTTAGTGGTGCGCCAGCGTAAAGCCTTGTTGATACCCAGTTCATCCTGATATACGACCCAGTGCAGGCTGAAATCCTGGGCCAGAATATCCCCCAGCACCACACCCAGGGACTGCCAGCCGCGGGTGTCATCCTGCCGCAGTAGTTTACGATCAACGATCTGCTGCAGCAGTGCCAAGTCCTGCTTGTTACCTTTCATGGACATGATACCCAGGCGCCTGGCCAGCAGGTCCTTGATATCCCGGCGCTGCTGGTCCATCAGGTGAATCTGGCCAATGTTCAGGTCTTTGATCTCAGGCGGGATATCCGGCTTGCTGGGAAACTGGTAATTTTCGAGCTCGCTGGGTGTTAAGGTCGGCACGCTGACAGGTTCAGCATGGACCGGCTCGGCGTGGCCAAGTGCTGTAGCCACTGCCAGGCTGACCACCAGGGTCAGCCTGAAGAATTTTTGCATCACGTTCTGTATCATGCTGCGCATCACGATGAGACCTCCTTGGAAGACGGGATCAGGGTCGCCATTATCCCTATTGCTGCCGACAACTAAAGCCCTAAGCGTCGACCCCGGCTGATATCTGTCAGGCAACCCGAGTTACATCAATATCCTGGCCCCGTACACCTTCGGCAGCACAACTTGCTACACTACTCGCCCAATGTTTAGCCACAGGCGCAACGACACTCTCGACGACA
>JANQYP010000065.1:48918-56571 GCA_030728785.1 Pseudomonadales bacterium
ACGACAAGCTCGACGACACGCGCAACCACGCAGCCTGACGCTGCCTGCACAAAGGATCAGCCAACATGATGGGCGACTCATCCATACAACAGATTCATGCCACACCAGGCCTCTGGGTTATGGCCATCACCGGTGGTGGCAGCGCGGCAATCAGCCGCCTGCTGGCTGTGCCGGGGGCGTCACGGACGCTGGTGGAAGCCGCTGTGCCCTACCACAATCAGGCGCTGCAGGCTTATCTTGGGTACAAACCCCGGCAAGCCTGCAGTCCAACCACTGCCCGCGCTCTGGCCATGGCTGCCTTTCGTCGCTGCCAGCAGTTGCAGGCGGCCGAGGCTCCAACACCACCAGCGCCGACCGAGACTGTGCCTGCGAGCCCCGTGTTTGGCCTTGGTTGCAGTGCCGCGCTCACCACAGATCGCAGCCGCCGTGGCCAGGACCGGTGTTTTGTCGCCGTCCAGAGCCTGGCTGCCAGCTGGGAATTCAGCCTGCAGCTGCAGGCCCTCGGGCGCAGCCGGGAAACGCAGGAATTACTCTGCAGCGAACTGGTAATAGCAGCCATAAGCCACGCTCAGGCTGGCCCGGTTCTTAATCTTCAAAACCTGACACAGGCTTTACCATCTCTGGCGACCGACGATCAGCTCAGCGCCCGTTGTGAGGTTGCACCCCAGCCTTGGCAAGCCTTGTTCGAAGGCCTGGCTACTTCCACCTGGACCGGCCCGGAACAGCCTCGGGGCATTTTTCCCGGCGCCTTTAATCCCCTGCATGCCGGCCACAGGACCATGCTTGACCTGGCCAGGGCGACCCTTGGGCACGAAGTGGTCCTGGAAATATCCGCCTTTAACGTCGATAAACCGCCACTGGACTACCTGGATATGCGCGCCCGGCAGGCAGGCGCGGCTGGCCAGCCACTGGTGTTCAGTAATACCCCCACCTTTGCGGAGAAATCCCTCATTTTCCCGGGTGCCACCTTTGTCGTCGGCAGTGACACCATCGAGCGCATTGCCGACCCGCGCTATTATGGCGGCCTGGCGGCCAACAGGGATGCCGCCATCGCGCTACTGCAACGCCGCGGCCATCGATTCCTGGTGTTTGGCCGCAGTGACGGCAAAGGTTTTATAGGCCTTGAACAACTGCCACTACCGGCGTCACTGGCGGCCATCTGCGATGGTGTTCCAGAAGCGCAGTTTCGCATTGATATTGCGTCTCGGGACCTGCGCCAGGCCACGGATGAATAGCCCAATGGCAGCACACCTGCGGCACTGGCCAACCTGCAGCTGATTGACCAGACAGGTCGTTCCTACAGATAGGGCAGGAATTTTTCGGGTAAAAGATTCGGATTCGCGCGCACAAGCTGCGCACCGAGCTGGCTCGAAGGCCGCTGTAACGCCGCGGGGGCAGGCATATTCAAGGCGATGTTGGCACAAAAATCTTCGCCGACTCGCATGGGCAGAGGTACCAGGCTCGCGAGCCGCTGCTCAAGAGGCGCCGCGAACTCGGGCAACACTTTATCCAGCACCAGTTGCACCCTGGCCTGAATAGCCGGATGCGCCAGCCGATTGCGCTCGCCCCAGGCAACAACCAGCTGCTCACAGCTGGTTAACTCGGCAGGTAAATTGGTCACCGCCACATCACGAGCAATACCAAAGCTGTAGAACATCATGGCTTCCTCAAACAACATGGCCAGGTCCTCGCGGACGCTGCTGTAGTTATAAAAATCGTTTGCCACATCAAGGGGAAATTCAGCGCCAATATCCGCCGCTAACAGCCCGCGGTCCGAACTCTGTGCCGTGTTGCCGCCGAAGGATACCCCCGCCAGACGTGCCATCAATGTTGATGTCAGAGGAAAAGCCCCCTGCAACAGGTTGGACGGCCGCGACCCCGTCAGCACGGCCTGATGCATAGGTACGGTACGGTTAATACTCGCTAAGCTGGCTGGCGGATAGAAGTCGTTGGCATGGGCCAGTTCATGGTAAACCAGCGCTGCCATACGCAGGGACACCGAGTCCAGGTTGCGCGGCAGATTCCGCAGGTCCACCTCTCCGGCTGCCACATACCGTGCCGGCATCAGAAACTGGAAAACGTTGCCCAGGTCAGTCCGAAAATCAGGTGCGGGATCAACCGTCAGACGCTCTGCCTCAGTCAGCCACAGACGATCGGGGTCAAGATAAATGGCCCCTGTGCCCTGCCAATAAAAAGACGGCCTGACATCAAAGGAGATAACAATGGCGGTGATACCGCGCATCATTAAGAGCAACTCCGGCGGCATACGTTCCAATACCTCCCGCAGCCGCACTGCCATCCACTCGTGGGTAACCAAAGTGCGGGCCATGATATCGTCGATCGTCGGATCAGCTGTCTGCATGCCCAGCAGGGATAACTGGTTGAAACTGCACAGGCTCGTCTCGGTCATCAATACCGTACAGTCGATCATCGCCGCCGCCAGTGGGTTGGCAGTTGTTGCTGGCCGGACCAGGCTGCGCATACCGGTAAAAGTCTTGCCTGGAAAAAATTGGTCCATGATGTAGTCGAGGTTTGCCGATGCCGCGGGCACCGCGGTCTCACTGGTGCTGGTACTCGAATCGGGCACCACTGGCAAGGGTGTCGCGACCCTTGCCGAACTGCTGCCGCCGCCACCACAGGCACCAAGGCTGAACACCAGCAGCAGAAAAAAAGATCTGATATATATCAGCCTGTTCGGCATTTTTTCCACTCCAGCGCAGACACTGCCAATAGCAGGAACGCAGTCGTCAAGGTAACAGACCAAGCACAAACGCATATTCACGAGCATCGCCCTGGTAACGTTCATAACGCGCCGAAGCGCCACCATGGCCACTGTCCATATCAACACTGAGTAACAGCCGACGATCGTCAGTCTTCAGTCGGCGAAGTCGGGAAACCCATTTTAAGGGTTCAAAATACTGCACCTGAGAATCGTACAGGCCGGCGGTGACATACATGTTGGGGTAGTCCTGGGCGCGCACCTGATCGTAGGGAGAATAAGACAACATATAGTTGAAATACTCAAGGTCCTGCGGATTACCCCACTCACCATACTCGCCGACGGTGAGCGGCACAGACGCATCGGCCATGGTAGTCACAACATCCACAAACGGCACATGGGCGATAATACCCAGGTATTTCTCCGGTGCCTCGTTGGCAATCACCCCCATCAGCAAACCACCGGCCGAGCCACCCATGGCAAACACCTTGTCAGCCGCACCGTAACCCTGCGCCACCAAACCATCGGTAACATCCATAAAGTCTTGAAAGGTATTGCGCTTGTGCAGCAGGCGGCCCTGCTCATACCAGTCGCGACCCAATTCATCACCACCACGGACATGGGCAATGGCATAGACAAAACCACGGTCGAGCAGCGACAGGCGCATGGACAAAAATGACGGCTCGCTAGGAAAGCCATAGGCCCCATAGGCGTTCAGGTACAGGGGATTGGCAGCTAGCCGGAACAAATCCGTACGATAAACCAGGGAGACGGGCACCAGGGTATTATCCCGAACCTTGACCATAATACGCTTCGAGGTGTAGTCAGCGGGATTAAAACTGCCTTCAACCCGATCCCGCTGCAGCAGCGTGCTGACGCCAAGATGCATATCATAATCATACACAGACTCAGGTGTCGTCAGGCTCGAATAAACATAACGCAGGTGTGTGGCGCTGACCTCAGGATTGCTGTGCAAACGAGCCGTATAAGTGGGATCAGGGAAATTGATAATGCGACCTGCCGAACCTTCTGCTGCGCGGGGGACAATTCGCAACACCGGCAGACCAGATTGACGCTCACTGAGCACCAGGTAATCATTGAACACTTCTGCATCCAACAACTTCACCGCGGCGCGACCCTGAATCACAACCTGCCACAGCGCCTTGTTGTTGAGCTGCGAGTCTGCCACCTTGAACAACTGAAAGTCTTCTGCCTGCCAGTTACTGAGAACATAGAAGGTACCGGGTACGTGGCGGATACGATAGCGGTGTCCGGCTTCTCGCGCCAGGAACATTCGAGGCACCTGTTCAGGCTGCTGGCTGTCAATGAGGCGAATCTCACTGCTGTCGGTACTGGTGAGACTGAGCACCACAAATTCGGCAGAGCGGGTCGTGTATACCGTGGTTAGGAAGCTCCGGTCCGCCTCCTCATAGACCAACTGATCACTGCTGCTCGGCGTGCCTAGCCGGTGGCGGTATACCTGGTAGGGCAACAGGGTCTGGGGATCAGTTTTGACATAAAACAGCGTGCGGTTGTCCTGCGCCCAGGCGATGCTGCTGGACACACCACGGATCTCATCCGGCAGCAGCACACCAGTGTCCAGATCTTTGAAGCGCAGTGTGTACTGTCGACGACCGACAGTATCCTCGGTAAAGGCCAGAATGTTCTGGCCACTGCTGACACTCCAGTTACTGACCTTGTAGTACTCGTGCCCCTGCGCCAGGGTGTTGACGTCGAGAATAACTTCCGCCTGCTCGGCAGCAGCGAGTTTCCGCCGCAGGTACATGGGATATTCACCACCGCCGCGAAATTCCCGATGGTAGGCATAATCACCCTGTTGCACCGGAACTGTTGTCGCATCATCCGTAAGACGCCCGGTGATTTCACTGAAGAGTTGGTCCTGCAGTGCCTTACTGCCGGCCATGACCGCATCTGTATACTGGTTTTCGGCAGCCAGCAACGCCAGCACTGCCGGGTCACTGCGACTATCATCACGCAGCCAGTAATATTCGTCCTGGCGCTCCTGACCGTGCAGGCTCAGGGTTTCTGGCACTTGCCTGGCGACAGGCGGTGTTATGCCATCAACATCATCGCGACCACCCCAGCAGCCACTGAGCAGCACCAGAGAAGACAGCAAGCAGGCCCATAGCTGCAGTTGTTGAGGAATCCGGCGCGGCACAAACCTAACGACCCTTGAAGTGTGGTTCGCGTTTCTCAAGGAAACTGTCGACCCCTTCACGATGATCCTCAGTCTGGAACAGTACACCCAGAGTCTGCGATACCCAGTTACCCATTTCCTGGTAGTCACCATGGTAGGCTTTGCGTAAGCCCTCCTTGAGATATCTCACCGCCAGCGGCGGGTTGGCCGCAATCTTGTGCGCCAGCGCCAGCGCCGCATCCAGCAACTCTGCATGGGGCACCACCTCCAGCACCAGGCCAATTTCCCTGGCAGTAGTGGCATCGATAATGTCACCGGTAAACAATAATTGGGCGGCGCGCTGCGGCCCAACAATTTTTGGCAGGCGCACCAGGCCGCCGACATCACTCACCAGGCCGCGCTTGACAAACATCTCGGAGAAACGGGCGCGCTCCGAAGCAATTCGAAAATCGGCCAGCAACGACATGTCCATACCCCAGCCAATGGCCGGACCATTTACGGCAGCAATCACCGGCCGGTCACAATCAAGGATGGCCGTTGCCGCTGGCGTGGTCCCTGGCCGGACGGCACGCAGGCGCTCCTTGCCCGAGTCATCAGCACCGGTCATCAGCTCTTTGACGTCATCACCTGAGCAAAACGCCGGATCGCTACCCGTAAGGACAATACAACGTATGTCCTGGTCCTTCTGCAACGCCCGGAAAATGCTTTCCAGCTCGGTGTAGGCCAAACGATTCAGGGCATTGCGCGCCTGGGGTCGGTTAATGGTCAGTACCGCCACATGGTTGTTGACAGTAAGTAACATGGTCTCGTAACTGACTGCGCGGTAGGCACTGCTGTCAGCGGAAGGTATGTTTGACATGCTTGTGAGTCCTGCCTGAAAAGAGAGCACCCATACTAACACTGAGCCTCGGCAGGGGTCGATGGCCCACACCGCCGGCTGCCGCTGCAGGACCAAGCCTGCCAGAGCCGATGCGGGGCTTAACCCCGGCACCGGATCCAACGCCGGTTTTAAGCAGCCAGCGCGTCCTTGCCAGACATAAATGCCATACCATGGGCTTGCGCCACATACTCGTTGGTCACCCTGCCAGCACAGACATTCAGGCCATTCAGCAGATGGGCATTCGCCAGCAGGGCCTGTTTTGGGCCCTGCTCAGCCAATGCCAGCACGTACGGCAGTGTGGCGTTATTCAGTGCCGCGGCCGAAGTCCGGGCGACACCGCCGGGCATATTGGCGACACAATAATGCACCACACCATCAACAATATAAGTAGGCTCAGCATGCGTCGTGGCACGGGAGGTTTCAAAACAGCCGCCCTGGTCAATAGCCACATCCACCAGCACAGTGCCGGTACGCATCTCGCGGACCATCTCGGCAGTAATCAGTTTCGGCGCCGCAGCACCAGGAATCAGCACTGCGCCAATAATCAGGTCTGCCAGCATGCTGCTCGCCTGGATAGCATCATGGGTGGAATACAGGGTCTGGATACGGTTGCCGAACTGGTTGTCGAGGCGCCTCAGAACATCCAGCGAGCGATCAACGATGGTCACCTGGGCACCCATGCCAACGGCAATCTGAGCCGCATTCTGGCCAACCACGCCACCGCCGAGGATCAGCACCTTGCCTTGCTCCACACCGGGGACACCACCCAACAGGATGCCGCGGCCACCGTGGACTTTTTCCATACACATGGCACCGGCCTGGATCGACATACGCCCCGCCACCTCAGACATGGGCGCCAACAGCGGCAAACGGCCCAAGGCATCGGTCACTGTTTCGTAAGCAATACAGGTAGCGCCACTGTTTATGAGGTCCTGGGTCTGGGCCAGATCCGGTGCCAGGTGCAGGTAAGTGAACAGGGTTTGGGCAGCGCGCAACATCTTGCGCTCGACAGCCTGAGGCTCCTTGACCTTGATAATCATCTCGGCAACGGCAAACACCTCGGCCGCAGTCCCCAGCAGGGTGGCACCGGCAGCTGCATAAGCGGCATTGTCGTAACCAATACCGGCACCGGCATCAGACTCGACAAAAACAGCATGGCCGTGGCGTACCAGTTCGCGGACGCCGGCAGGCACCAGGCCAACACGAAACTCATTATTCTTGATCTCTGCAGGTACGCCAATTTTCATTTTTTTGCTTACTCGCAAATAAGACCCTAGTTCCGAAAGGGCCAGGATGAGGGGGTATTACAGGGGCCAGTATATGCATGACAAGATAGTGAATCTCACTTATTATTGGCGCCAGGACAGACATATACATTACAGAAATCAATTTTTCCAGGCGTTTTATGGTTAAAAAAGTCATTGAACAGGACAAACCACTAGACAAGATTGACCGTCGTATCCTTCGCGAACTGCAGGCAGACGGCCGCCTGTCGAATACGGCACTCGCCCGGCGCATTAACCTGAGCACCACACCCTGCGCCGAACGGGTCAAATCCCTGGAGCGGCGCGGCGTCATCAGCGGCTATACGGCCCGCCTCAACCCGCGCATGCTGGACCTGGAACTGCTGGTGTTTGTGGAGATCAACCTGACCCGCACCGCACCGGATGTTTTTGATGCATTTCGGCAGGCTGTGATCAAGCTGCCACTGGTCCTCGAGTGCCACCTGGTGTCGGGCAATTTTGACTATTTGATCAAGGCCAGGGTGGCAGATATGGCGGCCTATCGGCGCTTGCTGGGCGAGACCCTGCTGACTCTGCCAGGAGTCAGCGGTTCACGCACCTATGTGGTGATGGAAGAGGTCAAAGAGAGTAATACTTTGGTGTTATAGCTTGG
>JANQYP010000065.1:56671-58325 GCA_030728785.1 Pseudomonadales bacterium
TTGGTGTTATAGCTTGGCGTTATAGCGCGGCCAACTGCTCGGCAAACAACCCGGCAGACCCGGTTTCCTGACTTGCGGTTAATCAATCCCCAGCCGAACAAACTGCTCAGCAGGAGCTTCCACCGCTTTCAGCGCCACCCGCAGCAATTCAATCATGTCTTTCTCCAGGGGCGTGCCAACGCGATTATCGCGCTCCTGCGGGTCGTCAGGAATCACATACAGCTGGTGCTCATCCACCCTGGCCTGCATACACCAGAAAGGCAGCAGGTCACCCTCCTGAAAAGGCTGGCGAATCACCGGTATATCGGTGCCCGGCATGGTATCGAGCCAGGCGCGCTGGTCAGGATTAGGCAAACGCAGGCCGGGCATGGCCGTAATCGGCATGGTTGACCAGCGATTTGACCACATGGACAAGGGCAAGTTGGTGGTTGCCGGAGCCCGAGCATATTTGTTTCTGCCATCATGGATCTGCACCCAGTTGCCATAGATGCCACCAATGGCCCAGTCACGGACACTGGTTACCTCCCCTTTGAGCAATGGCAACAGCGACTTACCATGGGTGCGGTGTTCCACCTGCACATCAAACAGGTCGGCCAGGGTGGCATGGATATCCACATTGGTAGACAGGGCAGCAATGCTGGCGGGATCTCTGGCCGGATCATAATCCGGGTGATAGATCATCAAGGGCGTGTGCCCCAGGGTCTCATACTGCATCACTCCCGGCTTGCCAAAAATATCCCGCTCGCCCAGATAATGGCCGTGGTCAGTGCAGAGGATAAATACCGTGTCATCCCACAGCTTGTTGTGGTCCATGGCATCCAGGATTTTGCCAAACCAGTGGTCGATCATGCTCAGCTTAGAGCCGTAATTACAGCGGATATGATGGGCCTGGCGTTCCGTCAACACGCCATTTGCAACGGCTCCCACCGCATAAGGCGGCCAGATCAGCATCTCTTCCTGCCAGTCCGGGTCATACATATTGGCCCAGGGTGCCGGCGTGTCAAACGGCTCGTGGGGATCAAATTCATCGACAAACAGAAAGAAGCTGTCGTGGGCTGTGCCATTGGTATCGAGCCAGTCGGCGGTGGCCTGCATGGTCTTGGGGCCAGGAAAATCCAGCTCCTCACGGAACCAGGTACGATTCAGGTCGTAGCCGGGAATATCACCGGCAGTTTTATACTTTTTACTTGCCGGCAGGGTCGGCGCGCCAATCCAGGAGGGGTCAGCCCGAGTCTTCCAGGGATCGCTCTCATGGCCCCGCAGGTAATCCCAGGCAAAAAAGTCCGTATGGTAATTTTCACCACCGGTTTCAAACAGGTGAGGATGATCTGAAAACAGCTGGGTCTTGACCCCCTGGCGTCGCAGGTAATGGCTCAGGGGGCGCTCCCAGAGCTCGATGGAACCCCAGGGCCGCCAGAGAAAATCCAGCGCGCCGACGAGGATATCGTGACGGGCCGGCATACAGGGTAATGAACCCGTACAGTGATTGGTAAAACGCTGGGAGCGGGCAGCAAAACGGTCAATATTGGGGGTCGCAAACTCCTTGCCACCATAACAACCGAGCATATGCCGGTTGAGACTGTCCAATAAGATTACTACGGCCTTTTTAGGTTTTGGCACCGCGCGGCTACTCCTCTTAACGGGTTGTCGTGTG
>JANQYP010000065.1:58425-61086 GCA_030728785.1 Pseudomonadales bacterium
TGTCGTGTGTAATGTCGTGTGAACCGACCCACAACGCAGGACCCTCAAGATACCCCGTTGGCAGCGCAATAACCAGCCATCGGCAGCGCCGCTATCAGGCTGGCAACAAGCGCCAAACTGCCTGTTGCCAGTCAAATTAATACTGTATATATTTACAGCTATAGGCCAACATCAGCCCTAACACGCTAACTCGCAGGACAACCTCTTTGTGCGCCCACTTGCTGAATCGTCACCTTTACCACAGCTGCTGAAAAAGACCGGCTTATGGCGGGCCTCACAGCTTGACTGCGAATTTCGCCAGGGCACACCCACCGGTTATGCCCTGCTTGACCAGCACCTGCCAGGCGCCGGCTGGCCAACAGCAGGTGTGGCAGAAATACTCCACGACCAACAAGGCGTTGGCGAACTGCGTCTGTTGACCCCGGCCCTGGCTTACCTGAGCCAGCAGCAGCGCCGCTGGCAACTGTGGGTCTCACCACCCTACCTACCCTATGCGCCGGCGCTGGTGCAGGCGGGCATCAATCCGGCAGCAGTGCTGGTTGTCAGGCCAACCACAGTAAATGACAGCCTCTGGGCCATGGAGCAGGCACTGGCCTCGCAGAGCTGCAGTGCCGTACTTGCCTGGCCCGGCAATATCCAGGAAAAACAGGTTCGGCGCCTGCAACTGGCCAGTAAGACCGGCCATTGCCTGGGGGTCTTGTTCCGTCCGGCCGCCGCCGCCCAGCAGGCTTCGCCAGCAGAGCTGCGGTTGCAGTTACGGGGCCTGCGGGCCATGCCCCTGCGGGAATCCTCGGCCCTTGAGGTCAGGGTCCTGAAGCGCCGCGGCGGCTGGTCCAGCAGCCCTTTTGTGGTGGAATTTCATGACCGCCTTAACCAGGTGACACCAGATTTTGCCGATATGCCAGCGCGCAACCCGGCTCGCCCCTTGCCGGAACTGGCCTTTGTTGAACCCCACCGTTATTCGCCCGCCCATGACCACCAGCAGCAGTAGACCCATGCCTAACAACCGCGCCAGCAGCAGGCCGCCGGCGCTGTGGCTGTGCCTGTATTTTCCACACCTGGCGTTGCAGCTGTGCAGTCGCGGGCTGGATCCAGAGGCGGCGGCAAAACCCGTGGTTGTGCTGGAGCGACGCCGGGTGCAGGACCTGAACCAGGCAGCCTTTACCGCAGGTATCCGTCTCGGCAACAACATGGACACGGCCTACAGCATCAGCCAGGAAGTCATCAGTTTTGACAAGAACAGTAACCAGGAACTGGCGACTCTCACCAACCTGGCCCAGTGGGCTTACCAGTTCAGCCCCGCAGTCAGTATTCGCGCCCCCGACTGCCTGCTGGTTGATATAGGCGCCAGCCTGGCACTCTTCAAAGGTGAGGTTAAAATCCGCCAGCAGGTCCACCGGGGGCTGGCGGCACTGGGCCACAGTGCCACCCTCGCCACCGGCACAACACCCATGGCAGCACTGCTGCTGGCCAGATATCGTGGTGCAAATCCGATATTGCTGAAGCCCTCTGCGGATAACGTCGCAGTCAGTGACATCCCCGTGACTTACCTGGAAGCGGACAAAAATATTATCGAGGCCCTGCAGCAAATGGGCATTTACCAGCTCAAAGACCTGCTGAAGCTACCCAACAGCAGCATCAACCGGCGCTTTGGGGTTTATTTCAGCGACTATCTGCGACGCCTGCAAGGTGACAAACCCGACCCGCAGAAATACATCGACCAGACACCGCATTTCTTTTCTGCCATCACTTTTATGGCGGACGTCACCCATACCCAGGGCCTGCTATTTCCCATTAAACGCCTGCTGGATGAGCTGGATGAGTTCCTTAGTGCCAGACAGCTGCATATCAATCAACTGGCCTGGAAACTCAGCCATCGACATCAGCCCAGCAGACACATCAGCGTTTACCTGGCCAGTCCCGAGCACAATATGCAGGCCCTGCTGCAGTTGACCCAGTTAAAACTGGAGCAGGTGAAGAATGTTCGGGAAATCGACACCCTGGCGCTGACGGTAAATCAATTCTTCCCTGCCAGCACCAGCAGTGGCGACCTGTTTCAGGCACTTCCTGATACGCTGAAACAACCCACCGAGGCGGCCAATGCCCTGCTCAACCTGCTGTCGACCCGCCTCGGCGCCGATGCCTGTTTTGGTCTCAGCACAGCCAACGACCACCGGCCGGAAATGGCCTGGCGGCGGCTGTTACCCAGCCAGATGGCACAGCGGGGTGCCACTGGCAAAAGCGCCGAGACCACCAACCAGCGACCATTGTTCCTGCTGACGCCACCAAGGCTGTTAAGGGTGATTGATGGTATGCCTTCCCTTAACAGCAGGCCTGAGGACAAGCTGGAGTTACTGCAGGGGCCAGAGCGCATAGACTATGGCTGGTGGGATCGACCCGCTATCGATGAGATCATCACTCGGGATTATTATGTGGCAACACGGACAGATACACCGACAGATACACGGGCAGACAAACAAGTAGAAAATGGCGCACTGTACTGGATATTCCATTACGGTGGCGACCCTCTTTCTGATGATTTTGATAACAGTCTTGATAAAAGCCCTGATAACAGCAGGCATGGCAAATGGTATTTACACGGTATATTCTCCTGAGCCTGTTGAACTTTTATCACAGGAACTTTCATCACAGGAACTTTCA
>JANQYP010000065.1:61186-75189 GCA_030728785.1 Pseudomonadales bacterium
ATCACAGGAACTTTCATCACAGGAACTTTCACCATGAACCTCTATGATTTGAAAATGACCGCCATCACCGGCGAAGAGATTAGCTTTGCAGACTTCAAAGACCAGGCTTTGCTGATCGTCAATCTCGCCAGCCAGTGAGGCCTCACCTCACAGTACGCAGGTCTGCGTACATTGCACAACAGCGGCAAGGTGACGGTACTGGGTTTCCCCTGCAACCAGTTTGGCGCCCAGGAACCCGGTAGCAACGAAGAAATCCTGGCTTTTGCCACCACCAAATATCAGGCCAACTTTCCCCTCTTTGCCAAGATTGAGGTGAATGGTGTCAACGCCGCAGAACTCTACAAATGGCTCTGCCAGGCATTACCCGACGACGAAGGCAAACAGCCTATCGCCTGGAATTTTGCCAAGTTCCTGATTGATACAACCGGCAAGCCGGTTAAACGCTATCACCCGAAAGTTACCCCCGAAGAAATTGGTGCGGAGCTGGGCTGAGATACCAAGCAGTTGCGGGTTACGAGTGCTTTTGCTCGCGGGCAAAAGCTGCGTCAACTGAAGATAATGGATTCACGCTTGAACAGGCGCGCCGTAATGGCACTGAAAACAAAACACAACAGCAACACCGACAGCGGCGACAGGAAGTAGCCAAGCACTGGCACGTCCACGCCCCCCATGACATCTGTCAGCAGCAGATGCTGGCCAAGCATAGGCACGGCGTACATCCAGGTTTCGGTGTTGATGGGATTAAAGGTGGTATATAACCCGGGCAACATAGGCAGCAATACCAGAAAGCCAATATAGGACTGTGCATCCTTAAATGACTTGGCAAAAATACCCACCAGCATTTGCATGCTGGTGGCAAGAAAAGCCAGCGGCAAGGTGGCTAACAACATGGCTACTACCTGCCAGGGTGAGACCTGAAAACGCAAACCTAACGCCTCCAGCTGCACATAACTCATCACCAGCATACACAGAACCAGGGTCATGGACATACCCAGCACAGCGAACACCGTGGCCGCCACCCACTTGCCCAACACTATCTGTAACCGCGATACCGGGTTGATCAGCAAAGACTCAAAGGTCTTACGCTCGCGCTCACCGGCCGTGCTGTCGACGGCAATGCCCATACCCGAAATAAAGGCTGCCAGCACAATATAAATAGGGATAAAACCCAGCACCGCAGTGGCGATCTCCTGCTTGCTGGCGACTTCCTCATCCACCACTTCAACAGCGTTCATCACCGCCGGTGACACACCTCTGGCAATCAGTCGCAATGCTGCCAACTCGGCGTTGTAGCTGCGCACCAGGTGCCTGACCCTGGCCACAGCGACGCGCGCGTCGGTGCGCGAACTGTCAGAAACCAGCTCAACATAGGCGGTTTTTGTGCCATCAAGCCGCGCCGCAAAATCTTCAGGAACCACCAGCAACAGTGCCACTGCCTGGGTGCTGACGAGCAGCCGCGGGTCGCCGGTCGGCATGCTGAATTCAACACCACGTTCTGTTAACCAGTCCAGCAGGTGGGGGGCATGCTCAGCACCCTGTACGGCCACCACCAGACCCTTGTCCTGGCTGCGCATCTCAATCATGGTATAGATCAGGAAATAAACCAGAAATGGCGCTAACAGCGGGAATATCAGCGCCGATATCACTGCCCGTCGGTCACGCACACCGTCCAGACATTCTTTCGCCAGGACAACTCGAAAAGGCATCATCGAGGTATAGCCTGTTCAACCAACTTCACAAAGGCGTCTTCCAGATCTTGCTCTCCGGCCAGGGACCTGATCATATCGGTAGAGCCGTCTGCCACCACTTCCCCCATGGAGACAATCACAATTTTGTCACACAGACGTGCCACCTCATGCATCAGATGGCTGGAAAACAACACAGTGATACCCATGCCCTTGAGTTCACCCACCACGTCACGCACCACCCGAGTAGTCATGACATCCAGGCCATTGGTCGGCTCATCGAGAATCACATTCGCTGGATTGTGCACCAGGCACTGCGCCATTGACACCTTGGTCCGCTCACCCTGGGAAAACCCATGAGTGCGCCGGTCGGCAATGTCGCGCATCCCCAACAGGTCGACAAGTTCACAGGCCCGCGCCTCTACCTGCGCTTCAGACATACCGTGCAGGCGACCAAAATAGTGAATATGTTCCCGCGCTGTCAGACGCGAATAGAGCCCATGGTTATCTGTCATGACACCAAGGCGCGACTGTGCACGATTGGTTGCGACGACAATATCAATACCATCTACCAGCACCTTACCCGTATCTGGCACCAGCAGTCCGTAAAGCATACGCAGGGTAGTGGACTTGCCCGCACCATTTGGCCCCAGCAGACCCGTCACCTGCCCCGCTTCAGCCTGGAACGAAATATCCTTCACGGCGCTGACACCGGCAAACTGTTTGCTGATATGCAAGGCTTCAATCATCGTCTTGCCCCGCGGTTGGCAGGACGCTGCCGACTGGCCTTATGAGCCTGCCGGGACCCGCATTGGAGGTGAAAAACGGTGGCCGCTGGATATTTTCCAGACACGCCAGGTCCAGCGCCTGCGGTGCCAGATCCTCGATAAACTCGCTCAGCAGTCGCGGTACACAACCGCTGAATGCGGCATTGTGCCCTACCCCGGCGACAACCACATGGCGGGCATTGGTCAAGGTTGACAGCGCCCGCTCAGCAAAGGCCGGCGGCGTGACGGGGTCGAGTTCGCCGGAGATCAACAGCACCGGCGCGGCGCTGCTGACAGCGGCAAAAGCACCGACCGGTGGCAGGGCCGTGGGCCAGAACTGGCAGATTTCCGCCATCTGTGCCGTCATGCTGGGACTGAAGTATTTACCTGGCGCTGTGCCAGCCCCACCGTCCGCCCCGCCCAACAGTACCGCCTGGGCCATGTCCTCGGCGCAGAACACCGAGGCCATCATGCCGAGGCTGATGCTGTCAGCACCGGCGCTGAACTGGTAACCGAGGGTCAGCAGGGTCTGGTAGTCGCCACCCCAGGCCTGCTCCAGGGCGAGCGGCAAGAGGGTTGACAGGGTCCGTTGATAGAGCACCTGGCGGACAATACCCGTCACCAGCTGTGCATCAACCCAGCTATCTGTCAGGACCCCTGTGCCGGGATGTCGCATGGGCCACAGCTGCGGCGCTGCCACCAGCCGCTGCAGGGTTGCGCCAAAGTGTGGTGCCAGATCCGGAAACGCCTGGGCACAGGCCGCCACCGCCTGGCAGTCAGCAAACAGGCGATCAAGGGCGGCATCCCCGGTCTGGACAAACTCAGCAACAATGCTGATGTCCGGTGGCGCTACACCATCCAGCAGCAGAGCCCGCACCCGCTGCGGAAATTCACGGAGATAGACCAGCGCCACGCGGGTACCGTAGGAAATACCAAACAGATTGATCTGCGTATAACCCAGCGCCTGGCGCACGGCTTCCAGGTCCTGCACGGCCATGGCGGTGGTATACAGGGCCGGCGCCGCATTTAGGGTCGGCAGGCAGGTTTGCAGCCGCGCCACCTGCAGCGCCGCCTGCTCACGGGCAGAAAGTCTGAAGTCATCCTGCGGGTCAGTTGTGCCACAGGCAAGACTGTTGGATGCTCCCGTGCCGCGCTGATCCACCAGCACAATATCCCGCTGGCGGCGCAGCTTCGGCAACATCTGGAAAACCCCGGGACCCGTCTCGATGGCCGACTGCCCCGGTCCGCCGGCGAGAAAAAACACCGGGTCTGGCGCAGCCATCCTGGCGATGGCCGGCAACACCATCACCGCAAGATCAATCATGCGACCATCTGGCTGCCGCGGGTCCTCAGCAACGGCCAGCTGACCGCAGCGACCCTCCGCATACAAACCCACTAGAGCCAGGTCTTCCGGTCGCTGGCAGTCGCCCAGCCAGGCGGGCCAAGATGCCGGCACAGATTTCGGTACATCAGGTACTTCGCAAGCCACAAGCAGCAGCATTCCTAACACACCTGTCGCCATTGCCATGATATTCAAACGCAGCTATTCCTGAGATCAAACCGAGCCTCTAGCCTACCGCACTTTGGCGCTGGAACGCACCCGAGTAGGCTGTCCGCCGGCGCAAATCCGCTGACCGCAGCCAACGGCAGATTTAACGGCACTTTTGTGGCACTATCCGCTCTCGAACAATTGGCACGGTGGCACCCTGAAGATGGCTGAATCTACGGCTGAGGCAGAAAAAGCACGCTACACCGCACGTAAGTCGTTCTTCGACAGTCTGTTAACCATCTATGGGCGCAAGCCAGTGCACGAAGCCCTGACCACACCGGGCATCTCGGCATTTCGCCTGCATCTGGCAGAAACCAACAAACCCACGGGCATCATCAAGGAGATTCTCGACCTGGCAACGGCTGCCAACACCGAAATCTGTTACCACAGTCGCGAGGCGCTGGCGCGCATTTCCCGTAATGGTCGGCAGGACCAGGGGGTTGCTATCGACATAGCCGCACCCGCTTACCAGCCTCTGGCCAACCTGTGCCTGCAGGCTCGGGCCAACCCCAGTACCAGCCTTGACCTGATTGCCCTCGATCGGGTCACCAACCCGCAGAACCTCGGGCTGATTATCCGCTCCGTCGGCGCCTCGCCTTGTGCCGGCCTGCTTTTGCCCCAGAAGGGTTGCGCGCGGATTGATCCACTGGTGATCAAAGCCTCTGCGGGGACAGTCCTGAAGGTCCCCATCTATTACTGCGATGAACTTGGTAATGGCCTGCAGCAGCTTAAGGCCTGTGGTTTTAAGGTGCTGGGATTGGCGGCTGGCGGTGCCAGCAGCCTTCAGAACGTCCCGGTTACCGGCCATCACGTGTTTATCCTCGGCAACGAGACTGACGGCCTTAGCCCTGCCGTTGGGGCGAACTGCGACGATTACGTCAGCATTCCATTGAGCCACGGCGTGGAGTCACTGAACGTCAGTGCCGCAGCCAGCATCGTCGCTTTTCGGCGCATTTTCTGCGGCTGAAACCCAGCGCCAGAGCCCTTGGCTGCGACCAAGGACACCACAGTTGTTACTGGCATCAACCGCCAATATCCATTATTGTTGCGCCTTCATTTCCCCTGGGTTCCAAAAGATTGACTATGCGTCCTTCGACATCTGTAGTTTGCCTGTTTATCGCCAGTTTGTTCTTATCGGCCTGCGGAACTGACCCCGGCTTTGTTGAGCCTGTGGCAGTGCCCACAGGTTTTGTCCGCATGGTGAACGCCATCCCGGATTCCGTCGCCCTGAGCCCAGCCGTCGATAAACGTGTCCAGACCGAGCCTGTCAACTTCAGCGACAACAGCAGCACCTTTAACATACTGCCCACCCTGGCCCGGCCTTTTGATGTGCTGTATGCCGACAATGGCCAGACCATCACCCTGGTCTCACAAAGCCTGACTGTAGATGTCAGCCACGAAGTCACCATGGTACTGGCAGGAACTATGGCCAGCCCGCGAATATTTGCCATCGACAACGCCCCGGCCACTTTTGTCAGCACAGATAACTTTGCCGAGCTGCAGCTGGTCCATGCAGCCAATAACTATCCAGCAGAAGTGGGCTTTATGCTGGTCAGCAACGCCGATTTCAGTAACGCAACAACGGTGTTGCTGGGCCAGTTCTCAGAATCCCTGCTGCTGCGGCCGGTGGCCACTCCAGATTTCGAAGTCATCGCTGTCAGCACTCTGCCAGCGGCCGGTGCTGTACCGGCAGACGCCGACATACTCTGGCGCTCCGGCAGCTTTGAACTGCCGGCACTAAGCCGCCCCATGCTGGTGCTGCTGGATTATTTTGGCCCTGGCGGCAAGGGTGTGCGGGCCGGCCTGGTAGGCTCAACCGGACTTCAGTTTGTGCCAACGGAGAATCTTCCGGCTGCCATCCGTATTGCCAACACCACGCCCGATGCCGGGCCCATAGACATTTACCTGAACGATGAGTTATTCAGCAGTAACCCAGCCTATGGCGTTGTCGGCGCCTATACGGAAACCGCTATCACTGGTGTTGTGTCCCTCAAGGTTACGGCTGCGGGAGATCCTGCGACGATTCTGCTGGAACGTGCGCCGACGGTGAACCGAGGGCGCTTTCACACCCTTGATTTGAGCGGCATTGCTGCCTCCAGCACCCTGGCAATTGCCATGTTTGTGGATGATAACCGGGCCGTACCTAGCCGCATGGTCATCACCGGGGTCAATTCTGCACCTAACAGCACAGCGCTGGATTATTATCTGGTGACGCCGGGAACCAGTGTTGCTGACAGTAATGCTGTCAGCATCAACAACCGACTGCTGGAGCCCACCAGCTTTATTGTCACCCCGGGCAGCTATGACCTGGTGATCACCGAAGCTGGCACCAAAACAGTGGTAGTGGGACCCCAGCCTGTGACCCTGGCAAACAACGCCATTTATCGTTTTTATGTTATTGATGCCGTGGGTGGCGGCCTGCCCGCCAGCCTGGTCCTGGCGGACGATTTCCTTACGGCGCCTTAAAAAACCAACAGGCGCTTGCTGACGCCTTCTGCCCGGGTCCGCAGCGCGAACCCGGGGTGCATCCACAACCGCACGCATGCACAACCGCACGCTATCACTTTTCGAAAGGCTGGTTTATCCTGCCGTGGTGAATCAGAACCCTAAGCTGGCCCGCCAAACCCAGGAACTTGCCATACTCGGGTTCAACAGGACTGCATCATCGAGAGGGAAAACCAATGACCAACCCAGACACCGTCGTCCAAAACCAGCAAAACCAGAAGCTCAGCCAGGCATCAGTGCCAGCGGACTGGCGCATCACCCGTCTGTCCGGCTCGCTGGGTGCTGATGTCTACGGCCCCGATATCAAGGCGCCCAGTGTTGCCCATATTGCCGCCATTAACGCCCTGTTGCTGGAACATCTGGTGTTGTTTTTTCCAGACCAGTCACCCAGCAAGGCGCAGCATATTGCCTTCGGCCGCCACTTTGGTGAACTCGAAGGTCATCCGAATCTCAAAGAAAGTAATCATGTTGACTATCCAGAACTGTTTGAACTGGTTGCCACCCAGGGCGGCGTGGCTGATGAATGGCATACAGACATCACCTTTCAGGAGCAGCCGGCGTTAATGTCCATCCTGCATATGGTGAAGTCACCCGCCGTTGGTGGCGATACCATGTGGGCCAGCCTCTATGCTGCCTATGACGAACTGTCAGCACCCATGCAGGCACTCTGCGAGGGCTTAAGTGCCCTGCACGATGCCCACCCCCACAACCGACCGGACAAGATGGCCATTCACCCGGTGGTTCGCGTCCATCCCGTCACCGGTCGCAAAGCACTGTATGTCAACGAACATTTCACCCGCCGCATCGTCGAGATGAATGCCGGTGAGAGTGATGCCCTGCTGTCTTACCTGACGCGCTGGGTCAGCCAGCCACGTTTTACGGTACGCAAGTCCTGGAGCGAAGGCACCATTGCCATGTGGGACAATCGCTGCACCCAGCATTTTGTCCTGAATGACTTTGTTGGCGAACGTATTATTCAGCGCGTGACCGTCGTCGGGGACCAGGTGAATGGCGTCAGCAAACCCCGCTGGGCACCCTATGTGCGGGCTGGTCGCCTGTCTGCCACCAGCCGCCATGACCGGCAGCTCTTTATGTACCTGAAAAGTCAGGCGGGCAAACATCCAGCCTGAGCCCGGCAACACAGTATTTGTTCATTCACGGCCAAAAAACGGTACTATTGCGCCTTTCCCATGATTTGAACTGGAGGCCTTGTGGCACTACCGCTGGACGATATTACCATTATTGAAATCGACAACTGGATGGCGGCGCCAAGCGCTGTAGCAATCCTCGCCGATATGGGCGCCACCGTCATCAAGATCGAACCCCTGGGTGGTGACCCCATGCGCAGCAACGGTCGCCCGCCAAAGGTTGACGGCCTGCGTGACTATGACTTTCAGTTTGACGTCGACAATCGCGGTAAACGCTCCATCTGCCTCGACCTGACCAACCCCGTCGCCATCGACATCATTCACCGCTTATGTGCCAAGTCCCAGGTGTTTGTCTGCAACCTGCTGGGCGCCCGCCAGGAAAAATTCCGCCTTGACCCGCAAACCCTGCTGGCAATCAATCCCGCCCTGGTACACGCCACCCTCACAGGTTATGGCACCACTGGTCCCGATGCCTGGCGCCCGGGCTATGATGTCACCGCCTTTTTTGGCCGCTCCGGCCTCTATGACGCCATGCGTGAGGGCCCGGAGGGCACTGTCCCCATGGCGCGGCCGGCCCAGGGCGACCATACCACTGGCCTGGCGCTGGTGGGTGCCATCCTTGGCGCCCTGCGTCTGGCAGAGCGCACCGGCACGGGCCAGGTGGTGGAAACCTCTCTGTATGAAACGGCGGTCTGGACCCAGGCCAGCGATTATTCAACTACGGCCGTGGACCTGGCCCCGGTCCGCCAGCGGGCCCGGGAAAACATGCTGCTGCCGACGGCCAATCGTTACCCCTGTGGTGACAACAAATGGGTGGTCTTCAACATGCCCGAGGCATCAGGCTGGAGCAAACTCTGCACGGCCCTTGGCAAGACCGAATGGCTGGCGGACGAACGTTTTAAAGATGCGCGCAGTCGCTTTCAGATGATGCCTGTGCTGGTACCGGAAATTGACCAGGTGCTGGCCACCAGGAGCCGCGATGAATGGGGCCAGGTGTTTGATGCCGCCGGTATTATCTGGGGCCCGGTACTCGCCCTGCATGAAGTGGCTGCGGACCCCCAGGCCCATGCCATCAACCTGTTCCCCACCCTCAACGATGAAGACATCGGCGACTATAAAACTGTCAGCATTCCCATGCGCTTCAAGACCGCTGATGTGGGCCCCAAACGCCGCTCACCAAAAATTGGCGAACACACCAACGCAGTCCTGGCAGAGTTTGGCTATGACGCGGCCGAAATTGCGGCACTGCTGGCTGGCGGGGTGATTCGCTAGTGCATCTGCAGCTTGACCTTGTCGGCGGGATCTCCGGCGACATGTTTATCGGTGCCATGCTCGACAGTTTTCCGCACCTTGCTGCTGCACTGCCGCAGCAACTGGTGCTCGCTGGTTTCAGAAACCTGGTGCAACTTGAGCACCAGCCGTTTAATGATGGCATTCTGACCGGTACCCGCTTTAAGGTCAGCCCGGCACTAACCGCCGAAGACCACGGCCATCGACACCACAGCGAAATCCGCCAGATTTTGCTGGACTCGCAACTCAGTGATGCCGTCAGACAGGCCAGTCTGGATATTTTCCAACTGCTCGCCGTCGCCGAGGCCAAAATCCATGGCAAAGCCGTGGCGGATATTGCCTTTCACGAAATTGGTGCCTGGGATTCCATCGCGGATGTAGTCTGCGCTGCCTACCTGATTGTGGCGGCAGGCATCCGCAGTTGCAGTGTCTCAACCCTGCCCCTGGGGCGCGGCCAGGTCCATACGGCCCACGGCAATCTGCCAGTGCCGGCCCCCGCCACTGCCTTACTGTTAGAGGGTTTTGCCTTTCATGATGACGGCATTGCCGGCGAACGCATTACACCGACGGGCGCGGCGATATTACGCTACCTGAATCCCACAGCTAACCAACAGTTACCCCGCGGCGCAACACTGGCCGGCACCGGCTATGGCTTTGGCAGCAAACGTTTTGCCGGCATTGCCAATGTCTTGCGGATTCTACGTTTTACTGCCGCGCCACCAGCCGACAACAGCTGGCACGAAGACGAGATAGTACAGCTGGAATTCGAAATTGATGACCAGTCGCCGGAAGACCTGGCACTGGCCCTGGCGACGATCAGGGCCAGCCACGGTGTCATTGACCTGATCCAGGGTACCGCCCTGGCAAAAAAGAATCGCCAGACCCAGTGGATTCGTATCCTCGCCGAGGCACCGGCAGCCAACGCCGTGTTAACCCAGTGTTTTAACCAGACCAGCACCCTGGGTATACGCCAGCAGCTGGTCCGGCGGGCGATCCTCGACCGTCAGGAACTGCAGGTTGAAGCCGACGGCCGAACCTACAGAGTCAAGGCCGCTGTGCGCCCCGCCGGAACATCTGTGAAAGTTGAGATGGATGACCTCGACACACCCGGCCTCAACCACCAGGGCCGCCAGCAGCAGCGCCGCATGCTTGAACAGGCGGCAGCGGCGCAATTGGGCCAAGCCCACAAACACCCCCCTGGCGGAGAGCAATAGTGTCTGCTGAGAATAGCCCATCAGCCCTGACCAGACTCGAGCAGTGCCTGGCAGCAATAGGCCCTGTGGCCGTGGCAGTCAGCGGCGGTGTCGACAGCATGACCCTGGCGGCCGTTGCTCACCGACTCGACGGGGGCTCAACCATGTTTCACGCCCTGTCGCCGGCAGTGCCAGAGCAGGCAACCGCCAGGGTCAAAGCCTATGCCCGGCAGGAGGGCTGGCAGTTACAACTGGTGAATGCCGGCGAGATTAATGATCCGCGGTATGTCGCAAACCCGGTGAACCGCTGCTATTTCTGCAAGACCAACCTGTATGCCACTATTTGTGCCAGAACCTCACTAACAGTGGTGTCGGGCACCAACACTGATGACCTGGGGGATTATCGTCCGGGGCTGATTGCCGCCACAGAACACCATGTACGCCATCCCTATGTCGAGGCTGGCATCAGCAAGGCGGCGTTGCGGGGCATAGCCCGCGATCTCGGTTTTGCTGACCTGCAGTCACTGGCGGCCGCACCCTGCCTGTCGAGTCGTGTGACCACCGGCATTACCATTGATGCCAGCCTGTTACCGGTGATCAATGCTGCTGAAGAAATGCTCTGGGAACGGCTGCGGCCCCTGCTACCCCTGGAAGGTGTACGCTGCCGGATCAAACCGCAGCAACTGACCATTGAACTGCAGAGCAGTGTTGCTATCGACCCGCTGGCAGACTATGCACTGCTGGCGGTCAAGCTGGTCGGGGACTTGTTCGCCAGTCAGGGCCAGGCGCAGCTGGCCAGCCAGATCAATGTCGAAGCCTACCAGCGCGGCAGCGCCTTCCTGATTGAGACTCGCAGCCTATGACCGTCACCGAAGTGAACCTGGATTTTGACCGCCAGAGCAGAACCGGCCTGGCCGAGGCGGTGCTTTGCGAGGGTAAAACCCTGGCGCAACTGCAGACTATTTGCAGCCAGGTTCAGGCCGCCGCCAGACCCATGTTGTTTACCCGCCTTGACCTGCCGAACTACCAGGCACTGGAGCAGGTCTTTCCCGGTTTGCTGGCCTACGATGCCAGCTCCTGCACGGCCTTTCATCTGCCCAGCACCCCCCTGCAATCTCGCCCCGTGGCGGTGGTCACCGGTGGTAGCTCTGATGCCAATGTTGCCAATGAGGCTATTCGCACCCTGCAGTTCTATGGTCATGATCCGCTGCAGATCAATGATGTCGGGGTTGCCGGTTTATGGCGCCTGCAGGCGCGCTTGGCCGAACTCCGAGAGCAGCAGATTATCATCTGCATTGCCGGCATGGACGCGGCCCTGCCGACGGTGCTTGGCGGCCTGGTGCCGGGCATCCTCATCGCCGTTCCCACCGCAACGGGCTATGGCATGGCCCGGGGTGGAGAAACCGCCTTACAGTCGTTGCTGGTGAGTTGTGCCCCGGGGATTACTGTGGTCAACATCAACAATGGTTATGGTGCAGCCTGCGCCGCCATCAGGGCCCTGAACCAGATCGGCCAGGTGACCTAGAACACATCATCAAGCACATCGCGGACAAACAGCGGCTCCTGCTCCAACGCCGCCACATCCGCTGCTACCGCCGCCTCGATGCCTTCAACCTGGCTGCTGTCAAAGTCTGCCGCTGCAGCAAAAATCATCTGCAGCAAGGTTGCATCACTGGAGCTGTTGAGAAACAGTCCGGGACGCCGAAAAACCCAGTGTATTGCCCGACGCAGCGCTGCCTCTTCACGAATGGGTTCATACCAGCTGAACCGTTTAGCCTCGTCATCATCACGCCAGCGGCGCCGGGCGATGGCTTTGATGGTCTGTATGGCCACACCTTTTTGCTGGCACTGCAGATACAGCTTCTCAAAGCTTGCCGCATACTGGGCATCCAGCATGGAAGTATGGCTGTAAGGCAACAGAATGGACGCAAAATCAAAATGCGCCAGACTCCGCAGGTGCATATCGGCGACCTTGGTGCCATGGCCGGTCACACCGATAAAACGCACCAGGCCCTGGTCGCGCGCCGCAACTGCTGCTTCCAGTGCTCCGCCCTTACCCATGACCTGGGCCCAGTCCGCTTCCTGGGCCAGGTTATGGAACTGGATCAGATCCAGTTGCTCAACCTGCAGACGTTCCAGGGAACGTTCGATGCTGGCCATGGCGCCATCGCGACTGCGATCACCGGTTTTGGTAGCGAGAAACACTTCGTCGCGGTGATCTTGCAGAAAAGGCGCCAGGCGCAACTCCGCATCCCCGTAGCTGGCCGCCACATCAAAGTGATTGATGCCATAGTCACGCACCATGCTCAGCACAGCATCGGCTTTTTCCTGGCGCATGCCACCAAGGGCTGCCGCGCCGAACAAAATACGGCTACTATGGTGCCCTGTTCGGCCAAACGGAATCTTCTCGATCATCAGCGACGCTCCTGCACTCAATTTATGCAAGGGTAGCAGTCGAACTGCGTGACGCAAAGGCCAAAGCCTATTGGCCTGGCTGACAAACGTTCGAGGAGGTGCTTGCGCTCGAGCAATCCAGCAGGCTGCGGTAAACGTAACGACGCCTGATCCTATTGTCATCAGTAGTAACCGGAGCTGCAACACATGCTGAAAAAGGCCATTGACCTTGCCGAGCAAGGGCGCCTGCCCGACGTGTTAGTGCGCGCCGGAATGCGCTCAATTGTCAGCCAGCGCCGCCAGGCTGAACTGCGCCGTTATCGCAACCGGAATACCTTGCCACAACTGCTGGCACAGATGCGCGCCAGTCCCGTGGCCATTAATACTGCCGACGCCAACCAACAACATTACGAAGTGTCCGCCGACTTCTTTGACCTGGTACTTGGCGAGCACAAAAAATATAGCTGTGCCCTGTTCCCCGACGACGGTCGCTGCAGTCTCAGCGAAGCCGAGGCCGCCATGCTGGCATTAACCTGCAGCCGTGCCCGGATTGCTGACCAGCAGCACATACTAGAACTTGGCTGCGGCTGGGGTTCGCTGACCCTGTGGATGGCAGAACAGTATCCAAACTGCAAGATCACTGCCGTGAGTAACTCGGCAACCCAGAAAGCCTATATAGACAGTGCCGCTGAAAAACGGGAACTGCTGAATATCACGGTGCTGACCTGTGATATGAACGAGTTTGATATCGACCAGCAATTTGACCGAGTGGTGTGCATAGAAATGTTTGAGCACATGCGCAACCACGCCCTGCTGTTTGAGCGTATTCAGGGTTGGCTGGCACCCGAGGGCAAGTTATTTCTGCACAGCTTCTGTCACCTGGCCTTTCCGTACTTTTATGAGACTGAATCAGACAGCGACTGGATGGCGACACATTTTTTCCGCGGCGGCCTGATGCCTTCCTGGGACCTACCCCTGCAGTTCCAGCAGCAATTGACGCTGGAAGATCGCTGGCAGGTGAATGGCCGACACTATGCCCGCACCTGCGCGGCTTGGCTGGCCAACTGCGACCGGTTCAAAGCCCATATCCTGGAAATTTTTGCCCACTCTCCCAACCCAGCACCGCCCATTGTCCAGTTTCATCGCTGGCGCATGTTTTTTATGGCCTGCGAGAGCCTGTTTGCCTACCACCAGGGTAACGAGTGGTTTGTGGGCCACTATCTGTTCAAGAACAACTGAGCATCCAAGCAGCGCAAAAAATCAGCGGCTGAATGGCAAGTGCAACCGGGCTTGCCGAGGCGCCAGTCTTACATACCACCTATTGCCCCGCCGAATTATACTGTATATATTTACAGCTCCAAGGCTGCTCAACCATCGCCAGCCGATAACATCATGTCACTGCC
Organism: Pseudomonadales bacterium; assembly: GCA_030728785.1. Taxonomy (GTDB): domain Bacteria; phylum Pseudomonadota; class Gammaproteobacteria; order Pseudomonadales; family Azotimanducaceae; genus UBA4582. The sequence continues at coordinate 75,121 of JANQYP010000065.1, forward strand.
AGGCAGTCCACCAGCCCCATGAATACCGCAGATAAACCATCTGTTGCCGGCAACTATACCGGCAACTAT
>JANQYP010000065.1:75289-111166 GCA_030728785.1 Pseudomonadales bacterium
CCGGCAACTATGCCGGTACTTACGCAGAACTGCACTGCATCAGCCATTACTCCTTCCTGCGCGGCGCCTCCCATCCCGAAGAACTGGTAAGGCAGGCCGCCAGGCTCGGTTACCATGCCCTGGCCATCACCGACGAATGCTCCATGGCCGGGATCGTCAAGGCCCATGTCGCAGCCCGGGAGCACGGCCTGAAACTGATTGTCGGCAGTGAGTTTTACCTGGATGACAACACCCACCTGGTCCTGCTGGCGCCCAATCGTATCGGCTATGGGCAGATTTGCAATCTGATCACTGTCGGCCGCCGGCGCGCCACCAAGGGTAGTTACGACCTGGGGCTCAAAGATACAGAATTTGGCCTCGACCAGTGTCTCGCTATCTGGCTGCCCGAGCCGGCCCGGCAGGCCCCATCGGCCGACACGGGAAAGCAGCAGGGCGAGCACCTGCAAGCCGCCAGTGTCGGGCAGTTGCTGGCGCGACACTTCAGCAAGCGCCTCTGGCTGGGCGTGCAGATTTACCCCGACGGCCAGGAGATGGCGACCTACCAGCAGGCTTTCAGTCTTGCCCGCACGCTTGACCTGCCCATGGTCGCCTGTGGTGATGTGTATATGCATCACCCAAGCCGTAAGGCCCTGCAGGATGTGGTCTCTGCCATTCGCATCGGCCAGCCCCTGCGCCTGGCGGGCAAGCTGCTGCAGGCTAACCGGGAAAAATACCTGCGCCCGGCGGCGCTGCTGGCCCGCCTCTACCCGGCGGCCCTGCTGGCAGAAACCCTGCATATTGCTGACCTGTGTGATTTTTCCCTGGATGAGCTGCGGTATGAATATCCTCAGGAGCTGGTACCAGCAACCCTCTCACCCGCCCAGTACCTGCGCCAGCTGGTCGAAGCCGGCGCCCGGCAACGCTGGCCAGGCGGCATCAAACCCCATGTCCAGGCGACCATTGAGAAAGAGTTGCAGCTGATCCGCGAGTTACAGTATGAGTATTATTTTCTGACAGTGTTCGACATAGTCCATTTTGCCCGCGAGGCTCGAATCCTCTGCCAGGGCCGTGGTTCCGCCGCCAACAGCGCCGTCTGTTACTGCCTGCAGATCACCGAGGTGGATCCAGCCAAAAGTGACCTGCTGTTTGAACGTTTTATCTCCAAAGAGCGGGATGAGCCACCGGATATTGATGTCGACTTTGAGCATGAACGGCGCGAGGAGGTGATCCAGTATATCTACAAAAAATATGGTCGCCACCGGGCCGCACTGGCCGCCAGTGTTATTACCTATCGCCCCAAGAGTGCCGTACGCGATGTGGGCAAGGCCCTGGGCATGGACCAGGGCCTGGTTGATCACCTGGCCAGTTCCCTCTCCTGGTGGGACAAGCGAGATGAATTGCTGACCCGCTTCGAGGCGGCGGGCATCAATCCCCGCAGCCCGATTATCGGCCAGTTTATTACCCTGGTGCAGTTGTTACTGGGCACACCACGGCACCTGTCGCAACATGTGGGTGGCTTTATCATCGCCAGCGGCCCCCTGTCGCAGCTGGTGCCCATTGAAAATGCCGCCATGCCAGATCGCACCATCATCCAGTGGGACAAGGATGATCTGCAATCCCTGGGCCTGCTGAAAGTCGATATCCTGGCTCTGGGTATGCTCACGGCCATCCGCAAGAGCCTGGATATGGTGAACCAGTACCGCCACACCCAACTGGACCTGGCGAGTATTCCCACGGAAGACCCTCTCACCTACCAGATGCTGCAACGAGGTGACAGTATCGGCGTCTTCCAGGTGGAGTCCCGGGCCCAGATCTCCATGTTGCCACGCCTTAAGCCGGCCTGCTTTTATGACCTGGTGATTGAAGTGGCCATTGTCCGGCCCGGGCCTATCCAGGGCAATATGGTCCATCCTTACCTGAAACGCCGTAACGGCGAGGAAGCGGTGACCTATGCCAACGAGGCCGTTAAGGCGGTACTTGGCCGCACCCTTGGCATTCCCATTTTTCAGGAACAGGTGATCAAGCTGGCCGTTGTCGCGGCAGGTTTTTCCCCCGGCGAGGCTGACCAGCTGCGGCGTGCCATGGCGGCCTGGAAACGTAAGGGTGGACTGGAAATATTCCAGCAGAAACTGGTTAATGGCATGCTTGAGCGCGGCCATGACCAGACGTTCGCCGAGCGCATTTTTGAACAGATTAAGGGTTTTGGTGACTATGGCTTCCCCGAGTCCCATGCCGCCAGCTTTGCCCTGCTGGTGTATTTTTCCGCCTGGCTGAAGTGCCATGAACCGGCGGCCTTTTATTGTGGCCTGCTTAACAGCCAGCCCATGGGCTTTTATTCACCCTCACAACTGGTGCAGGATGCCCGCCGCCATGATATTGAGATACGACCCGTGGATATCCGCCACAGTGATTGGGAGTCAACCCTTGAGGCGCCACGCCAGCTGGGCCGGGTGGCACCCCGGCAGCCAGCCATACGGCTAGGCCTGCAGCGTATCAAAGGCCTCAAGACTGAAACTATATTCCGAATTCTGCACGCTCGCCGCGAGCAGCCCATCAGCGACCTTGAGGACATCGCCCGCCGCGCCCGCCTGGACCGAGGTGACCTGGCCCGCCTGACAGAGGGTGGTGCATTTAAAGGCCTGGCCGGACATCGCTACCAGAGCCATTGGCAGGCCCGAGGCCTGTTACCCGCAACAGCCCTTGAGCAGAGTGTTTTTACAGAGCGGTTTACAGAGCAGGTTGCCGAACAGGACGCGGTTTACCTGTCGCCTCCGGCAGAAGCTGATGACCTGCGCGCCGACTACCAGAGCCTCGGGCTGACCCTGGGTCGCCACCCCATGGCCATGTTACGCGCCACGGGCAAACCCTTCAGCCAGTGCCAGAGCGCTGCTGACCTGCGGGACCTGAACCACGGCCGTTTTGTCCAGGTAGCCGGCATCGTCACCGGTCGCCAACGGCCCTCCTCGGCATCAGGCGTGCTGTTTTTGACCCTTGAGGATGAGACCGACAACATCAATGTGGTGATCTGGACCCGGGTACTCGAACAATACCGCACAGCCATCATCCAAGGCCGGTTGCTGAAGGTAAAAGGTATTGTTGAGCGCAACGCCGCTATCGTCCATGTCATTGCCGGCCAGATAGAAGACTGGAGCCAGCATCTTGACCATTTTGCCTTACAGTCCCGGGACTTCAGGTAGGCAGATGCTCGGCTCGGCGGCGGCACAGGTATTTTTCCAGCTCCACAGCCACAAATACCAGGCTTGCCAGCAGGCCACACATACACAGAACCTCGGCAGACAAGGGCGTGAGGCTGAACAACTGGTTCAGCCAGGGGTTATAGACCAGCAGCAGTTGTATCACCACGGTGCCAGCGACTGTCGCCAGCAATGGTCGATTGCTGCCAAGACCAAGCTGCCACAAGGACAAGTGTTCGGAACGGATCGCCATGACGTGGGCCAACTGGGCCAGGGTCAACACCGTAAACACCGCCGTCCGGGCTTCGGCGTCACTGGCACCGCGGCCCAGCACCCAGGCTTGGGCGCACAGGGCAACGCCGCCAATCAAAAGTCCGACCCAGAGGATATGCTGCCACATGCCGGCGGCAAAAATACTCTCTGCTGTTGGCCTTGGTGGCTGTCGCATCGACCCGGCCTCTGCCGGCTCAACGGTCAGCGCCAGTCCGGGCAGGCCATCGGTGACCAGGTTGATCCAGAGAATATGCACCGGCAACAGTGGCAGCGGCAAGCCCAGAAGCGGCGCAAGAAACAGTGTCCAGACTTCGCCGGCGTTACTGGTCATTGTGTATTTAATAAATTTACGGATGTTGGCGTAGATACGCCGCCCTTCCCGTATGGCACTGACAATGGTGGCAAAGTTATCATCCAGCAGCACCATGTCGGCAGCCTCGCGCGCCACATGAGTACCCATCTGGCCCATGGCGATGCCAATATCCGCCCGTTTGAGCGCCGGCGCATCATTCACCCCGTCACCAGTCATGGCACAGAATTCGCCCTGAGCCTGCAACGCCGCGACAATCCGCAACTTCTGCTGCGGCGAAACTCGCGCATAAACATGTATTTGGCCAACCTGCGCCTGCAGTTCAGCGTCGGTCCAGGCCGCTACAACACTGCTGCTCACCACTTGATCTGCGCCATCACAGATCTGCAGGCGACGGGCGATGGCAAGGGCTGTTGCCGGATGGTCACCGGTGATCATTACCGGTCTAATACCCGCAGCGCGACACTCGGCAACGGCCTGCCGGGCTTCTGGTCGGGGCGGGTCAATCAGCCCCACCAGCGCCAGAAATTCCAGCTTCGACTCCATGGCAGCGGCGCCAATATCTGCCGGCTTGTGGTCGAGGCGTTTTGTGGCCAGGGCCAGCACTCGGTACCCCTGCGCCGCCATCTCCTGCGCCCGGGCGAGCAGCGCCGCCCGCTCCAAAGGCTCGACACCACCGCGGGTGCGCACCTGTTCGCACAACGCCAGTATGGTTTCCGGCGCGCCCTTGGCATAGACCCGCAGGCCAGCGCCATCCTTATGCACGGTGGTCATGCGCTTGCGCTCAGCATCAAAATTAAATTCCGCCAGCCGCGGCCGCCGGCGCTCAGCGGCAGGTTTCAGCAGCCCGGCCTGTTGGCCGGCGGCGCACAGAGCAACTTCCGTCGGGTCACCCTGCAGCTCACCGGCACTGACAACAACATTGTTATTCAAGACCAGCGCCTCCTGCAGCCACAGCGCCCATTCATCCGTAGCAGCGGGCACCGCTGGCAACATTTGGTGGTCGGCGTACAAGCTGTCGAGGTGCATCTGGTTGAGGGTCAGGGTACCGGTTTTATCCGTGCAGATGACGGTCACCGAGCCCAGGGTCTCGACCGCCGGCAGGTGCCTGATCAAGGCTCGCTGGCGACTCATTTTTCTCGCCCCAAAGGCCAGCGCAACGCTGATGACCGCCGGCAAAGCCTCGGGAATGGCCGCGACTGCCAGACTCACCGCCACCAGAAACATCAACACCAGGGGTTCACCACGGAGCAGGCCAGCCGCGAAAATAATGCCGCAGATGAGCAGCACAGCCAGCGCCAGACGCTGGCCAAACACTGCCAGGCGCTGCTGCAATGGCGTTAACGGCGTCTTAGTATCCTCCAACAACCGAGCGATCTGGCCCATCTGGGTCGTCATGCCGGTGCGTGTCACTAACCCTCGGGCCCGGCCCCGCTCCACCTGCGTGCCGCTGAAGGCCATATTCAACCGGTCTGCCACGGGTTGTTCGCCCGCCAGTGGTGCAACAGACTTCTGCCTGGCCACTGACTCGCCGGTCAGGGCAGCTTCGTTAATCACCAGGTCCTGACTGGTCAGCAGCCGCAGGTCTGCCGGCACCACCATCCCGGCCTCAATGCTGACAATATCGCCTGGCACCAGTTCGGGGCTCGGCAGCAGGCAGACCTGGCCATCCCTGAGCACCTGGCTGTCGTTGCCGACCATGGCTTGCAGGGCAGCCACGGCGCGCTCGGCACGATAGGCCTGGATGGCACCCACCAGCCCGTTAAGCAGCACAATCAGGAGGATAATCAGCATATCCAGCAGGTCACCAAGCAGGCCCGCGACCAGTGCCGCGGCAATCAACACCAGGATCATGACATCACTGAACTGGCGCCCTAACAACCGCCAGAGCGGCTGCGCTCGGGTTTCCGCCAGACTGTTCAGCCCGGCCTGAGCGCGCCGTTGGAATACTTCGGCGGCAGCCAGACCAAGGTCCGGGTCAACCTTGTAGTGCTGCAACAGCTCGTCTGCAGATTGCAGGTAGCTCTGGTCAGCATCAATGCCGGGAACATCTGCCATCGTCAGGACCTCAGGGCCATGCTGCGGCCCCCGCCGGGGTCGCCAGGAGAATGATGGCCCCCGTCAGCAGGGCGATGCACAACGTTCGCAACCCTGACCACAACCAGCCGTGACCGCCGATCCGGCCTAGATAGGCACCCAGCAGAAAGATCACCACCAGCCCCAGCAACATGGACGTTTCAAGTGGCGTGAAACCCAGCGCCGCCACCAGTGTCGACACCTGCGGCGGTACCCACAGCGGCAGGAGGATCAGCAGGGACAGACCAAAAGGTGCCAGACCATTGACCAGTGCTACCACCACAGGTATCAGCCGCGCCGCAACCCCGTGGGCAGAGGATTGCAGGTCAGTTACCATGGCCGCCTCCAGTGTTTGCAGTGCCGCCCGCTGCTCCGCAGACTCGCTCAGATAAGCGCTGCTGAGACCACTCATACCCAAGGCTATGGCCGCGCCGACGCAAGCGCTGGTAATAACGGTCAAAGGTGCAGATGTGTGCCCAGCAAGCTCCGCATGATAAAAGCCGACCAGCATGCCCAGCATGGTCAGGGCCCCGTCAAAACCATTCACCACAAAATACCGGCGCGCAATACCGGTGGCCCGGGTCAGTTGCATGATCAGCGCCAGCTTGCTGGCACCCTTCACAAACACACGCCTGCCCAGGCAGCCACTGGGCTAGGAGTTATCCACAGCCATACAGACTGCCTCAACCTCATCAATACTGTGTAAGGCAGCACCCAGAGCCTGAATCGTCGCTGCCAGGGAACCCATGGGGATATCCTCACCAGTGACCGTAATCTCGACGGACTCGGTATTTTCATCCACCTCAATCACCCGGTAGTTAACCCTGTGGCCAGGGCAACTTTCAGCAAGGCGACAACAGAAATCCAGGGCACTGGGTGTATGAGGCTTGAGGACATCAAGCACCAGACGTTTAATTGCCGCCATAGATCCACCACCCTATGCAACAGTACTTGGGACACACAAACGCACAGACTGCACCGTAACCGCAGGACAAGCCCGGCAACAATGACGCAGCGCAGACAAACACTCAGTCAACGGGACCAGCGCTGGGGTTGGCGAGACTGGCCGGCAGGCAAAGGCGGGGCTGGCGGTGCTGCCAGCCGCAGGTGCGGCGGTAAAGATTAGTTATGGAGAACTAGTTTTGGAGAACTAATTTTGGAGAACTAATTTTGAAGGATAACGCGGGCACTGACTGTGCCGGGCAAATCGTCTCTGTCGATGGAAATCTGGCGCACGGTAATACCCTGTTGCGCCTGCGCCTCCAGCCAGCGCACCAGGTTGTTGAAATTCACATCGTCGAACCAGACGCTCACCCCATCACTGCCTTCTGGCTGGAGGCGATTGGGTTTTATCTGGAAACCCTGGGTGGAACTTGAAATCTGCGACAACAGGGACTGGCCTGCCAGCGCGCTGGCCTTGCCGGAACCCAGGGCCCTGGCCTGGGCCTCGGTGGCATGCAGGTATTGGATCAGGCTGAGCTGGCGCTCCCGTTGGGCCATGCTCGAGGCATAAAAATTGTTCACCGGTGCCCACACCAACAGGTAAAACAAAAGCCCGACGACAAACACCACCAACAACTGCAAGGCACCGCGATCACGGGGCGGCAGGCCATGGTAGCGCGCAACAAGCTGCAATATTCGAGGATGTTCTGCCAGGCTCATCAAACGCCACCCACAGCTTTAATCTTGATACTGCCCTTGACCACATCTGCCTCCTGATTAATGGTTCCGATATCAGCCTGCAGCCCCGCACCCTTGAGGGTCTGAACAAAACTCACCAGCAGATCACTGCGTGGCGCCTGAACCTGCAGGATCAGGTCACCACGACTGTCATTATAATTAACGCTGCCCAGCACCAGTTCCGTGCTCGGCAGACGTTGTACTGTGGCTGCCAGCAGCGGCAGAAAGCCCGCCGCACCGGCGTTGTCGGCATTACCCAGCCGGGCCCGCCATTGGCGCCGCAGGTCCTTGATATTCTTATCGTTGGGAAACACCTCTGTATACAAAGCCAGGGCCTCGGCTTCAAACTGCTGGGCCTGGCGCTTCAGGTAAATTCCCTGCGCCAGCAACAGGCCAAGATGCAGGCACACAGCCAGAACTGCCAAACCCGCCACTGAGCGCCAGATGGCCGCAGGTCCGGCGGAAGATTGACGCGCTACTCGAAACTCACCCTGCAGCAGATTCAACCCAGCCGGCTCAAGATGCCTGCAGATGAAGTCAAAGGCCGGCTCTTCGAGCTCGATAAGCTGACAAGCCATATTATGTTCGGCATTCACCTGGCTGATAGCCAGCTCGATGTCCTGGCGCTGCTCACGGGGGACAAAAATCACCAGGCCGGTGCGCTGTTCCGGCGTCAGCAGACCAATGGCCAGGGCCATCTGCGGCAGGGTAAAGGTGAAACCCGTGGCGTTGCTGGTGCGCACCAACAAGCGCTCACCATCCACCAGCAGGCTGCTGCCGCCGGGCTGGGGTAACTGCAGGACATCAACCAGCAGGCACTCAGGCGCCAGGCCTGCGGCCTTGATACTGTCAATCCAGCGACTCAGGGCGAGCCGCTCCATCACCGCGACACTGATATCGCCATTAGCCTGGCGCTCGCCGACGGCAAAGTGACAGTCTTCGATATCGGCAGCAAGCTTTTCTTCCACCGCGTAAGGCACCGCCTGCATAATCTGCCGAGGTTGTTTGCTGGGAATGGTGGCGCTGGTGAGCAGCAGCTCTTCAGTCTGGAGAATGGCATAGGTATGCCCGCTCCAGCTGATGCCTTTGAAGCGTTCCGCAAGTTCTGCCGGCGCGGCGCTGCCACGCAAACGCACTTCGTGGCTGACAGGGTCCTGCAGCAGCCATTCCACCAGGTCTTCGCCGGCGCTGCTGGTCCTCAGCCGCAAAAACAGATTATCTGCCACCTGGCACCTCGGTACCTGCAGCTATGGGCGCCGCCGCTGGATTAAATTGCTGTCGAGTCACTGGGCCACCGCTTTGAGTCGCTACCCTGGATTATCCAGAGAGTCAGGATTGTCGGGATACACTTTTTTACTGAGATCACGGTAAATCACATACAGGCTGCCATCGGTAGCATCCCGCTGGATAATACTGGTCAGATAGCCAAACCGCGCCTGATAGCGAGCTCTGATGCTGACCTGAAAGTAACCGGACTGGACACTCAAGCCGGCAACCGGAATATTCTGGCCAGCGAGGGCGTCATCCTGCATAAAAGCCTGCACATTATCATATCCGTCAATGCCCTGGCGACTGTCCGCCAGTGCTTCCGCCTGCTCGGCGGTCAATGCTGGCGCCAGCGCCTGCAGCAGCGCCGGCGCGGCAGTGTTAACGTTGATGCCGGCATTAGGGTCTGGCAGGGTAGAGACTAAGGGTAACAACACCGCCAGCGTGTCCGGTGCCATGTCCAGCAACAGGCGCAACTCACTGCTGTCTGCCAGCAACCCGCCACTGGTGCGGTACGGCCGCTCCAGCCCCAAATAATCAAAATCCTCAGCGCCGAGGGGCCTGACAGTCTGGTTGTTATCAATCCAGTCTGCGACCCGGTCCACGAGGCTCGGGTCAAGGCCCTGCTGCAGCAGCAGATTTGTCAGCTGACCACGGGCAACCAGGTTGTTGGTGGCAGCATCACTGAGGGCATTAAGGTTAAATCGACCCTGCAGGTCTTCAATCCGCAGGTGCACCTCACCATCCTCAAACTCGAATGTCTGGCCGCGCTGGGCCCAGGTCTCCACCAGGGTATCTTTCTGCGGCGCATCAACAAAGTCTGCGTGCAGAATCTGCCGGGCCAGCTCTTCACCACCCATGGCATATTGCTGCACTCGGCTCTGCTCGAGAAACAGCCGCGCCCGAGTAATGGCATAGTTTTGTTCCCGGGACATGGCGACACCAAGCACCGTTGCCACTACCACTATCAGCAGCACCGAGATCAAGGCTACGCCGCGCTGCTGCCTGCGATTAAAAGTCGGCGGCAGGATCATGGCTGCAGAACCTCATCGCGGCCATTATCCTGCGGCTCATTGTCCTGAGCCTCATTATCCTGGGTCTCATTGTCCTGGGTCTCATTGTCCTGCTCGCTGTCGTCCTGCTCGCTGTCATCCTGGTCAGCATTGTCGCCATCGCCGCCATTGCCAGTATCGGGGTCGCTCTGCGTTTCAATAACGGGTTCAATGATATTGTCGTCCTCAGCCCCACCAGGCTCGTCACCCGTTGGTTCGCTGCTATCGTTACCAGGACCCGGCTCGGCGAGCGGCGACCGCACCACAGCGACACTGACCAAGGGGAATATACGGCGCAAGGATCCCATCGCGCTGGTCTCGATAGACAGCTCAATGCCAGCGGGCAAGGCGCTGTCTTGATTGGCTTGCGGCCAGGTCTCAAGCATTTCACCCTGGTCATTAACCACCTGCATGCGCAGGTCTCTGACCCCGTCCAGCAGCACCTGGGTCTGCATGGCAGAGTCCTGGGCACGGTCCAGCACCAGCCAGAAGTGCCGCAGCAGCCTGCCATTGGCGTCCAGTTCATAGGCCACACGTTGCAAACCACTGCGTGATCGCTGTGCCGGATTGTTCCAGCCCGTGCGGGTAAACTCCAGTGGGTAAGTGCCGCTGGCTAACATCAGGCTTGGCAGCGGATCGCCGTACTCATCGCGCACCGGACGATTGACTATCTGCACCAGATCGCGCTCCAGAAGCATAAACGCTCGAGCGACATGATTAAAGCTGGCTACTCTGTCCTGGGTGCGGTCATGGCTCTTGATCATGGTCCGCAGCATCTGCGTGGCACCCAGACCAATCACCGAAAAGATGGACATGGCCACCAGCACTTCCAACAAGGTAAAGCCCAACAAGCGGCGCATCAATAACGCCCCACAAAGCCCGTCAGGCTGACCTGCGGCTGGTCGGGCTCGGCCTCAATAAAAACCTTAACCACCACTCGCCGAACATCAGGGTTTTCTGTCGCGGCAACTTCAACCAGTAACTCCCAGTCGCGCTCGCCGAGGGTCACTGGATAACGCTGCGAACCTGGCGGAGGGTAATTCTCCGCGGTTCGAGGCCGCAGACGCATGCTATGCAGCTGGTTTTCTGCAAGCCAGGTACCCAGGGCGCGTTCTTCCACCATACCGGTCTGGCGCACGGCCACGGCGGCATTACGCACCAGCGCCGCCGACACGACGGCAAATACCGCCAGTGCAATCATGATCTCCAGCAGAGTAAAGCCACTCTGCCTAGGGCGCATCAGCGGTTCCCGTCGAGCTTTCGCCTTGCCAGTGCAGATCACCAACACCATCGGTCAGCAAGGTTCTGGTCTGTTTATCTTTGCCCGTCAGGGTGATTTCAAAGGGTGTGATTTCACCGCTGGAGAGGATCAGGATGGGCGGCGGACGTTTGCTCCTGGCAGCTATGCTGCCGCTGTCAGCAGCCGCGGGCGGACTGAGTGCCAGATCACTGTCTTCGATGCGGACAGCCAGCCTGAAGGCCGGCGGCAATTCACGCCGGGTAAAGGGTTTTTCCTTGTTCACCTGCCAGCTCTGGTCAAGCTCGCTGTACACCAGGAACTCATAACCCTCCTCACTGGGATTGAAACCCAATTCATCGGCCTGCACCTGGGACTCCAGTCGGGCCAGCTCCAGCAGTGTCTTCAGGCGCCGAGTCTCTGTGTCAAAATCGCCGCTTTGGGCAAACGATGGCAGGTTAGCTACCACCACCCCCGACATGATGGCGACAATAAACAGCACCACCAGAATTTCCACCAGAGTAAAGCCGGCGTCACGCCCGGCGCTCTGGCCGAGCAGGTCGGGGGCACGCCAGAACCAAGCGGGTCTGGTCGAATGGCGGCTAGAGGTCGGAATAGCGCAGGTCAGCATCAACGCCTTCACCACCTTCCTGGAGATCTGCGCCGAGGGAGGATACTTCAAAGGTACGATTCTCGCTGAAATACTGATAGGGCTGATCCCATGGGTCAACCGGCAGTTTCTTCAGGTAGCCATCGGCATTCCAACGGCGGGGCTCGGGATAGCCGGAAGGCTTGGTAACCAAAGCCTCCAGACCCTGGTCAGTGCTTGGATAGTTGCCATTGTCGAGCCGGTATAACTCCAGCGCATTGCCGATAGCCTCAATATCAGCGCGGGCCGCTGTTGCCCTGGCTTCGTCTGGCCGACCTATGATGTTAGGCACAATCAGCGAGCCGAGAATACCCAGGATGACCACAACCACCATAATCTCAATGAGGGTGAAGCCCCGTGAGCTGTGTAATTTATAAGACTGCATAAGGTTCCTGTTTGTGTTTTGTCAATCGCCAAGACAGAGTCAAGGCTGGCGCGGCCGATGTTACACCAGTTGCGGCGGTACGGGCGACAACATCTGCCCAACTGCCAACCCCCTTAGAACCCTCAGCCGACCAATTGATTCAAATTAATAATGGGCAGCAGAATCGCCATGACAATGGTGAACACTGCACCACCCATGATCAACAACATCATGGGACCAAACAGGTTGAGGATAATACCCAGCAGCATTTCCACGTCCTGCTGCATGTGGTTCGCAACCCGCACCAGCATGTTATCCAATTCGCCGCTGGACTCACCGCTGGCAATCATGTGCAGCATCATCGGCGGAAAGTAGCCACTCTGGTCCAGGGCTACATGCAGGCTCGAGCCTTCACTGACCTTCACCGTCGCCTCCATTACCTTCAGCTTGAGCCAGGTGTTGGACAGCACCTGGCCCGCTATTCTCATGGCCTCTACCAGAGGCACACCACTGGCCGAGAGAATGCTGAGGGTGCTGGCAAACTGCGCCGTATTCAGGCCCCGGCTGACCTTCGCCACCAGCGGCAGGTGCAGCAGGCGGCGATCATATTGCAGGCGCACAGCGGTCACCTGCAGCGCCCGGCTGACACCCAGAGCAAACAGGATGATAAATACCAGCACCAGCAACCCCCAGTCTTTGACAAAATCGCTGAGGTTGATAATAAAAATCGTCAGTACCGGTAAGTCCTGGCCCACATCGGCAAACACTTTAACAATATCCGGCACCACGTAACCCAGCAGCCCTGCCAGGATCGCCACCGTCAGAGCAAACAGGATAATGGGATAGACCATGGCCTGCTGGACCCGCTGCCGGGATTCGAGCTCTGACTCGGTGAAATCAGCCAGGCGGTTAAGCACCATATCCAGATGGCCGGCGGACTCACCCGCGGCCACCGTCGCTCGATACAGGTCCGGAAAAGCCCGCGGATACTCAGCCAGGCCATTGGCCAGAGAAAAACCCTCCATCACTTTAGAGCGCACGGTGATGAGGATACTTTTAGTGCGTGGCTTCTCGCTTTGCCTGGACACCGCCAGCAAAGCTTCTTCCACCGGCAGGCCGGCAGCAATCAAGGTGGCAATCTGCCGGGTTACCAGGGCCCGTTCATGGACCGTCAGTGAGGGGCTGAACCAGTCAGCCCAGCGACTCTGGCCCGCCTGCTGCCTGCTGGTGACATCGACGGTCAAGGGCGACAGACCTTTGTCGCGGAGCAACTGACGCACCTGGCGCGAGCTGTCGGCCTCCAGAATCCCCTGCTCCTGCCGGCCACGATTATTTAATGCGGTATATTCAAAGGCTGGCATCAGGCGTCTCTGGGGCTATGGGTTTTGCGGCTATGGGTTGTGTGGCTATAGGTTGTGTGGCTATGGGTTGTGTGGCTATGGGGCTCTGTAACTTAGGTTTCTGTAGCTTAGGTTTCTGTAGCTTAAGTTTCTGTAGCTTAAGTTTCTGTAGCTGCGCTTTCTGCAGCTAGGCTTGTCAGCCTCGACACTGGCAGCGTCGGCTGCTGGCGCTGGCGGTCAATCTGCCATGGTGACACGCACCACTTCGTCGGCGGAAGTGACACCGGCCAACACCTTCTGGCAACCATCCTGGCGAATACTGGTGGTCTGGCTGCGAGCATGCAGTTCCAGGTCCAGTTCTGAGGCGTTAGCATGAATCAAACGCCGCATCTCGTCGTCTATCACCAGCACCTCAAAGATACCCACTCGGCCACGATAACCTTCATTGGCACATTTGTCACAACCCACGGGTCGATAAAGGGTAACTGGCGGCGTTTTTTCCACCATCAGCATCTCACACTCCAGATCACTGGCAATGTAGGCCTCGCGGCAATGTCTGCAGAGCACTCGAATCAGGCGCTGGGCAATCAGGCCAATGACGCTGTTGCTCAGCAGATAACTCTGGATACCCATGTTACCCAGCCGGTTGAAGGCCCCGGTGGCGGTGTTGGTGTGCAGGGTCGACAACACCAGGTGACCTGTAAGGCTGGCCTGGACTGAGATATCCGCAGTCTCGTGGTCGCGAATCTCCCCCACCATGACCACGTCCGGGTCCTGCCGCAATATGGCCCGCAGGCCGCGTGCAAAGGTCATCTCCGCCTTGGTGTTGACCTGGGTCTGGCCAACCCCTTCGACGTCGTATTCAATCGGGTCTTCGACGGTGAGAATGTTGCGGCTGCGGTCATTCAGTTGGTCCAGACAGGCATACAGGGTGGTGGATTTACCAGAGCCCGTAGGCCCTGTCACCAGGATAATGCCATGGGGCTTTTGCAGCAGGCGCTGCATGGACTTCAGGTCACCAGGATTCATACCCATGTTCACCAGGCCGCGGCGGCTCTCCTGCTTGTCCAACAGCCGCATCACGACCCGCTCTCCATTGCTGGCGGGAATGGTGGAGACCCGAACGTCCACTTCCTTGCCACCCACGCGCACAGATATACGGCCATCCTGGGGCAGGCGCTTCTCGGCAATATCCAGGCGCGCCATGACCTTGATCCGCGACACCAGCAGGGGCGCCAGTGCCCGCCTCGGGCTGACTACCTCGCGCAACACACCATCCACTCGAAAGCGGATGACCAGCCGAGTTTCATAGGTTTCCACATGGACATCGGAGGCCCCGACATTGACCGCCTCCGTTAACAGGCTGTTGATAAGCTTGATGATGGGCGCGTCGTCATCCTGCTCCAACAGGTCACCCATCTCGGGAATCATATCTGCGAGGCTGCTCAGATCCATGCCCTCACCCAGACCCTCAATCATCTGCATGGCCTCGCCCGCGTCATTCTGGTAGGTACTCGACAGCTGGCCGTCAAAAGTTGGGCCGTCAACCTGCTGCAGATTAACCCCTGCGCCCACATAGCGGCGCACCTCCATCAGCACGGCTGGCTCTATGCCCGCCTTGAACAGCACAGACACGGGACCGGCACCGGCGCTGGCCAAAAGCAACACACCATGACGCTTGGCAAACGAGAAAGGCAGCCTCAACTTTAATGCAGCTTGACTCATGATGGCGATGACACCTCAACTAAACAGCAAACAGACTCGGCCATTGTACCCAATCGAACACCCCCTTGGGTACAACAGCGGATCACCCGGCTGATCTGGCAGGATAAACCGGGCAAGCACCTGGCAGCGATTCCGTGCCTCAGTACTTCTCATCAGGGGAAAACCAGCATAGTATAAGCCGCGTTTATCAAAATTTGAGTTTCGGATACAAAGGGATGATAACCTCTGGCCTGACGTTACGGCACCGGCACTTTTTATATGTTATGTGCCAGCCTGTCTGCCAGGGTCTAAGAAAGAATTCAGCGCTTATATGGCAGGTGCAGCGCCTCGTGAAACTCAAACAAGAGTGGCAAAACGTCGCCTGTGTTCAACCGCTCCAACCATGAAAACCAGCTATGAAACTCAGCGATATTGACCTGAATCTGTTTGTTATTTTCGATGCCATCTATACGGAAGGCAACCTGACCCGCGCCGGTGAGATCATCGGCATCACTCAACCGGCGGTGTCAAACTCACTGTCGCGCCTGCGCAACCTGTTTGATGATCCTTTGTTTGTCCGCACCGCCGAAGGTATGGTGCCGACGCCGGTGTCACAGAATATTATCGGTTCAGTCCGCCAGGCCCTTGGCTTGATTCGCTCCAGCGTGCAGGAAAGTGAGTCGTTTGATCCCATGGTCTCTGACAAGCGGTTTCGCGTCAGCATGACGGACCTTTCACAATCCATTGTTCTGCCCTACCTGTTCGGTCGAATCAGGCCCGCAGCGCCCAAGGTTTCCATCGACTGCTACCATGTGCGGCGGCGCGACATGAATATTGAGCTGGCCTCGGGCAACCTCGACCTGGCGGTGGATATTCCCCTCACACCTGACCCCCAGATTCGCCAGGCGCCCCTGTTCTCGCACCCCCAGGTTTGCCTGATCCGCAACGACAATACCCTGATCAAAGACGATCTGGACCTGGATACCTACCTGAGTATGAAACATATCCATATTTCCAGCCGTCGCGGTGGCCTTGGGCCCGTTGACCTGGCCTTGGGCAAGATGGGTAAACGCCGCCAGATCGCCCTGCGCACCCAGCATTACCTGGCCAGTCCGGAACTGGTGGCACGCACGGACATGGCGTTAACCGTACCGAGGATATTCGCCGACTTTCTGGTGGCACGCCTGCCGGTCAAGTACCTGCAACTGCCCTTTGATGTACCGAACCTCGAAACCTACCTTTACTGGCATGAAAGTACCGACCAGGACCAGGCCAATCGCTGGATGCGGGAGTTGATACTGTCTCTGCCCGCTAAACTGCCCTTGCACTGACCCCCACTTACCTGTGTAAACCCACTGAGGTGACAATGAATTTTGTTGGCAGTCACGTACTTTCTGTGTCCCAGTTTGATCGCCCGGCCATTGAAAAGGTCTTCGCTGTGGCGGCGAAAATGGAGCCTTATGCCCAGCGCCGGCGCGTCACCCGTGTTCTGGAAGGCGCAATTTTAGGCAGCATGTTCTTTGAACCAAGCACCCGCACTCGAGTCAGCTTTGGCTGTGCTTTTAACCTGCTTGGTGGTGAGGTCCGCGAGACGACGGAGTTGAAGGCCACCTCAATTGCCAAGGGCGAGTCCTTTTATGACACTGCCCGCGTCTTGTCCGGTTACAGCGATGTCATTGTCATGCGCCATGAACTCGAAGGCTCAGTGGCTGAGTTTGCCACCGCCAGCCGAGTACCGGTGCTGAATGGCGGTGACGGTGCCAATGAACATCCCAGCCAGGCGCTGCTCGACCTTTATACCATTCGCAAGGAATTACACGGTCGCGGTAAAGCCATTGACAACCTGCGCATCGCCCTGATTGGCGACCTGCGCTACGGCCGTGCAGTCCACTCCCTGGTGAAGCTCCTGTGCCTGTTTAACAATGTCCAGTTTGTGCTGGTCTCGCCCCAGGAACTGGCCCTGCCCGAGCCTTACGTGGCCGCCATCCGTGCAGCCGGCCATAAGGTAGTCGAGTCAACCCAGTTGCAGTCCAGTATTGGCCAGGCCGACATCCTGTATGTCACCCGAACTCAGGAGGAGCGCTTTCCGAGCCTCGCCGAAGCCGCCAAATACAAAGGCCTGTTTCGCCTCAATCAATCAATTTATACGGAGTTCTGCGAGCCCAATACGGTCATCATGCACCCCTTGCCTCGTGATTCACGTGGCGACGCCAATGAGCTCGATAACGACCTGAATGAAAATCCCAACCTGGCGATTTTTCGCCAGACGGACAACGGCATCACCATCCGTATGGCACTTTTTGCCCTGATCCTTGACGTTGCTGATGACGTCGACAAACATGCCCGGGATGTCAATTGGTATACCGCCAGGCGTTTCCAGTAGCCCGTTTTGACAACCGACAAAAAGCTCAGCCCTAAGACACAATAACCAGTAGGAGTAGATAACGATGATTTACAACAGCATTCTGGACACCATCGGCAAAACGCCTGTCGTCCGCCTGAACCACATAGCCCCCGCCAACCAGACCATGTATGTCAAGGTTGAGGCCTTTAACCCCATGGGGTCAGTCAAGGATCGCCTGGCGATTGCCATCATCGAGGATGCCGAGCGTCGCGGCACCCTGAAGCCCGGCCAGACCGTGATTGAAGCAACTTCGGGCAACACCGGCATTGCCCTGGCCATGGTCTGCGCCGCCAAGGGCTACCCGTTTGTTGCCACCATGGTAGAAACTTTTTCCATCGAACGCCGCAAGATCATGAAAGCGCTTGGCGCTAAGGTGATTCTGACACCGGCTGCCGAGAAAGGCTCAGGGATGGTCAAGCGGGCTGATGACCTGGCAGAAAAATACGGCTGGTTCCGTGCTGACCAATTTGAGAACCCGGCCAATCCGGCCTTTCATCGCAACTCAACCGGCGCTGAAATCCTCTCGGACTTCGCTCGTCTGGAGCTGGACTATTTTGTCAGCGGCTGGGGTACAGGTGGCACTCTCACCGGCGCCGGTGAAATCATCAAGGCTGGCAGGCCGAATGTAAAGATCATTGCCGCGGAGCCTGAAAATGCCCAGATGATGGCAGGCAAGCCATGGTCTCCCCACAAAATCCAGGGCTGGACACCGGACTTTGTGCCAGGCGTGCTCAACACCCATATTGCCGACCAGGTTGTTGGGGTGACTGACGAGGCGGCTATGGCTACTGCGCAGAAACTGGCGAGCCAGGAAGGGATCTTCTGCGGCATTTCCTGCGGTGCCACCATGTGGGCGGCCCTACAGGTGGCCCACTCGGCCCCGGCCAACAGCACTTTTGTCGTGATATTGCCGGATACAGGTGAGCGCTATCTGTCCACAGCCCTATTCGAGAATATCTCCATCGAGTCTGATGACGCCTGGCTCGACAGCCTGCAGGGCTGACAACCGGCGTTTGTTTAGTGCGCGCATAAAAACTGCGCGCATTAAAAAGGTCTCACATGGAGACCTTTTTTTAGGGCGTCAATTGCGCGCGCCCGCTTGGCTGGTTTGATGGCCTGCTACAGCAGGACATCAAACTCTGGTACGGCCTTAAACAGGTCTGCAACCAGGCCATAATCGGCAACCTGGAAGATCGGCGCGTCAGCGTCTTTATTGATGGCGACAATCACCTTGCTGTCTTTCATGCCCGCCAGATGCTGAATGGCACCACTGATACCTACAGCAATGTACAGATCTGGTGCGACCAGCTTACCGGTCTGCCCAACCTGCATGTCATTCGGCGCAAAGCCGGCGTCCACCGCAGCCCGCGAGGCACCAATAGCAGCTCCCAGCTTGTCAGCAACAGATTCCAGCAACTTGAAGTTTTCCGCGCTCTGCATGCCGCGGCCTCCAGAGACAATAATGCTGGCGGCCGTCAGTTCCGGCCGATCCATCTTCGCAATCTCGTCTTTCACCCAGGTGCTCAGACCTGCGTCCTTGACGATGTCGAGGTTCTCGATGGTAGCACTGCCACCCTCGGCAGACGCGGCGTCATAGGCAGTACCGCGGACAGTAAGCACCTTGATGGCATCGCTGGACTGCACCGTCGCGATAGCATTACCAGCATAGATGGGACGCTCAAACGTATCGGCACTGATGACCAGACTGATATCAGAGATCTGCGCCACATCCAGCAGGGCAGCAACACGCGGCATGAAGTTTTTGCCAGAGGTG
This sequence comes from Pseudomonadales bacterium, assembly GCA_030728785.1. Lineage (GTDB taxonomy): Bacteria > Pseudomonadota > Gammaproteobacteria > Pseudomonadales > Azotimanducaceae > UBA4582. Next base: position 94,592 of record JANQYP010000065.1, read on the forward strand.
GTAGAGACTGCGACGATATGACTGTAATCAGTACCTATGGCCACCACCAGGTCAGCTATGTTCTCAGCCAGACCGTGGGCATAGACGGCATTGTCAGCAACTCTGACCCGTGTCACGCCACCAATCCTGGCGGCCGCTGCTGCGGCATCCGCACAGTCGGCACCGGCAACCAGTATATCAATGTCACCGCCAATGGCCTGAGCAGCCGCAACAGCTACCAGAGTCGGCGCCTTGATCGCGCCATTATGATGTTCTGCAATTACCAGCGTACTCATGCAATCACCTTCGCTTCGTTCTTTAATTTATCCACTAACTGCTCAACGCTCTCAACTATAATACCGGCCTTGCGGGCTGCCGGCGGGGTCACTTTGAGGGTTTTAACCCTGGGAGTTACATCCACGCCAAGGTCAGCAGGGGTCATGACATCAATGGGTTTTTTCTTGGCTTTCATGATGTTCGGCAGGGAGGCGTAACGTGGCTCGTTCAAACGCAGGTCGGTGGTCACAACGGCAGGTAACTTCACTGTGATTGTTTCCAGGCCGCCGTCAATTTCACGGGTTACTGTTGCCGAGTCATCGGTAAGCTCGATGTTAGAAGCGAAGGTCGCCTGTGGCAGGCCTGCCAGTGCAGCAAGCATCTGTCCGGTTTGGCTGTTATCGCCGTCGATGGCTTGTTTGCCGGTGATAATCAGGCCGGGCTGCTCTTTGTCGACGATGGCTTTGAGGCACTTGGCAATGGCCAGGGGCTGCATGTCTTCAGTGGTCTCAACCAAAATGCCGCGGTCCGCACCCAGCGCCAGGCAGGTACGAATCTGCTCCTGGCAGTTGCTGGCGCCAACAGAGACGACGATCACTTCCGTGGCTTTACCGGCTTCTTTAAGGCGCACTGCCTCTTCAATGGCAATCTCATCAAAGGGATTCACCGACATTTTCACATTGTTTAGATCGACGCCGCTGTTGTCGCTGAGAACGCGAATACTCACGTTGTAGTCGACAACACGCTTGGCAGTTACGAGAACTTTCATGAAATTCCTCTGCTGGTCACTGGAAAAAGGGGACAGCGTTTGGTAACCCTCAGAAGGCAGATGCTGTCGGAAATATTGAGAGCGCGTATTCTGCCGTTTTATGGTTTTTTGGTCAATAGCCATAATTTCTCCACAGGAATACCTAAGCAACTAATTTCATTGGAGTTATTTGCCGCAAATTCGCAGACACGGATTATTGCGCCCTATAGGCAACAGTGATGGGCCATAGTAATTTCCTTTCACGCCAGAGTTTTCATACAATAGCCGTCTGATATTTTGCCCAGCTCAACAGTGATCCAGGAGTAACACAGTGGAAAGAGAATCGATGGAGTTTGATGTCGTCATTGTTGGTGGCGGACCTGCCGGCCTGGCTACTGCAATACGTTTCGCCCAGCTGGCGGCTGCTGCCGGTGAAGAGTACAGCGTTGCTCTGGTGGAAAAAGGCTCTGAGATTGGCGCCCACATTCTGTCCGGTGCGGTGGTTGAGCCTACCGCCTTAAACGAATTGTTTCCTGACTGGAAGAACATGGGCGCGCCCCTCACCAATCCCGTGACCGACGATGACCTCTATTACCTGATAGATGATCACCAGGGTATGCGTCTGCCCTCCTGGCTGGTGCCAACGGCTCTGCACAACCATGGCAACTATGCCACCAGTCTGGCGAACCTGTGCCGCTGGCTTGGTGCCCAGGCAGAAGAACTGGGCGTCAACATTTTTCCGGGCTTTGCCGCCAGTGAAGTGCTCTATAACGACAATGGCGCCATCAAGGGTGTTGCCACCGGTGACATGGGTGTCAGTGCTGACGGCGAACATAAGGCGGCATACCAGGCTGGTTATGAGCTGCATGCCAAATACACCGTGTTTGCCGAGGGTTGCCGCGGCCATCTGGGCAAACAGCTGCTGGCCAGATTCAATCTGACAGCAGACTCAGGGACTCAGCACTACGGTATCGGTTTCAAGGAAATCTGGGACATTGATCCTGCCAAACATGTTCCTGGCAAAGTGGTGCACACCGTTGGCTGGCCCCTTGGCCACTTTCCCGGCGAAACCCTCGGTGGCTCATACATTTATCACCTGGAGGACAACCAGATTGCCATTGGCCTGATCGTCGATCTTGGCTACAGCAATCCACACCTGAGTCCCTTTGATGAATTCCAGCGCTTCAAACAGCACAAATTTGTCAAACACTACCTGCAGGGCGGCAAACGTATTGCCTATGGCGCGCGGGCATTGATCAAAGGCGGCCTGACGGCCTTGCCAAAACTCATTATGCCCGGTGGTTTGCTCGTCGGTGACGACGCTGGCTTTCTGAATAACCTCAAGCAGAAAGGCACACACACGGCCATGAAATCCGGCATGCTGGCTGCCGAGTCTATCTTCAACGCACTCAAGGCTGGCTCTGCCGGTTATGACGAGCTGCAGAGTTATCCCGCTGCGGTCAAGAACTCATGGCTGCATGAAGAATTATTTGTGGCGCGCAATACCTCTTCCTGGCTGCATAAGTTTGGCTTGTTCCTGGGCTCGGCGATGACTTGGATCGACCAGTATATATTCCGCGGCCGCATGCCCATTACCCTGGCGGATCAAAAACCCGACTATGCCAAGCTGAAGCCGGCCAATAAATCCGAGAAAATTGTCTATCCGAAGCCGGATGGAGTCATCAGCTTTGACAAACTGTCTTCAGTTTTCCTGACCAACACCTACCACGAGGAGGACCAGCCCTGTCACCTGCAACTTCGTGACCCGGCGATTCCCATCGGCACCAACCTGCCCTTGTATGATGAGCCCGCCCAACGATATTGCCCTGCCGGCGTGTACGAAGTCATCGAAGAGCCAAACGGTGACAAGCGCTTCCAGATCAATGCGCAGAACTGCATTCACTGCAAAACCTGTGACATCAAGGACCCGGCCCAGAATATCAACTGGGTGGTTCCGGAAGGCACCGGTGGTCCCAACTATGGCAATATGTAGCGGCAATATGTAGCGGCAATATGTAGCGGCAAGCGGCGGCGCGACTGGCTGCTCAGGGTAACATCGCCTGTTACCCTAAGCAGCCTCGTCAACCCCTATCAACCCTCATCAACTCTCATCAACTCTCATCAACTCTCGTCAACCTCATCAACCTCGCTGGCTCGTTGCACCGCAAAGAAACTGCCACTGCTCCAAACCCCGTACCAGTCCTCACTCGGCCCTGCTGCAGGTCCGCCTGACGGCTGTTCTAATGGCTGTTCTGACGGCTGTTCTAATGGTAGCGGTTCAAGACTGAGCAAACCCATCAGTTGATAATAGACATTTCGGGCGAGCATGGCCTGCAGACCGTCGCGGACCTCAACAAATGGTGTCAGATCCGACAGCGCCGTAGCCCTGAAGCTCAGGGGATGCGCCGCATCTGCGGTCACCTCGTCAGCCACATTGGTGGTGAAAGTCAGCACCTGTTGCCGGCCATTACCCGTGACGGTCATCTGTATGGCAACAAATGGCGCAATTTCGACCCGCACCCGACATTTTTCCGCAGGCGTGATCAGATAATACTCATCACCTTCACGCCGCAGGATGGTGGAAAACAGCCGGGTAAGGCGCTGCCGAGTAATGGCACTACCCTCGTGGTACCACCAGCCATCTGCCTTGATTTCCATATCCACGTCGCTCACCTGGGTCGGCTGCCAGAGATGCAGGGGTGGCAAGACTCTGGGCTCAAGACCAGCAAATTCACCTAACAGGGCATAGGCGAAGTCGGCAGATTTTGTGTCGTTCATAAGTTCTCTCATGCTCTTCAGTAGCCGCTGCACCACTGTTTGCTGGTCGTGACCTAGCCGCCAATAAACTTCATTACGGTGGTTTCACCCTGAAAGGCGGCCAGTTGTTTGTCAGCCAGGGCACCCATCAGGATGTTCTGCAGTTTTGGCAGGGATTGATAAGACGGCAGGTCGAGCAGTGCCTGCATCGAATGGCGCCGGCTGTTGCTCAGGCAGCCATACAGGTAACCGTCTGATGACAGTCGCAGGCGGGTGCAGGTACGGCAGAAGGGTTCACTCTCGTTGGCAATAATGCCAAATACCCCGGCACCGGGGATCTGGAACCGGGCCGCAGTAGAGTCGTAGGGCGCGTCTGTGCGCGCAAACTCGTACTTCTCACTGATAATATCCAGCAGCGCCGCCATGGACAGAAAGTCAGCCTGAAAGCCGTTGCCTGTCGCCAGGTGGCCCATCCGCATCAACTCGATGTAACGCAGTTCGATGCCGCGCTCGAGGCAATAATCAAGCATGGCCAGCACATCCGCCTGATTCTGGGTGCGCAGCGGCACCATATTGATCTTCAGCCTGACGCCATCTTCCAGCATGGCGTCGATATTCTCGAGCACGGTGTGCAGGTCGCCGCCGCGGGCTATCTGCTTGAAGCGCATGGGGTTGAGGGTGTCGAGACTGACATTGATACGCTTGATGCCAGACTCACGTATGACCGCACGCTTCTTTCCCAGCAACTGGCCATTGGTGGTCAGACTGACATCTTCCAGGGGCAGTTGCATCACGCCGAGCAGAAAGTCATCAAACTTTGGGGTCACCAGCGGCTCGCCACCGGTAATCCGCAGCTTGTCGATGCCCGCTGCCTGCTGCAGCAGCTTGACTGCTTTTAACAGGTCGGTGGCTGGCATTTCATTCTTGGCCGGCACCAGGCGCTTACCGTCAGGCACACAATAGGTGCAGGCATAATTACAGGCGGCCGTGAGACTGACCCTGAGGTTGCGAAATCGTCTTCCCAGCTTGTCGACAATCATAACGGCACCTTTGTGAATCGGCGGATTATTGCATGCTTTGAGATGCCTAAACAGCCAGAAATAGTGCGGCTTTAGGCTAGCGCCCGGCAGTGGCCGGCTGGCGCCGGCGTAACTGCTGTTTGAGTTGCGAGACAAAACCCTTGGCCCAGAAGACACGGTTGGAGCCCTTCACCAACACCTGGGTGCCGGGCGCCAGACGCCGCACCAGCGCTTCAAGGTCAATATCCTCAGCCCTGGCATAGTGGCCCCAGAAACGCGCGCCCAGTGCTGCCTGATCCCACACTCGAAACCCATCACCGACTGTCATCACACCATCAATCGTGCCGCAGGCATCTTGCAGGCGCTGGTGCATGGCGGCGCTGTCGGCACCCAACTCCAGCATTTCACCCAGAATGGCCAGGGTCGGGCGCTGCTCACCACTGCGACCCAGCGCCTCCAGCGCATAACGCATACTCACGGGATTGGCATTATAACTGTCATCTACCAGGCTGATATCCTCAATCAACGTCTCATCGCCACGGCCGCCTGGCATGCCCAGGGTCGGCATCAAAGCCGCCGCCTGGGCCAGGTCTGCACCCAACGCCAGCAACACCGCAAAGCTCGCCAGGGAGGTCAAAACCCGGTGTTCGCCACCTGCATTGAGTCGATACTGCCAGTGCTGGTCACCGATAAACACATCCACCAATGTATGGTCCGGGAAATAGCGGGGCAGCCCTCGAACATCGGCTGCGGCACTAAAACCAAAACGCAGTATCTGCCTGGCAGTGACACCCTTCAGGTCCAGATCATCAGGCACCACCAGTGTGCCACCGGGTTTCAGGCCACGGCAGATAGAGAGTTTCTCCTGGCGAATACCCTCAATACTGGCAAAGTAGCCCAGATGGGCCGGCAACACATTCAACACCAGGGCGACATCCATATGCACCAGTGACGCCAGCGGCGCTATTTCCCCAGGGTGGTTCATGCCGATTTCAAACACCCCGTAACGGCTGTCTGCCGGCATTCGTGCCAGTGACAAAGGCACACCCCAATGATTGTTCAAACTGCCCACTGAGGCATGGGTCGCGGCCTGGGCACCCAGCAGCGCCTGCAACCATTGGCGGGCAGTAGTCTTACCGCTGCTGCCGGTGATACCCACCACCTGCCCGGACATGCGCAAACGGCCATACCGCCCCAGCTGCCAGAGACCATCCAGTGTGTCGGCCACCGGCAGCTGCGGCAGGTCCGGTGGCGCCTGAAGCCGTGCGGGCACGACCATCAGGCCGCTGGCACCGGCGCCAACGGCGCTGTCGATAAACTCATGGCCATCTCTGCCAGCACCTCCTGCCGTGCTGAATTTTGGTCCAGGATCACCAGCCAGGGCGATAAAAAGATCCCCTTCCCTGGCCTGCCGCGAATCGATACAGATCCCCTGGATGGCTGGGCCCGGCACTGCCGCAAGGTCGCAGGCGGCACAGAGTTCTGCCCAGGTCCACAACGGCATGGCACTCATCTGCCGACTTTCACTCATTCAACTCTCCTGCCTGCTGACGCACTATTTTGCTCTCAATCGTCGCCTGCACCTGGCTTGCAGCGCCTGAAAAAACTCAAGGTCTACTTACCCGCATGCGCCCAAGCGCCTCGCCGGGCAACGCCAACCCAGAGCCAGACCCATTGATCATAAGTTTAGCCCGCGTTTCCGAGAGCTTCCGCCTGCTGCCGCAGCAGGTACTTCTGCACCTTACCTGTTGAAGTTTTGGTCAGCGGGCCAAAAATCACCGTTTTCGGTACCTTAAAGCCCGCCAGCTGGGTCTTGCAGTACGCCATGACTTCCGCTGCCGTCATGTCTGCGCCGGGCTTCAGGGTCACAAACGCGCAGGGGTGTTCGCCCCACTTGGGGTCCTGCCGGGCAACCACTGCGGCTTCAAGAATTTTTGGATGTTTGAACAGGGTGTCTTCCACTTCGATGCTGGATATGTTCTCACCACCACTGATAATAATGTCCTTGGATCGATCCTTGATCTGGATATAACCGTCGGCGTGGCAGACCGCCAGGTCACCAGAATGGAACCAGCCACCGGCAAATGCTTCGGCAGTGGTTGCCGGGTTTTTCAGATAGCCTTTCATGACGATGTTGCCGCGCATGAATATTTCTCCCTGGGTTACGCCATCCCAGGGGACAGGCACCAGCGTCTGCGGATCAGCTACCATCACCGCGCCACCCAGAATGGAGACAATGCCCTGCCGAGCCTTCAGCGCCGCCCGCGCCGACGCCGCCTGGTTATCCCACTCCGAGCGCCAGGCAGAGACAATCATCGGCCCGTAGGTCTCCGTCAAACCATAGACCTGAATCACCTCAAACCCCAGGTTTTCCATGCCTTCAATCACTGCCGCTGGCGGCGCCGCCCCGGCCGTCATGACCTTGATGGGATGGGCGCTGTGCGGCTGGTTAATGCCCTGGTGCATGGCCTGCGGCGCGTTCACCAGCGTGTTAAGCACCACCGGCGCACCACAGAAGTGGGTCACGCCCTGTTCACGGAAGGCGGTAAACACAGCGTCTTCACGGACATGGCGTAAACACACCGTTGTGCCCACCGTAACCGCCAGGGTCCAGGGAAAACACCAGCCATTGCAGTGGAACATGGGTAAGGTCCACAGATACCGGGGGTGCATACCCATCTCCCAGGTCAGGGCATTATTCACTGCATTAAGGTAGGCACCGCGATGGTGATAGACCACCCCTTTGGGGTTACCCGTGGTGCCGGAGGTATAGTTCAGGGAAATGGCATCCCACTCATCCGCCGGTAGCTGCCAGTGATACGCCGGGTCGCCACTGCCAAGCAGCTGGTCGTAGGTCATGCTGCCAAGCAACTCGCCATCGGCATACAGCGGGTCCTCGACATCGACAACCAGCAAATCATGCTCCCGCCCAGCATCTTTCAGTCTTGCATCTTTCAAGAGCGCCAGCGCCGCCTTCACCACCGGTGCAAACTCACGGTCGGTGAACAACACCTTGGCTTCAGCATGGGTCAGGATAAACGCCACGGTGGCTGCATCAAGGCGCGTATTAATGGCATTCAGCACGGCACCGCTCATGGGCACAAAAAAGTGCGCCTCAAACATCTCGGGAATATTTGGCAACATCACCGCAACCGTATCACCAACGCCGATACCGTGTTTTGCCAGGGCCGCTGCCATCGCCACGCAGCGCCTGTACATCTGCGCCCAGCTGCGATTCAGCTCACCATGGACAATGGCAGTAGCGTCCGGATAGAGGCTGGCGGCCCGAGCAAAAAAGCTCAAGGGTGTCAGTGCCGCAAAGTTAGCGGGGTTTTTGTCGAGATCCTGCTGGTAGATATTCTTCATGTCACGGCCGTCAACTGCTGGTTTTGTCAGCCCCCTATGCTACCGTAGCATGACCTTTTTGCCAGCACATCTTTCTCCGCCAGGCCGTTCCAGGCCTTCACCAGACACGCGACCAAGGTATTGCCGATGCCAGCAGCAACCTCCACCCTGCCCACCCATCCGGACTTTGAAGTTGCCGCAGAACCCGGTTTTCTTGACTGCTTTGCTGACCGTTTTGTGTCCTTCGAGCTCGGCCTGATGAAACCTGACCTGGATATTTTCCAGCACGTTACCCGGGTCCTGGGGGTTGATGCGCGGCGCATCCTGTTCCTTGATGACAATCAACTGAACGTCGACAGCGCCCGCCATGCCGGCCTGACCGCCGACCTGGCGGACACCCTGGAGGGCGTAAAACGCACCCTGCGGAATCGCGGAATATGGTAACATGGCGCCTCGAGTCCTGACCAAAGGTCAAATGCCATGAGACGTCTGCTGAGGGTTATGTGGAATAGCATCACCGCGCTCAAGAACTTTATGGGTAATCTGCTGTTCCTCGCCATCCTTATCGCGGTGCTGGTGGCAGTCTTCAGTCAGACCGGGCAGATGTCCATACCCGCTACCGCGGCTTTAGTGGTTGACCCGTCGGGTACTGTGGTGGAGCAACGTCGCGCCATTGACCCCGTCGCCGATTTCCTTGGGGATGGCGGTGCCCAGGAAGCCGAGACACTGCTCAGCGACATTACCGAAGCCATTGATGCCGCAGCCGCTGACACGCGCATCAAGATCATGGTGTTGCGACTCGATGCCCTGCAGGACGTCAGCATGAGCCAGATGCAGGAAATTGGCCGCAGCATCACGGCCTTCAAGACCAGCGGCAAAGCGGTTTACGCGTTCGCCGACAGCTACAGTCAAAACCAGTATTACCTGGCGGCCCACGCCGACCATGTCTACCTGAACGACACCAGCTTCGAGGTTTTTGGTGGGGTCTTCATGACTGGCATGGGGGTCTACCCAACTTTCTTCAAGTCTGCCCTGGAAAAGCTCAAGGTGCAGTTCCATGTGTTTAAGGTCGGAACCTACAAGGGTGCGGTGGAACCCTTCCTGCGGGACGATATGTCAGCAGAAGCCGAACAGGCCAACCTTGCCTGGCTGCAGGTATTGTGGGGCGACTACCTGACCCAGGTTGCAAGCCTGCGCAACCTTGAGACCAGCCACCTCAGTCAATATATCGACCAATATCCGCAACTGCTTGAAACTGCCGACAGCAACGCCGGCCAGTTGGCAGTGGAGCAGGGTCTGGTGGATCAGCGCATGAGCTACAAACAATGGCGGGAACTGATGCAGACTACCGTCGGCAGCGGCGACGCTGACAGTGACTACTCTCTGGTGACCTTTCGTGACTACCTGCAGTTGACTCGCCCGCCCCTGCCGGTGTTGAACCCCAGCGCTGAAAAAATTGCTGTTATCACCGCCAAAGGCAATATCTATGATGGCGAGCAACCCGCCGGCAGCATCGGCAGCGCCTCAGTCGTGACACTGATCAAACGTGCCCGTGAGGACGCCACCGTCAAAGCCCTGGTGGTGCGCATTGACAGCCCTGGCGGCAGCGCTACTGCTGCCGAGAAAATTCGCTACGAGCTGGAACTAACCCAGCTGGAAGGCAAGCCGGTGATTGTTTCCATGGGCACCTATGCCGCCTCTGGTGGCTACTGGATATCGGCAACAGCCAACCGCATCTTTGCGTCACCCACCACCATTACCGGCTCTATTGGCACCTTTCTGATGTTTCCGTCTTTTGAGCAATCACTGGCGGAAATTGGGGTCTACTCTGATGGCGTCGGCACAACCAGCCTGAGCGGTGCGTTAAACCCTCTGCAAACCATTAATCCGGCCTTGAAGCGCATTCTTGAACTGTCCATCAACAATACCTATCGTCAATTTATTGAACTGGTGGCGCGGGGCCGCAACATGACACCGGAGGCTGTTGACGAGATTGCTCAGGGACGTGTCTGGGCGGGCACCACGGCGCTTGAACTGGGGCTGGTGGATGCCATTGGCAATCTGGACGATGCTATCGCATCCGCTGCTAACCTTGTCGGACTCAGCGAATACGAGATACTCCACCTTGAGCGCGAACTGTCGCCCAAAGAGCGCCTGCTGAGCGAACTGCTGAAAGGCAGCGCCAGCACCCTGGCGAGCCTTGGCGGCAGCCAGCTGCTGCAGACCAGTCTCGGCCTGGCAGTGCGCCTGACTGACGAGTTTGCGGCCGTCACCCAAATGAGTCGCACACCGGGTATCTACCTGCAGTGCCTGGCCTGCCGCCAACAATAAGCAGCAAAAGGCCCAGGTAAACACCCTGGTGGCACCTGCCTGCACCACATAATGCAGGCCATCAGCGCCCCAGCCAGACGAAGGCGCGCGCCAGGGAGCAGCGGATCACGGCGGCAGTCGAATCAAACGTCACTGGGAATCAAGCCAACACTGGGCGGATCCCAGAAAGCTGCCACCGCTCGAGCCAGCATGTCACGGTTTCTCGCCGTCTTGACCTGCCAGCCAGCAGGCATTAACTGGCGGTAACGGGACTCATTGAAGCGGTTGTCGATCAGGCAGATAATACCCCGGTCAGTATCACTGCGAATGACCCGCCCGGCAGCCTGCAGCACGCGATTCATGCCAGGATACTGGTAGGCAAACTCAAAGCCCTGGCCACTGCTGCCGGATTGCTCAAAGTAGTCCTTGATGACATCACGCTCGATACCCAGCTGCGGCAGGCCGACACCCGCAATAATGACCCCAATCAGGCGCTTACCCTTAAGGTCTATACCCTCACCAAAGACTCCGCCCATCACGGCAAAACCCACCAGGGTTTTTCGGTGTTTATCGGCAGAGACATTTTCCTCGGCAGAACAGTCGTCAAACTGTTGCAGGAAATCCTGTCGCGCCTGCTCATCCATACCGGGCGTCTGGGTGACACAGGGTACCGCGGCATAACGCTCGACAAATTTTTCCCGGACTTCATCAAGGTAATAAAAGGAAGGTAAAAACACCAGATAGTTGCCGGCCTGCTGCTCAATAACCGTGGCGATGGTATCCACCAGTTCATACAGGCTGTTGCCTCGGTCACGATAGGTGGTGGAGATATAACTGGTGCTAAATACGCCAAGATTGGCGGGATCAAAGGGCGATTCAATCTGGTACCATCGAGCATCCACTGCAATACCCATCAGGGTCTGGAAATATGCCTGGGGCATGAGCGTTGCAGAAAAGCCCACCACACTCCTGACCCGACTCAGGGCAGTGGCCAGACCGGGCCCGGGGTTGATGTTATACAGTTTCACCACAATGCCACCCCGCTGTTGTAACACCAGGCAGGTGTAGTGTTTGTCATAGGCCTCGGCAATACGAATGAATCGCAGGCTGGCAAAATAAACCTGCAACAGACTGGTAGCAAAAGGCGCCTCCTGGTTTTGTTGCAGCCATGTTTCAGCAGCACTGCTGAAACGCCGTAATGCCTGCAGCAGTTTTTCCGGAGGTTCACTGCATTGCACCGCACCGGTCTGGTCAAATGTTGCGCGCAGCGGCCTCAGCAGCGCCATAATCTGGTTGTTAGCGGCACCTAAGGATCGCGCCACATCGGGCAAATGCAGCTGCAACTGCCGTTTTAAATCAAGTAGCTGGTCTTTACTGATGTCTGCCGAAAACATATCCCGGCCACGATCCACCAAATTATGGGCCTCATCAATCAACAGCCCGTAGCGCTGCTCAGGATTATCAAAATATCGTCGCAGGTAAACCGCCGGATCAAATACATAGTTGTAATCGCAGATCACAACATCAGCTAGCAAGGACAAGTCCAACTCCAGCTCAAAGGGACAAAGCTGGTGGGCACGGGCCTTGGCTTCGATGTAACTGCGATCCAGCGACTGGTTATCGGCCATCACTTCCGCCATCACCGCCGCCAATTTATCGTAATAACCCAGCGCATACTGGCAATGTTCAGCATCGCAGGGGGCACCCGGCGTAAAGCAGATTTTGTCCTTGGCGGTCAAGGTAATGTCACGCAACTGCAGGCCAGCACTGCGTAAGTCAGCAACAGCCCTGGCAGCCACCTGGTGCCCGGAGGTTTTGGCAGAGACAAAAAACAACTTGTCGTAGGTTGCTGCCGACAAAGCCTTGATGGCCGGAAACAGGGCACCCATGGTTTTGCCGATGCCCGTTGGTGCCTGCAGGATAAGCTGTGTACCGGCATGCATGGCGCGATAGATACTGACTGCCATATCCCGCTGGCCACTCCGGTATTGCGGATAGGGAAACACCATGGCCGTGATACTGGCATCCCGAACCGTTTGCCACCGAGCCAGACCTTGCAGGAAAGCCACATATCGGTCAACCAGCTGCTGGTAGTAGCCTGCCAATGCTGCCACGGTCCAGGTACTGGACAACAGGTATTCAGAGTCATCGTCGAGTTGCAGGTAACACAATCGCACCTCGATATTTTCGTCGGCAGCCAGGCCGTGATCCCGGGCCAGCAACCAGGCATAAACTCTGGCCTGACCCCAATGCAGGCTGCGCACACTCGCGGGGATCATGTCAGCCCGGCTGCGGATGGTTTTAATCTCCTCTACCAGCATCGGTTGCTGCTGCGGAAAATAACCATCCACCCGGCCACTGACCTGTAATACCAGCTCACCGCGCTCCACTAGATCCGTCAGTTTTTTTTCGGCAACGTAATCCTCACCCCGGGATTTTTGTACGCGCTGGTGGCCACGCAAACCAGCCAGTGCTGAACTGCGGGTGGAAAACCGAAAATTGATATCGCCACTGCGCTCGACCTGCTCCACCAGATCTCGCACTGAAATTTTGAAAGCGGCTTTGTTCGCCGTTAACGCCATAACACATTCACCACCTGGTGCGGGATCCGAGCCCCGGCAAAACAGCGTAACCAGCGCAACTGGTTGGCCTGCAACTTATCATTCGGGGCTTTTACCTCCACCAACTCGTAGCCGCCTGCCGGAGGAAATATGACCAGGTCGGGAAAGCCGCTGCGATTGGCTCGCGGATCAGCCAGCAGGCGCTTAAATATCACCTGCAGGTGGTTCGTGGGAATCTGTGCCAGACCAAGTTCCAGCAACTGCAGACTGATGCCTGACCAGTTAACAAAGGGGTTGGCCAGGCCCTGTTTACATCCGTAGGCGTCCAGGACCCTGGCCCGCAACGCCGCTTTGCAGGCAACCTCTGCCAGCCGCGCGCGCAATGCGGCGGCGCGCTTCAGGGTGAAGTCAGGCGTAAAAAGATCGGCGGGCCGCCGCTGGAACGGATTAAAAAAAGCGCCTCGCACCGGGGCAAAAATAATATCCCAGAAGGCCAGGCCAAACAGGGCCGTAAACAGGCTGTTTTCAACATAGTGCGCCTGACTGCCCGCGGCCTCAAAGTATTCCGCTACAGCTAGCTCTACCCGAGTACCCGGCACCTGCAGCAAGACCAGTTGTTGTTGCGGGTAAACTACTGGCGTCAGCAACGGCAATGCGGCGGGTACTGGCCGCGCCATTTTTTTATACAGCCGGGCGGCAAACGCCACAGCAAACTCGAGTTCAGCCTCACTCTCCGGCCCCTCGATAATCTGCCAGCAGGCTGCCAGCGCGGCCTTCGGGGCAACACCACTGACCCCTGCCACCAGATCCGGCACCGTCGCCAGTAACCGGGCCTGGCGCTCGCGGGCCTCACCGCTGCAACTGCGGCGATAGATGGCCAGGGCTGCGGTCGGCTCAGCCAGGCGCTCCAGCTGGCGCGCAACACGATTGCTGAGGCGGTCCAGGCGCCGCTGCAGACCTGGCTCAACCGGGTCAGGCATATGTGTTGTATAGCCCAGCAACTGCTCGCGGTCATTGGTCTCAAGCCAACCCATAACCCGCTCGCCAAGGTCCGCCAGCTGCAGCGCCTGATCAATTATCAGGCGGCTCTCAAAGAATCGTGTATTGGCATCTATGGCATAACGCTCATAAGGCATGATGCCGAGGTCATTGAGGACAAATTCAGTGAAGTCCTGCTGCAGGTTGCCAAAAAACAGCAGGCGAAAGGTCCGCAGTAACACCAGGTGGCAAGGTCGATAGACCTTAAAACTGATGCTGGCATGGAAGTCAGCCACAGTGGTGCTGGCCAGCAGGCTGGCCACCAATGCGGCCCGGCCAGACCCAGCCAAGCCAGGCCCCAGGCGCCGCAATTCTGGCATTACCAGCAAACCCAGCAACACCTCGTAAGCAGCGTCAGCACCAGCATCAACATAGCCGGCTGCCATCAGTTCAGCGGCCGCAGCAGCACATGCGGGAATTTCGGCATAGGCGATCTTATCGCTGCGAAACACCGGTCCCTTGCGCAACGCAAGGCGCACATAGAGGCGTTGGGCCGGCAGAGAGAGTCGCCCAAAGCCGCTGGCATAGGCTTGCTCGGCGGGGCTCAACAGGTCGGCATAACGTGCCAGCACAAAATCCAGCAGAAACTGGAAATTGTCGCGGTAGTAGCCCACCGGTAGATCATTCGCCAACGCTGCCACAACCTGCCCTTGCCCTGAATGAGGAGTGAGGATTCACCGAAATCCGTGGGGCTATGGTACTCATGCGCTACTGTATATTCAACCAGTAGCCGTCAGACTCAGCGGACCCGAGTAAATCGATGCTCTGTGCCACTCAAGGGATCGATCTGGATCATCGCATCGGCGCCGTCAAAGCGCAGAATGCGGACCTGGCTGCCGCCGTTGGCAAAACTCAGCTGGTTACCGGTAATGGTGTAGGCGACGGGGGGCTGGCGATCAACACTGACTCCCGCGGCGGAATAGTCCACCAGCACGGCAAACCCGCCAAGCCGAGTCTGCCATTGGCCCAACAGGCGCTCAGCAGGCGGCTGGCTAAGACCCGCGCAACCCGCTGCCAGCAGCAGCAGCGCCATGGTTATGGCGGTTGACAACCGTTTGCAGACAACAGCTGCCGGATCATTCAAGTTTGTTCCCACTCGCAGACACCTCAAGGGCCAGAGGGCCTCAGAATAACCCAAACCGGCGCCTGCCTGTCAGGTGTATTTTTCGAACTTCTTCTCTGAGTCAGAGAATGTCTGCTGCCACTTGCCAGACCTGAAGCGCCAGACCAGCATGGCAGCCTTGACAATATAGTCGCCGATTAATGCGGCATAGATCCAGACAACGGTCAGTCCCAGCATAGTAAACAGGGCCGCAAGCCCGACCCTGGCGCCCACCAGGCCAGCCATGGTGGCCTTCAATGGAAAGCGCGTATCGCCGGCACCACGCAGGCAACCGCTTAAGGTGAACTCGATTGCCATCAGCGGCTGCGCAATCCCGAGAATATAGATGAAAATAACCGTCAGCCGAACCACTTCGTCATCATCAATGAGGAAGCGCGCGACATCTTCCGAGAAGTACATGATAAACAGACTGAGGATCACCATGCTGGCGACGGCCAGGCGGGTGGCACGCCAGCCATGGCGCATGGCGCCTGCAGGATCTTTGGCGCCCATATGCTGGCCGACGAGGGTCGCCCCGGAAATAGAAAAACCAAAACCAACGACAAAAGACAGGGACAATATCTGCACGCCAATACCATAGGCCGCAAAGGCTGCGGTGCCGTAATAACCCACCAGCCACAGGAAAGCGATAAACCCAAACTGGAACACCAGTTGTTCGACGCCGGCCGGGTAGCCTATATCGATAAGCTGACGGACTCGCTTTTCCGACATGGAGCCAGGCCCGCCGACGCCAATCTTCAGATAGCCAGCATACCAGAGGCCTAGGTACACCAGTGCCGCCAGACTGAATGCCACGCCATTGGCAATGGCGGCACCGGCAATGCCCATGGCCGGCATGCCGTAACCACCAAATACCAACCAATACACCAGGCCGACATTGACGATGTTCGTCAGCACGCCAATCCACAAAGGCGTGCGCGCGTCGCCGGCTGCCCGCAGGGCGGCACTGATAATCATGTTGACGGAAAAGGCCACGTTAAAGACGCTGATCCAACGAATAAAACTCGCGGCTCCGGCGGTGGTGGCCTCATCAAGACCAAAAACACCTGCCACTTCGGTGGCAAAGAAGATACAGGGCAACATCAGCCCTACGGCCACCACATTGCCAATCCACAGGGATACGCTGGTGACCCTGGCCGCCTCAACATAATCTTTTGCACCAACAGATCGTGCTACCATGGCGGTTGTACCTGCCGAGATAGCCATTAAGATGGCCTGCAGAGCAAAAAAGATTCGGTTGCCAGTGGTCACCGAAGCCACGGCAGAGGCACCCAGGGAGCCGACAATCTTGATACTCACCAGGCCAATAACGGCGAACAGCAGGTTACTGACAATCGCCGGCCAGGCCAGCTGCCAAATGCTCAGCTGCAGTTTGTCGGTGATATCTGGCTCCACTGGCGGAATAAGCGCCTGCGGCGG
>JANQYP010000065.1:111266-118022 GCA_030728785.1 Pseudomonadales bacterium
GCCTGCGGCGGCACAACAGCCTGCGGCGGTATAGCAGCCTGTGACGAGCTGGAAGCCTGAGACTGGTCGTCATTGGCGTTATTCATAGGGGCGGGGTCCGCGGCTGCAGTCTTCGCGCCAACCCCGATGAGCCACGCCATGCAGACGGCGCGTACGATACACCAACGGCTCTGATAGAGTCAAAAGTGACATATAAATGATGGTTAACAGTCATCCTCAGAGTCAACCGACGGGCAACATACTAATATGCGTAAACATGCTGTAGTCATCGGTGGGGGTCACAATGGCCTGGTCTGTGCTGCCTACCTGGCCAAGGCTGGCGTCCAGGTAACCGTGCTTGAGCGCCGCGCTATTGTCGGTGGCGCTGCCGTCACCGAAGAGTTTCACCCCGGGTTTCGCAACTCAGTAGCGAGCTACACCGTCAGCCTGCTGCACCCCAGGATCATCGAAGACCTGCACCTGCATGCCCACGGCCTGCAAATATTGCCCAGGCGTATCAACAACTTTCTGCCCCTGCCCGATGGTCGCAGCCTGGTGAGTTACCCGGCACTGGCCGATACGGTGAAAGATCTGGCACAATTTTCGGCCGCTGATGCCGAGCAATTGGGGCACTATTACGCCTCACTGGCGGAGGTGGTGCCTGTGGTCAAGGACATCATGCTGATGACGCCACCGCACCTGCTGGACCTGGGCTTTGGCGACCTGTTCAAGCTGTTCAGCCTGAGCCGCGTGTTTCGGCAGCTGAATGACCGCCAAAAGCGCTTTCTGCTGAAGCTGTTTTCTGTCAGTGCCGGTGAAATGCTTGACGACCTGTTTGAATCCGATGCCATTAAGGCGCTACTCGGCTTTGATGCCATCGTCGGCCATTTTGCCAGCCCCTACTCACCTGGCTCTGCCTATGTGTTGCTGCACCATGTGGTAGGCGAGGTCAACGGCACTGCCGGCGTCTGGGGCCATGCTGTCGGTGGCATGGGTGCCATCACCCAGGCCATGGCAGCGGAGGCCCTGGCCCATGGCGTGACCATCAAAACAGAGGCCGAAGTAAGCGGCATTGAAATCATTAAAGGTCGGGCCCAACGGGTCCACCTGGTTGACGGCAGCAGTCTGGCGGCCGATCTGGTGGTGGCCAACGTCAATCCCAAATTGTTGTTCTGCAATCTGCTCGACCCGGCAGATGTCGATGCTGATATCCTGCACCATTTCCAGGGTTACAAATGCCAGAGTGGCACCTTTCGCATGAATGTCGCTCTGGATCAATTGCCGACCTTCACCGCCAGAACCATACCCGGATGCCTGGAGGGGGGCATTATCATGGCGCCGTCATTGGATTATATGGACCAGGCCTTCACCGATGCCAGGCGCCACGGCTGGTCCGCGGCCCCCATCGTCGAGATGCTGCTGCCCAGCATTATTGACCCAAGCCTGGCGCCTGCAGGTAAACATGTGGCCAGCCTGTTCTGCCAGCAATTCGACCCAGGCCTCGGTGCCGGCTGGGATCAGCACCGTGAGGCAGTCGCAGATATGATTATCAACTGTGTGGAGGGTTACGCGCCGGGCTTCAGGGCCAGCATTCTCGCCCGCCAGATCCACAGTCCCTGGGATCTGGAGCAGAAATTCGGGCTGCTGGGCGGCGATATCTTCCACGGCCGCCTGAGCCTCGACCAGCTGTTTTCCGCCAGACCGATGCTGGGTATGGGCCAGTACCAGACACAGTTCGACAACTTGTACCTGTGTGGTGCCGGCACCCACCCGGGCGGCGGCGTCAGCGGCCTGCCCGGCCACCATGCGGCACGCACCATTATTAGTCACATTTGAGAGTGAGCCTGCGCTGAACTATGGCCAAGCGGCCAAGAATTGTTGTACCGAAGATCAGTCGCCAATCACTGGAATGCGGACTGAAAAAATCGTGCCTTGCTCGCCATTGCTATGCACGGACACGCTGCCTTTGTGGGACTGGGCAACGTGCTTGACGATGGATAAACCCAGGCCAGTGCCACCCTGATCTCGAGAGCGCGCCCGGTCTATACGATAAAACCGCTCAAATATACGCTGCTGCTCGCCGTCGGGAATACCGATGCCGTTGTCCTCAACTTCAATGACTGCCGTTTCACCCAACTTTGACAAGCGCAGGTGCACCCTGCCCTCTTTCGACCGGGAATATTTGATGGCGTTATCCAGCAGGTTAGACACCATCTGGTCGAGGGCGCTGTGCTCACCATGCACCTCGATGGACTCGGTGGGCAAGTCAATATCCAGCGCCACGCCCGCATCCTCAGCGTCCTCACTTTTGGCCTGATAGACCTGCCGCAGCAGGCCACCCAGATCAACGGTTGCCAGCAAGGGTAACTTTACAGGCGAATCAAAGCGCGACAGATGAATCAGGTCCTGAACAATGTTGTCCAGCCGTGACGCCTGACTGCGAATGCGGTCCATAAAATGCAGGCGGGTGTCTTCCTCCATCTGCGGGTCATCAAGAATGGTCTCGGCAAAACCGCGAATGGCGGCTATCGGAGTTTTTAATTCATGGGAGGCGTTGGCGACAAAGTCTGTGCGGATCTGCTGCAGACGGACCATGTCGGTAAAATCTTCGAGGACAATAATGGCGCCACTGGGCGCTTTGGTTTGCTGATTGCGCATGAGCAATACAGACAGGTCAAGGATGGTGCCCTCAAGCCTGACGGTGGATTTCACCACCACCTGCTCACCCATGCAGCTGTCAACTGCATGACAGATCTCACTGATCCTGACGACTTCCCACAGTGGTAGGTTTTCCACCTGCTCCTGCTCAAGCTTGAGCAACTGTCGCGCCGCCGAGTTTATATGCACAATACGCTGCTTCAGGTCGACCGCAATAACACCCTCATTGAGTCCGGACAAAACCGCGGCCATTTGATCGTGACTGCCAGTCAAAGCCACAATACGATCCTGGGCACCCTGGGCAAGGGCATTCAGCGCCAGCGCCATTTCACCTATCTCATCCTGCCTGGAACTTGGCAGACGCAGGTCGAATTCGCCGTTGGCTATTCGTGAGGCGACGCTGGTGATCTCGACAATGGGGCCAGTAAACATCCTGCTCAGCAGAAAACCAAAGACCAGAAAGATAGCCGTGATAACTGCGGCACTGACATACATTCTGTTGCGCAGCTGCGCCAGCTGGTGTGCCACTGACTTGGTCGGCACCGCCAACCTGACATAACCCAGCAGGACACCGCCGTCTTCAACCCGCACGGCCAGATACAACAGGTTCTGCCCAACGGTTTCACTGAAACGTTCAGCGTCGCCAACCCCGCTGAGTCTGGCCTGGGCAATTTCGGGGCGCTGCTTATGGTTGGCCATCAGCGATGGCGATTCGCGGTTGTCGGCGAGCACCAGACCATCGGCATCGATCAGTGTAATACGCGCTTCTTGCGCTTCCACCAGCGCCGCAATTTCCTGCAGGTCGATGGTCTTGGCATCGCGCAAATAAGGCGTAAAAATCAGCTTGAGAATAGCTGCTTGGCTGAGCAGGCCGTTACGAATCTGCTGACGCGCATCCTCCTGTACCTGAGAAGAGGCAAGGAAACCGAACACCAGAATGCTGAGCAGCATCGTCAGGCCAAAAGCGCCGTAAATTTGCCATAAAAACCGTGATCGCAACAAATAACCGCCTAATCATCCATGAATCGATAGCCCACACCGCGGATGGTCTGCACCATGTGACTCAGGACACCGAGCTTCTTCCGCACTGAACGGATGTGCACATCAATATTCCGATCGACGACAATGACACCTTCACCGACAACTCTGTTGAGCAGTTGTTCACGAGAAAACGCCCGCCCTGGCTGGGACGCCAACTGGAACAGCAGCTTGAATTCTGTTGCCGTCAGCTTGACCTGGACACCGGCGATGACCACCTCATGGCGGGTGGTGTCAATCATCAAATCCTTAATCTGGATCCGCTCTTTCTGCTGGTCTTCTCGCACCGGGCCGCGCCGCAACACAGCTTTAACCCGAGCCAACAACTCGCGCGGGCTGAAAGGCTTTGCAATATAGTCATCGGCGCCCAATCCCAGGCCAATCACAACATCACTTTCTTCGCCCTTGGCAGAAACAATGATGATGGGTATATCCCGAGTAATAGGATCAGCCTTCAGCTGCTGGCAGATAGACAGGCCATCTGTCCCGGGCAGCATCAGATCCAGCAGGACCAGCGCAGGTGACTGGTTGCGCACCAGATTGAGGCCTTCATCACCTCGTCGAGAGGCACTGACCTGATAACCTTCGCGTTTCAGGTTATAGCTCATTACCTCAATGATGTCGGGCTCATCCTCAATGATGACGACTTTAGCTCTGCTCATGATTTGACTTCGGCACGCTGAAAAACATGCCATGTATTCAAACATGAAGACCACAGAATGAATAGCGGACAATTATTAAGATCCGCCGCGCATTATTAACACGCAGTAAATATTTCTGCCATTGCGCCGTAAGATGTGAATTTAACGTAAAGCCGGCGCGCCACGCCGGCAAAGCTCAGCACTACCAGGAGGTATAGACCGAACAACTACCTGAGGTTAAGCATCGCCGGCTGCGGCATGGTGGTCTCAGGCTGAATATTTCTGAAAAGCCAGCACCGCATTTGTGCCGCCGAACCCAAAACTGTTGGAGATCACAGTGGTCAAACCGGCATTATCTATACGCCGGGTAACGATGGGCGCGTTACCCACCAGCGGATCAAGGTTATCAACGTTTGCTGACGCGCAAATAAAGTCGTTCTCCAGCATCAGCAGACTGTAGATCGCCTCATGCACACCGGCAGCCCCCAGCGAATGACCTGACAGCGACTTGGTGGATGAGATCGGCGGAATATTGTCGCCAAACACCTGCCGAATGGCATTGATCTCTGGGATATCCCCTGCCGGGGTGCTGGTACCGTGGGCGTTAATATAGTCAACGGGCCCCTGCACTGTTGCCAGGGCCATCTCAATGGCCCGCCGACCGCCTTCACCTGAAGGCGCGACCATATCAAAACCGTCCGAGGTAGCGCCATAACCCACCAGTTCTGCATAGATTTTGGCACCGCGGGCTTTGGCATGCTCCAGCTCTTCAACCACCAGAAAACCGCCACCGCCGGCAATCACAAAACCATCACGGTCTTTGTCATAGGCTCTTGAAGCTGTTGTCGGCGCGTCATTACGCTGGGTCGACAAGGCCCCCATGGCATCGAACAAGGAGGTCATGCTCCAATGCTCTTCTTCACCGCCACCCGCCAAAACCATGTCCTGCTTGCCAAGCTGAATAAGCTCGGCTGCGTGGCCGATACAATGGGCGCTGGTGGAACAGGCCGAGGTAATTGAATAGTTGACACCCTTAATTTTGAAGGCCGTAGCCAGACAAGCTGAAACTGTCGAGCCCATGGTCCGGGTGACCCGGTAAGGCCCGATGCGCTTCAGGCCCTTGGTACGCAGAATATCAGCGGCTTCCGTCAGGTTGGAAGAGGATGCACCACCGGAGCCGGCAACAATACCGGTGCGAAAATTCGAAACCTCAGACGCTTCAAGCCCCGCATCCTTGATGGCCTCAGCCAGCGCTACATAGGAAAAAGCCGCGGCATCACCCATAAAACGATACAGCTTGCGGTCAATCAGGTCTTCCATTTGCAGATCAATACTACCTGCCACATGGCTGCGCAGGCCCATCTCCTTGTAGGCTTCCTGGAATTTTATTCCGGAACGGCCCTCTCGCAGGGAGGCCAGTGTTTCTGCTTTATTATTACCCAGCGGTGAAACCAGGCCCATGCCGGAAATGACAACACGCTTCATATGACCACCTAAAACTCTTCTATTGAGGAAAACAAGCCAACCTTAATGTCTTCGGCTACATAGATCTGCTTGCCATCCACCAGAACCCGCGCATCGGCAATACCCAGCACCGTTTTGCCTTCACGGACTCGGGTCAGGTCGATTTCATACTGGACCTTGGCGGCAGTTGGCAAAACCTGGCCACGAAACGCCACCTTACCGCAGCCCAGTGCTCGACCTATTCCCCAGTTACCTTTCCAGGCCAGATAAAAGCCCACCAACTGCCACAGCGCATCCAAACCAAGGCAGCCCGGCATCACCGGATCATCAGCAAAATGCACCTTGAAAAACCACAACTCCGGATGAATATCCATTTCGGCTCGAATATAACCTTTGCCATGCATGCCGCCCGTCTCCCTGATGTCAGTGATACGGTCAATCATCAGCATCTCATCAATGGGCAGATGGGCCCGACCGGGTCCAAACAAACGACCATGCCCGCAGTCAAGCAACTCCTCACGACTGAAGGTGTGTTTATCAACGAGAGATCGATCCAGCGGCGGCACAATAGGTTTGATTTTTTCTTGCATAAAAGACGGGCTGACGGTTTTTGCAACCACCGAATCGCCCTTGCCTGTGAATAAAAGAGGCGGGAATTATAGCATTGGCCGATCAAAAGGAAACCAACCATAACCAATCAATAATGGACAAACATCCATTATTGCTTGTGACAGATGTCGACCTAAGCAGGCGGCGACAGCCAACTGATGGCCCGGTCTGCACTGCCGAACGGCTCGCGTCCCAGACTGATCGTTAGGCAAATTGGCAGCTAACAACTGCCAACCCACGCTGAAAATTCTCCGCAGCATTGATCCTGCAGCAACCAAAAACGCCTGATTTAACCGTTCACGGGCAGGAATATGCTTTATCACTCAGCCGACAGTGGTATTATCGCGCGGTAGAAATTCAACCTGTA
>JANQYP010000065.1:118122-136141 GCA_030728785.1 Pseudomonadales bacterium
GCACCTTACCCAGCACATCTTATTCGGCGTTTAGCCCAGGGAGCAAAACATGATAAGTATCGATAAGCTGGCAGTTGTCGACCCCAGCGCCACCATCGGGGAAAACTGCACAATTGGCCCTTTTTGTACCATTGGGGCTCGCGTCAGCATCGGCGCCAACACAGTCCTGCGCTCCCATGTTGTGGTGGGTGCCGATACCGAAATTGGCGCAGACACGGAAATATTCCCTTTCGCCACCATTGGCATCCAGTCGCAGGACCAGAAACATGTCGCCAACACCATTACCTACACACGTATTGGCGCCAGGAACACTATCCGTGAATTTGTCAGCATTCACAGCGGCACTGAGGCAGGCTCCAGCACCACCGTGGGTGATGACTGCGCCATGCTTGCGCACGCCCATGTAGCGCACAATTGCCAGGTTGGCAACCATGTCGTCATGTCCCACAGCGCCACCATTGCAGGCCACGTCATTATTGGTGATCATGCCAATATTGGCGGTTTGTCAGCGATCCACCAATTCTGCCATGTTGGCAGGGCGGCCATGATCGGCGGCATGTCAAGAGTCATCCAGGATGTCCTGCCATTCACTATTGCCGAGGGTTTTCCTGCCCATATGCGCGTCATTAACAAGGTCGGTATGGAACGTGCTGGTTACAGCGCGGAAGAAATAGCCGAGGTACGTAAGGCGTTTCGTATTCTGTTCATGCGCGAACTGCGCCTTGAAACAGCCGTCGCCGAGGCCAGGGCTGAGTTCCCGGCTTCCGCCAATGTGCAACTGATGATCGACGCCATTAGCTCCTCCCAGCGAGGCTTGGCACGGCCAGATTCGGCCATGTTTGAAATCAACGTCAGTGAATAAGTGAGTAAATACCTATGTTTAAAGCTGTGTTATGGGATTTTGGCGGGGTCATGACCTCAAGCCCCTTTGAGGCCTTTAATCGTTTCGAGAAGGAACAGGGCCTGCCAAAGGATTTTATTCGATCAATCAATGCCACCAACCCCCACACCAACGCCTGGGCACAACTAGAGAGCGCCGAGATTGATGTCCAGGACTTTGACCTGTTGTTTGCCGCTGAGGCCCGAGCAAAAGGCCACACAGTTCGCGGCCAGCAGGTGCTGGGGTTATTGTCCGGCAGCATTCGCCCGGAAATGGTCAAAGCACTGACATTGATCAAAGCAAAACTGCAGGTCGGTTGCATTACCAACAACGTCAAAAGTCTCGGCAGCGGCGCCGGCATGGCCAAGGACCCGCAACGCACGGCGCAGTTTGAGGCGGTCATGGCCTTGTTTGACACAGTGATCGAGTCCAGCAAGGCGGGGATTCGTAAACCGGATCCGCGGATTTACACCCTGGCCTGCGAGACTATGGGAATCAATCCGACAGAGGCTATTTTCCTGGATGATCTGGGCATTAACCTGAAACCGGCCAAAGCCCTGGGTATGACCACCATCAAGGTGCTGGATGCCAGCCAGGCCATCATTGAACTTGAAACTCACCTGCAGATGAGCCTGCGATGAAGATATTGCTCAGTGGTGGCGCCGGCTATATCGGCTCACACACGGCCGTAGAGTTCGCTCAGGCAGGACACAGCGTGACCATTGCTGACAATCTCGCCAACAGCTCATTGCTGGCGGTAGAGAAAATCCGCGCCTTGAGCCAGTGCCAGGTCGCGTTCCACAATATCGACCTGTTAAATGCTGCGGCACTGGATCAACTGTTCAGCCAAAGTCAGTTTGATGCTGTGGTGCACTTTGCCGGCCTTAAGGCTGTGGGCGAGTCAGTCGCCCAGCCGCTGGACTACTATCGAACCAATATCGGTACCACAGTCAATCTGCTCGAATCCATGCTCAGGCACGGGGTCCACAACCTGGCATTCAGTTCGTCCGCCACTGTGTATGGCGAACCCAGCCGGATTCCCATTGACGAGACCACACCAATTATTGATGCCACCAACCCCTATGGTCGCACTAAACTATTTATCGAAAAAATCCTTGAGGACGTCTGTGCTGCCAATCCGCAGATGAATGTCGCTCGACTACGTTATTTTAATCCCGGCGGCGCCCACCCCAGCGGTGAAATGGGTGAAGATCCGCGTGGCACACCCAACAACCTCTTGCCTTACGTCACTCAGGTTGCTGTCGGTAAACTGGCGCAACTGACGGTATTCGGCAACGATTATGCCACCCCCGATGGCACCTGCATTCGCGACTATATCCATGTGGTTGATCTGGCCCGCGGCCACCTTGCAGCAGTCGCCAAGTTAACAACTAAACCCGGCCTGGTTACCTACAACCTGGGCACCGGGATTGGTTATTCAGTGCTGGATATTATTCGGGCGTTTGACTCAGCTAACAATCTCACCCTGCCCTATTGTTTTGGACCAAGGCGTGCTGGCGATATTGCCACCAGCTACACCGACCCGACAAAGGCGCGAACGGAACTTGGCTGGCAGGCAGAAAAAAGTCTTGAGGATATCTGTCGTGATGCCTGGCGCTGGCAGCAGAAATATCCGGACGGCTATCCTGCCTGAGGCCGTCCGCATCAGCCACCCGCATCAGCCACCCGCTATAAAATGCAGGAAGTGCACCTCACTATGCTCGGCGAGGGACTCCAGCAGCGGTTCATGAATAATTTCACCATCGATAGCAATGGCCATCTTTTGTAATTCCGCCATGTCCAGGCGCGGAAAACGCTGGGCAATTGCGCCAAGCAACTGCCGGTAATCGGCCGCCGCGATATCACACTCGGCAACCCCCGTCAGCTGTTGTTGGGCGCTGGAAAAACACACTCGAGCCATCACACTCCCTGCCGTTGGTTATTGTCGCGCCGGCGTGAAGTGCCGGCACTACAGGGGCAGACCTAGCCCCGGTCCTGCACCAGTTGCAACACCCTGGGCGGTGACAATGGCAGATCTGTCACGGCTGCACCGATGGCGTTTTCAACTGCGTAGCCAACTGCCGCGAGCGGCGGAATGATGCCAGACTCACCAACTCCCCTGACCCCATAGGGATGGAAGTTGTTGGGCACCTCAACAATAATGGCATCAATCATCGGCAGGTCAGACGCCACCGGGATACGGTAATCCAGAAAGCCGGCATTTTCGAGTAGACCAGATGCGCCGTAGACATACTCTTCGTTCAGTGCCCAGCCAATACCCTGCACTGCGCCACCCTGGAACTGACCTTCCACATAGGCCGGGTGAATGGCCTTACCCGCATCCTGCACCGCGGTGTAACGCACGATGTCGACCTTACCTGTTTCCTGGTCAACCGCCACGTCACAAACATGGACGGCAAAACTTGGGCCTGCACCACGGGCGTTGATATTGCCACGACCTGAAATCTGGCCCCCCGTACGGTCGGCACCGGCACAGATACTGGCCAGGCTGAGGCGATCTTCGCCGGCGGTATTCACCGCCACGCCATCGACCCAATCAACCTGCTCGGCAGTGACATTCCACATGGATGCTGCCCGTTGTTTCATCTGCCTGACCACATCTTCAGCAGCCTCAATCACCGCCATGCCAGTGGCAAAGGTAGTCCGACTACCACCGGTACCGGCGCTGAACGCGACATTCTCGGTGTCACCAATAATAGGTTTTAACAGCGCCGGGGCAATTCCCAGCGCCTCGGCGGCCATCATCTGCATGGAGGCCCGCGAGCCACCGATATCAGGCGAGCCTTCGACGATAGTCCCGGTACCGTCGGGGTTCATGTTGATGGTGACACTGGACTGGCCACCGACATTAAACCAGAAGCCGGCAGCAACACCGCGACCCTGGTTGGCAGCCAGGGCCTGCTGGTAGTGTTTGGAATCGCGGGCAGCCTCAAGGCATTCCACCAGGCCAACCCGTTTTAGCTTGGGACCATAGATGGTCTGGGTGCCTTCTTTGGCGGCGTTCTGCAAGCGCAGGTCGATGGGGTCACGACCTAATTTCAGGGCCAGTTCGTTTACCAGCATCTCTACGGCAAACTCAGCCTGAGGAGCGCCGGGGGCACGATAGGCCGCCACCTTAGCCTTGTTGACCACTACGTCAAAACCCTCAATCAGCATGTTAGGCACGGCATAGGGGGTAAACGCGGTCATACATCCCATCATCACCGGTGAGCCTTTAAAGGCGCCTGCTTCATAGGCAAGACTGCCCTGCATGGCGGTAATGGTGCCATCTTTCTTGGCGCCGAGTTTGATCCATGAGCGGCTTGCCGAACCCGGGCCCGTCGCCTTGAACACTTCGTCGCGGTTCATCACCATCTTCACCGGTCGGCCAGACTTGCGCGACAGGATCAGTGCCACTGGCTCTAGATAGACCGTGGTCTTGCCACCAAAGCCACCACCAATTTCACTGGCGATGACTTTTAGTTTGCCCAATTCCATACCCAGCAACCTGGCCGTGCTGGCGCGCACATCAAAGTGGCCCTGGGTTGAACACCAGACCATGGACTGGCCGTCTTTATCAAAACGGACAGTGCAGGCATGGGGTTCGATATAACCCTGGTGCGCAGTAGGTGTATAAAACTCGCGCTCCACAATTATTTCAGCAGCCGCAAAACCAGCCGCCACATCACCCATCTTGAACTCATGCCGAGCGGCAACGTTGGAAGGCGTAGTGGCCTTGTCGGCGCCGTTCTGAGTATAAAGATCATTGTGCAACAGTGGTGCATCAGCAGCCATGGCAGTGCGCACATCCAGTACTGGCGTCAGTATTTCATAATCAATCTCAACCAGCGCCAGCGCCTGCTCGGCAATGGCGGCGGTCTTAGCAGCAATGGCAACAACCGCATGACCGTGATACAACACCTTGTCCCTGGCGAGGATATTACGTGCCAGGTCGAGCAGTGTTGAGCTGCCCTCACCACCTTCTATTGCTTCATCGCCAACGGCAGAAAAGTCCGCAAAAGTGGCAACCGCATGCACCCCGGCCAGCGCTTCAGCTTTGCTGGTATCAAGGCGTTTGATATTGGCATGGGCATGGGGGCTGCGGAGAATCTTGCCCCAGAGCATGCCCGGCAGCGTCAGGTCGGCACCATAGTTGGCGCGACCGGTAACCTTATCAAAACCGTCAGGGCGGATGGTGTTGCGGCCGATATATTTAAAATTCTGCGCTTCGCTCATGATTTATGCAGCTCCTTGTTGTTCGGCCCGCAGGGTCGCAGCGGCATCAAGCACTGCCCGAATAATTTTATCGTAGCCAGTACAACGGCAGAGGTTGCCGGCCAGAAAATAACGCGCCTGCTCCTCCGAGGGATCCGGGTTCTGTTGCAGCAACGCCTGGGTCGAGACAATCAGCCCCGGAGTACAGATGCCACACTGCAGCGCCGCATGTTCGAGGAATTTTTCCTGAATGACACTCAACTTGTCACTGCTGCCAACCCCTTCGATGGTACCAATTTCCCGGCCCTGGGCTTCAACACCCAACACCAGGCAGGCGCAGGTCAGGCGGCCATCAACGGTCACCGAACAGGCACCGCAGTCGCCGGAACCACAGCCCTCTTTAGTTCCAGTCAACTGCAGGTCGTTACGTAAGACGTCGAGCAGGGTTGCATGTGGCTCACAGAGGAATTCTGTGGCTTCGCCGTTAATTGAGGTGCTGATATGTAGTTTTGCCATCTGAATTCTCCTACAGGCTCGCCTGGGCCCGTTGTTTTGCAATATTTGTCGCGCGTTTCACCAGCACCGCAACTATCTGGCGGCGATAGTCAGCTGTACCACGGCGGTCGGTAATGGGGCTTGCGGCGGCGGCAGCTGCCGCACCGGCGGCGGCCACCGCCGCTTCATCCAGCCGGGTACCCACCAGCGCGGCGGCGGCTTGCGCCACCAACAACGCTGTGGGCGCAACAGCACCAATGGCTACCCGCGCGGCAGTACAGATACCCTGTTGGTCGAGGGTGACGCTGACCCCGGCACCTGCCACGGCAATATCCATCTCTGTTCTGGGAATAAACCGCAGGTAGGCATCACGACTACCGGCAGCGGGTCGATGGATCAGAATTCGCTTGAGTAATTCTCCTGGCTGCAGGCAATTGCGGCCGACACCCGTGACAAAATCTTCAACAGCTACCGTGCGCTCACCCTTGGCGGAGACAATCAGGCATTGTGCTCCAACGGCAATAAGCGCCGGAATGGTGTCTGCCGCTGGTGACGAGTTGCACAGGTTGCCGCCGATACTGGCGCGACCCTGAACCTGGGTCGAGCCAATCAGGTCAGCCGCTTCCACAAGGCCAGGATACACATCCCTGACGCCTGCCTGGGCAGTAAACTCGGCGCAACACATGGACGGCCCCAACGACAGGCCTGCGGCGCCCAGATCACAGGACATCATTTCCGCGATATGTTTCAGGTCCACCACCAATACCGGCTCTGTCGACTGGCTTTTAGTCTGGATAATCAGATCCGTGCCGCCTGCCATCAGCCTCGCCCTGGTGGTCGATGTTGCCAATGAAGTCGCTGCTGAGGTAGCTGATGAGGTAGCTGCTGAGGTAGCTGCTGAGGTAGCGGATAAAGTCGCCAATAAATCAATGGCTTCTTCGACGGACTGCGGGGCATTGTAAGCAACTACAGCCATTGTTTACTCCTTGCTTCAAAAAGGTGGTTTAACATAAAAAATTGCCTGCAGGACCGGTGACTGCAGGGTGTTGGGTCTCAGCCCTGGGTGGTGACCAGGTCCCAGGCAGCCCCGGCGAGGCCGCCCAGTAACATGATATAGACCGGCAAAGCTGACAACAGGAAGCCCAGGCCACGACCCTTGGGGTCTTTTACATAGCTCAGTGCGTAGACCACACGACCGGCAAGGTATATGCCACCCAGCGCTGCAGCAGTGTACAGATGGACATAATGGCCAAAAGCCCAGAGCGCCGGAACAAAAACAATTAACTGCTCAAGGGTGTTGTAGTGCACCCGATAGTGGCGCTCAAACATCTCATCACCGGTGGTCGCAGGCGCTGGCACACTGTATTTGGCCCGCGCACCACCAACACGCACACCCAGCCAGATAAACTCAATAAGTGCCAACATGGTAACGATGGTGAGCAGCTGTTGTTCCACGAGGAAACTCCTGTTTTAGCGGTGATAGGTAGGGGGGTATTATCAGCATGGCCGGACACTTGTCCAGTCCCGCCGCGCGAAGCCTGCCGAGCCTGTGTTACCATTGGCGCCAAAACCGCTGCAGCCGCCGCTCCTGGACCAACCTGCACCGGTAGCAGTGAGCACAAAAGGACCCCACAGCATGACGTTGATTGCCGCCGACCTGGCCAATCTGTACCCAGCCCACCTCGCCAGTTTGCAACAACATTACCTGGATGCAGCCATGCTTGCCGGCGCCGCTGGCGTGGTCATTGCCGCCGGCGCACTGCAGCCGTGCTTTCTTGATGACAGCCACTACCCCTTTGTGGTCAATCCCCACTTCAAGGCCTGGCTGCCCATTACGGAGGTGCCCGATAGTTTCCTGCTGATTCGCGCCGGCAAGACGCCGTGCCTGCTGCTCAACCAGCCAGAGGACTACTGGCACCAGACGCCGGCCGACCCCCAGGGTTTCTGGGTCGAACATTGGCAGGTCCAGTCAATCCAGTCGACCGCCGAGGTTCGCCGGCACCTGGGTGATGCCCGGGACCTGCTGTTTATTGGCGAGCAGACGCAGCTGGCAACAGAATGGGGTTTTGGTGCCATCAACACGCCCGCGGCCATGCACCTGCTGCATTTTGAGCGCGCCTACAAGAGCGCCTATGAAATAGCCTGCATTTACAGGGCGAACCAGACTGCCGTCAGGGGCCACAGGGTGGCAGAAACCGCCTTTCGCCAAGGCTGGTCAGAATTTGAGATTGCCCACCATTACCTCGGCGCCATCAAACATCGCGAACAGCAGGCGCCGTATGGCGCCATTGTCGCCCTGAATGAACACTGCGCTGTGTTGCATTACCAGTTTTATACCCAGCAACGGCTAGCCGCGGCAGGCCTGCATTCAATGCTGATCGACGCCGGCGCCAGCTTTCAAGGTTACGCCGCGGATATCACCCGCACCTATGCCTATCGTGCCGGCCTGTTCCAGGATCTGGTGCATCATATGGACCAGCAACACCTGGCCATTATCGACGATATCCAGACTGGCATGAACTATGCCGACCTGCACGCGCAGATGCACAGGCGCCTGGCGCAACTTTTGCGGGACACAGGCCTTGTCACCATGGCCGTCGACGACATGCTTGCCACCAACCTGACATTTACCTTCCTGCCCCACGGCCTTGGGCATTTTCTTGGCCTGCAAACCCACGACGTGGCTGGCTTTCAACAGTCACGCCAGGGTGAGGAACGGCCGGCGCCAGCCAAGTACCCGGCACTGCGCCTGACCCGAGACATTGAGAACCAGCAGGTGTTCACCATTGAACCCGGCCTGTACTTTATTCCCATACTGCTGGCGAAGCTTCGGCAGGGTCCACACCAGGCCAGTGTCAACTGGGCCCTGGTGGAACAACTGCTGCCCTGCGGCGGTATCCGCATTGAGGACAATATTGCCATGCTCGATGGCGCAGCCGTAAACCTGACGCGGCTGGCAATGGCGGAGCTTTAGGCAGCAAAGG
Organism: Pseudomonadales bacterium; assembly: GCA_030728785.1. GTDB lineage: Bacteria > Pseudomonadota > Gammaproteobacteria > Pseudomonadales > Azotimanducaceae > UBA4582. Next base: position 126,697 of record JANQYP010000065.1, read on the forward strand.
CTCAGCCACAAGCTATTCCTTACGAGCTATCCCGGATAAACAATAACAGAGACACAATACGTGACCAGCACACGCACAAGTTCAGCCCCAGGTTCACTGACATTACAGCGCATCTTCAGCGCGCCCGACCTGAACGGTCCAACCCCGATGGCGCTGAAGTTTGCACCAGACGGCCAGCGTGTCACCTACCTGAAAGCTGGCAGCAGCAACTTTGAGCAGCTTGACCTGTGGGAATACCATATCGCCAGCCAACAGACGCGGCTGTTGGTCGAAGCAGCCAGCCTGGCGATCGCCGGCCGAGTGCTGTCGGACGCGGAGAAAGCCCGCCGCGAGCGCCAGCGCATCAGCCAATCAGGCATTGTCGAATACTTCTGGGCCCCGGATGCCAGCGCTATCCTGTTTCCGCTGGAGGGCAACCTGTTTCTCTATCATCTCAATGCCGCGCAGCCATTACAGCAATTGACGGATGCCAGTACCTTCGAGACCGATCTGCGATTCTCGCCCGACGGTCAATACCTGAGTTTTGTCCGCGCGCAGAACCTGTTCTGCATCGAACTGGCCTCGGGCGACCTGCGCCAACTGACCCATGATGGCGGCGGCACAGTAACCAACGGCGTTGCCGAATTTATCGCCCAGGAAGAGATGCACCGTTTTGACGCCTACTGGTGGTCACCGGACAGCCAGGCCATTGCCTTTATCCAGGTAGACGAATCGACGGTGGCCGTGTCGCAGAGATATGAGATCGATGCCGACCATTTTGGTGTCTTTGACCAGCGCTACCCCTTTGCCGGCAGCGCCAATGCCAGTACCCGTCTTGGCGTGATCGAGCTGGCCACTGGTGACCAGCAGTGGCTGGCAGTGCCACGTGCCAGCGACACTTACCTGGCCCGGGTCAACTGGCTGCAGGACAGCACGCGCCTGGCCATCCAGGTGCAGAGCCGCAACCAGCAACAACTCGACCTGGTCACCTGGCACCGCACCGACAACCGGTTCGCCGTCCTGCTGACGGAAACATCTGCGACTTGGCTCAACCTGCACGACTGCTTTACATCCTTGGCAGATGGTCAGGGATTTATCTGGGCCTCGGAGCGCACTGGCTTTCGCCACCTGTATCTGTATGGGATCAGCGGCGAACTACTGGCCACCATCACTAACGGTCCCTGGGTCGTCACCAGCCTGCAGGGTGTTGATGAGAAAAAAGGCCTGGTCTATTTTGAGGGTTTTGCTGATTCCCCCCTGGAAAAACACCTGTACTGTGCCAGCCTCACTGCGACCAGCCCGGCAGTTCGCATAACCGCCAGCGGCATGAGTCACCAGGTTGAGCTGGACAACGACTGCGCCTACTTTATCGACCGTTATTCAGCACCCAACCAACCGCCGGCGGTCTCACTGAATACCATCGATGGCCGGGTGTTTACTCACATGGCTGCCAACAAGCTGGATGCCACTCACCCCTGCTGGCCTTTTATCGCTCGACAAGGCCAAGTGGAATTTGGCGAACTGCAGGCCGAGGACGGCCAGACCCTGCACTACCGTCTGATCAAACCGCCTCACCTGGCAGCCGGTGACACCTGCCCGCTGCTTGTCACGGTCTATGGCGGCCCCGGTGTGCAGCGCGTCAGCAACGAATGGATTCCGCCCTGGCACCACTATATGGCTGGCCGCGGCTACGGTTTGTTGCAACTCGATAACCGTGGCAGCAGTAACCGTGGCAAGGCCTTTGAAGATCCTATCTATGGCCAGCTTGGCGTCGCCGAGGTTCAGGACCAGCTTGTCGGTGTGCATTATGCCAGCGACCTGCCCTGGGTTGATGCCCGGCGCATCGGCGTTTTTGGCCACAGTTACGGCGGCTATATGACCCTCATGCTGATGCTGCAGGCCCCGGATATTTTTGCTGCCGGTGTCAGCGTTGCCCCTGTGACTGACTGGGCGCTGTATGACAGCCACTATACTGAACGCTACCTGCGCATGCCGGCGGACAACCCGGGCGGTTATCTTGCCAGCAGCGTTTTTCCCTATGTCAGCCAACTCAAGGGCCGCCTGCTGCTGATCCACGGCATGGCTGACGACAATGTTCTGTTCACCAACAGCACCAAACTCTACAAGGCACTGCAAGACCACAACCTACCCTTCTCAATCATGAACTACCCCGGCGCCAAACACGGTCTCAGCGGCCGCAAGGTTAACTTGCACCGTTATGGCATGATGGATGACTTTTTTGACCTGCACCTCAAACAAGGATACCTGTGACGATGAGCATTACCGTTCGCCCCGCTAGCACGGCTGATATAGCCGGCATTGCCGCCTTCAACCAGGCCATGGCCATCGAGACTGAGGGCAAGGCCCTGGCTACGAACAAGATCATGGCCGGCGTCACGCGCATGCTGAACGACCCGTCCCTCGGCTTTTATCTGGTGGCAGAGGCGGACGGCGGCCTGGTGGGCTGCCTGGGTATTACCTTTGAGTGGAGTGACTGGCGCAACGGCCTGTTCTGGTGGATCCAGAGCGTCTTTGTTGATCCTGACTACCGCCGCAGGGGCGTCTTTGCAAACCTTTACAATTATGTTGGCGAGCTGGCCAGGCAAGAACAGGATGTCTGCGGAATCCGTTTGTATGTGGAGCATGACAATAGCAACGCGCAGCGAACTTACCTGGGACTTGGCATGGTAGAAACCGCCTATAAACTATTAGAAGTGGAGTTCTGAATTCGCTCAGGGTTCAGGTTATACTGGCGCAAACCTCGACGACAATGTTTGTATGGACCTGAAGAAATACGCAACCCAATCACGCTTTTATGACGAACTGCTAACGTCCCAAAACAGGGCGAGACCGGGATTTACCGAGCTGACTAATTTTCTCAAAGGCAGCTCCCTGGAAGATCTTAAGGCGCGCCAGCATAATGCCGAACTGGCGATTCGAACCATGGGTATTACCTTCACTGTCTACAGTGAGGGGGCAAACATTGACCGCGAGTGGCCGTTTGACATCATCCCGCGGATGCTTCGTCAGAAAGAGTGGCACCATGTCGAGAAGGGCCTCAAACAACGGTTAATGGCTCTGAACCTGTTTATTACGGATATTTACAACGACGAAAAAATCCTCAAGGATAAGGTTGTGCCCCGCGACCTGTTGCGCTCTTCAAAAGACTACCGCAAAGAATGCGAGGGCATAAAACCCCTGTATAACACCTGGGCGCATATCTGCGGCAGTGACCTGGTGCGCGGCGGTGATGGCACCATGTATGTGCTTGAAGACAACCTGCGCGTGCCTTCCGGCGTGTCGTATATGCTCGAAAACCGCAAAATCAGTAAACAGGTTCTGCCTGAGCTGTTTGAGCTGTACGACATACTGCCGATGGATGATTATCCCACCAACCTGTTTGATACTTTAAGTTCCATCTCGCCCCGACCTCTGGACTACCCGGAGGTGGTGGTATTGACCCCCGGCACCTACAACTCCGCTTATTTTGAGCATTCATTTCTCGCCCAGCGTATGGGCGCGGAACTGGTGGAAGGGCCGGACCTGATGGTCGGTGACGACGACTGTGTGTATATGAAAACTGTCGAAGGCTTGTCTCGCGTGGATGTTATCTATCGCCGTATTGATGACCTGTTCCTCGACCCGGAAGTCTTCGACAAAAACTCCCTGCTGGGAGTCCCCGGCCTGATGCGGGCCTGGCGTAAAGGCAATGTGGCCCTCGCCAATGCCCCCGGTGCCGGTGTCGCCGACGATAAACTGGTGTATACCTATGTACCGGACATGATCCGTTATTACCTGGGTGAAGAACCCATATTGCCCAACGTTCCCAGCTTCATCTGCTCGAACCCGGTGCACCTGCAACATGTGCTGCAGAATTTTGAGAGTCTGGTGATCAAGCCGGCTAACGAGTCAGGTGGTTATGGCATGTATATCGGTCCCCATGAGACCAAGCGTCGCACCGCAGAGATGAAACGTCTGGTGAAAGCCAATCCGCGGAATTACATCGCCCAGCCCATCATTGACCTGTCGACGGTGCCAACCCTCTGCGACAGCACCATCGAAGCACGGCATGTGGACCTGCGGCCGTTTATATTGCAAGGCAATAAGTCCTATGTCAGCGCCGGCGGCCTGACCCGGGTGGCACTGGTGAAGGGCTCGCTGATTGTTAATTCATCCCAGGGTGGTGGCAGTAAAGATACCTGGGTCATTGCCGACCGACCAGGCGATTCCGGCGCCTGAAGCAGCACACCATTATTCCACCGGGATGTAAAAGTTATTTGAAAGGAACCCCATCATGCTCTCCCGCGTAGCAGAAAAGATGTACTGGTTTGGCCGTTATGTTGAGCGCGTCGAGAACACCGCGCGGCTCATCAGCGTCAACACGAACCTGGTGATGGACCTGCCAGGGGTGGCACATATCTGGGGCAGCACCCTGGATATCACCGGCAACAGCGAAGAATTCCAGAAGCGTTACACCCGTGTCGACGAACGTAATGTGGTGAAGTTTCTGCTGGAAGATGATACCTGCTCGATCCGCAGATCAGTGCGCAATGCCCGCGAAAATGCCCGCACCACCCGCGAGGTGATGCCCTCGGAAGCCTGGGAGCGGGTCAATGAACTGCATATCTACCTGCAGAAAAACGTCAATCAGGGTATCAAACGCGAGGGCCGGCACCGTTTCCTGGCAGACATTGTTGGCTTTTGCCATCAACTGACCGGTCTGCTGGCCGGCAGCATGAGCACCGATGTGGCCTATAACTTCATTAAGATCGGGCGCAACCTTGAGCGTGCAGACATGACCTCGCGCATTGTTGATGTGGGTACACTGAACCTGATAACCGACACAGCAAAAACCGTCGAATACGACAACATCCTGTGGATGAATGTGCTGCGCTCGCTCACCGCCTACCAGATGTATCGCCAGCATGTCAGAGACCGGGTGAACGGCGAAGATGTGGTGGATTTCCTGCTCAAGAACCGCAAGTTTCCGCGCGCCCTGGCCCACTGCCTGAGTGAGGCATTAAACTGCTGCAAAGAATTGCCTGCCAACGACGCGCCGCTGCGGAGTATTTCCCAGGCCCTGCGCACCGCCGAAAACAATGATGTCATCAAGCTCCTCAGCGACGCCGGGCTGCACGACTTTATTGACGTGCTGCAGTTGGATCTGGCTGAAATCCACCAACAGATTGCCAATACCTGGTTTGGCTATGCCGTTGAAACACCCCAGGCCGGTATGCAGGAACAGGACCAGGCCGCCATCGCCTGATCTGTTGTCCCTGCCCGGGTTTATGCCCTCTCAGCGGGGAGCAGGCCAGCGCAGGTCCAGGGTCAGTGGTTGCTCCGGGCGTTGCTCATCCGCTGGAATACTGATGCGCCCCTGGGTCTTGCCGATACTCCAAAAGCGGGCATGGCGACGGGCCTCCGCTTCAGCGGCGTTGACCGGAAAACTGTCGTAGTTGCGCCCGCCGGGATGCGCCACATAGTAGGTGCAGCCACCCAGGGAGCGGTGGTTTGCCACATCAACAATATCAAACACCAGCGGATTATGCGGCTCAACACTCGGATGCAGGCTGGATGGCTGCTCCCAGGCTTTGTAGCGCACGGCGCCAACCTGGCGACCACGAACACCGGTATTGCGCATGGGCACCTTGCGCCCATTGCAGGTCACTATGAACCGGTCACTGGTGGCATTATCAAGGGTTACCTGAACACGCTCCAAAGTCGAGTCTACAAACCGCGACGTACCCTGCGCCGACGACTCTTCACCCAACACGTGCCAGGGTTCCAGGCCGGCATGCAGTTGCAGCTCCAGACCGGCGACATTAACGCCACCAATGCGCGGAAAACGAAATTCAACAAATGGATCAAACCAGGACTGCTCGAAGTTGTAGCCAGCTTTGCGCAGGTCATCAATCACCAGCTGGAAATCATCGACGATAAAATGCCGCAACATGAATTTATCATGCAATTCTGTGCCCCAGCGCACCAGCGGGCGATCATGGGGACGACGCCAGAACATGGCAATCAGGCCGCGAATCAGCAACATCTGCACCAGCCCCATACGCTCATGGGGTGGCATCTCAAAAGCCCGGAACTCCACCAGACCACGCCGCCCCCCTGCTGAATCAGGCGAATAGAGCTTATCAATACAGAATTCAGCTCGGTGCGTGTTACCCGTCAGGTCTACCAGAAAGTTACGTAACAGCCGGTCGACCAGCCAGGGTTGCTCAATATCCCCGGTTGGTATGCGCGCCAGCGCCATCTCCAGCTCATACAGATTGTCATCCCGAGCCTCGTCCACCCGTGGCGACTGACTGGTAGGCCCGATAAACAGCCCGGAAAACAGGTATGACAGGCTTGGATGGTTCTGCCAGTAAATGATCAGGCTCTTCAGCAGGTCTGGCCGACGCAGGAAGGGGCTGTCGATGGGGGACGCGCCACCCAGGGTAATATGGTTGCCTCCACCGGTACCGGAGTGGCGGCCATCAAGCATGAACTTCTCGGTCCCGAGGCGCACCTCGCGGGCCTGCTGGTAAAGGTTCTCGGCAATTTCCACCAGCTCATCCCAGTTGTTGGCGGGATGTACATTCACCTCAATCACACCCGGGTCAGGGGTCACCTGCAAGACCTGGACCCGCGGGTCAGACGGCGGCTCATAACCCTCAATGATCACCGGCATGGCCAACGCTGCCGCCGTGGCTTCTATCTTTGCCAGCAAAGCGGTGTAGGTTTCCAGGCGGGTCTCGGGCGGCATAAAGACATACAGGTGTCCCTGCCTGACCTGCACACAGAGGGCCGTATGCACAACTTCCTTCGACTCCGTCGCGCTGAGTTCGGCCAATGGCGCACCCACCGGCGCAAATGGGTCCCGCTCGGCATCAAACTCCACAGGATTCGGCAGCTCCCAGGGCAGGGAATTTAATGGCAGGCGCAGGCCCATGGGCGAGTCACCCGGTACCAGCAACATATGCTTGGTACGGAATGGCCAGCGACTGGAGCGCCAGCGGCCGCTAGTCTCAGTGACGATCTGCCATTTCAGCGGCAGGGCGTAGCCTACTTCTGCGGTCAGGCCTGCGCTGAACAGGCGGCGAAAACGCTCACGCTCCAGCGGATCATCCAGTTTGCTGTTAGACGGGTCCAGGTTGATGGGCAGCCGGCCCTCCTTCCACAGGTAATAACCTACATCTTCATAGCCGGGCACAACCAGCCCGGCATCAATACCCAGCTGGCCAGCCAAGGCATGGATAAAGGTTTTACCAGCCTCGCCAGGCAATTCTCCCGCTGCACTCTCATTGGCCAGCCACTGGTCGTTGTGCCACAGGGGCAGGCCGTCCTTCCGCCAGTACAGCGACAAGGCCCAGCGCGGCAATGGCTCACCGGGATACCATTTGCCCTGGCCGATATGCATCAGGCCGTTGCCGGCATAATGACGCTTCAGGCGCCAGAACAACTGGTCTGCGAGTTTGCGTTTGTCATCTCCCAGGGCCTCGGTATTCCACTGGGCGCCGTCCATATTGTCGATGGCGACAAACGTTGGCTCACCGCCCATGGTCAGGCGCACATCATCCGCGGCCAGCTGCCGGTCGATTTTCACTGCCAGCTTCTGGACCTTCTGCCACTGGACATCTGTATAGGGTTTGGTGACCCGCGGATCTTCATAGATGCGCGTCACACTGTTTTCAAAGTGGAAGGTTACCTGGGCTGGCTCTGTGGCACCGGTCACCGGCGCTGCCGATATCGGGTCCGGCGTACAGGCCAATGGAATATGACCCTCACCGGCAAACAGGCCTGAGGTGGCGTCCAGTCCAATCCAGCCGGCACCAGGCAGGTAGACTTCAGCCCAGGCGTGCAGGTCCGTAAAATCCTCTTCCGGCCCTGAGGGACCATCCAGGGACTTCTGGTCAGACTTCAGCTGCACCAGGTAACCAGACACAAACCGCGCCGCCAGCCCCAGGTGCCGCAGAATCTGCACCAGCAGCCAGGCACTGTCACGACATGAACCAGAACGGCTCTGCAGGGTCTCTTCACAAGTCTGCACGCCCGGTTCCATTCGAATCAGGTAACCCACATCCTGCATCAGGCGCTGGTTGAGGGTCACCAGGAAATTTACCGTAGGTGTTTTGCTGCGATCCACTTGCGCCAGCCACTTGGTGAGCAGCGGACCCTGCTCTTTGACCTCGAGGTACGGATCCAGGTCGCGGCGCAACTGTCGCTCGTAGGCAAAGGGTATAGTCTCAGCGTCTTCCTCAAGGAAAAAATCGAAGGGGTTAATCACCGTTAAATCCGCAATCAGCTCAACATGGATCAACAGTTCACGGGTTTTCTCCGGAAAGACATAACGCGCCAGATAGTTGCCAAAGGGATCTTGTTGCCAGTTCAGAAAGTGGTTGTTCGGCGACACTTTCAGGGAATAAGCTTCGATGGCAGTGCGGCAATGGGGCGAGGGTCGCAATCGCACCACATGCGGATGCAAGGTGATGGGCTTATCAAATCGATATTCGGTGATGTGATTGATGGCGACGCGAATCGTCATGATGACTGGCTCCTCATAACGAACAGGGAATTAGTGGGCAACAGATCGCACGGGGCTGTGAGCATACGAGATGACGCTAATCACGGCGCGGCGGGCTAAGCGACAGCATCTTAAGCGGTCTGGCGTCAGCTGCGCCGATGCTCAACATCGTCCCAGTTGGCGCTCCAGGCGATGGGCGGCAGTCCGGCAAACGCTTCTTTCAGCTTGCCATCCCAGCTGCGACTGAGTTCGCGCATATACTCACTGCTTTCTTCAAAGCGATAATAGCGATCGCGGGTAAGGCTGTCCTGCTCATAAATCATGACTTCAATGGGCGGTCCGACGGTAAGGTTACTCCGAATGGTCGAGTCCATGGACACCAGGCCGCACAAGGTGGATGTTTCGAGGCTGGAGTCGAGGCTGATAATCCTGTCCAGGATCGGCTTGCCGTATTTGCTCTCGCCTATCTGCAGAAAGGGGGTGTCTGAGGAGGTTGTTATATGGTTCCCCTGAGGGTAAACCAAGTAAGCATTTGAGTTCTGCCCGATAATCTGCCCACCAAGGATAAAGGATGCCTCGTAGTTAGCGCCGCCTACCGTGTGTTTCGCCTGCTGGGCTACACTGACCTCACCCAGATAATCTGCCGCATCCGCCAGATGCGGCAGGTTCAGCAGGTGTTGGCCGGCACCGAGCTTGATGTCTTTCTTCAACTGGCTGATGACCCCTTGGGTCGTCGCCAGGTTTCCCGCCGACAACACCACTATCTGGCGATCACCGGCAACACCAAAGACATGCATCTTTGAATAGGTACTGACATTATCCACACCAGCGTTGGTGCGCGAGTCGGCGATAAAACAAATCCCGGCATTCACCGAGATCGCTACACAATAGGTCATCTACATTCCTGGGGTCTACTCGACCTTTTTATATTTGCTGCTCAACTTACTGCTCAAC
>JANQYP010000065.1:136241-145545 GCA_030728785.1 Pseudomonadales bacterium
CTGCTCAACAAACGTTTGCCTGTAACTATGGTCTGCACTGGCCCAGATTTGGGCTACATCGTCGCCGTGGCATTGGCTGAGTTGAAGGAACCGGCCAGATAGATTTCGATTTTGTCTTTTGCCATGTTCTCGGGATCGCTGAACTGGATACCAACCCCGGGAGTGTGAGGGCTCTTGACACCCTTGCCGGCAATCCAGACCACTTTACCCGCAACGGGGATTTTTTCGGTCTCATCCATCAGGTTAAGAAGAATAAACACGTCATCACCGATTTCATACTCGGTGCGATTGGCGATAAACAACCCGCCGTTTTTAATGAATGGCATGTAACAATTATGCAATACCGCTTTGTCCTTGATCGTCAGTGCGATCATGGTTTTCTTGGCGCCGCTTCCTGCTAGCCTACCCATTTACAGCACCCCGCTGGTGAAGTCCGGAAATATTGCCCGAAGCGCTGCCAATCTACAAGCTGGAAACCTGCCATTCATAAAATAAGCTGCAGGCGGCGTTGCTGCATCGACACCAGCAGTGCCTCCAGCAGCAGTTGCGGGTTAGGGTTTGAGGTACTGCCCAACTGGCGCTGTTCCTGCATCAGACGATCCATTAACTGGAACAACTGGTCCCCATCAAGCTCACTACAAATTACATTAATTTCTTCGCTCATATCCTTGTTTTTAATATATTTATCTGTTTTCGATCCATTCCACTTCAAACAATCGGTGAGCAGATCCAGCCACAGTTTGAGCACCACTGCCGGCTCATCTGCCGTCACTCGAGCCAGGGCCTGGGCAGGGGTCAACTGGCCACAGAGCAGCGCTGCTAAGGTCTGCATGAGGACTTGACGACGCTGCAGATAGTCAGCACTGAATTGGTTCACCACGGTAAGCGGTTCGCCCCCGGCAATACTCAACAGCAAACCGAGATTCTGCACCGTTGGCAGGCGTTCCTGCAGCCAGCCGATGACCTCGGTCGCATTCGGTACGGCAAATTCAAGCCGCTGGCAGCGACTGCGAATGGTCGGCAGCAAACGACTCGGCTGGTGGGTCACCAGCATAAACAGACTGCGTCCGGCAGGTTCCTCCAAGCGCTTCAGCAGCGCATTAGCGGTGGCATTATTCATGGCTTCAGCAGGATGAATGATGGCCACCTTCCAGCCATTGCGCTGGGCGGTGTGGCCGGACCAGTCAATCAGGTCCCGTATCTGGTCAATTTTGATCTGCCTGGAAGATTCCTCCGGCTGAACCACTCGAAGGTCAGGATGGGTACCTGCCTTAAGCAGGTCACAGCCAGGACAATGACCGCAGGCTGCATCTGCCACTGGCGCTCGGCACAACAAGAGGTGCGCCAGGGCCCCGGCAAAATCGCTTTTACCCAGGTTCGCCTGGCCACACAGCAGCAGCGCATGGGCCAGCTTACCCTGACGATGCTGGCGCAAGACTAGCTTGCGCGGCCCCGTGTGCCAGGGATAAAACTGAGGGCCTTGCAGGTCACTCATGAGAACCAAAGTCCTGCATGCCTGCCCCTTGGGGTTGGCTGCCGGCGGCGGCCTGAATATAGGCCGGCAGCGTCGTGATAATGGCCCTGATACGGGCCTCCACCTGCGCCAGTGGCTGGCTGGCGTCTACCACGCGATAGCGGTCAGCGCTGGCGGCACGATCGAGAAAGACCTGCCTGACCCGGTTAAAAAACGCGATATCTTCTGACTCAAAGCGATCCGGCTCGCCACGCTCAGCGGCTCTGGCCAGGCCGGCATTAACCTCCAGGTCCAGCAACAAGGTCAGATTCGGCCTGAAATCGCCGAGACAGAGTTGCTCCAGCACACCAATTTGCGCCAGATCAAGCCCACGCCCACCACCCTGATAGGCATAGGTCGAATCCGTGAAACGATCACAGATCACCCACTGGCCGGCCTGCAAGGCAGGCAGGATCAATTCCTGGACGTGCTGGCGACGCGCAGCAAACATCAGCAGCAGCTCCGCCAGAGAATCCATGGGCTGCTCGGACTTGGTCAGCAAGAGGTTGCGAATCTGCTCAGCCAAAGGTGTACCGCCCGGCTCACGAGTGGCGATATGGGCAATACCTGCGGCATCAAGCAGGGCCTGAATAAGCCTGATATTGGTCGACTTGCCCACCCCTTCCGCGCCCTCAATGGTAATAAACTGGCCACTCACTGTTGAGCGTCTCCTGTGGCTGAAGCCGAGGCTTTGTTATTGTTAGCGGCACTGCTGGTAGCACTGTTAGAAGCACTGCCAGAAGCACTGCTAGAAGCACTGCTGGCTGGCGACGCAGCAGCGCGGCCCTGCTGCGGGCGCTTCTGAAAGCGCCTGACCGCCTGATTATGCTCTGCCAGGGTGGTGGAAAAATAACTGTGGCCATCACCCTTGGCAACAAAATACAGGTAACTGACGGCTTGCGGGTTAAGTACGGCATCAATGGCTGCCTGCCCTGGATTACAGATTGGCGTGGGCGGCAGGCCTTTGTTCAGGTAGGTATTATAAGCGCCGGGCTGGCGCAGGTGCTGGCGGGTCAGGTCACCGTCAAATTCGTCAATGCCATAGATAACGGTCGGGTCTGTCTGCAAGCGCATGCCAGCCCGCAGGCGATTGACAAACACGCCGGCAATTTTGCCGCGATCCGGGCTGAAACCCGTCTCCTTCTCAACAATTGAGGCCAGGATCAGCGCCTCATAGGCAGAGCCCAGGGTGTCGTCGGCTCGGTGCTGCCAGGCCAGCTGCAGTGCTGCCGCCATACGCAGGTGGGCACGACGCAATATGGCCAGGTCTGATTCTCCCTTGGTGTAATGATAGGTATCTGGGAAAAACTGACCTTCCGGGTTGATTTCGGCGTCACTCACCAGTGCCATAACGGCCGAGTCTTGCAGACCTGCGGTGGTCTGCCGGATTGCCGGCTGTTGCGCCAGCAGTGCCCGCCACTCAGAAAAACGCCAGCCTTCGGGGAAGGTAATCTGGCGCTGGACAACCTGTCCGCGGCGCAACAGGTGTAACAGTTCACGTCCATTCATCCCTGGCCGCAGCTCAAACTCACCCGCCTTCAGGCTACCTTCAGCCTGTGTCAGCCGAGCATACAGGCGATACAACCAGGCTGGCACCACCACTGTGCCCTGCTCCGCCAGATCTGCCGTAACTGCCGCCAGACTGGTACCAGGCGCCACTTCATAGATACTCGCCCCGGCAGGTAATACCAGCGGCCGGTGCAGCTGCTGGTAGGCATAGGCAGCAAACAGCAAGGTGCCAGCCAGCAGACTGAGCAGGCCAAAGGCCAGGCACCTGCCGGCGTTGGTCGTCCACGGGCTCAAGGCACCCTCACATCTGCAGGCACGGCAGCCCCATCCGTTTTCCCAGTTGCCTGCAGCAGGGCCGCAAAACCGGACTGACAGGCGCGTGTATGGACGCCCGGCGTAAATGTCGCCAGACACCGCTGACTATCGAGCAATGCGGTCACGGCATAGATGCCAAACACACTGTTACACATGAATACCTCAGTCGCCGCCAGCAGCATGGGCAGGGTCACAGTTCTGCAGCTGACACCTGCAACACTGCACAACCATTGGCGCAGAACACCATTGATACCACATTGGGACAGATCGGGGGTCACCCGCTGGTCATCCAGCACCAGCACCAAATTACTCCGGGTGCCCTCAATAACATGACCCGAGGAATCCCGCATCAGCCCTTCGGTACAGTTTTGTGGTAACTCCGCCGCTGCCAGCACCTGCTCCAGTCGATTTAAGTGCTTCAGGCCGGCCAGCAGGGGCTGGCGCGCCAGGAGGGTCTGGCAGTTGTACAGTTGAATCCCATGACTGATGGCTTCGACATCCTCAACAAAGGGCAGCAACATCAGGATCCGATTGGCTGCAAGCCCGGCAGTCGGCTTATAGCCGCGGCCACCGGCACCGCGGCTAATGATGATCTTCAACACCTGGTCCTGGCAAGTGCTGACCTGGCAAACCTGCTGAATCTCCGCCAGCAATGCACTGCTGTCAAGCTGCAAAGCCAGGCGCTGGCAACCCTCTTGCAGACGGGCCAGATGCAGACTTAGCAGCAGCGGCTGTCCATTGACCAGGCGGAGAGTCTCAAACAGGCCATCGCCATAGGCAAGACCGCGATCAAAGACACTGAGCTGGTCTCCTGACTGGCCATTGACCAGGGAGTAGACCATGTTTGATGGTTCCTTAACGACAGGCAAGCGTCGAGCGTTAATGGAGCTTCTTGAAAATCAGCGTACCGTTGGTGCCACCAAACCCAAATGAGTTTGACAGGGCAACGTCAATCTTCATGTTCCTGGCGGTGTGCGGCACATAGTCGAGATCACAACCTGCACCGGGTTCATCCAGGTTAATGGTTGGTGGCGCCACCTGGTGTTTGATGGCCAAGACTGAGATCACGGCCTCCACTGCACCCGACGCTCCCAGCAGATGGCCTATCATGGACTTGGTTGAGCTGACGGCAACCTTCTTGCTGTGACCTTGCATAACGGTCTTTACAGCCTGGGTCTCGGCGATGTCACCGAGGGGCGTGGAAGTACCATGGGCGTTGATATAATCCACCTCGGCACCGTTGAGCCCGGCGTCACGTAAGGCGTTCTGCATGGACATGGCCGCGCCAGCACCATTTTCCGCCGGCGATGTCATATGGCTGGCATCCGCACTCATACCAAAACCAACCAACTCACAATATATGTTCGCGCCGCGGGCCTTGGCGTGTTCGTACTCCTCAAGCACTAGCACACCAGCACCGTCGCTGAGGACAAAACCATCGCGATCCTTGTCCCAAGGGCGACTGGCAACTGCCGGGTCGTCGTTCCGGGTCGACAAGGCTTTCATCGCCGAAAAACCCGCCATGGTGGTCGGCGAGGTAGATTTTTCAGAGCCGCCAGCCAGCATGGCGTCAGCATCACCATGGGCAATCATACGGGCAGCGAAACCAATATTATGGGTGCCTGTGGTGCAGGCCGTGGTTATAGCGATATTCGGGCCCTGCAGGCCAAACATAATGGACAGGTGGCCAGCAATCATATTGATAATACAGGAGGGTACAAAAAACGGCGTGACCTTGGTGGGGCCGCGCTGCGTGACAATATCATGACAAGTTTCTATGGTGACAATACCGCCGATCCCAGAGCCAACGGCAACACCGATGCGGTGACGGTTCGCATCCGTCACCTCAAGCCCAGCGTCACGCATCGCCTGAATACCGGCAACCATGCCAAACTGGATAAAACCGTCCATGCGCCGCGCATCCTTCGGCGCAAGGTATTCATCCATATCAAATTCCGGCACAGCGCCGCCGAACCTGACCGGAAAACCTGTGGTGTCAAATACCGAGATCGGCCTGATACCACTCTCGCCCTTGACCATACCAGCCCAAGACGCTTCCAGAGAGGCTCCCAGTGGCGTGAGCATACCCATCCCCGTGACTACAACCCTACGATGATTCAAGCGCCTCTCCCCGGCTATACCCCACGCTGCGGCTCAGCGCCTGGCGTCGATTCAACCCTGTGCCATTGCCGCTCACGGAGCCATGCACTGGCACAAGCCAAGTATCACCGATACCACCCATCAAGCACCACAAATCAAGCACCACAAATCAAGCATCACACAAACACAAAAGCCGCACTCACAGGCGTAAATGCGGCTTCAAGTTGCAATTCAACAGGTTATGCGTGGGCTTCGATATAGTCGATAGCTTCTTTCACAGTGGTGATTTTCTCAGCCTCGTCATCCGGTATTTCAGTCTCAAATTCTTCCTCAAGAGCCATGACGAGTTCTACTGTGTCGAGGGAGTCAGCACCTAGATCTTCAACAAAAGATGCTTCCAGGGTAACCTCTTCTTCTTTAACGCCTAACTGTTCACAGACCAGTTTGCAAACTCGTTCTTCGATTGTGCTCATGTTTTCACTTACTCCATACACGTTGCAGACAAGCTGCGCTAGTTTAATGAAATGCCGGTTGGCCTATCAAGTCTTTTGTCGTCTCAATAGTCGGCCGGTATTTTTCTACTCTTTTTTGATACTTGCTTACTTTACTACTTTACAACTTGCTATGAATGCCCTGATTAGCCCCGCGCGCCCGCACCAGCAGCGGCGCCGCCGCTCAATTCATATACAATCCGCCATTAATGTGCAGCGTCTCACCTGTCACATAGCCCGCGTCATCGCCCGCCAGAAAGGTTACCAGCGCCGCCACTTCACGCGCTGCACCCAAGCGCCCAGCAGGCACTCGGCGCAGCAGCGCCTGTTTTTGCTCCTCGCTCAGGGCGTCGGTCATATCGGTCTGGATAAACCCGGGCGCCACACAATTGACGGTGATGCCCCGTGAACCGAGCTCACTGGCCAGGGCGCGACTGTAACCCTCAACACCGGCCTTGGCAGCTGCATAATTACTCTGGCCCGCATTACCCATGCTTGCCACCACCGAGGTGATGTTGATAATACGCCCCCAGCGGGCTTTGGTCATGCCGCGCATGGAAGCCTTGCAGACACGATAAATAGAATTCAAATTGGTGTTGATAACGTCATCCCACTCTTCCGCTTTCATCCGCAGGGCGATATTGTCCTGGGTGATGCCGGCATTATTCACCAGTACCAGCGGCGCCTCATGGGCGGCTTTGATCTGCTCAAAGAAGGCGTTGACGGACGCTTCGCTGCTGACATCCAACACATAACCCGTACCACTGCCAGCCAGGCGCTGACTGATTTGCGCGGCGCCCGCAGCCGTGGTGGCGGTTCCCAGCACATAGGCACCCGCTGCAGCCAGGTGATCTGCAATCGCGGCACCAATCCCACGGCTTGCACCGGTTACCAGCGCAACCTTCCCCGCCAGACTCATTGTCCGATCTCCGCAAGTGTTGCCCCAAGGGATGCCGCTGAGTGAATACTGCCGGATATCAGTGATTTGTCGATCCGTTTGTTGAGACTGCTTAAGACCTTGCCGGGGCCGCACTCCACCACTCGAGTCACACCCTGGGCAGCCATGTACTGTATTGTTTCAGTCCAGCGGACGGCGCTGTACATCTGTTTCACCAGGTTTGCCCGGATCAGCTCAGGGTCAGTACAAAACTCGGCATCCACGTTCTGGACAATGGCAATCGCCGGCGACCTGAAGGTCACTGCGGCTAATACAGCCGCCATCCTCTCGGCAGCCGGTTGCATCAGCTGGCTGTGGAAAGGTGCACTCACCGACAACGCCATGGCGCGCTTTGCACCGGCGGCCTTGCAGGCCTCAATGGCAGCCGCCAGGGCGGCATTCTTGCCGGCGATAACCACCTGCCCTGGTGCATTAAAATTAGCCGCTTCGACTATTTCACCATTGGCTGAAACGGCCGCACAGACGGCTCGGACCTGGTCATCGTCGAGGCCGAGCACGGCCGCCATGCCGCCCTCACCGACGGGCACGGCGGTCTGCATAAAACGACCCCGTTGCTGCACCAGGCGCACTGCGTCAACAAAATCAATGACGCCGGCAGCCACCAGTGCCGAGTACTCGCCAAGGCTGTGCCCGGCCAGCATATCTGGTTTCGCCAGGCCAGCGGCAGCCGCCAGACGCCAGAGCACAATGCTGGCAGTCAGCAACGCCGGCTGGGTAAATTCAGTCTGGTTGAGTTGGTCTTCGGGGCCCTGCTGGACCAGTGCCCAGAGGTCATAACCAAGGGCGGTGGACGCCTCCGCAAAGGTCGTTTGGAGTATCTCGGCGTTGGCACCGCCAGCAGCGAAGACATCCTGCAACATACCGACTTCCTGCGAGCCTTGGCCAGGAAAGACAAATGCTAATTTCGCCATCGCTTTTTTTCTCCTGTCTCTTTCCTGATCTGGCACAGTAAGACACCACACTGCTAATCAGTGCGGGAGCTTAACGGAACAAACTCGGGAATCAAGTCAGACATTGAAACCTGATAGTGGTCGGCCATGGCCATACCCAGCGGCTGCGAAGCCCTCAGGCATGGTCATGGCGCCTATCACAGCCTTCAGTCTTCCGCGGTGTGAACAACCTTTTTGCCACGATAAAAACCATCGGCACTGACATGATGGCGGCGATGGGTCTCGCCTGAGGTGGAGTCCTCGGACAAGGTTGGTCCGGTGAGGGAGTCATGGGATCGACGACGATCTCGCTTTGATCGAGAAACCTTATTCTGTTGAACGGCCATTGCTAGCTCCTGGTTAAATCATCTTCTATTATGCCTGCGCATCTGCCATCACTGGCTATGGGCTAGCTGTCTTTCTTGTCGAACATACCGGCGGTCAATGCGCCCAGGCCAGCAAAGGCCTTATAGGTATCTTTATTGGTAACGGCCTTTGCTGTTTCTGCTGCGGTTTGCTTCTCGGCTGCCATCTGCGCTGCCAGCAGCGCCGGGCTTGGAGTACAAAGGCCATCCAAGTGGCGACCCACCATCGGCATACTCAATATCAACTCATCTTCGAGCAGGTCCACTAACAACACCTGCTCCTCTACACACACCATACCATCGTCATTTTCGGCCAGGGCCGCCAATTCATCGTCACTGCCGACAATCAGTAAGCGCACCGTGGCGTTGATATCAATATTGGCTGGTGCCATACAATTCTGGCAGACAACCTTGACAGTGGCTGCAACGGCACCCACCACCAGCGTCTTGCGCTTGTGGCCTTTCCTGAAGTCTACCTCAGCAGCAACCTCGCCACTGTCATCTACCAGCATTTGCGTAAATCTGCTGAACCGTGACAGTGGAATAATGCCTGCCAATCGCGCATTATCGCTGGCAAGCCGGCGATGGTTGATTAGTATTGGTAGGGTGCCCGTCAACATAAGGGCGGCATATTAGGCGTCGAATTACCGACTGTCAAAAGAAAATTACAGAAATTCAGTAACCTATGAGCCATTCCGAACCTACGCTGGTGCTCGCCTCCACCTCTGTTTACCGCCGTGAGATGCTGGCAAAACTGACACTGCCGTTTACCCAGGTTGCACCGGATTTTGCAGAAATCGCCAACCCTGGCGAGGCACCCGTGACCATGGCCCGCCGCTTCGCCGCCGGCAAGGCCTGCGCTGTCAGCAGCACGCCACCCTACAACACGCCTGCGAGCCTGGTGATCGGCTTCGACCAGGTTGTCGTTGTTGCTGGTGAAATACTCGGCAAACCCGGTAATTTTGCCTGCGCCCGACAACAACTGGCTCAGTGCAGCGGCCGCTGGGTGACCTACAGCAGTGCTGTTTGCCTGGCCTCGGCAGGCAGGGTACTGGTCCTTGAGGACGAGGACTATGAGGTCAGGTTTCGTCAGCTCTCGACAGTGGCTATCGATCGCTACCTGA
>JANQYP010000065.1:145555-145835 GCA_030728785.1 Pseudomonadales bacterium
GAGCCTCGAGCAACCCTTCGACTGCGCCGGCAGCATTAAGGCCGAGGGGCTGGGCATCACCCTGTTTGCCGAAACCCGCGGCCAGGATATCCATACCCTTTATGGCCTGCCGCTGATCAGACTCGCCAGACTGCTCAGGGAGCAGCAGATAGACCCCTTGGACTAGGAGCCTGTCGGGCTGAGGATTGATCTAATGCGCTACGATCACCTAAGTCCGACAGGCTCCTAGATTGAATCCATCAGCGCCAACATTTTCTCGTCTGGCTCGGCCCGCACGCGA
>JANQYP010000066.1 GCA_030728785.1 Pseudomonadales bacterium
TGCGCAATATGGTCTTGAATATCAATAATGACGCGGTTTTCCATGGAGTTCTCCGGAGTGTTTAACGGCGATTGAAAAGTTTCAGCCTCGTATTAAACGGGTTCCGGGTTGCAAAGTACAGGTTCTCGCCCCGCGTTGCGCGGAGGGCTGTGCTATCGCTTTTCAGTCATGGATTTTTTATGCTGGGAAATTGGGGGTCGGAAATTTCCGGCCCCAAATTTCGAAGATGCGAGAAAGTGATTTATGGATCCAGTCAGTCAGGGAGTATTGGGAGCGGTGCTGCCCCAGGCGATGTCGGCGGGGGTGGTTGACGAGGCGCCGCAACAGCGCCGCCGGCGAATGATGACTATTACCTGGGCCGGCTGCCTGGCGGGTATGGCGCCAGACCTGGATGTGCTGATCCGCTCATCCACGGACCCGATGTTGTTCCTCGAGTATCACCGCCAGTTTACCCATGCCCTGGTGTTTATCCCCATTGGTGCACTGGTTTGCGCCCTGGCGTTTTATACCTTTGCAAAATCAGTGTTGACGTTTCGGCAGCTGTATCTGGTCTGCCTGCTGGGTTATGCCACCCACGGGCTACTGGATGCCTGCACCACCTATGGCACGCAATTGTTTTGGCCCTTTGCCGATACGCGCGTGGCCTGGAACAGCGTCTCTATTATTGATCCTCTGTTTACCTTGCCGCTGCTGGTCCTGGCTGGCCTGACACTGGCCCGCGCCAATCCCTGGTATGCCAGAGGCGCCATGGTGTGGGCGTTGACCTACCTGATGTTCGGCGTTATGCAGCGTGATCGCGCAGAAGACATGGGCATGGCACTGGCAGCGCAACGTGGCCATGAACCGGTGCGCCTGTCGGCAAAGCCGGGTTTTGCCAATTTGCTGTTGTGGAAGGTTGTGTATGAAACCAATGACCATTTTTATGTTGATGCGGTGCGGGTTGGTGTCACGCCTGTGTGGTTTGAGGGCGACCGAGTCCGTAAGCTCGACCAGCATGTTGATTTACCCTGGCTTACATCTGGCAGCCAGCAGGCCCGTGACCTGTTGCGGTTTGACTGGTTTTCGATGGGTTACCTGGCCATGGACCCAACAGAGGCTAATCACGTGATTGATATCCGTTATTCAATGTTGCCCCACGAGATTAAGGCCCTGTGGGGTATTCGCTTTGACCCGCTGGCGGGACCAGACACCCACGTCCAGTATGTTACCAATCGGCCGATGAATAACGGCGCCATCTGGCAGCGTTTTGGCGCCATGCTGTTCGAATGACTGTTCGAGTGACTGTTCGAGTGACTGTTTGATTAAGGCTGGGCCGCACGTCCACCAGTGGATCTAAAACTCAACTTTGAGTAACTCAACCGCATCACTGAAGGTCAGGGTTTGTAATTCACCCCGGCCTTCAATATTGATGGTGTTGACTTGCTCGGACCATAAATCACGCAGGGCATTGTGTCTTATGGTCAGGTTCTGCAGTTCTGTGGGTTGGGCGGTTTCCTGGTAGACCCAGAAGTACCTGCCGTCGAGTTCGTGCCCAACCAGCGTTAATGGCAAGGCAGCGCCAGCCTGATTAGCCATTGAAAAACGCTGCTGAACATAGTCGCTGAATTGCTGGCGGGTGGTTGCAGAGCCAATAATATCGGCATTTTTGCCGAATATTTCTTTCACCGCATGTTCGGCGTCGTGCACATCAAAGCGATGCGTCACCTCAATGTTATGCGTGTTGGGGTTGAACAGCAGGGTGCTGATAGCGGCTTTCTGCTGGTGGGCATAGGCGGGCAGGCCCAGCAATGCAGCAAACATGCTTGCACACAGGGCCGCTGTCAGCCAAGTCTCCGCCAGGGTACGAGCACGACAGGTGTACATGCCGGGTTACTCGACTTTTTCGCTATCAATGTCATCCTTGGTTTTTAATTCTGTCTTGATGTCCTGCATGATGTCGCGAGCGACTTTTTCGGTGCTCTTCTTGACCTTATAGGCCTCAATACGCGAAGGAATAATTTTCCGCGGATAGTGATTGTTATTGATGTCGACATCGGCGGTCTCCCAATGCGGGTCGACAGTGACGCTTGCCAATATTTTGTTGGTGTCAGTAATAATCAGCCTTTTTACCGCCTTGGGGCTTCGGCGCCAGATTTCGGCAGGAATATACTGGGTTTCGCTTGTGCCGTCTTCATACGTCAGCTCAAGAATAATCGGCATCACCAGGCCACCCAGATTGGAAAACGCCAGCACATAATAGTTTTTGTCTTCCTGCACAGCACGCTCGAACGCGGTGCGCTCCCAAGGCTTGAGTTCCTTGAGGAATTTCTGGTAGGCGTTGCGTTCCTTATTGGTGACGGTGAAACGATCGTTTTCGTCATAAAAATCCTTGAGATCGGGAAACCGTTCAACCCAAAGCGCCTTGCCCTCGGCCTTGTTGCGTTCGTCAGTCAAGGACGTCGGCTTGTCCAGTTCTTCCTGGCGTTGGCGGGAGAAGTCAATATCCGGGTCTTTAGTGTCCAAACGTAACTTGTAGATAGTATCCAGCGAGATATCAACGTGATCGGTGGTGTAAAACCAGCCGCGCCAGAACCAGTCAAGATCGACACCACTGGCTTCTTCCATGGTGCGGAAGAAATCTGCCGGAGTGGGGCGTTTATACTTCCAGCGTTGTGCATATTCTTTAAAGGCAAAATCAAACAGCTCACGACCCAGGATGGTTTCACGCAGAATATTCAGTGCCACCGCCGGCTTGGCATAAGCATTTGGGCCAAGACGCAAGACGCTGTCGGACTGGGTCATGATGGGTACCTGGCTCTGCGACTTCATGTAGTCAACGATATCGCGGGGCTCAACACCCCAGGGAATATCGGGATCCCACTCACGACCGGCAACACCATCAAGGAAACTGTTCAGGCCCTCATCCATCCAGGTCCACTGGCGCTCGTCGGAATTAACGATCATGGGGAAATAGATATGCCCCACTTCGTGGATCACCACGCCAATGAGAAAGCGTTTTTCGGCCTGGGAGTAGGTGCGGCTGCCGTCATCCTGCAACTCAGTACGCGGTCCGTTAAACGTGATCATGGGATATTCCATGCCGCCGACAGGACCGTTAACTGACTGTGCCACTGGGTAAGGGTAGTCAAAGGTAAAACGGGAATACACTTCCAGGGTCTGGATAATCGCCTCTGTAGAATACAGTTGCCACAAGTCGCCGCCCTCTTTTGGGTAGAACGACATGGCCATCACCAGTGGTTGGTCGTTACCACCTTGCTGGTGGCCGCGGGCATCCCAGATGAATTTGCGGGATGATGCCCAGGCAAAATCGCGGACGTTGCTGGCGGAGAATTGCCAGGTCTTGTGTTCGTCCGTCCCTTGTTTTTCATTTTCCAGGGCTTCATCAGCAGTGACAATAAACACCGGACGCGGGGCTTCTTCGGCTTCTTTCAGCCGTTTGACCTGAGTAGGGGTTAATACCTGCCTGGGGTTCTGCAGAACACCTGTGGCGCTGACAATATGGTCGGCCGGCACGGTAAGAGCCACATCATAGTCACCAAACTCAAGGGTAAATTCGCCCCGGCCAATAAATTCCTTGTTGGTCCAGGCTTCATAGTCGGTATAGGCATGTAAACGCGGAAACCATTGCGCCAGCAAAAAGATATCGTTGCCACCTTCGCGTTCATCTTTGGGAAAATGTTCATAACCCGAGCGCGCAGATACCGCATCTTCTTCAACAATATTAAAAGCAAAGCCGATACTAAAGGTGGTGCTTTTGCCGGGCCTTAATGGCGTCGGCAGGTCGATGCGCATATTGGTGCCAACAATGACATGGCCAAGCTTGGTGCCGGCTTGATCGCTGACCTGCTGAATGTCGTAGCCCAGAATATTGTCATCCACAAACTGCTGGCGGCGCAGGGCGTCAAGGCTAAGCTGTGCCGGCTTGTCTGCTGTACCGCCGCTGGCGGCTGGGCCGCGGTCGCCAAGCCCGCCAAAATTGGTCGACATGGTGGCCATGGAATCGTTCTTGAATATATTCTGATCGAGCTGCAGCCACAGGTATTTTAAGGTGTCGGGCGAATTATTTTGATAGGTAATGGTTTGGGTGGCGTCGATGCGGCGGTTTTTTTCGTCCAACCGCGCCTTGATTTGATAATCCACCTGTTGTTGCCAGTATTGATGGCCCGGCTCCCCCGCAGCATTGCGATAGACATTGGGTGTTGGCAGGGACTCGTCCAGCTGGCGGAACTTATCCTCAAAATCACCCTTGGTTTGTTTGATGGCGCCACTTGCCAGGGCATTAGCTGCCAAGGACAGCAATATTATTGTCATTATCTTGTTCAGCATGTATTTCCTTGAATTCGGCCGGCTTAATATTGTCAGAGTCAGTTATAGTGGTCGTTTGCCTGAACCAGCGGGCATAATATGACGAAACTTACGGCAGGTCTCGATTTTTGGCGCGGTTTTTATCTTTGCAGGTGCTCGCTGGTGTTGCTGCACTGTTGTTGTGCAGGGGAGTCCAGGATCTGTTCTGCGACCAAAGCCGTATTCAATGACATTTCATCAGACACTTTCTTATGCACAGACTCGTTATTCTCCTGCCCCTGCTGTTGTCAGTCGCCTGCGCGCCCTCGGCGCCACAAGCCCAGCGCCCTGCAAGCCAGGCAGTGAAGGTGCTGGTAGCACCCATTGAGCTCAGCAGAGAGCGTATGCAGGTGGAGGCTGTGGGTACGTCTCAGGCCCTGCAGTCCATCACCTTGTATTCTG
Organism: Pseudomonadales bacterium; assembly: GCA_030728785.1. Classification (GTDB taxonomy): domain Bacteria; phylum Pseudomonadota; class Gammaproteobacteria; order Pseudomonadales; family Azotimanducaceae; genus UBA4582. The sequence goes on from JANQYP010000066.1 coordinate 4,747, forward strand.
CTGTCGCCGGTGAAGTGGTTAAGGTTGCCTTCCATGCCGGTGAATTTGTCCCGGCCGGTGCTGTGTTGGTGGAGCTGGATCATCGAGATGAAGCGCTGGCGGTGGAGCTGGCGACAGTGCGCCTGCGTGAGGCGGACAGCCTCTATGAGCGTTATCAGCGCAGTGCCGGGACCGGCGCCACCCTGCCCACCACGCTGGAAGCCGCGCTGACAGCACTTGAAACGGCCCGCATCGATTTAGGCCGAGCCCGCCTGGCCCTTGAAGACAGAACCATCCAAGCGCCGTTTGCTGGCTACGTGGGCATCACCGAAATTGATACAGGTGATCGAGTAAGGCCCGACACAGTGATCGCCACCCTGGATGATCGCAGTGGTTTGCTGGTGTCGTTTGAGCTGCCGGAGTTGCTGGTGGGTCGGGTTCAAAAGGGTGACACGGTGTTAATTAATACCTGGAACATGCAGAGCACCGCCGTTGCGGGCAAGATCATCGAACTGGGCGCGCGGGTTGATCCGCTGACTCGAACCTTTGTGGTGCGCGCACAGGTCGACAACAGCCAGGATCAACTGCGGCCGGGCATGAGTTTTCGGGTCAAGCTTGATCTTGAAGGCCTGCCCTATCCGGTGATGTCGGAAATTGCCCTGCAGTGGGGTGCCGAGGGTGCCTTTGTCTGGGCTGTTGAGGACGGTAAGGCGGTGCAGGTGCCCGTCAGCATCATTCAGCGCCAGCAAGGCCAGGTGCTGGTCAAGTCTGGTAAATCGGGCATGCTGGCGCCTGGTCAGCTGGTGGTAGTGGAGGGTTTGCAACGCTTGCGCCCGGGCATTGCCGTGGCACCAGACAGGGCTATTGCAAGAGACGGCGTTAAGCCTGCGGCCGACACTGAGCAGTTGAAGCAAGGATGAAACCCATAAAAACCCCGCAGGTGGTGAATGACCTGCCGAGCCTGAGTATTCGCCGCCCGGTGCTGGTGCTGGTGGTTAACCTGTTGATTGCCCTTGCCGGGCTCGCCGCTATTATGGCCATTGAGGTGCGCGAACTGCCGGATGTGGATCGGCCGATTGTTACGGTGCGGGCCAGCTATCCCGGTGCTTCGCCGGAGACCATGGACAGCGAGGTGATCAGTGTTATTGAAGGCGCCGTCGCTCGGGTCTCGGGCGTCAAGGAAATCAACTCGTCTTCGGAAGAAAGCACTGGCCGAGTGCGGGTTGAGTTTCGCCCCGGGGTTGACCTGAACAGCGCGGCGTCGGATATCCGCGAAGCGGTGAGCCGTATTTCCCGGCGCCTGCCAGAGCGGGTTGAGCAGGTCCTGGTGGTGAAGGCCGATGATGACTCCGAGGCCATCGTCAATCTTGCGGTACTGACAGACACGCTTATGGAAGAAGAGCTGACGCGCATCGTCGAAACCGACATCATTCCCCAGTTGATCGCTATCAACGGCGTTGCTGATGTCCAGTTGTCCGGTTCGCGGCAACGGCTACTGCGGGTTGTGCTCGACCCCTTACGCCTCACCAGTTATGGCCTGAGTGTCACCGACGTGGCCAATGTGTTGCGTCTGGCAGCCTTTGATGTGCCGGCCGGCAGCATCAGTTCTGAGGACCAGGAGTTGCTGGTGCGGGCCGATGCGTCGGTGGTCACCGCCGAGCAAGTGGCGGCCATTGTCATTGATGGTACCCGCCGCATTGGTGATGTCGCCAGTGTCTATTTTGGTCCTGAAGATGCCACTTCTTACACTCGGCTGGATGGTCGCTCGGTGATTGGCCTGGGTGTGGTACGCCAGGCACAGTCCAATACCATCGAAATTTCGAATGCCGTAAATGCCGCCGTAACGCGCCTGAATGAGCGCTTCGACAATCTGCAACTGGTAGTGACCGACGACAGTGCCGAGTTTATCCGCAGTTCAGTGCGCGAAGTGTTACTGACCCTGGTCCTGACCATTGGCATCGTGACGGCTACGATCTGGCTGTTTATCGGCTCCATTCGGGCCACGCTGGTGCCTGCAGTTGCGATACCTGTGGCCCTGGTGGGAACCATCGCGGGCGTCTGGGCCATGGGCTTCTCCATCAATATTCTGACCTTGTTGGCGTTGGTGCTGGCGACGGGACTGGTGGTCGATGATGCCATTGTGGTGTTGGAGAATGTGCAGCGCCAGCGCGCCCTGGGTATGGGTGCCAGGGCCGCCGCCGTGCTGGGTACACGCCAGGTGTTTTTTGCGGTGGTGACCACCAGTGTGGTGCTGGTGTCTGTGTTTGTGCCCATTGCGTTTTTACCGAGCACTGCCGGGCGGCTGTTCCGCGAGTTTGGTTTTGTGCTGGCCCTGGCCGTCGCCATTTCGAGTTTTGTGGCCTTGTCGCTGGTGCCAGCCATGGCTTCCAGGTTGCCGGCGACCCGGGCACCGGCGGGGTTTTTCGCCAGACTGCAGGCCCTTGGTGACTCTCTTGTTGACGCTTATGCCCGCCTGCTGGCGGTGGTATTGCGCTATCCCGTGCGTGTTCTGTCACTGGCGGCGTTGCTGGCATTAGCAGCGGGTTCACTTTACCAGTTGCTTGATAAGGAATTGCTGCCGCCGGAAGACCGTGGCCAGATCCGTATTTTTGCCACTGGCCCAAACGGTGTGGGTGTACCTTATATGGAGCGCCAGACCCGGCGTATCGAAGACAAGTTACAACCGCTGGTGGCTGGCGGTGAGCTGCAATCAGTATTTACGGTGGTAGGCATGTGGGACCCCAACCGCAGCATGCTGACGGTGCCCATGGTGGACTGGCGCGAGCGTGACCGCAGCCAGCAGGAAGTGGTGGCGCAGCTGCGAGCTGAGATGAATGATATTGCCGGAGCGCGGATTTTTGTCGGTGGCAGTAATAGCCTGAACCTGCGACGGGGCGGTGAAAGTTTGCGTGTGGCGCTGCTGGGCAATGACTATGAAGAGATATTCAGCGCTGCAAAGCTGTTTGCAGCGCGCCTGGAAAACACCAGTACCCAACTGTCGCAACCACAATTCTCCTATGAGCCGACTCAGCCACAACTGTCCATTGAGATTGACCGGCGCCGTGCCGCCGACCTGGGAATCGATTTGGACAATCTGGCGCAGACCCTGCGGGCCATGATTGATGGCGACAAAATCCTGGACCTAAATGTTGGCGACGAATCCATTCCGTTGGTACTGGAGTCTGCCACCGGGGAGATCAACGACCCGACAGACCTGGTGAATCTCTATGTCAGTGCCCGTAATGGCAAACTCCTGCCCCTGTCGAGTATCGTTAGCGTAAAGGAGGAGGGGGTCGCCGCCGAACTCGATCGTCTGGCGCAGCGCCGCGCCATTGTTGTCAGTGTCGACATGGCGCCAGGTTATCCCATGCAGGCAGCCGTGGATGAGTTGCACGCCATCGCCGCTGAATCACTGCCCGCCGGGATCGACATGCTCCTTACCGGTGAGGCCGCCACCTTGAATGAAACTTCGCAGGAAGTGGCGCTTACTTATATTGTTGCGGTGGTGGTGGTATTTCTGATCCTGTGTGCCCAGTTTGAAGGTTTCAGCAGTGCCATCGTGGTGACGTTGATTATTCCTTTTGGTATTGCAGCGGCGATTTTTGCTCTGTATTTCAGTGGTACCTCAGTGAACATCTATTCGCAAATTGGCCTGGTGATGCTTATTGGGCTGATGGCCAAAAATGGCATTCTGCTGGTGGAGTTCGCCGACCAGTTGCGCGACCAGGGTTATTCCCTGCATGCGGCCATTACTGAAGGCGCCAGAGTGCGCCTGCGACCCGTGGCCATGACCTTGATCTCCACGGTGCTTGGCGGCCTGCCGTTAGTGCTGGCCAGCGGCGCCGGTGCCGAGGCGCGGGAATCTATTGGCTGGGTGATCTTCGGCGGCCTGGGTATTGCCGCTGGTTTCACCTTGTTCCTCACGCCGGCCCTGTATCTGCTGCTGGGTCGTTTTTCATCGGCCCGTGCCCATGAAGCCGAGCGACTTGAGGAAGAGATGGATGCTGCCTTGCGGTGATGGCGTTTTTCCCTAAGGTGCGGCAATGCATAACCCGGGTTGTCGGCATTGCCTAAGGTGCGGCAATGGACAACCCGGCGGGGCGGCATTGTCTAATAGCGCAGTCGCAGTCCCAGGCTGATAGCGCGCCCGGCCTCGGGCGCAACGCTGTTCAGGAATGACACGTGGTTGCGTATCTCTTTATTGAGCAGGTTATCGCCTTTCGCAAACAGGGTCAGTTCTGCCCTCGAGCCGGCCCCAGCTGGCAGTTGCCAGTGGTAGTCTGCGTAGGCTGAAAGCAGTGTGTAGCCAGCTGACGGCAACTCCAGAGGGGCCACTGCATTTTGTTTGAGGACCCGGCTCAGGGAGACGCCGGAGGACCATCGCTCACTCTCCCAGTCCGTCGCCAGGACAATTCTGGCGGGGGACATGCGTGGCACATTCTCACCATTGGCAAACCGGCCCCTGACCATATCTGCGGCAATGCGGCCATTGATGCTGGAGGCTGCCAGGGCCGCCAGCGGCAACTCGAGACTCGCCTCCAGGCCATAAAAACGTGCATCACGGGCGTTGTAGTTGGCGACCTGCAAGTCATCGACAAGCACATTACTCAACTCTAGGTAAACATAGTCGTTGACGCGATTATAGAACGCCGACAGGTCAAACAACGCGTCACCGATGGGCAACTGGTAACCCACATCCAGGTTGCGCGACACTTCCGTCTGCAGGTCAACTTTGCCAATCTCCACCAGGTTGGTCGCCGCATGGGCGATCAGCTCCGCATTCGCAGCACAACCCGCCACATTGATGTTGGAATAACGCTCTTCGACTGTGGGTGCGCGTTCGGTGCGACCCGCTGAGACAATCAGGCGCGCCGCATGCTCAAGATCGACAATGCCGCTGGCGGACACGCTGAAGATGTTGGCAGTGGTAGCACAGGCCGCCGGGTCTAACTCGGCACGTTCCACCCGGCCGCCCAATTCCAGGGTATAGCCATCCGCCGCCCAGCGTTCCACCGCAAACAGCGCAGTGTTGCGGATATCAGTCTGGGGGATAAAAGCCTCCTCACCGGTCGCGCTGAATTCAGTGGCGTTGACCTGCAGGCCCCAGACACCTTGCCACTGGCCTCGCTCGCGGGTGGTAAAAGACAGTCGGCCATCGAACCCCTTGTTCAGAAAGCGCGTGCCGATACTGGTAACACCGTCGGCAATTTCCAATTCAAGATGTTCGTAATCCGTGTAGCCGAGATCAAGGCGGACATCAGAGATGAGGCTGTTGTTAAAGTGGTGGTCGGCTTTGAGGTCGTAGCGTGATTGGGCCATATCCAGGCGAACCGCAACGTCCTCGGCCCCGTGTTCGACTGCCTCCGCCTCGGCGAGTTCCGCCTCATGATCGCCGCCGTGGGCACCGCCGGGCAGGCCATACTGACTGTCGATGCGATTGTAAGAAAAGCCGACAAAACCCTGGTCCTGTACCCAGGAGATACCGAGGGTGCCGCCCTTGCCTGCGCCAAAGGAGTTGTCGATATAACCTTGTGGCAAAGGCTCACCGGCCTCTTCATGTTCCTCTTCATGGTCTGCAGCGGCCAATGCCTCAAGGGCTTCAAGGCGCCCCAGATCAATGGCCGTGCCGTTGATGCGGACATTGTTATTGCGCCGCGTATAGAGATCAGCGTGCAGTGAGACTGAACCCACGCTCATGTTGGCGCCGAACAGGGTTTTGTTCTCGTCGCTGACGCTGGAGTGAGTTTGCTCGAAGATGATTTCCGGCTGCGCAAACAATCGGGTTGGGACGCGCTGGTCAATGACGTTGACCACTCCGCCAATGGCGCCACTGCCGTAGAGTAAGGTTGCCGGCCCGCGCACTACCTCGATACTGTCGGCGAGCAGGGGCTCAATGCCATTGCCATGGTCGGGGCTGAGGTTCGCCGCATCGGCGACCAAGACACTGTTCTGCAGGACCTGCACCCGTTTGCCGCTTTGGCCGCGGATCACGGGTTGGCCCACACCCGGGCCAAAAGAGGCAGAATGTACGCCGGGCTGGCTATCCAGGGTTGCCCCTAGGGAGTTGGCAGCCTGGCGCCGTAACGCCTCACCTGACAGCACGCCAATAGGCAGTGCCGACTCTGCCAGGGGTTTGTGAAACGGGCCGGTGACGACAATTTCTTCAATATCATGTTCGGCTGCCTGCAATGACACAGCAACCAGGCTCGCCAACAGGCCGCCTGCGATTATCTTCAGCATAAGGTTCTCTCGTTTTATTTAGTTAGTGTTCGCTGGAAACGCGGTTTAACTGTCGAGAGAGATAGGTGGAGCTCTGGAACGCAGGTCGAGGACTGCAGGGGCGCGGGAGGCAAGGACGTTGTAAGGCACCTGCAGCGTCTTTGCCGGAACAATTGCCGGCACAAGGCTGGTGCTGAGCACGGCGGCACTGGCACTGGAGCCGCAAATCAAACAGGCTTGGTCATCGACGACATCTAAATGCACGTGATCGACAGCCGCCAGCGCCTGGGCAAAAATCGCCGTCGCCAGTAAAAGTGCTATCGCTGTGAATTTTCGAACGTTCATAGAGTGCGCAAGACGCGTCGAAGTTAGTAAACGGAGATAGCTTAAGGCTAGCCCACTGACCGAATCAAGAAATATTTGGGGTCAAATTTTTGGGGTCTTAAAGTTTGGGGTCTTAAAGTTGGGGGGCTTAAAGTTTGGGGGCTTAAAGTGTGGGGGCTTAAAGTTTGGGGGCTTAAAGTTTGGGGGCT
>JANQYP010000067.1:0-16292 GCA_030728785.1 Pseudomonadales bacterium
GGCTATTTTAGATGAATCCGCTGCCAGCACCTAATCAGCCATAAAATTCCTTAGGCATAGAACAGGGTCGCCAGCCCGAGGAATGTCATAAAACCCACCACATCGGTAATGGTAGTCAAGACCACGCTGCCGGCAATGGCTGGGTCTATGCCAAGGTTCTTGAGGATCCCGGGCAGTAAGGCGCCAGCCAGCGCAGCGACCAACAGGTTGATGATCAGGGCGGTGGCGATGATCGCGCCGAGCATGTAGTCACCAAAGACCAGGGACGCGGCGACAGCAACTATTGAGGCCCATAACAGGCCGTTGAGGGCACCCACCGCCAATTCGCGATTCATCAGCCAGCGTTGGTTGCTCTCTACCAGCTGGCCCTGGGCCATGCTGCGAATCACCAGTGTCAGAGTCTGGCTGCCGGCAACGCCGCCCATGCTGGCGACAATTGGCATCAGTACGGCGAGGGCGACGACCTTGGCAATGGTTTCCTCAAAAATATTGATCACGGCAGATGCCAGAAACGCCGTCATCAGGTTCGCGCCGAGCCACACAGCCCGGCTTCTGGCGGTTTTAAGGATGGGCGCAAAGGTGTCTTCATCTTCCGTTAAGCCGGCCATCCCCAGCAGGGAATGATCAGCCTCGTCAATAATCACGTCTACCACGTCGTCGATGGTGATACGACCCAGCAGGTTGCCCGTGGGACCTACCACAGGTGCGGATACCAGGTCATAGCGCTGGAAGATGGCGGCCACTTCTGAGCGGTGAGTGTTGGCCTGGATGGGCTCAATATCCGTCAGCATCATTTCCCGCACGGTCATTGACGGATCGGAGACCAGCAGGGTGCTGATGGGCAGCAGGCCGATATATTCATCATTGCTGTTGACCACCACGATATTATCGGTCATGGGTGGCAGTTCAGTATGGCGGCGCAGATAGCGTAAGACTACATCGAGGGTGACCCGCGGGCGGACACTGATGGTGTCTGTGTCCATCAGGCCGCCGGCAGTATCCTCGCCATAGGACAGCAGGTTTTCGACTCGAGCGCGGTCCTGCGAATCCATGGATTGCAGCACCTGATAGGTAATGGCATCAGGCAGGTGCTGGAGAATGTCTGTCAGGTCATCAGCAGAGACAATCTGTTGCAGCAAGGGCAACAATTCTTCAGCAGACTTGTCCGCCAGCAGATCAGGAATGACGTCAGGATCAACCTGTTGCAGGATTTCACTTTTTTCAGCATCGGGAATGAGATTCCAGATGATGGTACGTTCTTTCGGTGGTGAGGACTCCAGCAGCGCAGCAATATCAGCCGGACGAAGCGAGTCCAGCAGATTCTTAATTTGGTTATAAGTGCCAGACTCAAATAAATCGCTGAGGATTTCTCTGGGCGAGGGGGCTCTGGTTTCTGTTGGATCTGGCATAAGTGGTTACAATTACTCGCCTTCCTCAAAGAGATTGTCAATCAGGGCAATGATCTGTTCGAGGGCTGAATCCTCGTCCTCACCATCGGCGCGAATGCTCAGGGTTGTGCCACGAGTTGCCTGCAATATCATCATTGCCATGATACTTTTGCCGTTGGCGCTCTGGTCGCCGTTAGCGACAGTGATGTTGGCGGCAAAACACTGGGCCAGGCCAACAAATTTTGCCGCAGCTCGAGCATGCAGGCCAAGTTTGTTCTTGATGGTTGCTTGTTGTTCAATCACAAGAAAGACTCAGTGTCAGGCATGAGAGGGCTGGATCGCGTTGATCTTACTTAATTCGCGGTGGCGTATCTGCACATTTGTCCACTTTGGCTGAAAATACTGGCGTAACATTTCACTGATAAACACCGAGCGGTGCTGACCCCCCGTACAGCCAATGGCGACGGTCATATAGCTGCGGTTGTTGGCCTCAAAGCGTGGCAGCCAGTTTTCAAGGAAGCCGCGGATATCTTCCAGCATGGCACCCACTTCGGCATGAGACTGGAGAAATGCCTGCACCGGTTCGTCCAGGCCTGTGAGTGCCCGCAGGGTTGCCTTCCAGTGCGGGTTAGGCAGACAACGGACATCGAATACCAGGTCAGCATCTACCGGAACACCATTTTTGAAGGCAAAGGAGAGGAACAGCAGGGCAAATTCGTGATGCTCGCCGGTAACGCGCGCGCCCACCAGGTCACGCAGTTCATGGATGGTCAAATTGGTGGTATCAATGTTCAGGTCAGCCATGGAGGAAATGGGGTCCAGCAGGCGGGTTTCCATCTCCAGGGCTTCGCGCAGATCCGTGGTCCTGCCAGACAACGGATGTTTGCGCCGGGTTTCGCTGAAGCGTTTGACCAGGGCCGGGCTGGCCGCATCAAGGTAGACAATTTTGGTTTGGACGATGGCGGGATCAATCTTGTCCATGATATCCGGAAACATCTGCAGGTCGGCGGCGATATTGCGGGCGTCGATGCTGACGGCAACACGTTCGATAGGTTGATCCTGGCTGAGGCGCAACATCAGAGGTTCGAGCAGGCTTACGGGCAGGTTATCGATGCAGTAGTGGCCCATGTCTTCCAGTACGTGCAGGGCGGTGCTTTTGCCCGAGCCGGATCTGCCGCTGATGATAATAAGAGAAATCATAGGTTATCCATGTCGTGGGTTGCTGAGCGCGGCAAGCAGTGCCACATGGCGATGTTTACGCCAGCCAGTACGCATTGGCTCAAAAGCCGGCAGGTATAAGCCCTGCAATTAAGTCATAGCTCAAGGAGCACTGGCCTAAGGCGTTTGGGTTGCGCGCCGGTAGAGTTCCTCGTTGGTGGCGGCGCTGGCCAGCAATTGCCGATAGTCGGGCGATTCAAAGCTCTTGGCCAGCATGGCCAGGGCCTGCAGGTGTTCATCAACCACTTCTGAGGGCACCAGGATAACAAACATCAACTTCACGGATTGGTTGTCATAGGCCTCGAAATCCACAGGCTCCTGCAGTGAAATCAGGCTGCCGACAATTTCTGTGCAGCCCCTGAGGCGACAGTGCGGAATAGCGATGCCGTCGCCGATGGCGGTAGTACCGATTTTTTCGCGGGCAATCAGACAATTGTAAATATCGTCAGCAGTAAGGCCTAGCATATCGTTGGCTATCAACTTGGCCGCCTCTTCGATAGCGCGTTTTTTACTGCTTGCCTGGATGTTTGCGTGGGTGCGATTGAGGCTTAGTATGGATTCAATATTCACGACTGGTGTTTACCACGGGGTTGATGCTGGCTAGGTTGATGCTGGCTAGGTTGATGAAGACGCCACTGGCGAAGCCAGGCTGGCGAGACGGTCGGCGGCCCGCAGGGACACACCGACGGCGAGTATATCAAGCCTTGGAAAATCACGTCGAGTTATGTTCAACCTTGCTGGTAAAAAGTTCAGGCCGACACTGACTCCGGCCGTCAGCGCACCCGTTGCTTGCGGTCACTGGACTTTTCCTTCTGCTTGATCAGTTGACGGTCGAGTTTATCGGTCAACATGTCTATGGCGGCGTACATGTCCTCGGATTCCGCATCGGCAAAAAGCTCGGCACCGCTGATATGGATCGTGGCTTCTGCCTTCTGGCGCAGTTTGTCAACGCTGAGAATAACATTTAGCTGAGTTATTTTATCGAAGTGCCGCTCAAGCTTGTTGAGCTTGGTAACGACATAATTACGCAAGGAATCTGTGAGATCAACATGGTGTCCGCTGACATTAATTTGCATACTTTCACTCCCTTTAATAAACCCATAACCAATCGGTCAACAATCCCTCGCTTGCCTGGCAAGCTTTTCTTTAAACCCAGTTTATTTGAACCCAGTTTATTTGAACCTAGCTAGTTGCTATCTCCTTGCGCTTTTGCGGGGCGCTTTGTTGGGTTTGTTTAATTGCCGGTAATCGAATGGCTGCCGCAGAACTTAAACAGTAGAACTTAAACAGTAGTACTTAAATTGTGACCCTGATTCCACAGATTCGTTCGTTTATACCAGCTGTTTACGTTCATTGGAGGGGGGAATCATCAATGATTCGCGATATTTCGCAATGGTTCGGCGCGCCACCATAATTTCCTGGTCGGCCAGCAGGCTGGCTATTTTGCTGTCGCTCAGGGGCTTTTTCGGATTTTCCTCGGCTACCAGCTGTTTGATCAGGGAGCGGATAGCTGTTGACGAAACCTCGCCACCCGCCTGGGTGCTGACATGGCTTGAAAAAAAGTACTTTAGTTCAAAAACTCCGGCTGGTGTATGCATGTATTTCTGCGTAGTGACCCTGGAAATGGTGGACTCGTGCAGGTCAACGGCGCTGGCAATATCGTGCAGCACCAGGGGTTTCATGGCCTGTTCACCGTATTCCAGGAAACCGCGCTGGTATTCGACGATCTTGCTGGAGACCTTCAGCAATGTGTCGTTACGCTGCTGCAGGCTCTTGATAAACCAGCGGGCCTCCTGTAGGTGGTTTTTCAGATAGGTATTGTCGCTGCTGCTGTCGGCCCGCTTCACCATTGAGGCGTATTGCGGGTTGACGCGGATTCGCGGTGCCGATTTTGGGTTCAGTTCCACTGTCCAGCGACCATTTTTTTTGCTGACAATGACATCTGGCTCAACATACTCCGTGTTGGTTGGCGCAATGTCCGCACCCGGGCGTGGATTGAGGGTGCGGATCAGGGCAATGACCTGGCGCAATTCGTCCTCTTTCAGGCGTGTCTTGCGGATCAGCAGCGCATAGTCTCGGCTTGCGAGGGAGGCGATGTGATCGCTAACGACCGTAATAGCCTCCGTTCGCCAGGGGGTCTCCTTGGGTAAATGCTTCAATTGGATGATCAGGCATTCGCGCAGGTCGCGGGCTGCAACACCAACAGGGTCGAGGTGTTGGATCAGATGCAGGACAGCAATGACCTCGTCCATTTCGCAGTCATATTCGACGGGCACGCTGGCGAGGATGTCATCGAGGGAGACAGTAAGAACACCATTTTTATCCAGACCGTCGACAATGGCGAGGGCAATCAACTCGTCGACCTCGGTCATGCGCTGCAGATTCAGTTGCTCTTCAAGATGGCTCTGCAGTGAGGCGGAGATGGTATTGCGGGTGTCAATGTAGTCATCGTCATTGTCTTCACCGCTATTGAAATTGCCAGACAGTGGCACGTCATCCCAGACATCTTCCCAGAGGCTGTCGACCGGCAGGTCCTCGACGATTTTGTCGGACGCCAGCTGGTCACTGGTATCGGGCTGATAGTCGCCATCAAACTCAGGGTCATGGTGCTCAGCAGCCGCGGCGCTCTCCGATGAGTTGTCGAAACCATCGCTGCCGTCATAATCGCCGCCGTCATAATCACTGCCTTCATAGTCGCCAGCGGCGTCAAAATCCCGGTCCAGGTTGGTGTTGTCATGCGGGTCCGCACTGTTGTCGGTCTGTTCAATATCCTGGCCAGTGTCGGCGCGCTCGGCATATTCACTGGTATCACTCTGGTTACTCTGGTCGTTGTGATTGCCCTGCTCAGAATAATCGTCGCCACCATCCAGCGACGTTGGCTCGCCACCATGGTCATCATCCCCGCTCAACTCTTCAAGCATCAGATTTGAATCCAGTGCCTCCTGAATTTCCTGTTGCAGGTCCAGGGTTGAGAGTTGCAGCAGTTTAATAGCCTGCTGCAACTGCGGCGTCATGCGCAGTTGTTGACCAAGTCGTAGAGTGAGTGCTGGTTTCATTGCCATGGACTAATACTACTCATGCACCGTGAGGAAGTGAATCTTGTTATCTTTGTGTGTCTGTGCTTCGGGGTACTTTGAGCTGCTCGCTAGTCCCTTTTGTCTGAATCTGCTGAGATTTGCCCTGCCTGCAACGAACAGCAGAAGCTGGACCTACATGCGGAAGTTGTCGCCCAGATAAACACGCCTGACCTGTTCGTCAGCTAGAATAGCCTGGGTTGGCCCCTCTGCAATGATCCTGCCTTCGCTGACAATGTAGGCCTTTTCGCAGATATCGAGTGTCTCTCGAACATTGTGGTCGGTGATCAAAACGCCAATGCCACGCTCGGACAATTGCTGAATGATGCCCTTGATATCATTTACTGAAATGGGATCAACACCGGCAAAAGGCTCGTCCAGCAGGATAAAGGATGGCTCAGTCGCTAACGCCCGGGCTATTTCAACCCGCCGGCGTTCGCCGCCTGACAGCGCCATACCCATATTGTTGCGAATATGGCCGATATGAAATTCAGCTAACAGAGATTCAAGACTCTCGAGTCGTTGTGCATGGCTCAAGCCTTTGCGGGTCTCCAGGATCGCGAGGATATTCTCCGCCACCGTCAGCCTGCGAAAGATAGAGGCCTCTTGGGGCAGATAGCCAATGCCCGTGCGGGCTCTTTGGTGCATGGGCATCGCCGTGAGGTCTGTTTCATCAAACAGTATTTTGCCGGCATCACCGCTGATTGAGCCCACTATCATATAAAAGCAGGTGGTCTTACCGGCGCCGTTGGGGCCCAGCAGGCCCACCACCTGACCGCTTTGGACAGACAGGGTGACATCTTTGACAACGGCTTTTCCGCGGTAGCTCTTGGCAAGACTTGTAGCCCGAAGGACATGCATCTGATTGCGTTACTTCTGTTTTGGGCTGATGGTCATTCTTATACGATCGCCGGCACCAGTGCCACTTTTCATGTCAACGATGCCTCGATTGACGTCATAGTAAAGCAATTCTCCTGAGAAACTGTCACCGGTCTGCTGCAACCTGGCCTCGCCGCTGAGATGCAGGCGCTCTTCCTGGACAAGGTAGGTAATCATCCTGGCCTCGGCGGAGACGGGTTTGTCATTGTTGCCCTGCAGATGTTCATAGCGCGCCAGTCTGGTTGAGTTGGGTACTGAGCGGGCAATAATCTGGATAACCTGGTTGTTGGCCGTGATGACCTCTACCTCATCCGCCAGGATGTGCATGCTGCCCTGGTCTATGGCAACGTTGCCGGAGTAGGTGGAGATACCCGCAGCTTCGTTGACCATGCCGGCGTCAGCACTGATCTGAATGGGTTGCTCGCTGTCAGTGTTCGACGCACTGGCGCTGGCGCCACAGAGGGCGAATGCCAGGACGCAGGTGAAAGTTGGTAGGATGAGTTTAGTCACGAGCGTGATTCTAACCCAGTTTGTGGCGCAAATGAGAGCCATTCTTGCTGGTGACTGACATGTTATCCACATGGCGGTACTGCACCCTTGAGTTGTTTTGTCTGCATCTGGCATCGTCACGGGTGTTTCGCTGCGGGCCACAGTGTGGTGATGACGCGGTTGTTGGAGTCAGAGGAAAACAGGTAGCGTCCTTCTTCCAGGTAGGCCTGCATGCCGGCGGCACTGGTGCGTCCGCGCGCGCCATCGATATAAACCTTCTGGTTTGTCTCCGCATAGTCCTGCCCCGGATAGACTGTCAGGCTGGCGGTCTGGATATTGATAAAGTCGCCGGCACTATTGCTTCTGGTAGCCAGTACATTGTCCCAGAGCTCAACAATCTGGTCCCGTAACTGGGATTGCGGCAGCAAACGGCCGTTGTCAGCGGTAATGTTCCATGGGCTGCTGGCATTATTTGCAAACAGACTGACATTGGGTGTGATCAAGGCTGTCATGTTGGTGAGAGGAAAATGAGTCAGGCGACTGGCGCGAATTTCATGTTGCCGGGCCCCCTTGGCTGAAAACTGGGTGATCCGTGCGTTGAGCATATAAAGGTCCGGGTCGTTCCGGCCTATGGCGTGGGGTTCGTCCTGCTCGTCACCACGCTCGACAACCCAGTTGGTGGCTATCGCGACCAGCATGATCAGGGCGAACAAGACAATATTCCGAGTGGTAAACATAGTCAGCCAGCGCTGCGCGTCTTAGTTGGCAAGTGGAAGTTTGGAAAAAGTTTGAAAAAAGTTTGGCAATCGCACCCATTTAACCTGGCCGCAGCAGTTTAGTCCTGAGCACGATAGGCCAGGCCCCACTGGTTTGGTAACCGGCGCCGTCTTACAACCTGTGCATCTCACCCCTAACGACAGGCTTGCGCATGCTGGCTGAGTGCAGTGTAACCAAATAGTTGAGGCAGGCGAATAGCCCAGGCTTACCTTGCGCCTCGAATTTGCTCGAGCAGTGGTGGAATGATGGATTATGTTGCCTCTGGAAAAAGCGCATCAATCCTGCCATTAGTCCCCAACTGGCGTTATATCTCGTGACAAACCTTGATATCATGCGCCTTCGCCCCGACTGTGCTGGGGCGACAGTAACCAGGCTGGCATGGGCCATAAAAAAGCAGCTCGGCATGCAGCAGCCTGGCGTCAACCGCGCCAATATAACCTTGGCCTGAATCACATCAATACCGGTCAGTATAAAAATGAACAGTAATGGCACGCCACTGCCTGACAATCACATTCTTATTGAAGAGGTGACCTTCAGTCATGGTCAACGCAGAATATTTGACCGCATTTCGCTGACTGTGCCGCGGGGCAAAATAGTGGGCATCATGGGTCCCAGCGGCACCGGTAAAACGACCATGCTGCGCCTCATAGGCGGCCAGTTGAAACCTGAACGGGGCATCATAGAAGTGGACGGCCGGCGGATTCCTCAGCTTTCCAGGACTGAGTTGTTCCAGGTGCGAAAGTCCATGGGTATGTTGTTCCAGAGTGGTGCTCTGTTCACCGACCTGTCGGTTTTTGACAACGTGGCTTTCCCTCTGCAGATTCACACGGACCTGCCGAAGGACATGATTCGCGACCTGGTGCTTATCAAGTTGCAGTCGGTGGGGTTGCGGGGTGCGAGTAAACTGTTTCCAAATGAATTATCCGGTGGTATGAACCGTCGAGTAGCCCTGGCCAGGGCGATTGCCCTGGATCCGCAACTGATCATGTACGATGAACCTTTTGCTGGCCTGGACCCGATCGCCATGGGCGTTGTTGTACAGTTGATTAAGACTCTGAATCGGGTTTTTGGAATCACGAGTATTATTGTGTCTCATGATATTCATGAAACCGCCAGCATTGCCGACCTGATCTATGTGATATCAGATGGTAAGGTTATCGGCTCCGGGGCGCCTGCAGATCTGTTTAAGGAAGACACCCCGCGGATTCAGCAATTTATCAAGGGATTGCCCGATGGCCCCGTCCCCTTTCACTATCCCGCGGCTGATTTTCGTCAAGAGTTGTTAGACGGAGAAATCACCAGTCACGCGTTTTTCAGGTAGACCCATGCTCGCCAGTTTACGAAATCTAGGACAGTACGGCATCGACCTGCTTACGGTATTAGGCCGCGCAGGGAGTATCTGGTGGCTGGCAATCTGGCGTCGCCCGCGACTTGCCAATGCACCGCTGGTAATCCGCCAGATCTATCAGTTAGGTGTGTTGTCGGTGGTGATTACAGTCTTGTCCGGCTTTTCGATTGGCGCAGTACTGGCTTTGCAAGGCTACAACCAATTGGTCAAATACGGCTCGGAAAGCGCGTTGGGCCTGGGCGTGGCGTTGGTGCTGGTGATGGAAATTGGCCCTGTTGTGTCTGGCCTGCTGTTTGCCGGCCGGGCGGGATCGGCCGTGACCGCCGAGATTGGCCTGATGAAGGCCACGGAACAACTCAGCAGCATGGAAATGATTGGCGTTGATCCCCTGCAGCGTATTGTTGCGCCGCGACTCTGGGCGGGTTTTATCTCCATGCCGATTCTGGCGTTGATGTTCAGCGTGGTTGGCATCTGGGGTTCGTCCCTGGTGGGAGTGAACTGGCTGGGTGTCTATGAAGGGGCTTTCTGGTCTGCCATGCAGGAAGGTGTGGATTTCCGCAGTCATGTGCTCAAGGGCATTATAAAGTCAGTGGTTTTTGGTCTGGTGGTGACCTGGATCGCGGTCTATCAGGGTTACGAGGCCACACCAACGTCGGAGGGTATTGCTACGGCAACAACGCGCACGGTCGTTTATTCCTCAGTCGCGGTACTGGTGCTCGATTTCTTCCTGACACTGGTAATGTTCAACTTTTAGTCTTATTTTTTTTAAGGGTTTAGTTTCATGCAGATGAGAACAATAGAAATTGTGGTGGGGGCTTTTATGCTTGCCGGCCTCATTTCCCTGGCGGTACTGGCGGTGCGGGTCAGCGGCTTTAACGTCGGTGCCGAAACCAATACTTACAGTGTCTATGCCAAGTTTGAGAATATTGGCGGCCTGGTGGTCCGTTCCAAAGTCAGTATTGCCGGTGTGGTGGTAGGCCAGGTGGCAGACATTGACCTGGACCAGAAGACCTTCACGGCACTGGTGCGGCTCGAGATCAATGGTGATATCAACCAGATCAGTACGGATTCCAATGCGGCCATTCTCACTGAGGGGCTGCTGGGCGGCAAATTTATCGGTCTTACCGTCGGTGCGGAAGATCAGTATCTGCGGGATGGCTCCTATATCAGCGATACCCAGTCAGCCATTGTGCTGGAAGATATGATCGGCAAATTTTTAATGAAGCAGTTTTAGGAGAGCAAGATGGGTTATTTGGCACGCATTGGGCTGTTATTGTGCCTGCTGGTCGCAACCACAGGGGTGCTTGCCGAAACATTGAGTGCGCGCCAGGCGGTGCAGGATGCGACGGATAAGCTGTTGGCCAAACTGGTTGAGGTAAAGCCAATCTACGTTGCCGACCCGGAGAGATTTTTTGCGGAAGTTGATACATCGCTGGCGCCTTTTATCGATTTCGAAGGTTTTTCACGCGGTGTCATGGCGAAATACTACCGTCGCGCTACCGACGAGCAGAAAACCCGCTTTGAGGAGGTTTTTCGGCGCGGCCTGGTGCGAACCTATGCCAAGGCGCTGGTGGAGTTTGATAATCAGCGCGTCGACATAACAGACAGCACCAGCCCGGAGCGGGAAGCGGACCGGGCCTCAGTTGATCTGCAGATTACCGGCCAGCAGGGCACTATTTACCTGGTGAACTATAACCTGGTGCTGTTGGACAACCAGTGGATGTTGCGTAATGTCACCATTGAGGGAATCAACATTGGCCTGCAGTTCCGTTCGCAGTTTGCCGCTTATATGGATCAATATGGCAACGACATCGATACCGTGATAGCCAATTGGAGCGTTGATGTCAAAGCCTGAGCCGCAAGCCAGTCGAGGAACAGCAGCCAACTCAGCAGAAGGGGCCGGGCAGCCAAACCTGCGAGTCGAAGATGGCCGCCTGATAGTCACCGGACCACTGCGGGTTGATACGGTTGCGGGTTATAAAGACGCGGGTATTGCCCTTATCGATACGCTGCAATCGCCGGTGCTCATCGATCTGGTGGATGCAGATGTGCAGGGCTCTGCAGCTATTGCTCTGCTGATCGCCTGGCAGCGGCATGTGGTTCTCAGGCAACCGCTTGCGTCGCAGGGTGATGGCCCAGCTTCCCTGCGACTGTTAAATGCGTCGCCCCGCCTGCGTGAAATAGCCCGAGCCTGTGGGGTGGATGGCATACTGCCTTTCGCCGACGCCTGAGGCAGGCCGTGGCACTGGCCGCCTGGTTCGACCTGCTTGTCTGCGCTGCCGTCCCGACTTCCAGCTTCCACTTCGAATGCCGACTCACCAACGTTTGGCGGAATTGCGAAGGCTCGTGCTATCATCGCCGCGCGATTGTAACGGGATAAAACCAGATGAATGAAGTGAAACTGCGTGAACTCCTGGCCACTGGGCTGGCGGCTGGCTCAAGGGCCTGCGAGGTAGAGTTAGAGGCCAATGGCAATAAGGTGATGGTGGTGCTGGTCAGCGAGGTATTTGCCGGTCTCAGTCGGGTCAAGCGCCAGCAGTTGGTCTACAAGCTGCTCGACCCCCAGATCAGCAGCGGCGAAATTCACGCCGTCAGCATGCGGTGTCTGACGCCGGCAGAAAAAAATGATGCGCCGTAAGTTCCCGGCGCAATAAACCCCCGCGCTGTTGTGGCGTGCTACAGGTGATTGAATGGACAAGTTATTGATACGTGGTGGAGCCCACCTGCAAGGCGAGTTGCGCGCCTCTGGTGCTAAGAACTCGGCAGTCCTGATGCTGGCATCGTCTCTGCTGGCGGATGAGCCAGTGACCATCAGCAATGTGCCCCATCTGCGTGATATCACCACCATGATCGAGTTGCTGGTGTCATTGGGTGTTGAGGTGGTTGTTGACGAGAAGATGAATATTGAGATTCATGCCAATACCATTAAACGCTTTACAGCGCCTTATGACCTGGTGCGGCAGATGCGTGCATCGTTTCTGGTGCTTGGTCCCATGCTTGCCCACTATGGTCGCGCCGAGGTTTCCCTTCCCGGTGGCTGCGCCATTGGGCCAAGACCCGTTGATCAGCACCTGCGCGGCCTGCAGGCCCTGGGTGCTACCATTGAAATGGAAGACGGCTACGTAAAGGCGTCTGTCGACGGACGCCTGCAGGGTGCCCGCTTTATGTTCGATTTCAGCACCGTGGGTGGTACAGAGCACATTCTCATGGCAGCAACGCTGGCGGAAGGCACCACCATTCTCGAGAACTGTGCGCGAGAGCCGGAGATCATCGACCTGGCAGATTTCTTGAATGCCATGGGCGCTCGAATTACCGGCCAAGGCACCGAGACCATTACCATTGAAGGTGTTAAGGCCCTCCATGGTTGTCACCATCGGGTGATTGCCGACCGGGTTGAGGCTGCAACATACCTGATTGCTGCCGCCGCAACCGGCGGCAGGATCAAGATGCGGGACGTTGTGCCAGCCCATATGGAAGTGGTTCTGAGTAAGCTGCGAGAAGCCGGCGCCGAGCTTGAGGTTGGCTCCGACTGGGTGTTATTGGATATGAAAGGCCGGCGGCCGAAGGCGGTGAGCCTGGTGACAGCACCTTATCCGGCATTTCCGACAGATTTGCAGGCACAGTTTCTGGCGATGAACTGTATTGCTGATGGCACTGCCACAGTAAAAGAAACCATCTTCGAAAATCGTTTTATGCACGTCCACGAAATGAACCGGATGGGCGCCAATATTCGCCTTGAAGGTAATAACACCATTGCCATAGTAACGGGTGTGGATGTCCTCAAAGCCGCGCCAGTTATGGCCAATGACCTGCGCGCATCGGTGAGCCTGGTTATTGCCGGGCTGATTGCTGAAGGCAATACGGTGATAGATCGGATTTATCATATCGACAGGGGTTACGAGCAGGTCGAGGAAAAGTTGCGCGGCCTGGGTGCCGACATCGAGCGAATCCAGTCCCGATAGGATGTTGTTATGCCAGATCACATTACCATTGCGGTGACCAAGGGCGATCGCATCGTTGCGCAGCAACTGGCCCTGTTGGCACAATTGGGCATTGAGCCCCACGATGATCTGACAAAATCCCGCAAGCTGGTGTTCACTACCAGTCGCGAGGATGTGTCCCTGCTGTTGCTGCGCGGTTCTGATGTCGCCACCTATGTTGAGCACGGCATTGCTGATTTGGGCATGGCGGGCAAGGATGTCCTGCTGGAGCACGGTGAGCAGGGTTACTACCAGCCACTTGATCTGAAGCTGGGCCAGTGCCGTATTATGGTTGCTGGTCTGCAGGACGAGGCGCCGCTGCCGGGACGGCTGAAGATTGCGACGAAATTTGTTCGCACGGCCAAACAGTATTATGCCGAGCGCGGTATTCAGGTTGACATCATTAAACTCTATGGCGCTATGGAACTGGCACCGGTGACCGGCTTGGCGCATCGTATTGTTGATATTGTCGAGACGGGTAACACCCTGAAGGCCAACGGTCTGGTAGCGATGGAGCATATCTGTGACGTCAGCACGCGCCTGATTGTGAATAAGACGGCCATGAAAATTAAATATGGCATCATCAACGCCTTGATTGAACAATTGCGCCAGGCTGTTGATTGAGGCTCGTGTAAGACACCTGTATGCAGATATTGTTATGAGCGCAATTAAACAACTGACGACCCTGGATCCGCAGTTTGCTGCCGCACTGGATGGGCTGCTGGCGATTCAGGCCGATAACCACCAGCAGGTTTATACTACGGTCCAAGACATTATTGCCGATGTTCGCGCTCGGGGTGATGCGGCAGTAGTTGAGCTGAGCGTGAAGTTTGATCGGCTGACGGCGACCTCTGTTGCCGAACTTGAGATCAGCCAGGCCCGAATGGCTTTGGCCTATGAGCGGATTGAGCCGTTGGTAAGGGCGGCGCTGGAGGCCTCCATCGCCCGGGTGCGGCGCTACCATGAAGAACAAAAAGCCGCATTTGGTGGTCAGCGCGACTGGTCCTACGAAGACGACGAAGGTAATCTTTTGGGTCAGCGCGTCCAGGCCATGCAGCGGGTGGGTATCTATGTGCCCGGCGGTAAGGCCGCGTATCCCTCTTCGGTGATTATGACCACCATTCCGGCAAAGGTCGCCGAGGTGGAAGAGGTGATACTGGTGGTGCCAACCCCCGACGGCCATATCAACGATGTCTTACTGGCGGCAGCTTACCTGTGTGGCGTTGATCGGCTGTTCACCATTGGTGGTGCCCAGGCGGTTGCCGCCCTGGCCTATGGTACTCAGACAATTCCCAGGGTGGACAAAATTGTTGGTCCGGGCAACATCTATGTGGCTACCGCCAAGGAAATTGTTTTTGGTGATGTGGGTATCGATATGATTGCCGG
The DNA here is from genome assembly GCA_030728785.1 of Pseudomonadales bacterium. Lineage (GTDB taxonomy): Bacteria > Pseudomonadota > Gammaproteobacteria > Pseudomonadales > Azotimanducaceae > UBA4582. The sequence continues at coordinate 14,540 of JANQYP010000067.1, forward strand.
GCCCTCTGAGGTGGTGATTGTCGCTGATGCCGGTATTGACCCTGAGTGGTTGGTGATGGATATGTTTGCCCAGGCGGAACATGACGAATTAGCCCAGGCGGTGCTTATCTCGACTGACGCCAACCTGTTGCAGCAGGTGGCCGGGCTGATCAATGACCGCTTGCCCGGTATGCAGCGCGAGGCCATTATTCGCCAGTCCATTGGTGATCGTGGCGCTTTGATCCTGACTCGCGATGACGCCGAGAGCGCGGCCATCGTCAATAAAATTGCCCCTGAGCACCTGGAGTTAGCGCTCACCAATGCCGATGAGTTCCTGGCCCGGGTTAAACATGCAGGTGCCGTGTTTATTGGCAATCACAGCGCTGAAGTGGTGGGTGATTATAGTGCCGGGCCAAGTCATGTCCTGCCTACCAGCGGCACAGCAAGATTTGCTTCAGCACTGGGTGTGTACGATTTCCAGGTGCGCAGTTCAGTGATTCGCTGCTCTTCCAGGGGCGCTGTCAGCCTCAGCCGGGACGCGGCTATTCTCGCCACCGAAGAGGGTCTTGAGGCCCATTCCCGGTCGGCAGCCTTCAGAGTTCAGGGGTGAACCAGGCCCAGATGTCTGAGCAAGGACCTGCGAGGTATTATCAGGAGGCCATTGCGCGTGGCGAAATCCAGGCTGACCCGGCCCAGGCCGAGGCCGTGGGTCACCTGCAGCGGCTCTATACCGAGTTAGTAGCGCAGGTGCCGGGCAGGGCTGCGCCCAGTCGCTGGTGGCAGGCGCTGCTGGGCGGGCCGGCGCAGCCTTCTCGCTCGCCATCGACCCAGGGATTGTACTTCTGGGGTGGCGTAGGTCGGGGTAAGACCTTCCTGATGGATCTGTTCTTTGACGCCCTGCCGTTTCAGGCGAAGCAGCGTATGCACTTCCACCGTTTCATGCGCCATGTGCACCAGCAACTGCGTCTGCTGCAGGGCCAACCGAATCCCTTGCGCCAGGTAGCCGCAGATTTCGCCAGGCAGTATCGGGTTTTATGTTTTGATGAGTTTTTTGTGTCCGACATCACCGATGCCATGCTGCTGGCCGGGTTGCTCGAAGTGTTGTTTGAGCAGGGTGTGGTGCTGGTGGCAACGTCTAATGTGGCGCCAGTGAACCTCTACAAGGACGGTTTGCAACGCTCTAAGTTCCTGCCGGCGATTGCCGCGTTGCAGGCCAACACGCTGGTGCTGAACGTTGACGGTGGCATCGACTATCGATTGCGGGTGTTGCAGGATGCGGAAATCTACCATTCACCCCTCGACGCCGTCGCCGATGCCGGGCTGGCGAGCAGTTTTCGCTCATTATCGCCAGGCGCCGGGATCAAGGACATGATGCTCGACATTGAGGGTCGCCAGATCTTGACTCGCTACTGTGGTGACGGGGTAGTCTGGTTTGAATTTAAAGAGTTATGTGAGGGCCCTCGCAGCCAGAATGACTATATTGAGCTGGCGACGTTGTTCCAGACCGTGCTGGTGAGTAATGTGCCACAGTTCACGCTGGCGAAAGAGGATGCAGCTCGGCGCTTTATTAGTCTGGTAGATGAGTTTTATGACCATAATGTAAAACTAATTCTCTCTGCTGCGGCACCGGTGCTTGAGCTTTACCAAGGCTCTCGGTTACGCTTCGAGTTCCAGCGCACAGAAAGTCGTCTGCAGGAGATGCAGTCCGCTGAGTATCTGGCGCGAGAGCATCACCCCTGACGCAAAGTCCAATGTGGGACCCTGACTAAGAGCT
>JANQYP010000067.1:16392-21872 GCA_030728785.1 Pseudomonadales bacterium
AGCTCTGACGTAGATTTGTGTTGCACGTAGTAGCCGGGTTAGTTAACATGCGCCCTCCCGAAAATCCTGGTTGAGCCAGGTGTGTTTGTCCAACATAACGGTTTATCCATGAAAACAATATCTGCCAAAAAAGAAACAGCTACGCACAGTTGGTACGTCGTCGACGCTACTGACAAGACGCTTGGTCGCATGGCGACAGAGATAGCAAATCGCCTGCGTGGCAAGCATAAAGCCGAATTCACTCCGCATGTTGATACCGGCGATTATATCGTTGTGGTCAATGCTGAGAAGGTGAAGGTGACTGGCAACAAAAGCACCGACAAAACCTATTATCATCACACCGGTTTTCCGGGTGGGATCAAGTCAATCACCTTTGATAAATTGATCGATAAAGCGCCAGAGCGAGTTATTCAGATGGCCGTCAAAGGTATGATGCCAAAGAACAAGCTCAGCTACTCGATGCTGGGTAAACTCAAGGTCTACGCTGGCAGTGAGCACCCGCACACAGCGCAACAACCACAAGCACTTGAACTATAGTTAGAAGGCCTGACAAATGACCCAGTATTACGGAACAGGAAGAAGAAAGTCGTCCAAGGCCAGGGTCTTCATGACCAGCGGCGAGGGTAGTATCGTTGTCAACAACAAGCCTCTCGATCTGTATTTCGGTCGTGAAACGGCCCGCATGATTGTGCGTCAGCCACTCGAGTTGGTTGAGATGTCAGGGAAATTTGACTTCCATGTCACTGTCACAGGTGGGGGTAACTCAGGTCAGGCGGGCGCCATTCGGCACGGTATCACCCGTGCGCTGATGGAGTACGACGAGACGCTGCGCCCATCACTGCGAAAAGCAGGTTTTGTAACCCGGGATGCCAGAGTTGTAGAGCGTAAGAAAGTCGGTTTGCGCAAGGCCCGAAAGAAGCCACAGTTCTCCAAACGATAAATATTGGAGCAGAAAACCGGGCCGGTGGCGACGATCACTGGCCCAGTTTTGGTCGGGGCTGGCGCCTTTTTTGACCCACTTATGGCGCAAGCAGAGGCTTGGGTTGGCGTTTTAGTCGGCCCGCCAGTCGGTGCTCCCGTCGCCATTTTGGTCGGTACCCCAGCCGGCACTCCAGTTGGTACCTCCGTTGGTACCCCCGTTGGTACCCCAGCCAGCACTCCAGTCAGTGCTTCAGTCGGCACTCCAGCCGGTACATTAATCGGTACATTAATCGATACATCAGACGGCACTCCAACTGACGCCCAAACAGGTAACATTTTGGGGTGGTGTGGCTAGCTTGATTGCGGCAAAGACGTATTAAATTCGGGAAAGAATTCTCTGCTAAGGCGCATTCTGGCCGACGACTGTGCTAAAATCGGCGCGCTGTTGGGAAGGGTTGTTATTGCAAGTTGGTTTATTACTGGGATTTTTGCCGGTTTTTTATTGCTAGGTTAGTGGAGGGGAGAATTCGTCTTGAGTGATGAAGGGATTAACAAGACGCGCCGTAATTTTCTGATTGGCGCGACGTCAGTAGTAGGATCAGTAGGTGTGGTGGGTGTTGCGGTGCCGTTTATCGGTTCCTGGAACCCCAGCGCCAAAGCTTTAGCCGCGGGCGCACCCATTAAGGTGGATGTCAGCAGGTTGGAACCGGGTGATATGCTTGGACCCATACCCGCTTGGCGCGACAAGCCGGTGTTTATTGTCAAACGCACCGATGCAATGGTGGCAGCACTGGGAAAGACATCCGCCCGGCTTGCAGACCCGGATTCAATTCAGGCCCAGCAACCAGACTATGCCCGTAATGAGGGGCGCTCCATTCGGCCTGATCTATTGGTGCTGGTTGGCATCTGTACTCACCTTGGTTGCTCGCCCAAGTTCAATCCCGAGGTGACGCCGCAGGAGTATGATCCAGACTGGCTTGGGGGTTTCTACTGCCCCTGCCATGGTTCCAAATTTGATCTTGCCGGCCGCGTCTACTCTGGTGTGCCCGCGCCAACGAATTTGGAGGTACCACCTTACTTCTATGAAAACGACACAGTCCTTGTGATTGGCAAAGACAAGGGAGCAGCGTAATGGCGACTATAGGACAACAGGTTAAGGACATCATGCGTTGGGTTGATGACCGTTTGCCGGTTACCGAGACCTATGAAAAGCATATGTCGAAGTACTATGCACCGAAAAATTTAAACATCTGGTATATCTTTGGTGTGCTGGCATTTGTTGTTCTGGTAAACCAGTTGCTCACTGGTATCTGGTTGACCATGAACTATGTTCCCACCGGGGAAGAAGCGTTCAGGTCGGTCGAATATATCATGCGTGACGTCGACTACGGCTGGATGCTGCGCTATATGCACTCCACTGGCGCCTCGGCATTTTTTGTTGTGGTTTATCTGCACATGTTCCGCGGCCTGATGTATGGCTCATACCAGAAGCCCCGTGAACTGATCTGGGTGTTCGGCATGCTCATCTATCTGGCGCTGATGGCTGAGGGCTTTTTTGGCTACCTGCTGCCTTGGGGCAACATGTCCTACTGGGGTGCGCAGGTGATTGTTTCTCTGGCCGGTGCTATCCCTGTGGTCGGCGAAGACCTGGCGGTCTGGGTGCGGGGCGATTTCAATATGTCCGGTATTACCCTGAATCGCTTCTTTGCGCTGCATGTTGTGGCTGTTCCCATGGTTTTGCTCGTGTTGGTGGTGTTGCATATCCTGGCTCTCCACGAAGTCGGGTCGAATAATCCTGATGGCGTTGATATCAAGAAGCACCTTGACCAGGACGGTAAGCCTCTGGACGGTATCCCGTTCCACCCTTACTACACCATAGGCCATGACGTTCCGGCTATCGTCATGTTCCTGATGGTATTCTCGGCGGTGATGTTCTTCTTTCCTGATGGCGGTGGTTACTTGTTAGAACACCCCAACTATGAGCCAGCAAACTCGCTGAAGACGCCTGCTCTGATCGCTCCGGTCTGGTACTACACGCCTTACTACTCGATGTTGCGGGCTGCCACCTTTCCTCTCTTTGGCATGACGGCCAAGTTCTGGGGCCTGGTGGTTATGGCTGGCGCTATCGCTATCTTGTTTGTTCTGCCCTGGCTGGACAAATCCCCCGTCAGGTCGATGCGCTACAAAGGCCTGCCGAGCAAGCTGTTTCTGACGGCTTTTGTGATCTCTTTCTTTATTCTGGGTTATCTGGGTACGGTCCACCCGACTCCTGGCAGAACGATTGTCGCGCAGATCTGTACGGCTATTTACTTTGCCTACTTCTTGCTAATGCCATGGTATACCAGTGTTGAAAAAACCAAACCGGTGCCAGAGAGGGTGACGTTGTGAGGTCTGAAGTGATGTCGAGCAAGATGCTGAATGTTCTGCTGAGAAACGTTGCTGCCAGTTTGTTACTGCTGCTGGGCAGTGTTACCGCGCAGGCTGCGGAGTCTGGGTTCCCCCTTGATCACATGGAGCCGGATATCCACGACCAGGCTTCCTTGCAGCGCGGTATGCAGACTTACATGAACTATTGTATGGCCTGCCACTCACTGCAGTACCAGCGCTTTAAGCGCACCGCCACTGATCTGGGCATTCCAGACTCGCTGATGCTCGAGCATCTGGTGTTTGATCCGGCAACCAAAATTGGTGACCTGATGGACAACAACATGGACGAGTCAAACGCCAAGATATGGTTTGGTGCCGCACCGCCTGACTTGACGCTCTACAGCAATCTGCGCGGTGGTCCGGACTACCTTTACACCTATCTGCGATCATTTTATGCCGATAGCACGCGGCCACTGGGTGTGAATAACTTGTTGTTTGAAAACGTGGGTATGCCTCATGCGCTCAGCGAACTGCAAGGTATGCAGGTCAAAGTCTGCAAACAGGTACCGCGGCTGGCCGCTAACGGCGGTGATATGCGTGATCCCCTGACCAACGAATTTGTCACTGAAGAACTTTGCGGTGATGCGTTGGTCGCCCGCGGCTACAGTCCCCTGGAGATCGTCGAGGGTACGGGTTCGCTGAGTGCAGAGGAATATGACCAGGTTGTTTATGACCTGGCCAATTTCCTCTACTACATTGGGGAGCCGGCGCGACTGGATCGGACCCGCATTGGTTGGTATGTTCTGTTGTTCCTGGCGTTTTTCTATGTGTTTGCCTGGCTCCTTGGCAGAGAATATCACAAAGAGTTCCACCGATAAGTATCCGGCAAGCACCCGTTGAGCTTCTGTTAAGCGCATCAGGGTGCACTGGATTTACCCGTAACACCTGGATAGTCAATCCCAGCAAAAGCGGTTATTACAGGCTCAACTTCTAGATTACGGCGTGTGCCGCAATGCCTAAGGCAATGCTGGCCACATCCTTCCGATTAACCCTTATTGCGAGGTGAATAGATGGGGGTAGTTGCAAAACACTCATCGATGGTTTTTTATTCCGACGGAAATGATCACTACAGCCAGCGTGTGCGGCTGGTGCTCGCCGAAAAAGGCGTAGCAGTAGACATTATTGACGTTGATCCGAACAATATGCCGGAAGATCTGGCGGGATTGAACCCCTATAACAGTTTGCCAACTCTGGTTGACCGGGATCTGGTGTTATATGAGTCAACGGTGATCATGGAATATCTTGACGAACGTTTTCCGCATCCGCCACTCCTGCCGGTTTATCCTGTTGCCCGGGCCCAGAGTCGGTTATTTGTTTATCGAATCCAACGCGACTGGTGTGTATCGGTGGACTTGATCATTGCGGGCAAGGCTAAAGACAGCGTTATCGACAAGGCCAGGAAGGAGCTACGGGAAAGTTTGATTTCAATCTCCCCGATCTTCTCTGAAAAACCGTATTTCATGAGCGACGAGTTCACTCTGGTGGACTGTTGTGTGGCGCCGATTCTCTGGCGCTTACCGGTGATGGGCATAGAATTGCCGGCCAAGCAGAGCAAACCAATGCTGGACTATATGGATCGTATGTTTGATCGTGATTCCTTTCAGGCAAGCCTGTCTGAAGCGGAATTGGATATGCGCGACTAGCATCCAGGGCTGTGACGTAAAGCAGGGAGGTATAGCTAATGGCAATGACATCATCTGTACCTTACCTGTTGCGGGCCATCAATGAGTGGATCATCGATAATAATCTGACGCCTTATCTGGTGCTGGACGCTAATGTCGCTGATACCCAGGTACCACTCGAGTATGTCAAAGATGGCCAAATCGTCTTGAATATCAGCGGCATGGCGATTCGTGATCTGGTTATCGATGCTACCCATGTATCGTTCAGTGGCCGCTTTGGCGGCGTCTCACACTATATCTACGCGCCCATGCTGGCTGTGCTGGGGATAGTCGCAAAGGAAAATGGCGAGGGCATGTGGTTTCCGCGAGACCCGGTCAATCCCGAGCCGCCCCCCACGCAAGAGCGGAAAAAAGGCCCACCTTCACTGAAGGTCATCAAGTAGGGTGTCATCAGGCGTGGTAATTTCGCGCGTCCCACCTAGGCGGCCCCACCTAGCCGGCCGCACCTAG
>JANQYP010000067.1:21972-51805 GCA_030728785.1 Pseudomonadales bacterium
CTTAAAAGTGCTTTCTTAAATAGTGCTTTCTTAAAAATGGTGGTCGTCGAGGGTGAAGGCGTTTTGAATCCAGTCTATGTCTGTGGTGATGGAGATCACGTCAAAACGACAGTCCAAATGCCCCTGACCGGGATTTTTTTGCAGAAAAAACTGTGCTGCTTTGATTAATTTCGCCATTTTACTGCGAGTGATCGTCTCTGCTCCTGTTCCTCGTGAAGCATTTTGCCTGTACCTGACCTCGACAAAAACCAGGGTGCCGGGGTCTTTGACTATAAGATCCAGTTCTCCTGCCTTGCAACGAAAATTCCGCGCCACCAGAATAAAACCACGAGCCAGCAGAAATCCCAGGGCAGCGTCTTCGGCATTGTTACCGCTGAGGATGTGAGGGGCTGTCATGAAGCCGCGGCCAAATCGCGACCCTGCGCCTGTCGAGGGTTGAATACTGCATCGCTGGCTGTTGGCGTACTTATTGCCGGTACACTTATCGGCGGGTCATCCATAAGTGTATCGATACCCACAGGATCATTGGTGACTCGACCGTTGGCAAATCGGGCCCAGAGTAACGTTCGAGTAATAATCTGGTCGGCTGATAGCTGCAACACACCGGTTACGCCGTGCAATTTGCTGTGCTTGAGAAGGACCATCTGCTGCAAGCGCGGGTGCAGCTGATAGGCGTCGACACCCAGGGCGTAAAAAGCCGCAAGTTGGTTTGCTGCGGCCGGCCACTGGGCCTTGATATTACGCTGCAGCGGGTTGTCGTCGGTGAGTTTCCATGGGATATCGCAGAAGTGAATGCCATTCAGGTCGATGGACTCAATCCTGGAATCATTAGTCTCATGGACATGGGAAGTGGCATACACAGGGATATCATCGGCATAGTAAAACGCCAGTGTTGGATTGATGCCGCGAGCCTGGGCGGGATTTGCCAGCAGGAAAACGAAGTCGATATCAGCGCGACGACGCGGCGTAAACTCAAATCGCTCCCCGGTGATGCGCCGCAGGTCAGCGGCCCGATTCTCGCTCTGGTCGACAGCCAGCAAGGTCTTGATCAGGTCAGAGTAGTCTCGTTGATCAGCGTATGCAGCATGATCGATGATAGTGCCGCCCAGAGCTTGCCAGCGGTTCTCGAAAGTCTGGAAATTGCGCAAGCCCCACTCTCCAGCCGGATATAGCACCAGGGCATTACGTTTACCCTCGCTGAAGACCTGGTCGGCAATCTGCTTGATTTCATCTTCCGGTGCGAGTCCAAACTGGTAGAGATCCTGGTTTTGCGCAGGGCTCGAGCTGCGATTCAATGCCAGTACGGGCATGGGTAATTGTGCCAGCAGGGCAAGGGCGGTGACCTTGTCACGTGCCAGTGGGCCAATAGCCATTTCGGCACCGGCCGCTGCAGCGGTATCGAGCAGGGCCGGCAGACCAGCGCTGTCGATGTTGCTGGTATCAAACACTTTAATAACAGCCTGGCCTTGGCGCTGGTAGTGGGTTGCAAGCATGCCGTCGCGAATCGCTCGACCATAGATGCCAAGGTCGCCCTGCAGCGGCAGCAGCAAGGCGATGACTTTGGGTTGATCACGCACTACCTGAGACAGCATTTGCAGGCTTTGAGGCAGACTGTGGGCGGCCGGGTGATGACTCCATGCCTTGCGCCAATCAGTCAGCGCTTGCAGTTGCTGCAGAGGATCTGCCTGGTATTGGCGGGTCATTGCGGCCAGCGACAACCAGCCTCGAAAATCACTGGTTACGGCGTTTTCTGCCTGACTTATCAGCTGTTGTGTAGGGATGGACAGCAGTGCGTCAAAAATGTGATCGTGGTTCAGGGCCTTGCCCGCATCGTCCAGCAAGCCATCAAAAAAGATACGTTCACGGGCACTGGCCAGGTAGCTGCGGCCCTGTAAGTATGCCTCGGCCCGCAGCTGGCCCAGGCTTAGTTGCTCAGCGCTGGTTCGTGGCAGATTCAGCAGTCGAGGATCAGCAAGCCGGCGGAGCGCAGTCTGTGGTTGCTCAAGGAGCAAGGCAAGGCGCGCCTCAGCGCTAATCAGGCGCAGCAGCAAAGCCGCGGTTGGTTCAGGGTTGACAAGCCTCAGTATGTCACGGGCCAGTACAGGGTTGCTGGCTGCCAATGTCAACTCAGCGGCCCGCAAGCGCAATTCGTCCGCCTGGGGGCCGCTGCTGCGCGCCGCTGCCTGCAACAATTCCTGCGGCGACAGCTCAGCAGTCACGAGTTGGCCAAGGTCGGCAGAAGACCGGCTGGCGGATATTGGCGTGCCGGGTTGGGAGCTACACCCTGCCAGCACCAGGGTGATCAGCAGGGTGATCAGCAGGAGGATAGTGTAGGACGCTGCCTGGCGCGGATATGCTGTGTTTGTCATGTGACCCGGTTCGTCCTTGCTGTGGTCTCTGGTGGATTCGCTGGATGTCGCCTGTGATAAGTGCCATCCTAACCGATTTGCGTCGCACCCGCTGTAGCAAATCCAGCATAAGCTAAGCTGTTCAGGCCATGGACGGGGCGCCGGCTGCGGAACCACAGGGAATATTACTTTGAGCTGTCTGTACATTGTCGCCACGCCCATTGGCAACCTGGATGATATCACCTTGCGGGCAATTCAGGTGCTCAAAGCTGTCGATGTAGTGGCGGCTGAAGATACTCGCCACAGCGGGTCGTTGCTGAGTCATTTTGGCATCAGCACTCGACTTGTGAGTTACCGGGATCACAACGAGGTAGCCGCGACAGAGGAATTAATGAACCTGCTTGCGGCCGGCCAGAGTGTTGCGCTGGTGTCCGATGCCGGCACGCCACTTATTTCGGATCCTGGCTATCGACTCGTTCAGTCCGCCTTGGCTGCAGGTGTTACCGTGATTCCCATTCCCGGCGCCAGTGCGGTGATTGCTGCCTTGTCGGTATCAGGCATGGCGACGGATCGTTTCAGTTTTGAGGGTTTCCTGCCTGCTAAGCAAGTGGCCCGACAAGGGCAACTACGCAACCTTGGTAACGATTCCCGGACCCTGGTGTTCTACGAGGCACCGCATCGGATTAAGGCATCCTTAAAGGATGTAGTATTGATACTCGGTGCCGAGCGCCAGGTGACCCTGGCGCGGGAGTTGACCAAGCGTTTTGAGCAGGTGTGGCATGGTTCGGCGGCGGCGGCGTTGGCGCATATTGAAACCGCATTTATCCCCGAGCGCGGTGAGTTTGTGTTATTGATCGCAGGTCAGGGTGGAGAGCAGGTTGCCGCTGCACACTACGAGGCTGCCAGGGTGATGAATCTGTTGTTACCCGAAATGCCGCCTCGGCGAGCAGCAGAAATCGCCAGCCAGCTCACGGGTGAGAACAAGAAGGTGCTTTATGCGCTGGCTGTACAACTGCGCCAGCAGGACAAGCAGATACAGCCCGAGGGCAAGCCACCGCTCGAACTATAGCTCGAACTATAGTTCGAACTACAGGCTGTGCCTGAATTAATCCGGGTGTTAGCGTCTATTGACTGTATACTGCACGCAGAGAGTTGACCAGGCAATCGCTGTGGCGGCTGTTTGCAGGACATCCTGATGTCTTGTGAGAAGCTGTTGTAGAGGAAAGTCCGGGCTCCACAGGGCAGAGTGCCAGGTAACGCCTGGGGGGCGTGAGCCTACGGAAAGTGCAGCAGAAAATAAACCGCCAGTTCGCTGGTAAGGGTGAAAAGGTGCGGTAAGAGCGCACCGCGCGTCCGGTAACGGTTCGTGGCAGTGTAAACCCCACTCGGAGCAAGACCAAATAGGAATCCAGCGTTGCGGCCCGCAATTGGATTCGGGTAGGTTGCTTGAGGCCCTTGGTGACAAGGGTCCCAGATGAATGATTGTCCACGACAGAACCCGGCTTATCGGTCAACTCTCTTCTATTTCTGCTTTTTTCTGCTTTTTTGCCTTTGCTTGTGCTCTGCGCCTGCCAAATGCGGTCCGGCTTTGACACCCGCGGCTGCCGGCGAGGGGTAAGTGGTTCTTTGATCTAAAGACCTTAAAGACATAAGAAACTCCATTCTTGCGCCAAATTAATCTATGGAAAGCACAACTTAAGAATTCACATTAAGTTGCGCTCTTATCTGGCTGTATTGTTTCTGCTTATCCCGGTCTTTAACAGCTGGCTTTGAGAAATTCCTCTAAGTCATTGTGTTTTATAGACAAATTCCGAGTTTCCCGCCTTGACAAGAATTCTTGTCATTCTTATTGTGCATGGTGAGAAAAAGTGGGTAATTGTGTGGTTTTGTGGGTATTTTCGATGCTGCCCCTTATCAACTCCCTAAGCCAATGATAGTAAACGAATTTTGATACGCAGCTGGCAGGGTGGCAGCTGAATCTGCCCTTAATTGTGCAGTCAGTCAATAACAACAACAGGCACAGCCAGGGTAAGTCTATGTTTCGTGGGGTCAGCAATCTCAATCTTGATGCCAAGGGTCGCCTCGCGATCCCGACGCGTTATCGAGAGATGCTTGAGCAGCAGTGTAACGGTGAGATGGTGATTACCATTGATACCGATGAGCGCTGCCTGCTGATTTACCCGCGCCCGGACTGGGAGGTGATTGAGGCCAAGGTGGGTGCCATGTCCAGTTTTGACCCCATGACCCGCCGCGTGCAGCGCCTGTTGATTGGTCATGCCACGGATATCGAGCTGGACAGCAGCGGCCGGTTGCTCCTGACCCCGCCCCTGCGTGCCTATGCCGAGTTAGATAAGCGGACAGTGCTGCTGGGGCAGGGCAGAAAGCTTGAGTTGTGGAGTGAGGACCGCTGGATCGCGCGTCGCGACAGTTGGCTGGATAACGAGTTGGGCCAGGTATTGCCCGATGACCTAAAGAATTTGTCCTTATAGTTTGTGTTTATAGCCAGTGACTTGCTTTTACGACCTGGTGTCATGCTCGAATCCGCCAGGATCGCATTTGTGAATGGTGTGAATGGTGTGAATGGTGTGAATGGTGTTGCTGATGTGCTGGAGAGGATTGTTGATGAACGGTATTACACCTTGACTGCCGAAAGCCATGTGCCGGTGCTCAGGGACGAGGCTGTGACAGCGCTTGTGACCGACCCGGACGGCTGTTATGTCGACTGCACCTATGGGCGTGGCGGGCACACTGCCGCCATCCTTGCGAGGTTGTCTGCCCGCGGCCGTTTGCTGGTTATCGACAAAGACACGACAGCTGTCAGCGATGCCCGCCAGAAGTACACAACCGATCCGCGCGTGGCCATCAGCCATGGTTCTTTTGCTGAGATCGCGCGGTTTGCAGCGGCGCACGAATTACCACCCTTAACCGGTGTGCTGCTGGATCTGGGCATCTCTTCACCGCAGATCAATCAGGCTGAGCGTGGTTTCAGTTTTGATAAGAATGGTCCGCTGGATATGCGCATGGACCAGACTCAGGGCCAGACTGCTGCTGAATGGTTGATGACGGCTGATGAGGAGGATATCGCCAGGGTATTAAAAACCTTTGGTGAAGAACGGTTTGGTAAGCGCATTGCCAGGGGTGTTGTCGAAGCCAGACAAGTAGCGCCGATTACCACGACCCACCAATTGGTGGCGATTATTGATGCTGCGGTACCTTATGTGGACTTCCATAAACACCCGGCAACGCGTTCATTCCAGGGCATCAGAATCTTTATTAACAACGAATTAGGCGATATCGAAGTCAGTCTGGCTGCCTCCTTGCAAGCTCTGGCGGTGGGTGGGCGGCTTGTTGTCATCAGCTTTCATTCCCTCGAAGATCGCATTGTAAAACGTTTTATGCGTGACCTGGCGAAGGGTGACAAGTTGCCGGATCGTTTGCCCATCAGGGACAGCGAAATCATTCGAACGGTCAAGCTTGTGGGCAAGGCGATAAAACCCACGGATGCGGAAATAGCTGTAAACCGGCGATCACGAAGTTCCATCATGCGCATCGCGGAGAAGTTGCTGTGATGCGCAATACGCTGTTAGGCAAGCTGGTCGTCTGGTTCAGTGGCTGGACCCAGATCTGCGCCAGCCTGCTGCTGGTGATTGCCGTGGCTACCTCTCTGGCAGTGATTTACTCGGTGCATCTGACTCGCCAGCAGTACTCTGAGCTGCAGGAACTGCAGGCGGTCCAGGATTATCTGGACAGTGAATACGAGCGTTTGTTGCTGGAGCAGAGCGCCTGGGCTGATTATGCTCGAATCGACCAGGTGTCCCGTGATGAGTTACATATGGTGCTGCCGTCGGTAGCGGCCTTAGTGGTGGTGAGACGGTGATTTTGTCATGACCACATTTCGTCTCTACCTGGTGCTGGGTTTTTTCGTGTTGTTGTCTGTGGGCATGGGCTCGCGGGTAGTGTTTCTGCATGTCTTCGAAAAAGACTTTCTGCAGGATCAGGGCGACTCTCGAACTATCAGGATGGAGCGTATCAATGCTCACCGCGGCATGATTCAGGACCAGAAAGGTAAGCCCCTGGCAGTCAGTTCGCCGGTCGTTTCGATCTGGGCGAACCCGACAGAGTTGCTGGCGGCGGGACAGGAGATGGACCAACTGGCCTTGCTGCTGGAAGTCTCGCCCAAAGAATTCGGCCAGCGTCTGCGGCAGAATGACGGCCAGACATTTGTCTATCTGCGGCGCCATCTGCCGCCCCAGGTTGCAGAAAAAATACTGGCCTATGATATCCCGGGTGTCTATGCGGAGCGTGAGTACCACCGCTTCTATCCGGCGGGTGAAGTTGCCGCACACGTAATTGGTTTCACGAATATTGATGATAAAGGCCAGGAGGGTGTTGAACTGGCCTATGACAGTTGGCTGCAGGGCACGCCAGGTCGAAAAAAAGTGCTGATAAACCGCTATGGTGAAATTGTTCGCGATATTAAACCGATAGCTGAGGCCAGCCCAGGGAAGAACCTTGAGTTAAGTGTGGATTTGCGTCTGCAGTACCTGGCATATCGTGAGTTGAAGTCGGCAATTAAGTATTTTAACGCCGTATCAGGCTCGGTAGTGGTGCTGGACGTAGCCACCGGCACCATTCTGGCGCTGGTCAACCAGCCGTCCTACAACCCGAATAACCGGCTTGGTCTGGATCTGGCTGCAGTCAGGAACAGGGCTGTGACTGATGTCTTTGAGCCTGGATCGACGGTCAAGCCATTTACTATGGCCGTTGCCCTGCAGTCAGGCAAATACACACTCGAGTCGAAAGTAGATACCAGTCCGGGTTTTATCAAGGTCGGCAAAAAGACTATTCCCGATCCTGCCAACTACGGCATTCTCGACCTGGGTGGCATCATTGAAAAGTCAAGCCAGGTGGGTATTACCAAGGTCGCACTGAGTCTTGATGAATACGCAATTTGGAACATGTTTTCCGCAGCTGGTTTTGGCCGCAGCACAGAGATCGGGTTTCCCGGCGAACGTTCAGGGTTTCTGCCAAATCACCGGCGCTGGAAAGACATTGAGAGAGCGACCTTCGCCTATGGTTACGGCTTGACGGTGACGCCGTTGCAACTAGCGTCAGCTTATTTGGCCATAGCGTCTGGGGGTGTGCAGCGCCAGTTGTCTCTGGTCAACAATGTTGTCGGCCAGGAAAACCGTATTTTTGACCAGGCCATTGCAGATGATCTGATGTTGATGTTGCGTCGTGTGACCGGTGACGGTACGGGCAGTCGCGCCGCGGTAGAAGGCTACTCCGTTGCCGGTAAGACGGGTACAGTGCGCAAAGTGGGTGAGGACGGCTATGAAGATACCCGTCACATGGCGTTTTTTGCCGGTATCACCCCTGCCGTGAACCCGCGTCTGGTCGGTGTTGTGATGATCAATGAGCCCAAGGGCAGCGAGTATGGCGGCGGTGCCATTGCCGCGCCGGTATTCTCACGGATCATGGCAGGTGCCCTGCGGCTGCTGAACGTTCCGCCTGACGAAATTGACGGGGCCGCCTGAGCATGCCGATGTTGCTGAGTGAACTCATTCCCGGTGTCGCCCTCAGATCTGACATGCTCGTCAGCGGGCTAACGGATGATAGCAGGCGTGTCCAGGCGGGAGATTTGTATCTGGCGACCCCCGGCCAGAATCATGACGGCCGGAACTTTGTTGAACAAGTCCTGGAGATAGCAGTGGCGGCGGTTTGTGAAGCACCTTTTACCAGCCAGCGTGACAATGTTGTGGTGCTGGATGATCTGGTGGCAAGCAAGGGCCATATCGCCAGTCGCTTCTGGCATGAACCGTCGAAGCGCATGCTGGTGATCGGCATTACCGGTACCAATGGTAAAACCTCCTGCAGTCACTTTATCGCTCAGGCGCTGACGGCGCTGGGCCGAAAGTGCGGCATGATTGGGACGCTTGGCTGGGGTTTCAATGCCAGTCTGCAGGAAGCCGGGTTGACCACCCCATCGGCGCTGGATCTGCAGCGCCAGTTGGCTGCGCTCAGTGCGCAGGGTGCTGTCGCAGTCAGTATCGAGACGTCGTCCCACGGTTTGGTACAGGGCCGCCTGAACGGTACGCAGATCAATGTGGCGGTGTTTACCAATATCAGCCGTGACCATCTGGATTACCACAAGAGCTTTGCGGAATATCGTGCGGCCAAGCAGCAGCTGTTTACCTGGCCTGGTCTGCAGGCGGCAGTCATTAATGTCGACGATGAATTTGGCCGACATCTGTGTGACACCCTCGACGGCGATCTGCAGATAGTCAGCTACTCAGTGAATGATTCCGGGGCCACCGTGTCCTGCGGGGATATCCGTTACAGCAGCGCAGGATTTGCAACCCAGGTCCAGACTCCCTGGGGCAGTGGCCTGCTGCAATCGAACCTGCTGGGTGAATTTAATGTCAGCAATGTCCTTGCTGTCATCGCTGTTCTGGGCTTGCAGGGACATGATTTTGCCGATGTGCTGCGAGTGGCGTGTCAGCTAACCAATGTTAAAGGTCGGATGGATGCCCTGGCTGCGCCGGACCAACCCCTGGCTGTGATCGACTATGCACATACGCCGGATGCGTTGGCCAAAGCCCTTGAGGCGCTGCGGGTGAATTGTCAGGGTGAGCTTTGGTGCGTTTTTGGGTGTGGTGGCGACCGTGACAAGGGTAAACGGCCGGAGATGGGGCGGGTGGCTACCGAGCGCGCGGATCACACGATTATCACCGATGACAATCCTCGCAGTGAAGCGCCTGCGGCGATTATTGCCGACATCCTTCATGGTGCAACAGCATCTGGTGCTCTGCAGGTGGAGCCTGATCGGCGTCGTGCAGTTGCGCTGGCGCTTGGTCAGGCTCGTCCAGGTGACATAGTGCTGATAGCAGGTAAGGGCCACGAAGATTATCAGGAAATCATGGGTCAACGGTTGCACTACAGCGATTACGATCAGGTGGAAGAATTTTTTAAAGGTCGTAAGCCAGGCGAGCCAGCTGCGCATGTTGCGGCCCATGCTGCTGTTAAGGGTGGTAACTTGCCATGACAGCACAAACTCAGGATAGCAGTTCATTGGCAGTCGGCACGCCCTTGCAGCGGCTAAGTGTTATTGTCGGTCTTGGTAAAACCGGCCTCGCCTGTGCACGCTACTTTGCTCGGCAGGGGCTGCCCTTTGCCGTGCAAGACAGTAATCCGTCACCAGCAAATCTGGCCCAGTTGCAGGCTATTGCCCCCCTGGTTGTCTGCTCACCCCTCGAAGCAGGGGCTCTGTGCGCGGCTGCGCAGGTTGTTTTGAGCCCCGGCGTGCCTCTCGCCACACATGAGGTTCAGCGGGCCATTATGGCCGGGGTCAAGGTTACCGGTGACATCAATATATTTCTGCAGCTGGCGGATAAGCCAGTCATTGGCATTACCGGCTCTAATGGTAAAAGCACCGTCACTACCATGGTGGGTGAACTCCTTGCTGCCAGCGGCCTTGCTGTAGGTGTTGGCGGCAATATTGGCACACCTTGCCTGGACCTGTTGGGTAAGGGCTCTGAGATTTATGTGCTGGAGCTGTCCAGCTACCAGCTTGAAGTAGTTGAAATGGCGGCCTGTGAGATAGCCGTTGTACTTAACCTGTCGCCTGATCACCTCGATCGTTATCCATCTGTCAATGCATACTACGGGGCTAAGGAGCGCGTTTACAAAGGTGCGCGTATGGCACTGGTAAGTCGCCAACTGCCTGTTGAGTTGCACACTGATCGGGTCTCAAAGGTTATTAGCTTTGGCGATGATGCTCCCCTTACCAGTGATAGTTATGGTCTGCGCGCTGAAGGCGCCAGATTATTTCTGGCGCGCGGCGCCACTAACTTGCTGGCGGTAGATCAATTACGCCTCAAAGGCCGGCACAATGCCATGAATGCTCTGGTTGCACTCGCCATTGGTGAGCTGTTGGGCATCGATCTGGCCGTTATTCGGCAAACCTTGCAGGCATTCCCCGGTCTGCCGCACCGCTGCGAAGTGGTAGGTACTTTTGCTGGCGCAGAATTTATTAATGACTCGAAGGCGACTAATCCCGGCGCTACCCGTGCCGCCATTGAGGGGCTGGCGGAGTCCGGTCGGCCTTTGGTGCTGATTCTAGGTGGTGTTGGTAAGGGTGCAGACTTTCAGCAGTTACAGGCGGTGATCCGACAACATGTGACAAGGGTCTACCTTTACGGGGCAGATGCTGCCGTCATCAACAGAGCGATCGCTGGCTGTGTTGGCATTACCAGAATGAATAATCTGGCCGAAGTAATAACCAGTCTGGCGCTCGAGTTACAGAAGCTGCCGAGGGCCATGGTGTTGTTTGCACCGGCCTGCGCCAGTTTCGACCAGTACCAGAATTTTGAGCATCGCGGCCAGGAATTTAAACGCCTGGTGCTGGAGGCTTTCCCATGAGTATGGCGATGAAGGCTCAACTGCAGGTGCCTGTCGGCAAAGGCTTTCCCCTTGACCCTTGGCTTGCCTTCGCGGCGTTGCTGCTGTTGGTGGTGGGACTGGTGATGGTGGCGTCGGCATCCTCAGAGATTTCCGCCAGAACCTATGGTAACCCCGCCTATCTGTTGATCAAACACAGTATTTATGTCGCCATCAGTCTGACGATCGCCACCTTCGCCCTGACAATACCTGTCAGGGTCTGGCAGCAATTTGATCGAGTCCTGCTGGTGTTTTGTTTTGTGCTGCTGGTGGCGGTGCTGGTGCCTGGTATCGGCCACAAGGTGAACGGCAGTACCCGCTGGATATCCCTGGGTTTCTTTACCCTGCAGGGGTCCGAATTCGTCAAGCTGTTTGTGGTGGTCTATATCAGTGGTTATCTGGTGCGCCACCATCATGCAGTCCAGAACACCATTATGGGTTTTGTCAAACCCATGGCGCTGGTCTCAATTATGGTGTTGCTGATGTTGGAGCAGCCCGATTTCGGTGCTTCCGTGGTTGTTATGGCAGCGGTCATGGGCATGATCTTTCTGGCTGGTGTGCCCTTCAAGCGTTTCTTGCCGCTGATTATCTTGTGTGTTGTGGCAACGGCTGCCATCGCGCAATGGCAACCGTATCGGCTCGAGCGTCTGACAACGTTTGCCGACCCCTGGGCTGACCGATTTGGTAGTGGTTATCAACTGACTCAGGCATTGATAGCCTTTGGTCGAGGCGAATGGTTTGGGCTGGGACTTGGTAACAGCATCCAGAAGTTGTTCTTTCTGCCAGAGGCGCATACGGATTTTCTGTTTTCGATTACAGCAGAAGAGCTGGGTGTTTTTGGCGCGCTGGTGGTGATCGCGGCCATGGCGTGTCTGGTGATTAAAGGCTTCTGGATAGGCCGAGCGGCGCATATCCGTGGTTATGCATTTCATGCCCACCTGGCCTACGGCATTGCGCTCCTGTTAGGTGTGCAGTCAGCCATCAATATCGGAGTGAATGTTGGCCTGTTGCCAACTAAGGGCTTAACTTTGCCGCTGGTCAGCTATGGCGGCAACAGTTTGATCATCAGTTGCCTGCTGGTTGCAATCCTGCTGCGTATTGATTTTGAATCCCGTCATCCGGAACTGCTGACAACCCCAGGAGCTAAGTACCGTGGTGTCTGAACTACAAAAATCCATAAAAGCCGTCATTGAGGTGCCCGAAATGCGGCGCATTCGTCGCATTCATTTTGTTGGTATCGGCGGCGCGGGTATGTGCGGCATCGCCGAGGTGCTGCTTAACCAGGGTTACGAAATTTCTGGCAGCGACATTGCAGAGTCAGCAACGACCCGGCGCTTGCAAGCATTGGGTGTTCTGGTCCACGCGGGTCATCAGGCCAGCAACATTGTTGGCGTTGATGTCGTAGTGGTGTCATCCGCAATCCACCAGCATAACCCGGAAATTGCAGCCGCTCATGAGCAGCGTGTACCTGTGGTCCGGCGAGCAGAAATGCTTGGCGAGTTGATGCGCTATCGGCATGGCATCGCAGTTGCCGGTACCCATGGCAAGACGTCGACCACCAGTCTGATAGCCTCTATTCTTGGAGAGGCGGGTCTAGATCCGACATTTATTATTGGCGGCTTGCTGAACAGCGCAGCATCCAATGCTGTGTTGGGGAAGAGTCGCTACCTGGTGGCGGAAGCTGATGAGAGCGACGCGTCGTTTCTGCATCTGCAGCCCATGGTAGCCGTACTGACCAATGTAGACCGGGATCATCTGAGCTATTACGAAGGCAGCTTCGATAAGTTGAAGGCGGCTTTTCTTGAGTTTATCCATAACCTGCCTTTTTATGGCCTGCTGGTGGCGTGTATTGATGATCCCGTGGTCAAGTCGCTGCTACCACAGGTTAAACGTTCGGTAGTGACCTATGGCTTTGATGTGGATGCTGATGTGCATGCGGTTGATGTGCGCCAGAGTATGGGTGTGTCTGAGTTTTCAGTCAGGCGTAATGGCTACGCAGGACTTTTAGCCATTACTCTGCATTTTCCTGGTAAGCACAATATCTTGAATGCGCTGGCTGCTGTGGCGATTGCCAGCGAAGAGGGCGTCGAAGATCAGGCCATTATTACCGGTCTGGCTAACTTCCAGGGCGTTGGTCGACGTTTTGAGCGCCATGGCGAATACGCCAGCAAAGGCGGGAAATTTATGCTGGTAGATGATTACGGGCATCATCCGAGCGAGGTTAAGGCAACCATTGAGGCAGTACGCTCAGGCTGGCCTGCAAGCCGGTTGGTGATGGTTTACCAGCCCCATCGATATACTCGAACCCTGGAGTTGTTTGACCAGTTTGTTGATGTGCTGGTGACCGTTGATCATCTCATACTACTGGACGTTTACGGTGCTGGCGAAACGGTGATTCCCGGTGCCACTGGCGCAGACTTGTATAAGGCGATTGTCCGCCGTGATCAGGTGAGTGTGGATTATGTTCCCAGCGTTGACGATGTTGCAGCAAAGCTGAATGACATTGTCAGGGGCGGTGACTTTCTGCTGACCCAGGGAGCCGGTGAGACAGGCAAGCTGGCCAAACACCTGACCGAGATCTGGCAGGATGCGAGGTTAGCGCCATGACGCAACAACTCACCAGGTTGTTGCGCGGGACTTATGGATTGGCGGCAGCGTTTTTGCTGGTGATTGTCCTGGTCTTCGTCGCGCTGAATTTAGGCGATCGTACCTTCAATACAAAAATGGTGGCGGTGACCGGTGAGTTATTGGAAGAGCAACGTCAGGACGTGTTGCAAAAGTTGCTGGCAATTTCCAGTCAGGCCAGAAGCATTCAGCAGGTCAAGGTAATTTTGGAGCAAGTAGACTGGATCCATCGCGTTGAGGTAAGCCGCAGCTGGCCCGATCAGTTGACCGTGTTGGTGGTCAAGGAAAAGCCCATTGCCTATTGGAATGATGACGCGTTCATTAACGCTGACGGCAAGGTGTTTGTCTCGGCGCACGCCGCCGGGGGTGATCTGGCACAACTTTATGGTCCTGTTGGTACAGAGAAGCTGGTTATGCAGCAATATCAGCAGCTCAACACGGCGTTGCTGAAATCAGGTCAGTCGATGGATGTGCTGGTCCTTGATGACCGTGGTTCCTGGCATTTTACCAACGCCGCAGGCGTGCGGGTGCTGCTTGGTAAAGATGACATCATGGAGCGCGTGCAGCGGTATTTGCAGGTGGTCGAAAACGCAGCATTGATGGGCTATATGGATAAAATAAGGCTGGTCGATACGCGCTATTCAAATGGCTTAGCAGTGAGCTGGAAGACGAGCGACGCCGGCCTCGATATAGCAAAAAACTATAAATCGCAGAGAGAGCTCAGGTTATGACAGCTTCCATTGGCAATCGAATGATCGTTGGGCTGGATATCGGAACTTCAAAGGTCGTGAGCATCGTTGGCGAAGTTTCTCCTGAAGGTGGCGTCGAGATTATCGGAATTGGCAGCCATCCTTCACGGGGCTTGAAGAAAGGGGTAGTGGTTAATATCGAGTCTACGGTCCAGTCTATTCAAAGGTCCGTTGAGGAGGCGGAGCTGATGGCTGGTTGCCAGATCCATGCCGTTTACGCCGGAATCGCTGGCAGTCACATCCGCAGTCTGAACTCCCATGGGATTGTCGCCATCCGTGATCGTGAGGTGTTTCAGCCCGACATTGACCGGGTTATAGATGCTGCACAGGCGGTGGCGATTCCGGCCGATCAGAAGATCCTGCATATCCTGCCCCAGGAGTATGTGATTGATAACCAGGAAGGCGTCAAGGAGCCCCTGGGTATGTCGGGGGTGCGCCTGGAGGCCAAGGTACATCTGGTGACTTGTGCAGTGAATGCAGCGCAGAACATTGAAAAATGTATACGTAAATGCGGGCTGGAGGTGGAGGACATTATTCTTGAGCAGCTGGCTTCCGGTTATGCGGTGCTCACAGAAGATGAAAAGGAATTAGGGGTCTGCGTGGTCGATATTGGCGGTGGCACTACTGATATAGCGGTGTTCAACGATGGCGCCATTCGACACACCGCCGTTATCCCCATAGCCGGTGATCAGGTCACCAACGACATCGCCATGGCGCTGCGAACCCCGACGCAGAATGCCGAAGAGATAAAAATCAAGTATGCCTGTGCTTTGGCCAGCCTGGCGGGAGAAAACGAAACAATAAAGGTTCCTGGCGTTGGCGAGCGCGGTGATCGTGACTTGTCTCGG
Source organism: Pseudomonadales bacterium (assembly GCA_030728785.1). Lineage (GTDB taxonomy): Bacteria > Pseudomonadota > Gammaproteobacteria > Pseudomonadales > Azotimanducaceae > UBA4582. The sequence continues at coordinate 36,982 of JANQYP010000067.1, forward strand.
CAGGCGCTGGCAGAGGTCGTGGAGCCGCGTTATGACGAGCTGTTTACCTTGATCCAGTCGGAGTTGCGGCGCAGCGGTTTTGAGGACCTGATTGCTGCCGGCATTGTTTTAACTGGCGGCTCCTCAAAAATGGAAGGTGTAGTGGAGTTGGCCGAAGAAATTTTCCACATGCCGGTTCGCATCGGCAGGCCTCAGGGCGTCACAGGCCTGACAGATATCGTCCGCAATCCCATCTATTCCACTGCTGTCGGCCTGCTGTTGTACGGTGCCAAACAACAGCAGGTTAGTAATCGGGTTGTGGTGTCAACCATGGGTTTGTCGAGTTTTATGGGCAAAATCAAAAGTTGGATTATGGGGGGGAACTGGTGATGGGCAAAGCGCATCAGCATGGCAAACCGTCATTAGAAAAATCACTAAAAAAAGCAATAAATAAATCATTAAACAGATCGTCAGACAGTTTAATTAAGCGCACGTTGTTAAAAATTTCTGGTGAAACCTGGGAGGGTTCCATATGTTTGAACTAGTAGATAGCGCACCACAGAATGCGGTGATCAAGGTCATTGGCGTTGGCGGAGGGGGCGGTAATGCCGTACAACACATGGTCGCGCAGGAGGTCACCGGTGTTGATTTCATCTGTGCCAACACCGATGCTCAGGCGCTTCACAGCCTGGGTGCTAAAACCCTGCTGCAGTTGGGCTCAAGTATTACTAAAGGCCTGGGAGCCGGGGCTAACCCGAATATGGGTAAGGAAGCAGCGCTTGAGGATCGCGAGCGTATTGCCGAGGCGCTGAAAGGTGCTGATATGGTTTTTATCACCGCCGGCATGGGGGGGGGAACTGGCACAGGCGCCGCGCCGATCGTGGCGGAGATCGCCAAGAGCATGGGTATTCTGACGGTAGCGGTGGTCACTAAGCCGTTTGTGTTTGAAGGTCGCAAGCGCATGGCATTGGCTGAAGCGGGGATTAAAGAACTGTCCCAGCATGTGGACTCGCTGATTACGATTCCGAACCAGAAATTGTTGTCAATTCTTGGCGAAGACACACCGTTGCTGAAGGCCTTTGGGGCGGTAGATGACGTGCTGCTGGGTGCTGTGCAGGGTATTGCCGACCTGATAATGCGCCCTGGTATGATTAACGTCGACTTTGCGGATGTGCGAACAGTGATGTCCGAGATGGGTATGGCAATGATGGGTAGTGGCAGCGCCAGAGGCAGTGGCCGAGCAAGAGAAGCAGCAGAGGCGGCTATGCGTAGTCCTTTGTTGGAAGACGTGAATCTTAATGGCGCGCGGGGCATCCTGGTGAATATTGCCGCCGGTATCGATATCTCTCTCGGCGAGTTTTCTGAGGTGGGTGCTACCATCGAAGAGTTTGCGTCCGAAAACGCCACCGTTGTGGTTGGCACAGTGATTGATCCGGAAATGGGTGACGAGTTACGGGTAACTGTGGTTGCAACTGGTCTGGGTGCGGTTGAGATCGAGAAGCCCAAGACCATTGTCGACAATACCCGCAAGAAGGTCGCTGGTGATGGCACCATAGATTATGCTGACTTTGACCGGCCCACCGTGCAACGCAAGAAGCCGCAGGAAAGTCAGCATCACGGTTTGGACAGCAGTCGTAAAGATATGGATTATCTGGATATTCCGGCGTTTTTACGCCGGCAGGCTGATTAACGGGGCTGAGTGGTCGTCGCGGGTTTGGACGGGAACATAAATAAAATGCAACTATAGTGGCTGTTTGGGGTCGGACTTGACGATGACCTGGCAGATCATAACAGTTTGCGTTCAGAGGCTAGGTTCCTGTTGGGCAGTCTGTTAAAGTGCGCGCCGCTTTTCCGGGAACCTGAAGACCCGGTGCAGATAAAGGAAAACAAGGAAAACAAAAAAAACAATGATAAATCAGCGAACGCTAAAAAATGTAATTCGGGCGACCGGCGTGGGCTTACACACTGGCGAAAAGGTCTATCTGACTCTGAGGCCCGCTGCAGCAGACGTTGGTATCGTGTTTATTCGAGTGGATGGCGCTAGAACTGTTGAGATTCCGGCCCTCACCGATTACGTGGGAGACACTACCCTGGCCACAACCATCGTTAAAGATGGCTGTAAGGTTTCTACCATTGAGCACCTGATGGCGGCTCTTAGCGGTCTGGGCATCGATAACGCCTATATCGAAGTGAGTGGGCCTGAGATGCCCATTATGGACGGCAGTGCCGCGACATTTGTCTTCCTGATTCAGTCGGCGGGGATTCAAGAACTGGCAGCCTTAAAAAAATTCATTCGAGTCAAGAAAAAGGTTGCTGTCACGGACCCGGACGGTGTTGCCTGGTCGGCGTCTATCCAGCCCTACGACGGGTTCAGAGTGACTCACACAATCGTGTATGACAATCCAGTCATCAAAGAGCAAAAAGCCAGCGTTAATTTTTCCACCACTTCGTTTGTCAAAGAAGTGAGTCGGGCCAGAACCTTTGGTCTGATGCAGGAATTTGAGCACCTGCGCGAGCGCAACCTGGCCCAGGGCGGCAGCATGGACAATGCGGTCGTCGTCGATGATTACCGCGTCCTGAATGACGACGGCCTGCGCCATGAGGACGAGTTTGTGCGCCACAAAATTCTTGATGCGATCGGCGATCTTTATCTGCTGGGCCACAGTTTGATCGGCGAGTTTATTGGCCATAAGTCGGGCCATACAGGCAACCATGCCCTGCGTCAGGCACTGTTGGCGCAGACTGATGCCTGGGAAATCGTCACCTTTGATGATGCCAAGGACCTGCCCATGTCTTATGCAACGCCGGTTCTGGCCTGATTTACGCCTCGTCCCTAAGTCCTAATACAGCCCCTGAGAGTTCTTTCAGCATGGCGCCGGCAGAGCGGCGGATCAATCAGCGGCAGGCCTGATATGTTCAGACAAGGTAATTAGCGCTTTGCGAAGCCCCGCATCTTCGATATATTTAGCTGTCTCCGCAATTTGTTCGGCGCTTTTGGCTGAGGGCTGTGTTAGGGTGCGAACTGGTTTGGGGGACGGAAGGTAGTCTGGTCTGACCGATATCTTAATAGAATCAACAGGATATGGGTTGTGGCGTTGCCTCAAAGAGGCAAGCAGGGACGCTTGGCTGTACTTCAGTCGGGTTGCCAGGGCCGCAGACGGTGTGATGAGGTGAAGTTGTCCCTTAGCTGTTGAGGCGACAAAAATATCGCCAGGCACCATTTTTCTGACGAGCACCTGGAGTGCCAGCAGATCCCTGGAATGGGCAAGCAAGCCATTGAGAGTGCCCCTGTTGGTCGCCAGCAGGGTCTGTGAAAGGCGGCTACTGGAAAGGATTTTCTGGTGATTTTTGAAGGCCATATGATATGCCGGAAGGTAGAAACTGAATAATAACCGAATTTTATGAAATTCATCATTGTTGACAATCGGTCGGGCAGATCTCGCGCTTTCTCCGTCAATGGCATTCTGTTGGGTCTGACGCTTGTTGGCCTGATAGGTATACCTGCGGCAGCGAGTTATGCAGCTTATCGCCTGGGGGTTGGCGAGGCGGCCATGATCGGCGAGATGGTCGGCAAGTGGCGCCAGGTCCTGAAAGATCAGGACAATGAGGTCAAAACCGCGCGGCGTGATGCTGAGGAGAACCTGGAAGCGTCAGCCGTAAGACTGGCAAAACTTCAATCACGGATTGTTCGCCTGGATGCTCTGGGCGAGCGCTTGACGACCATTGCCAAGCTGGATGAAGGCGAATTCGATTTTTCTCAGGCGCCCGCACTGGGTGGCCCTGAGGCCGATGAGCCGGCAGCCGCCTACAGCGTCCCCGATTATATGCAGTTGCTGGCACAGTTGGCCGATGATATTGAGAATCGCGAACAACAGTTGAGTGTGCTGGAGACCTTGCTTGTCGATCGAAAGATCCAGGAGGATGTGTTTATCGCTGGCAGGCCAGTGAACAAGGGCTGGATGTCATCTCGCTATGGCGTTCGCAACGATCCAATAAATGGTCGTCGGGCGTGGCACAACGGCGTCGACTTCGCCGGTCCTGAAGGCTCAGATGTGGTGACAGTAGCAGCAGGCATTGTGGTTTTTGCCGGGACGCGCAGTGGTTACGGCGAAATGGTTGAGATCAATCACGGTGGCGGATTTTCCACTCGCTATGGCCACCACAAGGAACTCCTGGTCAATGTCGGTGATATCGTCAAGAAAGGCCAGGCCGTAGGTTTGATGGGCAGTAGCGGACGTTCAACCGGCCCCCATGTTCACTTTGAAGTCTATAAAAACGGTCGCGTCGTTGATCCGTCTGCCTATATCCATCGCGCCAGTCGCTGATTCCTGCTGTTTAAGGGACGATCCACGCGTCCCTGCTCCCTCCGCAAATGCAGATCTACCTGGTACAAGGATCTCCTTTTATCGGTCTTATTGATTAATCTGAACAGAGACAGCACACATGGCGATGCAGATTTTCAGCAGAATCTTCGGCAGTAAAAATGATCGCGAATTAAAACGCATGAGTAAGGTCGTGTTGAAAGTTAACGACCTTGAGCCTGTCTATGCAGCCCTGACTGACGAGGACCTGGTGGCGCGCCGGGAGGTCTTCAAAGCTCGGCTCAATAAAGGTGAGAGTCTTGACGCCATTCTTCCGGAAGCCTTTGCAGCGGTCCGCGAGGCCGGCAAAAGGGCCTTGGGGCTGCGCATTTTTGATGTCCAGCTGATAGGTGGCATGACCCTCCATGAAGGCCGCATAGCTGAGATGCGAACCGGCGAAGGCAAGACCCTGATGGCAACTTTGCCGCTCTACCTAAATGCCATTCTGGGTCATGGTGTGCACCTGGTGACCGTTAACGATTACCTGGCGAAGTGGGGTGCAGAGTGGATGGGAGCTGTCTACAAGGCTCTTGGTATGACCGTCGGCGTGGTTTATGCGGGCCAGAGCCAGGGCGAAAAGCGTGCGGCTTATGCCTGTGATATCACCTACGGTACTAACAATGAGTTTGGTTTTGATTACCTGCGGGACAACATGGCCTTTAACCTGGGCGAGAAGGTCCAGGGCCAGCTGAACTTTGCCATTGTCGATGAAGTCGACTCGATCCTGATTGACGAGGCGCGAACCCCCCTGATTATCTCCGGCGGGGTGGAGAATTCCTCTGACCTGTACAAGGCGATGAAGGCCATCGTGCCGCAACTAACCCGCCAGGAAAAAACCGAAGAAGATATCGCCAATGAAATCGACCCGCCTGGTGACTACTATGTCGACGAAAAACAGCGGGATGTAGAGTTGACGGAGCAAGGCCATCAGAAAGTCGAGGAGCTGCTGATAAAACGCGGTCTGCTCAAGGAAGGTGAGTCGCTGTATGGGACCTCCAACCTGTCACTGCTGCATCACGTCCACTCTGCCCTGAAAGCCCAGTGCCTGTTCCAGCGCGACGTCGACTATATGGTCCAGGGTAACGAGATTGTCATTGTTGATGAACACACGGGTCGCTCCATGCCCGGTCGACGCTGGTCGGGTGGTATCCACCAGGCTATTGAAGCCAAAGAAAATGTGCTGATCACCAATGAGAGCCAGACACTGGCGTCTATTACCTTCCAGAATTATTTTCGCCTGTACAACAAACTCGCCGGCATGACCGGTACCGCTGATACAGAAGCCTTTGAGTTTCGCCAGATTTACGGTCTTGATGTGGTCGTCATACCCACCAACCAGCCAATGGTGCGCAAGGACCTGAATGACCTGATCTTCCTGACAATGGCCGAGAAGTTTGATGCGATTGTGGACGAGATTGAGGAGATGACGGCCAAGCAGGCGCCGGTGCTGGTGGGTACAGCCTCCATTGAATCGTCCGAATTACTGTCTGGCCTGCTGAAAAAGCGCAAGATCAAACACAGTGTCCTGAATGCCAAGTTCCACGAACAGGAGGCTGAGATTATCGCCCAGGCAGGCCGACCGGGTACGGTCACCATTGCCACCAATATGGCGGGTCGGGGTACAGACATTATCCTCGGTGGCAATTGGGAGAGTGAAGTTGCCGAGTTGCAGGATCCTCGACCCGAGCAGGTAGCGCAGATCCGCGCGGCCTGGCAGGAGCGTCATGATGCGGTGATTGCCGCCGGTGGTCTGCATGTGCTGGGCTCGGAGCGCCATGAGAGCCGGCGGATTGACAACCAGCTGCGCGGCCGCTCCGGTCGTCAGGGTGACCCGGGCCTGTCGCGTTTTTACCTGTCAATGGACGATAACCTGATGCGCATATTTGCGCCGCCCAGGGTTAAGGGACTGATGCAGTCCATTGGCATGGAGAAGGGTGAGGCCATTGAGCACCGAATGGTGAATAACGCGATCGAAAAGGCGCAGCGCAAGGTCGAAGGCAGGAACTTCGATATGCGTAAGCAGTTGCTTGAGTATGATGACGTGGCAAACGACCAGCGCCAGCTGATCTATGCCCAGCGGAATGACCTGATGGCCGCCCAGGACGTCTCGGGTACCATTGATGCGCTCTGGGATGAAGTGGTCAGCGAAGTCATAGACGGTTTTATCGCCAGCCAGAGTCTTGAGGAGCAGTGGGATATTCCCGGACTGGAGCAGGCCTTGCAGACCGAGTTTAATATCAGGCTAGCCGTTAAGCAGTGGCTTGATGAAGACGACAGCCTGCATGAAGACTCGCTGCGTGCGCGGATCATCGAGGCTGTGAGGGCTAACTACCGGCTGAAAGAGGAGGCCGTGGGTGCGGATATACGGCTGTTTGAAAAGCAGATCATGCTGCAGATTCTGGACAACCTGTGGAAAGAACATCTGGCGGCCATGGATTATCTGCGGCAGGGGATTCATCTCCGTGCTTACGCCCAGAAGCAGCCAAAGCAGGAGTACAAGCGCGAGGCATTTGAGCTGTTTGAGGAGTTGCTCCATAACGTCAAGTTTGAAGTGATTCGATTTCTCGCGCGAGTCGAATTCCAGCCCGCAGACGATGTTGCCAGCATGGAGCGGCGGCGCCGAGAAGAAGAAGCGAAAAACACCTTGAACTTCCAGAAGGAAAGCAGCGCCGGCTTAGCTGCTTCGGAAGAAGCGGCCATACCCGTGGAGCCGCAGGCCCCCTTTATTCGGCAAGAGAAAAAAGTCGGTCGCAATGAGCCATGCCCCTGTGGTTCGGGTAAAAAATACAAATCCTGTCATGGCAGCCTGGGTTAGGGAGAGAACTGGTTTTGAGTTGCTAGTTTTCGAGTTGCGAGTTAACTCGCGACTGCCAACAAAACCGCCAAAATATTGGAGCAGTAACACCATGGCAGTAGGTAAAAATACAACTGCATTTCACCAGGTGGCCGGAGTGCGGCTGGCAAGTGTACCCTGTGGCATCAAGCCGGGTCGTGACGATCTTGTGCTGCTGGAGTTTGCCGAGGGCAGCCACACAGCGGGTATGTTTACACGGAACCTGTTTGCGGCGGCGCCCGTGATTGTTGGTAAACGACATCTGCAGGCAGCTTCGCCACGCTATTTTCTGATTAATGCGGGTAATGCCAATGCTGGCGTCGGCGATCTGGGCATCGCCGATGCGCTGGCGTGTTGCGCCGCATTGGCTGCCTTGGCCGGTGTCGACGAGGCAGAGGTGTTACCGTTTTCGACGGGTGTCATAGGCGAGCGCTTGCCTGTCGGGAAAATCATTGCTGGCCTGCAGGGAGCCATGGCAGGGCTGGACCAGGATCATTGGCTGCAAGCCGCAAAAGGTATTATGACGACGGACACCCGCCCTAAGCTTGCGACCCGGCAGGCAGTTATCAGTGGCAAAACTATTCACATCACGGGTATGACCAAGGGTGCCGGCATGATCCAGCCAAATATGGCCACCATGCTGAGTTATGTGGCGACAGATCTGGGAGCCGCAACCGCGACATTGCAGCAGTGCCTGGCGGTGGCGGTTAACAAATCGTTTAACCGCATTACGGTGGACAGTGATACCTCAACCAATGATTCGAGTATGCTCACGGCAACCGGGGCGGCGGGACTTGACGTTGATGCAGATCCTGCCGCTCTCGAGCAGTTTCAGGAGCTCCTCAATGAGGTGTGTCTGGAGCTTGCGCAGGGGATAGTCAGAGATGCCGAAGGCGCGACCAAGTTTGTTGCCGTTACGGTCCGCAACGGCCAAACCGAGGAAGATTGCCTGGCCATCGCCTATGCCATTGCCAATTCACCGCTGATGAAAACGGCGATTCATGCCAGTGATGCCAACTGGGGGCGAATTGTGATGGCCGTTGGCAAGGCTGGGGTGACCCTGGATATCAATGCTCTGGATATCTTCCTTGGCGACGTCCAGCTGATGGATGCTGGCCAGAAATCACCAGAATATACCGAAAGTCAGGGTGCTGCAGTGATGGCCGCGGAGGATATCACCATCACCATCGACCTGAACGCAGGGTCGGCGACGGAGACGGTCTGGACCTGTGATCTGTCGCAGGAGTATGTGCGAATCAACGCCGATTATCGCAGCTGACAGGTCAGGGTGGCGGTGGACCGAGGGGTTCAGTCCTGGTCCAGATCTGCGGCAGTGACATCGTCGTGATCGGCATTACTGGGTATAAAACGATTGCCGCTGGCCCACTCACCCAAGTCGATGAGCTGGCAACGTTCACAGCAGAAAGGCCGAAAAATATTCTCCTCAACCCAGCGCACGGTTTGCTGACAGGTTGGGCATTTGACTTCAAGTGCGGCCATCTGCCACCCCGCTCAATTTAAGATATTTAAGATGTAAGACTGCCACATTATCATCCAGGGTGCGAAGATCGCCTTCGTTGGTGATGACATCGTGGGCATAAGCCAGTCGTTCGGCCCGGCTGGGTTGGGTGGCCATGATGGCCTGGATCTGGGCTGCAGAGTTTTTGTCCCGTGCCGCCACCCTCTGCAGTTGGGTGGTCTCTGCAACATCCACTACCAGGTGGCGGTCGATCAGTGGGTGCTGGCCTCGGCCGCTGGACAGCATGAGAATCGAATAGGGTGACGTACTGTTTGCCAGTATGTGTTCCAGGCATACCATGATGGCTGGCACGGTAACCGATTCAAGCCAGCGTCGTTCAACCGCATCAGCGAATACTATGCCTCGCAGTTGCGCCCGATCAAGGCTGCCGTCACTTAACAGGATGCCCTCGCCAAAATGCGCGCTGATCTTCTGCAGCGCCGGTGAGCCGGGTTCAACCACCTGCCGCGCAGCCACATCGGCATCGGCTATGACAATCCCGCGGCTGCCGAAACGATCAGAGACGGCGGATTTTCCGCTGCCAATGCCGCCCGTCAGACCTACAACAAAATGCCCCATGTTCGCTACACCATCACAAATTGCAGATAGCTGGCTGTGATGGTGTCGCCCCATACCAGGGCCACCCAGCCGGCAATGGCCAGATAGGGACCAAATGGAATAGGCTTAGCCTTGTCGCGTCCGAGTGCAATCAAGGTGCCACCAACCAGGGCGCCAGCAAACGAGGAGAGGATGATAATCAACGGCAGGCTCTGCCAGCCCAGCCAGGCACCCAGCATAGCCAGCAGTTTGAAATCACCATAACCCATGCCCTCGCGGCCGGTAAAAAGTTTGAATACCTGATAGACAATCCAGAACACCAGATAACCCGCCACGGCGCCCCAGAAGGCCGCCTCGAATGAGCAGAGTACAGCAAAGGAGTTAACGACCAGGCCAAGCCAGAGCATAGGCAAAGTAATATCGTCTGGCAATAGCTGGTGGTCATAGTCAATCAGCGCCAGGGCGACCAGTGCCCAGGTTAATACACAAGCGCCGAGGCCTGCAGCAGTCGCGCCAAAATAATAAACCACCACCAGTGTCAGGATACCGGTCAGTGCTTCTACCAGAGGGTAACGGGCGCTGATTGGGTTTGTGCATGCGGAACACTTACCGCGCAGGAAACAATAGCTTAACACTGGGATATTCTCCCAGGGCTTGATGGCATGGCCACAATGGGGACAGCGAGAGTGAGGTACAACAAGATTGAAGGGGGGCGCAGCTGGTGATGCCGGATGGCTCAGAATATCATGGGCCTGCAGTTGCCAGTCGCGCTGCAGCATGATGGGCAGGCGGTAGACCACCACATTGAGGAAGCTGCCGATTAACAGACCCAGAATAAGGCTGGTTGCCAGTACCAACCAGGGGAACTCTGCCTGCATTAGCGCCAGGTAGTCTGTCATGCTGACTCCGCAGTGTTGCGCCCAGGCACCACTAGCCCCCGCCGCTGATGGCGTCGCCCATCTTGAAGATTGGCAGGTACATGGCAATAATCAGGCCGCCAATCACCACCCCGAGGAATGACATGATAATGGGTTCCATAAGACTCGTGAGGCCATCTACGGCGTTGTCTACCATTTCCTCGTAATAGGTGGCGGCTTTGTCCAGCATGCTGTCCAGCGCACCGGATTCTTCGCCGATGGCGACCATCTGGATAACCATGTTGGGAAAGGCCTCGGTCTTTTTCATGGAATAGTTCAGCTGAATGCCGCTGGACACGTCATTTTTGACACTTTTGATAGCATCATAGTAGACAATATTGCCAGCGGCACCGGCAACCGACTCCAGGGCATCAACCAGCGGTACACCAGCGGCAAAGGTGGTAGACAGGGTGCGGGCAAACCGAGCAATACAGGACTTATCGAGAATGTCACCGATAACAGGCAGCTTCAGTGACAGGCGCTCCAGAGCGTCATGAAAGGCCTTAGAGCGTTTCGCGGCCTGTTTGAAGGCAATAACAAAAGCCGCAATAACTGCCACCACAATGAACCACCATTCCTGCATCCAGCGCGACATATTCACCACCATCTGGGTGAACTCTGGCAGCTCGGCGCCAAACCCTTGAAAGATTTCCTCGAACTGTGGCACTACCTTGATGAGCAAAATGCCGGAAACAATCGATGCTACCACAAGTACCGCAATAGGATAGTTCATGGCACTCTTGATTTTGGCTTTTAATGCTTCGGTCTTTTCTTTGTAAGTTGCCAGACGTTCAAGCATGGTCTCAAGGGAACCTGATTGTTCGCCGGCATCAATGAGGTTGCAGAACAGGTCGTCAAAATGCGCTGGATTGGCCCTGATCGCGTGGGCAAAAGAGTTGCCGGAAGCAATATCATCACGGATCTTCAGGATCAGGGTGCGCATGGCGGGGTTATCCATGCCGTCAGCAACAATCTCAAAGGATTGCACCAGGGGCACGCCGGCCTTCATCATAGTCGCCAGTTGGCGAGTGAACAGCGCAATATCACTGGCGCCAACCTTCTGTCCCATGTTCAGCAGACCGCTGAGGCCGGCACTTTTTTTTGTAACTTTGGTCGGCGTGATCCCCTGTTTACGTAACTCAGTCTTAGCAATATTGGCGTTAGAGCTGGTGATTTCGCCTTTGGTCTTGCGACCGGCTTTGTCCTTACCTTCCCACGCAAAAATAGAATTAGCGGCTGCCATGATAATCCTCTGTAACTGCTAGTATAACGGCTAGTGGCCGGAAGTAACCCTGTCAACTTCTTCGAGACTGGTAAGCCCTTTTTGCACCTTGACCAGAGCCGATTGGAATATATTCTTGAAACCTTGCTCTCTGCACACCGCTGCGATTTCAATAGAGTTACCATCTTCCATGATAATTTTAGATATTTCTGGGGTGATCTTCACAACTTCGTAAATACCTACCCGACCTTTGTAACCCCCGGTGCATTTGGCACATCCCACTGGCCCATACACTTCCAGCCCAGCGTCAATGTCAGCCTCCGAAAAACCCTTTTCAAGCAAGGCGTTTTTGGGGATGTTCAATTTTTTCTTGCAGTCGCACAAACGCCTTGCGAGCCGCTGGGCAACAATCAAGTTGATGGATGTGGCTAGATTGAACGCCGGCACCCCCATGTTGCGTAAACGTGTGATGGTTTCTGGTGCGCTGTTGGTGTGCAGGGTCGACATGACCATGTGGCCAGTCTGTGCAGCCTTGATGGAGATGTTGGCCGTCTCCAGGTCACGAATCTCACCGACCATGATAATGTCCGGGTCCTGGCGCAGGAAAGAACGCAGGGCCTCACTGAAATCCAGGCCGACCTTGGCATTTACCGGACATTGGTTAATGCCCTCAAGGTTGATTTCCACCGGATCTTCGGCGGTGGATATATTCAGCTCCGGCGTATTCAGAATGTTGATGCCGGTATACAGGGATACGGTCTTGCCACTGCCTGTCGGGCCAGTGACCAGGAACATGCCCTGGGGTTTGTGCAGGGCTTCGAGATAAAGTTTTTTCTGATCATCCTCATAACCCAAGGCGTCAATACCCATTTTGGCGCTGCTTGGGTCGAGAATTCGCAGACAGATTTTTTCACCAAACAGCACCGGAAGGGTGTTGACTCGAAAATCAATCGCCTTGGTCTTGGATACCTTGAGCTTGATACGGCCATCCTGGGGGACGCGGCGCTCAGATATATCCATTTGCGACATGACTTTAAGGCGAGCCGAAATTCTCGGCGCCAGGTTGACTGGTGGGTGCGCCACCTCGTGCAACACGCCATCGGTACGGAAGCGAACCTTGTAGGACTTCTCAAATGGCTCAAAATGCAGGTCAGAGGATCCGGCGCGGATCGCGTCCATCAGCATTTTATTGATAAAACGCACCACCGGCGTGTCGTCAATGGCGGCACCTGAGTCTTCCTCTTCGTTACCACTCTTCTCATCAACTGCTTCGAGATTGAGGTCGACGTCGTCGTCGCCAAGATTACCCAGGCCGTTGCTTTCCTGAGTCTCCAGGAAAGCATCGATAAATACCGAGAGTTTGGTTTCATCCACCAACACTTCTTCCGTGGAGATGCCTGTCTGGAACTTGATTTCATCAAGACCTTTGCGATTAGTCGGGTCAGAGACCGCTACAAACAGACGATTGCCGCGGTGAAAAATAGGGATAGCGTGGTTGGCGCGAATCAGTTTCTCATCTACCAGGTTTCGTGGAATGGATCCGGGATCCAGGGCTGAAATATCCAGCAAAGGTGTACCAAATTCTTCGGAAGCAGAGTTAGCAATATCTCTGGCACTGACAAGCTTGTTCTGCACCAGATGTTTGACAAATGGCACGCGGGTTCGCGCTGCATCCTGTGAGGCCTGGCGCGCAGTAGCTTCATCTATCAGCTTGTCTTCGACAAGTCGTCGTGCAAGCCCGCTGAGTTGTAAAGGGTTTGCTGCCATAATTGAAGGTGTCCTGATATTCGAGCAGTCGGGCCAAGCTCACAAGCGCACGCTTGTGCGGCCGACGATAGGCAGTTGCAAAAAAAGTTTACCCACAGGCCGCTCTAGTGTCGAGAGACAAGTCTTGGCGACCACCAGAAGTCGACCGAGTGTACTATTTTCCGTGGGGACGGTTTATTGTGAGCCGATTTGTAGTGGGATCGGTGAGTGAGTTGTCGCGCCGGGTAGGTGCAGCCCTGATGGGGATTGAGTCAGTTGCTTGGCAGGACCGACGTCAGCTTGTGACCGGTTGCGTCACATAGTGACAATTTAAGCCGCCGTCTTTGGCGCAGTAAGACAGGTCATCGCCATGCGCTGCCGAGACGGTCCGTTGAGAACCGGCACTTTGGTGAATTGGGCCCCCGATCTTCGGATTGGCATGCCAGTTGCTTATCGTTAGGCAGACTGCTTGCAAGCCAACAACCTTTTAAACAGTCAAACACTATATCAATGGAGCTAGCGCACATGAATAAACAATTACAGAAAGGTTTTACTTTAATCGAACTGATGATCGTGGTCGCGATCATCGGTATTCTGGCCGCAGTCGCACTGCCTGCGTACCAGGATTATATCAAGACGGCTAATATGGCTCGTGCCAGTAGCAACTATGAAACAGCGGTAAAGTCAGCCAAAGCGACTTTTGTGAAAGGCGAGACCCGTGCTGCCTTGGGTTTGGGTAGTGATGTGCCATCAACGGCCGCCCTCTGGATTTCTGAGGTTTTTGGTTCTGATGCTAAGGCCCCAGCAGGTGGCGGGCCTGCTTATGTTGATGGTGCAGCTCCCGCTGCCAGTGGTGCTGTGGGTGTAGCAATTGATGCCAGCTCTAACGGAGTCATTATCTCAAGAGTGTTGTACGAAGAATTGCCCGCGGCAACGATTACGATTTTACCTACTGGTAACAACTAAGGTCGGTTGCGACCGACTGGCTGGCTGCTTGCTCAGCCGGGACTGTCAAGAAGGCCGAAGAGTAATGCTCTCCGGCCTTTTTTTAGTTTATTGCTACTGCAGCCGATGTTGCTGAGCGGCATTATCTCCAGTTCGAACTGCCTGGAGCAGATTCAAAAGCAGAGGGTTCTATCTATGCTGTCAGTTAAGTTGCCAGTAAAAAAATATGCAGGCGTAACATTGGTGGAGTTGATGATCACCCTGGCGATAATCGGTGTGTTGTCTGCTGTCGCGATACCCATGTACACCGACTTTATCGCAACAGCCCGGCAGGCGGTGATGAGTGACAATATCGGCAGCATCAGATTGTTCGAAGAAAGTTATAAGTTAGAGCACAGGGTTTATTACGCGGGTAGTTACCTGCCCTCTGATCCTGATGCGGCAGATGGTTTAAAAGCGGTGATCGGCTGGTCGCCTGGCACAGGTCAGGATGTTATCGAATATGAGGTTGTGCTGGCTGGCAATGGTTTTACCGTGACAGCGACCCACCTTGAGTTTGCAGACACTGTTGTTACGAAAACTTTTTAGGGCTCTGCAGAAGAACTTCCCGTAAACAAAGGGCAGGTGTATCGGCCTTCGACCAATTGTGCTGTTGTGGTTGGTGTGGTTTGTGTGGCTTTGCGCAAATATGAAGTTGGTGCCGGAAAGAGGACTCGAACCTCCGACCAATTGCTTACGAAGCAA
>JANQYP010000068.1:0-26959 GCA_030728785.1 Pseudomonadales bacterium
CTTTCAGGCGATTACGCCCTCGCGGGCGAGGGCCTGCATATCTTCAAAAGACAGGCCGATTTCGCTGAGGATTTCGACGGTGTGCTGGCCAATCTCGGGCGATTGGTGGCGCTGACTGTAGGGGGTTTTGCTGAATCTGGCAGGTGGTTTTGGCAGGCGCATGGCGCCGCCCCGAGGATGGTCACTGATCTCAAGCATACCATTGGCCAGCACCTGGGGATCATCGCACACCTCATCGCGCTTGTTGGCGCGGCCTACGGGAATATCGTTGTGGGAGAGGATTTCCAGCAGCTGCGCCGTTGTGTAGGGCGAGGTATCGGCCCCCAGGTGGTGGGAAACAATGGCGCCGTCGGCGGTCTGGTTGACTGCGTAGTTATCCGCCAGGTCGCCGGCATACTCCACGTTCGGACCCAGAAAACTATAGTTCCACATCAGGTCCGGCCAATTGAAATAGAGCCCCACATCCAGCATTGAGACCCGCACATGCTGGCCGCCGGCACCTCGCTCCCGGGCCAGCAGCGCCGCAGTAATACTCTGGGCCGCCATCAGCGCGGTCACCTTATCGTAAATAATACTGCGCACCATGGCAGGCGGCGCGCCGCGTTCAGCCTGAGCATCGGTGGCGCCAGTCAGACCCTGGATGACATAGTCGTAGACCTTCTGCTCAGCATAGGGGCCAACCTCACCCATCCCATTAATAGAGCAATACACCAGATTGGGATTAATGGCTGCCAGGTCAGCATAGCCGAGACCCAGCTTCTCGATTTTACCGGGACGATAGTTCTGCAGGACCACATCGGCGCTCTGCACCAGGATACGAATCAGCGCCGCGCCTTGCGGGTGTTTGAGATTCACCGCCAGCGAGCGTTTATTGCGGTTGATCATGGAGAAAATCGCGCTCAGGCCATTGCGGCTGGCACCCAGGTATCGAATACCGTCCCCCCAGCCCGGGGCCTCCACCTTAATGACATCAGCGCCCTGGTCGGCGAGGACCACGGCGGCCATGGGCCCAGATACCACCCGTGACAGGTCCAGCACACGAAAGCCATGCAAGGCGCCTTTTGTTGCAACTGTTGTAGCTTCCGTCACCCTGGCTCACTCCCTTGCACCTGTTCACCTGTCGGTCCCAAACATCTTTGCGCTCAAGACCTGACCCAGGCATCACTCAGGTCAACAGGGCACCGTTAAAAGCCAGTAACCACGCGATCACCAGCAGGCTACCCAGCAGCAGGTGGCTACGGGTGATGAGCCTTTTTGCGCCCTGCTGCTGCTCGTCTGCGCCGGAAGCCATGACATTGATCATCAACAGATCAAACATCATGATGACAAAAATAATCGGCGCAGTAGCGGGAATCATGGCGCCCATAAGCAATTCCCAGGCGCCTTCGGGATGCCATACAGGCCTGGCAAAAGGCAGCGCCAGAATAAAAAACACAGCCAGCAGGTGCAGGAGATTGCGAAGCAAGCCCATGGCTTTGATTTTTTCCATCATCTGACTTTTCACCGGCGATAAAACCGGATTACACCACGATTTCAGCGCCGGTAAAACACCCGCCTGCAGATCATTTGGATTTGCTCTGCAACAGCCAGCTGCAAGCCGCAGTCAGGTTTGGCAATACCTGACCCCACGAGGATGCAAATCAGGCCTCGGCCACCTCAGGCAGCCGCGGACTCAGCCAGGCACTGGTCGCCAGGCATACCAGTACCAGTGCCAGGCCAGCCAGAAACATAGGTCCATCGGCCCACGGCAAACCCAGCTTGCTGAGTGACGGCAGGGCGATTAGCAGGCCGCCAGCACCCAGTGCCAAACGCACCAGCAGATGATTGGTCAACAGCCCAAACAGCAGCAAGTGACCCTGCATGGCGCCCGCTATCAGGGTGATACCAGTCAGCACCTGCAGGGTCTGCAGCACTGTGCCCTGCCAACTGCCAGCCAGAATCAGCGCTGGTTCCAACACAAAGAAAAAGGGGATGAAGTAGGTACTGGCACCCAGGCCCATGGCGCGAACGCCTGTAGCCATTGGCTTGGCGCCAGCGATCGACGCCGCCGCAAAGGCCCCCAGGGCGACGGGCGGGGTAATAAAGGACAACATACCCCAATACAGAATAAACAGATGTACAGCCAGAGGATCAAGGCCGCCAGTGATCAGCGCGGGGGCCAGTATGATGGCCAGGAAGATATAGGCCGCCGTCACCGTCATACCAATACCCAGAACAAAACTGGTGGCGGCCCCCATCAACAACAAGACGCCAAGGGAGCCTCCCGCCAAAAACAGCAACTCATTCACCAGGGTGCCAGACAGTCCCGTCATGGAGAGGGCCCCAACAATCAGGCCAACCCCGCTGAGAATCACCAGCAACTCAACCAGCAGCACACCACTGGCCTGCAAAAATTTTAACGCCTGCGCCAGGCCCCAGCGATGCTGCCGGGAAAACTGGTTCAGCACCAGCAGGATCGCCGTCGCCAGCCAGGGCGCCAGGGCTTCACGCTGCATCACCAGCAACAGAAAAATCAAGGCGATAAAAGCCCCGAGGTAATACCAGCCAGCCTTAAGAGTGGCGCTGATTTTGGGAATGTCCGTATCCACCACACCTTTAAGCTGGTGCTTGGCCGCGTAGGCGTCTATCTGCAGGAACAGCGCAATAAAATACAACAAGGCCGGCAATGTGGCCGCCAGGGCAACCTGGTAGTAGGGCATCTCCAGAAAGGTGGCCATCACAAAGGCCGTAGAGCCCATGATGGGTGGCAGCAGCACTCCGCCGGTGGAAGCACAGGCTTCGATACCCGCGGCTGTTTCGCTGCTGATGCCACTTTTTTTCATGGCCGGAATCGTCAGCTGGCCGGTGGTCAGGACATTGGTGATGACACTGCCACTCAATGAGCCCATCAGGCCACTGGCGACAATCGCCACCTTGGCCGGGCCACCGCGGACATTGCCGAGCATGGCAAATGCCAGCTTGATAAAAAAGTCACCGCCACCGGTGTGCTGCAACGCCACGCCAAATACCAGAAAACCGATCACCAGGCTGGCAAAGGCGCGAAAGGGCAAGCCAATCAGGCTCTCGCTGCTCATCACATGGTAGGCCGCCGTATCCTGCAGGGACGTGGCCATCCCAGAGACGGCCGCCGGCATCAGGTCGGCCACCAGGGGATATAAGGAGAACAACACCACCAGCACAAACAGTGACAAACCAGCAATGCGCCGAACCGCCTCCAGCACCAGCACCCACAGGGCGATACTCAGCCAGTTGGCCAGGGGCGGCGCGGCAAACTCCCAGCCCTCATCAAGCATGGTTGCAGCATTCAGGTACAGCCAGACGCAGATGCCATGGGCCACCACTGCCAGCAGCAGGTCCAGCGGCAGCAGGTCAAAGCGCTGGTTGGATCGGTAGAGCAGAAACGCAGGCGGCAGCAGCAACGCCAGCAAAGCGTAATAATAATGGGTTTCAATGGCGATCAGGCCGACAAACAGGGGCGCCCCAAAGGCTCGAACATTATCCAGTGCCAACAGCGTCGCCAGCACGCAGACCAGGCCCAGCAGGCCACCGAGGTAACCTGCCAGGGGGCGAGTCCTGGTCATTCCAGGCCGTCCTGGCCGTGCCAGACGGGATCAAAGCCGGCAGCCTCAAGATAACGGGTACGCAACTCAAGCCAGCCTTGCTGAAACGCCGCCTCATCCTCGACACCCAGTTGCTGCGCGTCTGCCCATGCCTGTTGCAACACTGTCTGGCGCTTAATGAGGCGCTCATTATGGGCACTCAGCTCATCAGTCCAGACCCCCACTGACTGGTAATACCGCACGGCGCCAGGGTGCCAGGGTACAACCCAGTCAAACCGCTGGGCCTCCAGCGCCCAGCCGATGGCACCAGGGTCGGCATCTTTGAAGTCCGGGTAACCTTTGTGAATGGCCTGCACCAGATTAAAAACCAGCGTTTCATCCTGGTCTGCCAGAGAGATCAGGATGGGGTACGGATAGGTTGCCCCTTCATGGGGTGCTGCGACGCTGATGCCCGTACCTCGAGTTGCTGTATGCCTGGAAAAATACGGAGCCTTGGCCAGCAGGCGCTGCCAGCAGGCGGCATCGTCGTGGGGCACTGCCGGCCAGAAGATGCCGCGGGGCGAGGCCTCCAGCTTGCGGGTTGGGCCTGACACGGTGGTGGCGTAGGCGGCATCAATCTGGCCATCAACAATGCCGTTCCACATGGCATCATAACCGGGATATTCCACTCGAATAACATCGTCCCAGCCGATGCCGCCACAGGCCATAATGGCTTCCATAGAGATATTTAATGCCGGCGCACCACGAACCCAGGGAATACGCTTGCCCTTCAGCTGGGACCACTGGGTAATCCCCGAGTCTGCGGTAACGGCCACAGACTGATTGCTCAGGCCGTTAGACATCATCAGGACCCGAACGGGCATGGGCCCCCAGTCAGGGTCGGCAAATTGGAAAACACCTTCCTGGGCCAGGTAGGTAGCCACGCCCGTCGCCGAAAATTCCACCCGCCCGGTCTTCAGCGGCAACAATCGGGAAATATCATTCTTGCCGGGAATCACGCGCAGGGTGACCCCATGCTGGTCTTTGAGGACCTTGCCGATGGCCACCGCCTGGTTATAGCCGGTGGTGCCGAGGTTATACGCGGTCCATGCCATAAAACGCGGCAACTCGCTGGCCACGGCTGACATATTCCCCAGCAGCAGGGGACTCAGCAGCAGGGCCGTGCCTGCAAGGCGGCGCACAGCAGAAGTTAAAGACACTTGGTTTGACGGCATGACTCAGGTTCTTTTTTTAATTTTGCGCAGGTTACCGCAGCGGCTGACGTGATGCCATGTTCGTGATTACGGCAGCCTTGCTGGCAGCAGAATAGCCGCCCAACGCCAACCACAGGCAATTGGGTTTTCTGCGAACATCAGGCGTAATTCACCAACAAGTCTGCAATAACTGACCACGGGACAATGCCAGGCTCTTGTTTTTACAGACATTATTAAATGGCACGGGTTTTCTCTTGCGTGTTTGCCAGACCCCTTAGGCCACCACCCTGTCAGCCAGGCTCTGACTCGGCACCAATCTCCGCCCGCAGCAAGCCGCGAAACGCGGTGCGGGCGTTGCTGCCGCCGCGCAGCACCTCGTAAACCTCGCGGGCAATGGGCATCTCAATCTCATAGCGGTCCGCCAGGTCAATGACAGCGGGGGCACTCTTGACGCCCTCAGCGACCATGTACATCTTATTGATAATGTCATCAATGCTGTGGCCCTGGCCAAGTTCAAAGCCTACGGATCTGTTCCGACTCTGGGGGCTGGTGCAGGTGGCCACCAGATCTCCCATACCCGTCAGGCCGGCGAAGGTCTGGACCTCACCACCCATGGCAACACCCAGCCGGGTAATCTCCGCCAACCCCCGCGTGATAACCGCCGAGCGGGTGTTCTCCCCTGCCCCCTGGCCATCACCCATACCTGCGGCAATGGCAATAATGTTCTTCAGCACGCCGCCCACCTCACAACCAATCACGTCATGGTTGGTGTAGACCCGAAACAGGCCGCAATGAAAGATTTTCTGCACCTCTTTCATAATCACCTGGTCGGTCATGGCGATGACACTGGCGGCGGCATAACCTGACATGATCTCGCGCGCCAGGTTAGGTCCCGTCAGCACGCCGGCAGGATGGCCAGGCAACACTTCATTGATAATCTCAGTCATGCGCATGCCGGAACTTAACTCCAGCCCCTTGGTCAGGCTGATAACAGGCACCCAGGGCCGGATATACTTTTTCACTTCCTCCAGCACCATGCGGAAATTCTGTGAGGGAATGCCCATGACAATGACGTCCATGGGCGCCACCGCTTCCTCAATGGCGTCGGTTGCGGTCAATTTGGCGGGCAGTCGGGCACCGGGCAGATAACGCTCGTTGCTGCGCTGTTCATTGATCTCCAGCACGGTGGCCTGGTCGCGAGCCCAGAGTTTGATGCTGGCATTGCGAGCCACCAGTGCCGCGACGGTGGTACCCCAACTGCCGCCACCCAACAATCCTACTTTCAGACCTGTGCTCATGGACCTTCCTCTGGTTTTATCTGTGCCTGTATTAATACTAAGAGAAACCCTAAGAGAAACGCCAAGAGAAATGCTGAGAGTAATGCTGAGAGCGATGCAGTGGGCCTGCCCTGTACTTGCGCCTGACAGCCCTTGGCGGCGCTCGGTGTCTACTGACCGCGCAGCCGATAAATTGCCCGCAGGTCAATGCTGGCATAACAGACGTCATCCGCAAGTCCATAGAGATCAACCCGAGCATCAACAAATTCATGACCTTTTCTGGCAAACAGATCGGTGATGTGCATTTCCGCCAGCAGGTCTGTATGCAGCGCAATGGCCCCATAGTTCTGTGAGCGCGTGGCCAGGTGCACCCACGGGTTCATGTAGGCGTTGCGGGCCAATATCCAGTTTGAGCAACCCAGCACAAAAGACATGTTCGCCTGCCCGTCACCGTCCGTGACCCGCAGCATCTCGGGCAGCAAAGCCTGGTTCTGCAGGTAGGTATGCATCTCATGTTCGGGGCTCCAGCGAAACCGCACAGCATGGCACCCATTGGCCTGCAGCTGTTGCATGTTTGCTGGTGTTGCCGCCATCCTGGGTGTCTCGCGGTCAGCCACGGGGTCACCGCGGCGTTGTGGCGGTGCAGCTGCGGCGGCCGCCAGACTGACGGTTGCCGTGGCACTGACGGTACCATCAGGGCGCACGAGCCGGGCCGAGTAACTATCTGCGCTGGCGTGCAGAATCTCTATGGCAAAGGCCTCACCGTCATACAAGGGTGACACCACCTTGACGTCAGCAAGCCCGCGGGCCTGCCAGGCAGCACCCCATTGCAGCACGGCAGGGTGACACAAATAAGCAGACACGGTCACCCCAGGTACCAGGCCGCCTTTGAAACCAAAGTCGCGGGCCACCTTGTCACCATGAATCTCGTTCTCAGAATGCGGCACTTGATTGAAGGCCACTGCATGCCAGTTTGTCACCATATTAGAATCCCCGTCGCCTCAATCTTGAGCCCAAATAAATGTCTGCCAGACTACCCCATGGCCGGACCAATATCGACAGCCACGCCATCCTGGCCAGGCGACTGGTAAGATCGATCGACTGCAGCGGCGTTAAATTGATGCAGACTACCCACTCGCCTCGCTGCGATCACCTGCGTCCGACGGGCTCCTGGGTGGCGGTAAATGCATTGAGGCTGCGGTCTTTAACAACCTTCAGGGCATCAAAAACAGTGCCATTCATTGTGATATAAACCCCCGGGGCACTGGTCTGGACCGCGGCAAAAGCCATACCCAGGTTGAACATGGCATCTGTTTCGGCGAACCTGGCGGGCGACAAGGCGCCAGTCAGAACAATGACTTTATCGGTAATGTCCGCCAGGGCGCGGCCGGTATCTGTCATGGTGTCGGTACCGTGGGTAATCACCACGCGCTTGTTCGGCGCCGCCAGAATAACGGCCCGGATCAAGGCCCGGTCAGCGTCATCTAATTCCAGGCTGTCTTTGCGCATGACTTCAACCACGCGGCAGGGGTGTTTAACAACAGCCTGCTGCAGCAAATCCTCGACCACAGAATGGCCGACTTCAAAACGGCTCTTGGCGTCAAAATAAATTTTGTCAAAAGTCCCGCCTGTCGTGAGCACCAGAATCTCGTCCATCTTCCCTTGTCCCTGCCGCCGAAGGGCGCATCTTGCCATATCCGCAGGCCTCGGGTCGAACCGCTGCCAACACGGTCAGCCCAAAACGATTCAAGGACGCTGTGCGCTTCCTGAGCGGCGCAGCAACAGTCAGCTCAGCCGGTAAACATACCACCAGCAGGAAACAGTATCTGGCCGCCAAAATAGCTTGACTCAGCCGTCGACAGGAACAGGGCGGTACTGGCAATCTCCTCCGCTCTGCCATAACGCGCCATAGGTGTCATGGCCATGACCATCATGTTGCCTTCATTGTCACTGCGCAGATTAGCCGTCATGGGGGTCTCAATAAACCCAGGGCCAATGGCGTTAACGCGAATGCCGTAAGGCATCAGTTCAACGCTCAGGACTTTGGTCAGCATCTCCACGCCAGCTTTTGACACACAATAATCGGCGGCACCAGGCAAGGGGCGGCGGGCAGCAACTGATGCAATATTAACGATGGTGCCCTGCACGCCTGCGTCTATCATCAGCCGCGCCATGACCTTATTGGTGAGCATGACCCCTGTCAGGTTGACATCCAGCACCTTTTGCCAACTGGCTAAAGGCTTGTTGATAACCATGTTGGCTTCCGGATCCGGGTTGGGCTCGACCGTGGTCCCCGCCGGGTTATTACCACTGGCAATCCCGGCCGCGGCAATCACTGCGTCGACGCGACCGTAGGTGTTGCGGATCGCTTCGCCCAGGGCCTGCATATCTGCTTCGAGGGTAACGTCGGTGGGGACAAACAGCACATCGGCGCCATATTCCGCCTCAAGTTTTGCCACCGCCTCAGCGCCCTTGTCGGCAAACAGGTCGGCCAGCACCAGCTTTGCGCCTTCAGCCGCAAACCGACAGGCGCAGGCAAAACCTATGCCGCTGGTACCGCCAGTGATGAGGGCAATTTTATTGAGCATTTTCTTATCAGCCATGAGATGTGCCTGCAGCGTTATCAGTGAGAATTCATCCAGGTCAAAACTAGCAGCTGCGCAACCATCATGCCAGAGCCAATGTACTGGTGTTATTTGACACAGCACTGCCATCAACCACATGATCAGGTCTATTGCTATTTACTTGAAAGAGGGATGTGCCTTGCTGAATAAACTTGATGACTTTCCAGTACACCAGACCCCGGAACCTCTGGCCCAGCCATTGAATTCAGATCGAAACCTGTATGACCGCACCTGGTTTAATGGCTACTCAGCCGACGGCAATTACTATTTTGGGATTGGCATGGCGATTTACCCCCATCGCGGCATCCTTGATTGTGCCTTCAGCGTCATCGAGCGTGGTGGCCGCCAGCATTGTTTTTACGGCTCACGCCGAGCGCCCCTTGAACGCACCGAGATGCAGGTGGGCCCCTTCAGGATCGAGATTATCGAACCCATGCGCACAGCCCGCGTGACACTTGACACCAACCCCAGCGGTATCACCTGCGACCTGATGTTCTCGGCCCGCACTGCCGCCATTCAGGAAGGCCGGCAGACCCTCTGGAATGGCGCCCGCCGAGTCATGGATGCGACACGTTTTGACCAGTTTGGCCAATGGGCCGGACATATCACATATCCCGATGGCAACATCAAGGTTGAACCCGCCGTCTGCCATGGCACCAAAGATCGCTCCTGGGGTAACCGCAATGTCGGCGAACCAGAAACAGGCGGTGCACCGCAGACACCTGGCGGCGCATTTTTCCTGTGGGCGCCACTGTTCTGGGAGGACCATATTTCCCATGCCATCTTTTTTGACGGCATGCGTGGTGAACCCCTGCACCGCGAGGCCCTCACCGCCCGCCTGTATCCGCAACCGGCAGATGTACCAGGCGTCGAAGACGGCAGCGTTGAACGTATGGCCTATGTTCGGCACCGGGTCAGCTACCATCCAGGCACCCGCCTGGCGGCAGCTGCTGAACTGGATTTTGAAGACCTGCAGGGTCATATCAGAACCATCAGGATGGAGCCCATCCTCAAGTTTCAGATGAAGGGCCTGGGTTATGCCCATCCCACCTGGGGCCAGGGCATGTGGCAGGGTGAACTGGAGCTGGGCAGCGAGATCTTTGACCCGCAGAGCCTGGACCCGCTGGCAAGAGAAAACCTTCATGTTCAGCAGGTGGTGCGCGCCACGGACGGCAGCCGCCAGGGTATAGGCGTGCTGGAGCAGGTCTGCATCGGGCCTTACGGACCGGCTGGCTTCAGCAAATTTCTGGACGGCGCGCGCTGATCGGCAACTGCCTTACGCCCAACTGACGGCGCACTGTGGCTCAAAACAGCTGCCAGGCGCTCATGCACAAAGGCACTAGGGCACTGGCACATAATAAGATACAGTCAGAGCTCGACACTGGAGGAGAACAAACACCGTGAGCGAAACCAAGGTGCCGGAGCACCCAGCATCAGACCAGCAAACAGGCCAGCGGGACACCCGTGCACCATTGAGCAAATGGGTACTGGGTTCCTACGGCGCTCCTTCAACACCGCTAGCAATGGTAGCACTGCCCATGGCCGTGTATCTGCCCGCCGTCTACGCCGATGCCCAGGGGTTTGGCCTGGGGCTGGCGTTTGTCGGCATGGTGCTGGTGTTAGCCCGCTTGTTTGATGGCGTCACCGATCCCATCGTCGGCTTTATCTCGGACCGCACCCGCACGCGCTGGGGTCGCCGCAAACCTTTTGTATTACTGGGGACACCCATTTATATCCTTGGTATCTGCATGTTGTTTATCCCACCTTTTGAGTTCGGCGATATATCCATGTTTGGCATCACCATAAACTCCGGCTATCCGTGGATGCTGGCCATGCTGATTGTCACCTACATCGGCTCCACCATTAAAGATGTACCCTACAGCGCCTGGGGCGCAGAACTCTCTAACGATTACCATGAGCGTACCCTGATCACCAGTTGGCGCGAGGGTTTTGCCGTGGTGGGTGCGCTGATAGGCGCCTTCACCCCCGCTATCATCTTCTTTTTTGGTTACACCAAACCCACCGACGCGGTCTATTTCCTGTCCCTGGCCATTGCCATAGTCATGCCCATCCTGGTGATTAACATGCTGGTGTCGGTACCGGAATTTAACCTGACGGAGAAAAAAGCAGAGCCTATCCCCCTTCGGGAAAGTTTTAAGTATGTCTGGCAGAACGACCCTTACCGGCGCCTGGTGATTGTCTTTTTGTTCTCCACCATCGGCGCGGCCATGACCAACACCCTGAGCTTCTTTTTTGTCAAACATGTGTTGCTCGCCGGGGCCCTGTTCGGGTTTTACCTGGCGCCGTACTTCATCTCCCAGCTGGTAGCCATACCCCTGTGGTTCAAGCTCTCCCGGCGCATCGGTAAACACCGGGCAACCATGATCGCCATCGGCTGGTATGCCCTCTGGTCCTGCATGATTCCGCTGCTGGCCATTGCGCCCGCGGAATGGTTTGACGCTTTTCGAGTAGAAAACATCCTGGCCTTCCTGCCCCACGACAGCTACGTCTCTGCGGTGGCCTATTTTGAAGGCAAGCCGACCGGTAAATTCCTGTTTTTTATTATTGTCATGTGCCTCAAGGGCTCATCCATCGGTGCTCTGTCAGCCCTGCCCTATGCCATGGCGGCCGATGTTATTGACGTCGACTCAGCGCAGACCGGCAAGCGCCAGGGCGGCGCCTATTTCTCTATCTGGTCCATGACCCGCAAACTGGCCTATGCCCTGGGTCTGTTTATTGGCACCAGCCTGGTCGTGTTCTGGGGCTTTGACTCCCTGGCCGATCCACTCAACACCACCAACTCGCAGTTCTCCCTGCTGATGCTTGCCATCACCTATTCAGTCATTCCGGCCGTGTTCAAGTTTATCGCCATGCCGTTGCTCTGGAATTACCCCTTAACAGAGGAACGCCTGGCGGCAATTCAGCTGGAGATCGCCACTAAAAATGCCGCTGCAAACTAAGGACCATCCTGCGCCAGACCTGCGCCCATGACTGAGGCCGGCCTGGCGCAGGATGATGCGGCCGTCAGCCGACGTGGCGGTCAGGCTTGGAGTGTCGCCACTCTGCCAACAGGGTGCGCAAGGCGCTGACAAAAGCCAGCGGCTGGTCAAGAAAGAGGTGATGCTGGGCTTCCGGGATAGCAGCAAAAGGCACTGACTCATCCAGCACCTTAAACATAAAGTCGGCAATATCCTGGGTAAACAAATAACTGTCTTCACCGTAAATCACACCCACACGACACTTCAGGGCCGCCAGGTCTTCGTGCTGGGCGCTGCCAAATTCAAATTTGCTGAACATGCTGTCATCAAATTTCCAGGTCCAGCCGTCCGCTACCTGCTTCAGGGAATGGGCACCAATGTAGTCGAGAATATATTGGTTCTCGCAGGACTGCGGCGGCATCAGGCGAAAGCGTGCCAAGGCTGAGGCGTAATCCGGATAGATACGCTTGGGTTTGATGGGCGAACTGCGCGGGTCACGCTCCCATTGAAAATCCGGTGGCCGTACTGCTGAGTCCACCAGGACAATACCACCCAGGCGCTGGTGATAGAGCAGGCCGGCCTTCAGGGTGATATAACCACCAAAACTGTGGCCGACAATAATGGTATCCGCGCCAAAGTCAGCGGCCTGCGCCACGGCCATGATCTGCGCGGCAAAACCCTCTGGGCTGTAGGCTTGGCAATTACCACTGTCCCCGGCGCCCGCCAGGTCTATGGCGATGGCCCGGTAATGGTCGAGAAAAAACGGCGCGATAAACGACCACCAGTGAGCATGGGCGCCATTGCCATGGACAAAAATCAAGCCTGCCTTGGCCTTGTCGTCACCCCACTGCAGATAATGAATGGGCGTGCCCTGCACCTCTATGGTGTGGTCTACAGGTTGTACCGCCAGGCTGCGTTTAAACCACGCAGGTGAATCGGCATGAGTGTCAGTCATAGATTGCTCCACAATAGCCCGTGGCAAAACTGCAGCGGGCGTGAGTGATCAGAAGTTGGTGATCAGAAAATTCATGTGCATGGCGGGTATTGGCTTTTATTTTGCTCTCGCTCGCTGCAACGCCGGCCGCGCCAACAGCCGCTCCAGGTAGGCACGGGTATTGGGCTTGTATTTGCCATCAATACCAAGGCTGGAGCCGAGAAACACTGCATAACCAACGGCGATGTCAGCCATGGTAAAACGCTCACCAAGGAGGTAATCACACCCCTCAAGGGCAGCCTCAACGGCGCGCAGGCGGGAATAGAACCACTGGGTATAGTCGGCCACGACCTGGGGCTGGCGCCGCTCCGGCGGCTCATGCTGGGTATAACGCAGCACCAGGGTCTGGGGAAATGTCAGGGTCGCATCACTGCGATACAGCCAGTTCAGGTACTCACCATACTGGGGATCGGTCACATCAAGGGCCAGGCCTGTAGGGCCGTACTTTTCGCCCAGATACTGGCACATGGCAGAGGACTCCGTCATTGTCAGGTCGCCATCCACCAGCGTTGGCACTGTACCCAGGGGATTAATATCCAGATAACCTGAATGGCTGCTGCGTGGCGGAAACTGCATTTTCACCAATTCGTAGTCCAGGCCCATTTCTTCCAGCGCCCACAGGGGCCGCAATGACCGCGCGTCTTGACAATGGTACAGGGTAATCATCTTGCATCTACCTCAATGGGTTAGCACTTAAGTTTGCCGGCCAGTCGGAGCCAACCTGCCGCACCAGTCCGGCATTCGCCGCATTCGCCGCATTCGCCGCATTCGCCGCCCAGAATAACCCAAGCCTTCGGGCAGTGCACCGTCGCCGCCACGAGTTTCAACCCCCGTTGCCGCCACCAGCAAGACAAATGAAGATTCCCGCAGAATCGTCAAGCCCGCGGACATATTCTATATCATTGTATTTATGAGCTTTCTAATTACTTTTTTGAATTATTTTGTAAGCACACTGCATAAATCATGGGGAGATCTTCAGTTTTTATCTGGGAGCTTGTCGGCCTTAGGTAGTAACCGACGCCAGCAATTTGCGCGCATCAGAACACCAGCCCAAGCCCATCTCCTCTTGCCGTATGCCGGCCAACAACGACAGGTAGATACCTTTTTTGCGATCTGACAGCTGTGCCGGGTCAGCATAACTGCGGGACTCGATCTTTCGATACAGGGCCAGCTTGCGCTGGTGTTCGGCCTGACGCTGGCCTATGGCAGCAACAATACTAGCAACAGGCACCAGACCGACATTGTAGAGTTTAATAAACAACTCATCCTTGGAGTGACGCGACCGGGTGGGCGCCAGAATCCACACCTCAAGCATCTTCTGCCCAGCTGCAGTCAGGGAGTAGACCCGCTTATCCGGCTTAGCCAACTGCGGCACCTCCTCCACCGCCACAAAACCCTGCTCGTGCAGCTGCTTCAATTCGCGGTAAATCTGCTGGTGGGATGCCTGCCAGAAAAATCCCAGGGACACATCAAACTGCTTGGCCAGCTCGTAACCGGTCAGGTTCTCGTCAATCAGCGCAGTGAGGATGGCATGGGACAATGACATAGGTCTGGGCAAGCCTGCTGGCGTCAGTTGCCAGAGTCAGCAATGAGCTTAAAAATCGCAGTGTAACGGTTGCTCGGCTGGCAGCGCAAAAATTTTATGCAATTAGTTGCATATAAATTTTCTTATGCAACAATGCGCATATTATTTTTTCCAACCGAGGTACCTATGGCTATCCCTGACATCATGATCGGTAAACTGCGCATCCCTGTAGTTGCCTCACCCCTGTTTATCATCTCTAACCCGGACCTGGTGATTGCCCAGTGCAAAGCGGGTGTTGTGGGTTCGTTTCCGAGCCTCAACGCCCGGCCTATTGAAGTGCTGGACGAATGGCTGGCGCGCATCACCAGTGAACTGGCTGCCTATGACGCCGAGCACCCGGAGGCACCATCGGCTCCTTTTGCCGTCAACCAGATTGTCCATCGCTCCAACAACCGCCTCGAAGAAGACATGGCCCTGTGTGAAAAATACAGGGTCCCCATTGTGATTACTTCACTGGGCGCACAGGCAGAATTAAACGCGCGCGTCCATGCCTGGGGCGGCATAGTCCTGCACGACATCATCAATAACCGCTTTGCCAGAAAGGCCGTCGAAAAAGGCGCTGACGGCCTGATTGCCGTGGCAGCCGGGGCCGGTGGCCACGCCGGCGCCATTTCTCCCTTTGCCCTGATCCAGGAAATCCGTGCCTGGTTTGACGGCCCGCTGTTGTTGTCCGGCGCTATCGCCAACGGCAATGCGGTGCTGGCAGCTCAGGCCATGGGGGCTGACCTTGCTTATATCGGCTCAGCATTTATTGCCACCAAGGAAGCCAATGCCGACCTGAATTATAAACAGGCACTGGTGGATTACGCGTCCAGCGATATTGTCTACACCAACCTGTTTACGGGCGTCCACGGCAACTATCTGGCGCCCTCCATCAAAGCTGCAGGCCTGGACCCCGAACATCTGCCGGAGAGTGATCCCTCTGCAATGAATTTTGGTTCCGGCGGCAATTCGGAAACCAAGGCCTGGAAAGATATCTGGGGCTGTGGCCAGGGTATTGGCGCGGTCACCGCCATTGTCTCCGCGGCTGATCTGGTGGAACGTCTGGCGACAGAATACGCCACTGCCAAGGAGCGCCTCAGCAACTCCCAGGCGGCCTTTTAGGGCGCATTAAAAATAACTTTATCCCGGGAGCAGTGCGTAGTCCTTCTCGAGCTTTTTTAACTGTTTCTTCGATACGCCACCCAGCACTTCGAGGGCATGCCGCAGGCGCGCCCGGCACATATCCGGGCCGAGGATCGCCATTGAATCGAACAGTGGCGGTGCCACGGGCTTACCGGCTATGGCGACAAACACCGGCCCCAGCAGATCGCGGATTTTGATATCCAAGGCTGCTGCCAGGTCGACAAACAGCTGATTGAGGGGATCGCGTTGCCAGTCGTGCAGCGCCTCGGTGCGCCAGACAACAAATTGCAGGAGCCGCTTGATCTCGTCCAAAGACGCACCTCTGGCGTTAAAGGCTGACTCATCGTACGCCGGCATACCCTCCAGCAGAAAAGACGCCAGGGGCGCCAGATCACTGAAGACATCAACCCGTTCCCTGATCAGGGGGATGACCTGCAACAGGTTCTTGCGGTTATAGGCCCAAGCCACCAGCTTGTCGGCAAAGGCGGCGGCGTCCAGGTCTTCACGCAACCAGCGTCCGTTCAGCCATTTTAATTTGGCGATATCGAATACGGGTGCACCCAGGGATATGCGATTGAGATCAAACTGCTCAATCATCTGCGCCAGGGTAAATTTCTCTTCACCATCGGGCATGCTCCAGCCGAGCATACCCAGGTAGTTGATGACCGCCTCCGGCAGAAACCCCATACGTTCATAGAAGGTAATACTGGTGGGATTTTTGCGCTTGCTGAGTTTGCTTTTGTCCGGGTTACGGAGCAGCGGCATATGGATAATCTCTGGCATATCCCAGCCAAAATACTGGTACAGCAATACATGTTTGGGTGCTGAGTTGATCCATTCCTCACCGCGAATGATATGAGTAATTTCCATCAGGTGATCGTCGACCACCACCGCCAGGTGATAGGTGGGATTGCCATCGGCTTTCAGCAACACCTGCATGTCGATCTGGGCCCAGTCGATTTCGATCTCACCACGCAGTCGATCCTGAACAACGCAGGTACCTTGCGTGGGCACTTTCATCCGCACAACGTGGGCTTCATTGGCCAGGCGACTGGCAACTTCAGCACCGGGCAGGTGCATGCAGTGGCCGTCATAGCGCGCCGTCTCACCTCGTTGCATCTGCTCGCGGCGCATCTCGTCGAGGCGTTCCGTGGTACAAAAACACGGAAAGGCATGGCCGGCATCTACCAGGGTCTGAACATAACCCGCATACATGGGCTTACGCTCACTCTGCCTGTAGGGTCCATAGGGTCCGCCCTTGTCCGGGCCCTCATCCCAGTCGAGTCCCAGCCAACGCAGGGACTCGAGGATCTTCTGCTCTGATTCAGGGGTACTGCGGGCAACGTCTGTGTCCTCGATCCGCAAAACAAACTGGCCACCATGCTGGCGGGCAAAACACAGGCTGAACAACGCCATATAAGCGGTGCCCACATGGGGGTCGCCAGTGGGCGACGGTGCGACGCGGGTTCTTACTTTCATAGGATGATTACTTTTGATGGTGATTACTTTTGATGGTAATTACTCTTGATGGTAATTACTCTTGATGATGATTACTTGCATAAAACTTGAACCGACTGGCCAATACATGCAAAAGGCGACAGATGTTACACTATTCGCCGTCGAAGATTAATTGTGATTCACCCATGCCTGAACACCCTACTTTGCAGCCCAGCCCACAACATGTTCTGGACCGCACCCTGAGCCTGGCACCCATGATGGGTTGTACCGATCGCCACTGTCGTTATCTGTTGCGCCTGCTGTCGCCAAATACGCTGATGTACTCCGAGATGCTGACGACGGGGGCACTGATGTATGGTGATGTGGCAAAATTCCTGCGCCACGGCGATGATGAGCCCTGCGCCCTGCAACTTGGCGGCAATGACCCCGCTGCCCTGCGCGCCTGCGCCAGACTGGTGGAAGACGCCGGCTACCAAGAGGTCAACCTGAATGTCGGCTGCCCCAGCGACCGGGTCCAGTCTGGCGGCATAGGCGCGTGCCTGATGGCAAAGCCGGCGCTGATAGCCGATTGTGTGGCCGCCATGCTGGCTGAGGTGCAGATACCGGTCACCGTCAAGACCCGCATCGGCATTAACGACAAGGACCAATACGAACACTTTCAGCATTTTATCGAGACAGTATATGCCGCCGGCTGCCGGGTCTTTATCATCCACGCTCGCAAAGCAGTGCTTGGCGGGCTGTCACCAAAAGATAACCGCGAAATCCCACCGCTGAAATACGATTATGTGTATCGCATTCGGGCTGAATTCCCGGACTGCCAGTTTATTTTGAATGGTGGTATCAATGATGTTGCCAGCGCTCTGGAAGTACTACCCAGGGTGGATGGCCTGATGCTGGGCCGGGCACCCTATGCCAATCCGTGGCTGCTGGCAGAGCTGGAACTGGCGCTGTACCAGCACAGGTCCATAGATCGACTGGCCGCGTTGGATGACTACCTGGGCTACATGGCCCGTCAAGTCGAGATCGGCGAGCCGTTAAAACACATGGCCCGCCATCTGCTTGGCTGGTTTACTGGCATTCGTGGCGCGCGGGCCTTTCGCCGCGAGTTAAGCACTTATATGTTTGAACCGGGCAGCGGTGTCGAGGTGGTACAACAGGCATTGATTAAAGCCGGCCTCGATCAAGCGCCAGAGCTCGACATTCCCCCATCATTTGCCGCTACTGCCAGCGGTGCTTAAGCCTATCACGGCAGAGGTTGTGATCCATGCTGAACAAGATCAAACGTTTTTTTGAACAGAACCTGCTGCCTGCTGCCGGTGTCGACGATGGCCGAGCCATCCAGTTTGCGACAGCAGCACTGCTGCTGGAACTGGCCAGGTCTGACTTTGACCAGGATGAGCGCGAAGCATCCCTGATTGTTGAACTGCTGGGCAAAACTTTCGGGCTGGCCGAGACTGACTTGCAGAACCTGCTGGAACTGGCAGCCAGCGCCTCTGAAGAAGCCAACGATGTGTTCCAGTTTACCCAACTGGTAAACCAGCATTACGACCATGATGCTAAAATTCAGCTGGTAGAAAATCTGTGGCAACTAGCCCTGGCCGACGGCAGGCTGGATAAATACGAAGAACAGTTTGTTCGAAAGATTTCCGGGCTGCTGCATGTGGCCCATTCGGACTTTATCAAAGCCAAGCTCAGGGCTAAGGACAACACCTGAGGTTATCAGCTGCTGGTATGCAGGCCGCGGCGGGGATTGTCAGCCGTTAGCGCGCAGGCGTGGCGGCACGCGGCTAGATTCCTGTTCCTGCTCAAGGGCAGCAACCAGGTCTTTAAAAGCCACCAGATTATTGTCATTCAACTGCATCAGCGTGCGGTGGGCTTCAAGCACCTGCTGACGCAGTGCTGCTTCGCTGACAACCTCGGCAGGTAACTCACCCAACTGGTCACAGCCCAGCTCGGCACAGCAGCGAGGTGTTTTGCTGTCTACCACAAATATCTTGTCAAACCCCATGCTCAGCAGGACACGGGTAATGTCTTCATTGGTAGAGACAATGGTCGGCAGGACCTTCAACTTGTCCTGGCTGCGGATGGAAATTTTCGCCAACAAACCAAGACTGGTGCTGTCGATACCGGTGGTTTCACGCAGATCGATGACAACGGCGTTAATGCCTCGGTTTTTATCGATACAGTTGAGAAAACTCGAGATTGTTGGACCCAAACAGACCCGCACATCACCTTCGAACTTCAGGACCTGAACGCCGTCCTGATCAGCAAAAAGAATTTTGCCCATACTTCCTACCCAGTCTTGGTAACCGTAAAAATTGCGATATCATCGGGAATGTCAACAACGCTGTTTAATCCCAGGTTTTCCGCGAGGCAGTCTATCTCCCCCTTGGTGCAGTTTACCAGCGAAATCAAGTGCTTTTCTTTTGCCTGCAGACCATCCTGCGGCATGATTTCAAACACTCCGTCGGAAAACATCACTAGTGTAAAGGTCTCGGGCAAGGCGCACTGACAACCCACGTAACCTGGCTTAGGCACAATGCCCAGAGGCAAACCACCCAATTCAAGGTATTGCGCGCCGCGCTCGCTGTAAATAATGGTCCCGGGAAAGTGCGCAGCATTGCTGTATTCGAGCGTCTTGCGGTTCTCACTGACCAGTCCCAGGAACAAGGTGACGTGTTGCTCAAGGCGCACGGCCAGCAATTCATGATTGAGCCACTCAAGAATTTCAGTGGCTGCAGTGATGCCCAGGTTTTCGTATTCACTGAGCAACTGCTGGAACAGCCCCTTGAGGACCACGGTGACAATCGCCCCGGCGGCACCATGACCAGACACATCGGCGATATAAAACAGCAAACGCTGGTCCGGCAACTCAAAATAGTCGATAGCATCACCGCTGAGAATCAGTGATGGCACAATCAGGTGGGCAAAGGTCAGATCATCAAATACCAGCGGCGTCTCAGGCATCATGCCCTGCTGCACGCGAAAGCCCGCCTGCTGGTCCTGCTCCAGTACCTGCAGACTATCCAGCAGGGCTTTATTGGTTCTGGCCAGCATTTTTTCGTTGAGCTTACGGCGCTTTAACTCGCGCTTACGTTTGATGTTGTCGCGTACTACATAATTCAGGATGCAGGGATCACCAAGGGGTAACAGCAGGTAATCGTCGGCGCCCTGCTCAAGACAGGGCACAACTTTGCTGACACTGGCGGCATCAGCCAGCAATAACAGGGGAATTCGAGGCGCAGCTTTGCGCAGGGTGGCCAGGGTATCGGCGCCGATGGCGGCATCAGCCAGGGAAACCAGCATCACCTCGGGACGCTGGACACGCAGTCGGGCCAGACAAGTGCCTTCGTCCGCAGCTAGGACCACGTCAAAACCGCTGGCTTTGAGCAGCGCAATAACATCTTCATAAACTGGGTCGCGGGTGTCTGCAACTTGACTTGCAGCCTGACTTGCAACCTGACTTAACAGCAGCAACTCACCGCTCTTGACGCTCATCAGCAACGCTCACACGCAGGCCAGTACAAATCGCAGACTCTACTCTCAATATTCAATGTTTACCAGCAGTTAGCGACGGTAATTAGCGCGACTTCTGAAAAACTACGGGCTGGCCAGACGCTAAAAATCATCAAATCCATCCTGCACCTGACCATCGTTGGCGAGAAATTCACGGCGTTGCAGATAGGCGTCACGATAAAACAGATAACGGTCACCAAACACCATACTCTCGGCGCTGAGTATGGACGCTCGACCGTCGACAAGGTTGACGCCGTAAAGCACATTGCGGTGATTAACCGGATGATAGCCGCGCAACGGACCTAACCGGCTGTCAAAGGGTCGACCCAGCGCATCTGTGACCGTTGACGGACCAAGAAACGGAATCACCAGATAAGGGCCCATGGGAATACCCCAAACTCTGAAGGTCTGGCCAAAATCCTCTGCGTGAGCCGGCAGGCCAAAACCCACAGCCGGGTCAAACAGACCGCCCAAGCCAATGGTGGAATTCAGCGCAAATCGACCCAGGCTGGTGACGCCATAGGTGAACTTGCCTTGTAAGGCATTGTTGGTGGCATTGCTGATTTCATCGAGGTTGGCAAAAAAGCGCCCCACGCGAAACTGCACCTGGTCGGGCACAACTTTTTTGTAACCCTTTGCCACCGGCTTTAACAAGACGCGATCTGTCACATCGTTAAAGCGATGAGTCACACGATTAAGGCCCTCCAAAGGATCGGGGTTTTTAACCTTCGGATCGCCTGGAATGTTCTCGGCAGCCACAGGCAGCGCCAACAACAGGCAAAACATCATCCATCCGAAGCCTGAAAATTTCACTAAATACTCCCTTAACATTGCTGACTTTTAGCCCAGAAGCGCCACCCTACCAACTGGTACGCGTTGCGTTCAGGCCTTGGATTTTCCTTGCCGCGGGGCAGACTTTTGCCACGCCTTGTCGAGGCGCTGCGCTGACACCGGCACACTGGTACCCAGCGGCTGGGCGAATAATGACACCCTGAATTCCTCAATCATCCAGCGAAACAACTGCAGGTCTTCGCTGTTCGGGTCGGCGGCCATTGTAAGCTTCTGCCAATAGCCTTGCACCTCCGTCATTGCCTGCTGGTCTTTAGTGACATTATGCTGCAGCTTATCGAGCCGGTAGCTCATAGCCCGCAGGAAGCGTGGATACTGCTGCAGCCAGCGCAAGGGCACACGGCGAATAAAACCTGGCGCCAGCAACTGCGCCAGTTGTTGCCGCAGGTCGTCTCGAGCAGCTTTGTTGAGGGGGTTTTCCCCCCTTGCCAAGTCACGCTCCAGCTGGTTTGCGAGTTTCAGGATGTCGGCGATCAGGCGCCCGGTCTGGTTCATAATCTCCATCAGCCGGACCTTGGCCGCCAGCCGCGCCTCAAATGCGGCGGCCGTGGTAACCAAGGGTTGGTCTTCCACAAAGGTGTAACGAAACACCGCGGCCACCAGATCGTTCAGCAATTCATCAGCCGGACCGCGGGTAGCGTAATACAGTGAGAACTGCTTAAAACCGGGAAACTGGCGACTGACATATTTATGTTGCTCCGCCAGGCGCAACATCACCAGGCGCAACAGCCCCACGCGTGACAGTCGCTCAGCCTCAAGGGGGTTGTCGACAATTCTGACAGCAACGCTTTGGATATTGTCCACCAGCGCTGGGTAGCCTTTTAAGGTTATCCCCGCCTGGTTGAGAGTTACTGATGGCGGCAGATCACCAAATTGCCAGTCCACTGCGCCTTCAACCTCAATATCCAGCTTTGCACGCTTGTTAAAGTTCTGGTCAGCCTGCTGGGCAAAATCCCGCTGCAGCTGGTCCAGGTCGCGGGCCCGCCCCAGCACCCCACCCTTGTCGTCCAGTACCTTGATGTTCATCTTCAGGTGCGCATCAATACTCGCCAGGTCAAAGTCATCAGGATTGACCCGGTTACCATTGAGGCGAAACAGCTTTTCTGCCAGCACCACGGTCAACTCCCGGCCATCGTAGACCAGCAGCGGCAAGACGCGATCGACATATTCAGGTGCCGGGACAAATTTCTTGCGCACAGACTTGGGCAGGCTTTTGATCAGGGCCATACATTTTTCTCGCAACAGGCCGGGAATCACCCAGTCCAGCTGGGCGCGGGAGACCTGGCGCAGCAGGGCCACGGGCACCTGCACACTGACGCCATCGTCCTCATGTTGCGGATCAAAATGATAGTCGAGCTTCAGGCGCGTCTCAGCCATATTCAGCTGGCCTGGATAGAGCGTCTCGGAGAGGCCCGGCTGCTGTTTCATCAGCAAACTTTTTTCCAGATAGAGCTGTTTTGGCGCTTCGCGCTCAGCAACCTTGCGCCAGGCGTCAAGATCGCTGGCGCTGCTGATATGCTCCGGCAGGTGCTCGTCATAGAAGCGAAAGATAGTGTAGGCATCCACCAGAATATCGCGCTTGCGGGACATGGATTCGAGCTTTTCCACCTCCGCTACCAGCTGAACATTGTGGCGGTAGAAACCGGCTTTGCTGACCAACTGCTGCTCCACCAGGCCTTCCTGGATAAAAATATGCCGAGCCTTAACGGGGTCGACATTGCCATAGTTCACCAGGCGTTTTTTGATAATGGTGATGCCGTACAGAATGACTTCTTCATAGGCCAGCACCTGGCCGCGCTTGATATCAAAATAGGCCTGTTCATAGTTGCGGCTTACCAGGTGCCGGGCCAGGGGCTCAATCCAGGCGTTGTCAATTTGGGCGACGGTGCGGCCAAACAGCCGTGCGGTTTCCACCAGCTCAGCTGACATGATCCAGCGTGGCTTGCGCGCTGCCTGGCCGGAACCCGGGAAAATATGGTGACGCCGGTTACGCGCCCCAAGATAGTCGTTATCATCGGTTTTTTCGCCAATATTACCCAGCAGGCCAGCCAGCAACGCCTGGTGAATGCTGGCGTATTCCGCCGCTTGCTGATTCTTTGTGAGCTTTAATTCCTTTGCCAGCAGGTGCAACTGGCGATGGTTCTCCTGCCATTCACGCATGCGAATATAATTCAGGAAGTGCTGGCGGCAGAATTTACGTAACTGGTTTTGGGTCAGTGCCTGGCGCTGCTCTTCGTAAAAGTTCCAGATATTTACCAGGGTCATAAAGTCGGACTGCTCGTGGCGAAACTGGCGGTGTTTTTCGTCGGCCGCCTGCTGCTGGTCGTGGGGCCGGTCACGGGGATCCTGCATGGCGAGGGCACTGACAATGGTCAGCACCTCCGTCAGACAACCGGTTTTGCTGGCCTGCATCAACATCCGCGCCAGGCGCAGATCGACGGGAAAGCGCGCCATCTCGAGGCCCATGCGATTGACCTGGCGGGCATCATCCACTGCCTGCAGTTCCTGCAGCAGCTGAAAGCCGTCATTGATCTGACGCTGATCAGGCTTTTCGACAAAAGGAAACTGGCTAATATCGCCGAGGCGTAATACCAGCATCTGCAAAATCACTGCTGCCAGATTGGTGCGCAGAATCTCCGGTGCCGTAAAGTCCGGTCGGGCAAGGAAATCCTCCTCGGCATAGAGGCGAAAACACACGCCGTCGCTGATCCGTCCGCAGCGGCCCTTACGCTGGTCAGCACTGGCCTTAGAGATGGGCTCAATGGGCAACTGCTGGACTTTGGAGCGCAGGCTGTAGCGGGAAATACGTGCCAGGCCCGTGTCAATCACATAACGGATACCCGGCACCGTCAGGGAGGTTTCGGCAACGTTGGTGGCCAGCACGATGCGGCGCCCGGCATGAGGCTGGAACACCCGGTTCTGTTCCGCCACACTTAAGCGCGAGTACAGGGGCAGAATCTCCCACAGGCGCAGATCAGACTTACGTACCAGATTCGCCAATTCGCGAATCTCGCGCTCACCGGAAAGAAACACCAGCACATCACCGGCGCTGGAGCGTTTGCGCTCCAGCTGTTCTATTTCCCGCAGGGTGTCGATCACACCCTGGTACATCAACTCGTCTGTGTCCTGGCTTTTGGTCTCGGTCAACAAGGGCCGGTAATGGACCGCCACCGGAAAGGTGCGCCCTGATACTTCAATAATGGGGGCATTGTTAAAATGCTGGGAGAAGCGTTTTACGTCGATGGTGGCCGAGGTAATAATCACCTTCAGGTCCGGCCGCTGCGGCAGAATGCGCTTCAGGTAGCCCATGATAAAGTCGATGTTGAGGCTGCGCTCATGGGCCTCATCAATGATCAGCGTGTCGTAGGCCACAAGCAACCTGTCGCGGGCAGTTTCTGCCAGCAAGATGCCATCTGTCATGACCTTGATATGGGTGGTGGGCGTGGTTTGGTCGGTGAAACGCACCTGGTAACCCACCTGCTGGCCAAACTTGACGTGCAACTCATCGGCAATGCGGTTACCCACAGTGCGGGCCGCCACTCGCCGCGGCTGGGTATGGCCAATCATGCCGTACACGCCACGGCCCAGCGCCAGGCAGATCTTCGGTATCTGGGTGGTTTTGCCGGAGCCGGTTTCGCCGGCAATGATCACCACCTGGTGCCTGGCCAGGGCAGCCTTGATATCATCTAGCCGCTGGCTCACCGGCAGGGATTCAGGAAAGGTGGGCGCTGGCATCTCAGCCCGACGCTGGGCTGCCAGCGCCATTGAGTGCGCGATCTGGTCTGTCACCCGGGCCAGCGCCTTGGCGTCCAGGCGCTTGTTGCGCAGGGTCTGGCGCAAGCGCAGACGATCTTTGAGCAAACAATGCTCAAGCTGATCAATCAAGGGCTGGTGGTGGATCTGGGTCTCGAGCAAGGGTCAGGACTGCTACAGGTGCAAAAAAAGCGATTGTAGCGCAAAACCAGGCAGCCGGTCGCCCCTACCAGGCGGCAATGCCACCGTCAGGTGCCCGCCGGTCAACGCCGCCTTCCAGCAAGCCTTTGCCCTGGCCCTCGTGACGAACCACAATCACCTCTGCCAAACCCTGCTCATCCTTCTTCCGCAGGATGTGGCCCCGGGCTTCAAGGATTTTCAGGCTGTCAGGTGAAAAGCCCTGGCCTTCATAGTTAAGCAGATCGGGCATCCACTGGTGATGGATACGACCAGCGTCGACGGCGGCCTGGGCATTCATATCATGATCCACCACATTGAGAATGGTCTGCAGCACCGTGTTGATAATGGTGCGCCCGCCGGGCGTGCCGGTGACCATAAACAAGTCACCGTCTTTGGCCAGAATGGTGGGCGTCATACTGCTTAACATGCGCTTGCCAGGTTGCGCCAGGTTGGCGGGTGTGCCGATTAAACCCTGGTCGTCAGTCAGGCCCGGGCCGGCGTTAAAATCACCCATCTCGTTGTTCAGCAGGAAACCAGCGCCTGGCACAACAATGGCAGAGCCATAACTGTATTCCAGGGTATAGGTCAGTGACACGGCATTACGCGCCGGGTCGATCACCGAAAAATGGGTGGTCTGCGGGCTCTCCCTGAGCAGTTTGAACTGCTCGGGACTGGACACCGAAGCTTGCTGCGGGTCGATGCTGGCACGCAGTTCTTCGGCGTAGGTTTTTGCCAACAGGCGCTCAGTGGGAATGTCACTGTTGAAGTCAGGATCGCCGAGGAAGCGTGCACGGTCGGCATAGGCACGGCGCATGGCCTCGGTCATAACATGTAAGGTGTCGGCAGAACCAAAACCGGATGCCTGCAGGTCGTAACCCTCAAGAATATTCAGCATTTGAATTAACGTTGTGCCACCGGAACTTGGCGGCGGCATGGCGATCACCTCATAACCACGGTAGTTGCCTGTTACCGGCTGGCGCTTTTTCGCCGTGTAGTCGGCCAGGTCTGCCATGGTGATCAGGCCGCCGTTGGCCTGCATCTCAGCCACCAGTAACGAAGCTGTCCTGCCTTGGTAAAAGCCGGCTGGGCCAGCCTCGGCAATCCGCTGCAGGGACGCCGCCAGATCCGCCTGCTGCCACAGGTCGCCGGCCTCATAAGGCTTGCCGTTGTTGCTGAACGCGGCCAAGGAGGCGGGATATTGCTGCATTCTCGGCAACGTCTCGCGCAGGGACCGAGACAGGCCGTCAGTCATGACAAAACCCTCACTTGCCAGCCTGATGGCCGGCGCCAGCAGTTGCTTCCAGGGCAACCTGCCGTGGTCCTGCCAGGCCAGATACAACCCCGCAACGGTACCAGGCACGCCTACCGAGGCATAACTGTGATGGTGTTTCTGAAAACTGTACTCACCATCCACCAGCCACATCTCCGGGGTTGCAGCGGCGGGTGCTACTTCCCTGAAGTCGTAGGTCATGGCCTGACCTTCATCAGGCCGGTAGACCAGAAAGCCGCCGCCACCAATATTACCGGCGCTGGGATAGGTCACTGCCAGGGCAAAGGCCGTCGCCACCGCCGCGTCGATGGCGCTGCCACCTTCCTGCAGAATCTGCGCACCAACCTTCGATGCAAGGTCGCTTGCCGATATCACCATGCCATGGCTGGCCCGGGTGGGTGCATTGGCGGCCGAAACCATACCGGAAAAGAGCGCTGTGAGCAGTACCGCTAGCAGCAGCAGGTCAGGTTTCTGGCGAAGACGGAGAGTATATTGCATGAGTACCTTTTTGTTGTTTCAGCTAGCTGGTTTTGTGATTTGGATTAGCGATATGAACTGCTAATGGCGAGTGGCTAATGGCGAGTGGCGAGTGGCGAG
>JANQYP010000068.1:27059-40001 GCA_030728785.1 Pseudomonadales bacterium
TGGCGAGTGGCGAGTGGCGAGCATTCACTGCCAACCTGGGCATCGCCAGAGCCACAACAAATTTGTATTGCTGCACAGGTGCACCAGTTACTTGCATAGAAATCTCCCTGCTTATCGTGCCCTTGTTGCCATGGCGGGGAACTG
The DNA here is from genome assembly GCA_030728785.1 of Pseudomonadales bacterium. Taxonomy (GTDB): domain Bacteria; phylum Pseudomonadota; class Gammaproteobacteria; order Pseudomonadales; family Azotimanducaceae; genus UBA4582. The sequence continues at coordinate 27,204 of JANQYP010000068.1, forward strand.
CCGAGGGGACAAACCTGATCTCATACAGTGTCCGCCTCCACAGGTGCAGGTGCCGGACGTTCATGCATGTCCAGGACCCGACTGGTGATCAGGCCGGCGGTCATGGAGCCACTGACATTCAGCGCCGTCCGCGCCATATCAATCAGCGGTTCAATGGAAATCAGCAAGGCCGCCAGAGCCACCGGCAAACCCATGGCTGGCAACACAATCAGGGCGGCAAAGGTCGCACCACCGCCAACACCCGCAACGCCAAAGGAACTGATGGCTACAATACCTACCAGAGTGACAATAAACATGGGGTCCATGGGATTGATACCCATGGTAGGCGCAATCATCACTGCCAGCATGGCGGGGTAGATACCGGCGCAGCCATTCTGGCCAATGGTGGCACCAAAGGATGCTGACAGGTTGGCAATGGGGCTGGCGACATTCAGCTCCTTGATCTGGGTTTCCACATTCAGGGGAATAGTGGCGGCGGAACTGCGCGACGTAAATGCAAAGGTCAGCACCGGCCAGACCTGCTTAAAATAGTCCAGCGGGCTGGCCCCGGAGAAAGCAATCAACGCAGCATGGACCAGAAACATCATGGTGATGGCAAGATAGGAGGCGACAATAAATCCCAGCAGGCTAAGGATATCTTCACCACTGGACGTCGCTGAGACTTTCAACATCAGGGCCAGCACGCCGTAGGGCGTCAGGCCAATCACCATACGCACCAGGCGCAACACGACTGCCTGGACCGTCTCAACGGCGGCCCGGAATGCAGCACCCTGGGCCGGATTGTCACTGCTCAGCTGCAGGCCGGCAACACCTGTAAAAATGCCAAAAATCACCACCGCAATAATGGAGGTTGGGCGGGCATCGGTGAGGTCACTGAAAATATTCTGCGGGATAAAACTCAGGATAATCTGCGCCAGGCTCAGGTTAGCCACCGTCTCCTGCCGGGCTACCAGCACTTCCGCACGGGCCAGCTCCCGCGCCCCTGCCGTCAGTCCCTCGGCGCTCAGGCCAAACAACTGGGTCACGCCAATGCCGATCAAAGCGGCAATCATGGTGGTGCCGATCAGGATGCCAATCACCAGCCCGCCAATTTTGCCGAGACTGGCCAAAGCTTCGAGGCGCACCACGGCCGCCACCATGGAGACCAGAATCAGTGGCATGATAATCATTTTCAACAGGCTCACATAACCCGTGCCCAGCACATTGGCCCAGCCCAGGGTTGCCGCGATCACATCCGGGCTGTCGACATAAACGGCCTGCAGGGCCAACCCCAGCGATGCCCCTGCCACCAGACTGACAAGCACTCGACGTGACAGGGACATGCCCTGTTGGCGAAGTTTGATCAGGGCAAAGACAAGCCCTGCGATGACAGTCAGGTTAATGGCCAGTGCCAGGGTCATGATGAATTACCTCGAAAGTGCTTGCCTGACCTATTTTTTGATGGCCCGAGGGCCCACTTTGGCGCCATAGACATTCCCCATAGCACCCAGGCCACCCACAAACAGGCAGCCTTGACTGTCAACAGCCAGGGCATGGGAACCCTGCACTCACCGGCAGCAGCGCCAGCCAGTATCGCCGAGTCATGGCTACCGGGATTCTGCTCACGGATTATTCTCCTGCCGCACTCGGCGCAGTCGTCGACGTTGAGGCTAATGCAGCACGGTTGAATTTCACCTGACCGCCGACAATGGTGTAGTCCACCTCGGTATCCGGTATCAGCGCTTCATCAATGGTGAGGATATCCTGGGACAGAACGACAATATCGGCAAACTTACCCGGCGTCAGACTACCTTTGATATCCTCCTCAAAGGCCGCGTAGGCGTTGTTAATGGTATAGCTCTGCAGGGCTTCCATGCGGGTCATCGCCTGCTCCGGGAAAAACCGTTCTGACTCACCCGTCTCATGGGACTTGGTCATGCGCGATACGGTAGCATAATAAGAGGCAATGACACTGATGGGCTCCACGGGTACATCCGTGCCATTGCCGATGGTGGCACCGGTGTTGATCAGGTCACGCCAGGGGTAAGAAGTGGCACCGGTACGCGCCAGGCCCAGGCGGCTGGGTATCCAGGGGCCGTCAGAGGTGCTGTGAATCCCCTGCATGGCAGCAATAACCCCCAATTGGCCAAAACGTGGCACATCATCGGGGTGGATATGTTGAGCATGCTCCACACGCCAGCGCAGGTCCTTGCCACTGACACCGGTTTTTTTCCAGATGCGCTCGTAGATATCCAGAGTTTCACGATTGGCACGGGTGCCGATGGCGTGGGTATTAACCTGAAAACCATGGGTGACGGCAATTTCAGCGGTGCGCTCAATCTCGCTGACGGGCTCAAGCACCAGCCCTGCGGTGTCGGGCATATCCTCGTAGGGCGCCAGCAGCCAGGCCCCGTGAGCACCCAGGGCACCGTCAATCTGGCGTTTGATGGACCGCACCGTAAGAAAATCGTTGCCCTCAGGCAGTTGCAGGTAATTCGGCAACTGCGCTGCCATGGTGTCATTGGTCTCACCCCGCACCATCACATACAGGCGCACGGGCAACTTACCCTCGGCTTCCATGCTGCGCATAAAATCAATGGTGGCAAAAGACGCACCGGCATCCTGGAATGAAGTGACACCAAAATACAGCGCCTCCTGGCCTGCCAGGGCAACCCGTTCGCGCTGCAGGGCGAGGTTTTCTGCCGGTGACAGACGCGCCTGGTAAAGGTCAATGGCAGCCTCCACCAGATCCTGGGCGTTCTCCCGCAGCAAACCCGTGGCAACACTGTCTTTGGCCCGAACAATAGTGCCGCCCTCCGGGTCTGGTGTGGTATTGGTCACACCACCGGCCACCAGCGCCGCCTTGTTGGCATAGGAAGCGTGGCCACTGGCGTGACCAAGATAGACGGGATTGTTCGGTGCTATGTCATTCAGGCTGTCGTTAACAGGCACACCATCCACACTTTTCTCCGGCAGGCTGTCCCATTTTTCCTGATGCCAGCCACGGCCAAAAATCCACTCTCCCGGCTCAGCCTTATCAACGGCAGTGGCAACCTTGTTAAGAATCTCCTGCCAGTTTTTAGCCGTGCTCAGGTCAAGGATCTGCCTGGCCCGGCCAAGGCTCATATAGTGACCGTGACCTTCGATAAAACCTGGGGTTACCAGCCGGCCATTCAGCTCAATCACCTGGGTTGCAGGGCCTATATAGGCCGACATGGCCTCATCGGTGCCCACCGCAGTAATAGTGTAACCGTTGACGGCGATGGCCTGGGTCTCACCCAGGGCAGGATCAACGGTGACCACTTTACCGCCCCGTAACACCAGATCAGCAGGCGCGACAACGGCGACACTGGCCTGCTCTTGCGCAACTGACGGCACTGGTTTTGTATCCCCACCACAGGCCGCCAGACCCACCAGCAGCGCCAGCACGGTACCCAAAGACACCCAGGGTTTACCGACCAAACCCCGGCCCGGTGATGTTTGTCGTTTCATTCTTACCTTCCTCAACCTGCTGGTGACGTGCAAAGCATTATTCTGGCTGCCACTTTCTCACTATTCGCGCCAGTAACGCAAATCCTGCATTTTCCGCCTCGACCCGGACTTTGTCACGCCACTCCACGCACTGCTTAGGCCGGTCTTTAACCCCCTCGAGCATGGGCATCAGCCATATGACCATTTTGCCAGACCTGCATTGCCCTGGTTGCCTATTCTGCCTTCCAAGATGATTGCCGGTGACCTCAGCCTTTGCGCAGTACAAGGGCTATCTGTGCTGCATAGGAGTCATTGCAGTCGCTGAACAATCGTCGCCTCAAATATTTCTCCATTATTTCCCTTAACTAAAAATTTATAGTAGGCTTGCCTGCAGTCAGAGGCCTGCTTGCAACATGCGGGGTGGATATAGTGTGTTGAAGGTGAAGCCACTGGCACCTAAATCAATAATGGGGAATACAACATGGGCAAAATGCCAAAGTTTACAAAACTGGCACCGCTCTCACTACTGGCAGTGCTGACGCCGTTTACCGCACCTTCTGTCTTTGGCGCTGAAGCCATCGAAGAAGTAGTGGTCACCGGCTCACGAGTACCAGGCCGAACTGCGACTGACTCAGCAGTACCGGTTGATGTGGTGACGGGTGAAGAGTTTGAGAATATGGGAACATCCGACATGGATGATATGCTGCGTAATCTGCTGCCGTCATACAATGTGTCACGATTCCCGATCAGCGATGCAGCGACCCTGACTCGCCCGGCCAACATGCGCGGCCTGCCACCGGATAACACCCTGGTACTGGTTAACGGCAAGCGTCGCCATCGGGCGTCCGTGATCGCCGAGCTTGGCGGCTCCTTGTCTGCCGGCGCACAGGGACCAGACGTCTCTGTCATTCCGGGTATCGCCTTAAAACAAGTTGAAGTCCTGCGTGACGGTGCTGCGGCACAGTACGGCTCCGACGCGATTGCCGGCGTCCTGAACTTTAAGCTCAAGGACAGCGCCGAGGGTGCGTCAATTGAGGTCAAGACTGGTGAATATTTCGAAGGTGACGGTGCCTTGACCCAAGTGTCGGCCAACGCCGGCCTGCCACTGGGCCCCAACGGTTTTGCCAACTTCTCCGTGACTTACAAGCAGTCTGATGCGACCAGCCGCAGTACCCAGCAAACTGTTGCTATCGGTCTCATCGCCGGTGGTAACACCGCCGTCGCCAATCCGGTACAGGTCTGGGGCGCACCGGAAGTCAAAGACGATTACGCTTTCTTCGTCAATTCCGGCATCCAGCTGACTGACAGCCAGGAACTCTATGGCTGGGGTAACTATGCTGAACGGACGGTGATCGGTGGCTTCTTCTATCGTAACCCGAATAATCGCAGCGGCGTTTTCACTGATGGCGGCATTCGCGCCATTATGGATACAAACCTTGTTGGCCAGACGGGCCAGACTTCCAATTGCCCCGTCACACCGGCAACGGGCCTGCTGGATCCAAGCACCCTGCCAGCGAATTGCCAGGTTGCCAACAGCATCTACCCAGGCGGTTATACCCCTGCGTTTGGTGGCCGGGTCCAGGACCAGGGTTTTGTCATCGGCCTGCGCGGTGATCTGCCCAGCGGCCTGCTCTATGACTTCAGCTATTCTTTGGGTAGCAACGAGTCTGATTTCAGAATCAGCAACACCTGGAACCCTTCGCTGGGTATCACCAGCCCCACGGCTTTCAACCTGGGCAAATACGTCCAGAGCGAAAACAACTACAATGCTGACTTCAGCTATCCCATCGACATTGGCACCGCATCTGATCTGAACATTGCCTTTGGTGCTGAATACCGGGTTGAGAAATTTGAGATTCGCCAGGGTGAAGAAGATTCCTGGAAAGCCGGTGCCTATGCCTTCCAGAATGCCAACTTCCACTCTGACGGTGTCACGCCGCTGATTGCCTTGAGCATTGGCGCTCACGGTTTTGCCGGTTTCAGCCCCAGCCAGACCGGTGAATGGGAACGTGCCAACTACGCCTTTTACGTCGATCTTGAGACCGACGTCACTGACCAGTGGCTGGTCCAGGGTGCCGCACGTTTTGAGGACTTTGATGACTTTGGTACAACCTCCAACTTCAAGGTAGCAACACGTTACAGCATCAATGAGTCGCTGAACCTGCGGGCGTCATACAGCACTGGCTTCCGCGCACCGACGCCGGGTCAGTCGAATGTGACTAAGGTCTCAACCATTACTGTCGAGGGTGTACTGCAGCAGCGTGGCCAGATTCCACCCACCAACCCCATTGCCCAGTTCCTTGGTGCAGAAGCATTGAAGCCTGAAGATGCCAAAAACTTCACTGTTGGTATGGCTTGGGACGTTACTGACAACCTGACTGTGACTGCTGACTGGTTCCAGATCAAACTGGAGGATCGTATCTCCCAGACAGGTACCATCAGTATTGCTGGCCGTCCGGTACCCGCCGGTGTGGGTTGTACCGCTGCCTCTACCAACCTGGCGCAGTGCCTGCAGGAACTGGGTATACCCGGGGCTGCAGACCTGGCGAGTGTCTCGTTCTTCACTAACGATTTCAAAACCACCACACAGGGTGTAGATATCGTCGCGACTTACGACATGGACTGGAATGATGCAGGTTCAACTGTGTTCACCGCAGCCTGGAACAACACCCAGACCACAGTAGACGATGCAGGTACTGAGGTATCGCGTGAGCGTCTCGTGGAGCTTGAGCAATATAACCCTGAAAACCGCGGCATCTTTACTGCCACTCACTCTATCGGTGATCTGCGGCTGTTAGGTCGTGCCAGCTTCTATGACAGCTGGGTCCAGGCTGACGGCGGCGCCGGCAGCAATGGCGGTCCAAGCGACACGGCTTATGTTGCAGGCGGCACTGCCTACCAGTTGCGCTGCCAGATCAACGAAGACCATTGTTATGACAGCCAGTGGATCTTCGATCTTGAAGCCGCTTATACCTTCAACGAGCGCTATATGGTAGCCGTTGGCGCCAACAACATTTTCGATGAGTTTGGTCCGAAAGACCTGGCAAACGAAGATGGCAGCATCGGCAGTGGTAACACCTACGAAACCGGCACACCTTATGGTTTCGACGGTGGCTTCTACTACCTGCGCTTGCGAGTTGACCTGGACTAGTAACAGGCCAGCAACAACCGAAGTGCTAAGTACTTAAGCAAGATAAAAAACCCGGGCTGGTCCCGGGTTTTTTATGCCTGGGTTTTCTGCAGACGAAAAAAAACCGGGGCAAGCCCCGGCTATAAAAACTATGCAAACCCCGGGTATTACTTCGACAGGTAGTTCATACCCTCTTCAATGCCGCGAATGGTCAGTGGATACATCTGGTCATCCACCAGCTTTTTCGTCAGCGCCACAGAGTTGGAGTACTCCCAGGTGTCATGGGGTGTCGGGTTAATCCAGATGACCTTGTCATAGGTGTCGAGCATACGCTGCATCCAGATGGCCCCGGCCTCCTCGTTCCAGTGCTCAACACTGCCACCGGCATGGGTTATTTCGTAGGGTGCCATGGTGGCGTCGCCAACAAAAATCACCTTATAGTCGTGGCTGTACTTGTGCATGATATCAAAAGTATCAAGGCGTTCATTCATGCGCCGATTGTGCTGTTTCCAAACCCCGTCGTAGAGGAAGTTATGGAAATAGAAAGTTTCCAGATGTTTGAATTCTGAACGTGCGGCCGAAAACAACTCTTCACAGACCTTAACGTGGGCATCCATCGAGCCACCGTTATCAAGAAACAACAACACCTTCACCGTATTGCGTCGTTCCGGACGCATGAGGATATCAAGCATGCCACCATTCTTGGCGGTTTTGTCGATGGTCCCGTTGATATCAAACTCGTCTTCGGCACCGGTGCGGGCCAGCTTACGCAGGCGTCGCAGGGAGATTTTCATGCCCCGGGTACCCAGCTCGACATTGTCGTCATAGGACTTATAATCACGTTTGTCCCAATTGCGTTTGCCGCGACGTTTTTTGCCGTTGCGATCCTCGCCTTCGTCGCCCTTACCGTCGCGCCCCTTACCTTCCTTGTTTTTATCTTTGCCCTCACCGCGAGCGGCTTCTTCAACCTGCCGCTTGAACTCGTCGATCAGCTTCTCCAGACCACCCAGAGACTTGATCTTCTCAAGCTCCTCGGCGGTCAGGGTTTTCTCAAATTCACGCCGCAGGTACTCGTCAGGAATCATCGACGTCAGCATGCTCGACAGATCTTCCAGACCTTTGAAATAGGTACCAAACGCCCGATCAAACTTGTCGTAGTGACGCTCGTCCTTCACCAGCGCCATGCGGCTCAGGTAATAGAACTCATCAATGTCCGCATACACCAGCCGGGCTTTGAGGATATCCAGAAGGTGCAGCAGCTCGGTAATCGAGACTGGCACCCGGGCGTTTTTCAACGCCAGGAAAAAGTTAATTAACATAGTGGCTTAACCTTTTTGCGGACCACCGCTGTGTTGCTGCCTTCTGTTCATAAAGGCCAGCCTTTCCAGCAGTTGTACGTCCTGTTCATTCTTTACCAGCGCGCCATACAGTGGCGGAATGGCCTTGGAGGTATCGCGGTTACGCAGAATCTCTTCGGGAATATCATCTGCCATCAACAGCTTCAGCCAGTCGATGAGTTCAGAGGTGGATGGCTTCTTCTTCAGGCCCGGCACCTTGCGCACATCAAAGAAAATTTCCATGGCCTCTTTGACCAGGTCCTGCTTGATCTTCGGATAGTGGACATCAACAATTTCCTGCATGGTCGCGCGATCGGGAAACTGGATGTAATGGAAGAAGCAGCGGCGCAGGAAGGCATCAGGCAATTCTTTTTCGTTGTTACTGGTGATGACAATTACCGGGCGGTGTTTGGCGACAACCGTCTCACCAGTCTCATAGACATGGAACTGCATCTTGTCGATTTCGAGCAACAGGTCATTGGGAAACTCGATGTCGGCCTTGTCGATCTCATCGATCAGCAGGACACATTTCTTGTCGCTGGCAAAAGCTTCCCAGAGTTTACCCTTGGCGATGTAATTGTTGATGTCGTGGACCCGCTCATCACCTAACTGTGAGTCGCGCAGACGGGAGACAGCGTCATACTCGTACAGGCCCTGCTGGGCTTTGGTGGTGGATTTAACGTGCCAGGAAATAAGTTCCATACCCAGTGAGGCAGCAATCTCCTCGGCAAGCATGGTTTTGCCGGTGCCAGGTTCACCCTTGATCAGCAGAGGGCGCTCCAGAATAACCGCAGCATTCACTGCCATCTGAAGTTCATCGGTGGCGATATAGGTTGTCGTACTGGAAAATTTCATATGCTCTTGACCAAGAAAGTGATGCGAAGGAATTAGACATGAATAATCAAAATAACAGCGCCCTACTGTAATTTGCTCGGCGACACATATCAAGAACCCCGGGACAATTCTGTCGAGCAACATTCAGCAGATCAATGACAGCCCATTAGCCGGGCCGAGGCTGGCGGCCAGCGGTCTCGGGCCAAGCTCAATCCGACAGTTGCTGACCTGAACGCCGGCCAAAAAGCAGCCGCAGGGTCAAGCCCAGCAGCATCACAAACAGGCTGCACAACAGGATTAAGCCCCCTTGCAACCCGCCTTTGGCGCCTTCAAGCAGCAGGTCCATCACCAGCACCATAAAAGCTGGCGCATAAAACTCATGGCTTTCATCGGCATACCAAGGGGTATAGATCAACACCAGGACCAGCCCTCGAGCCAGGTCGCGCCAACCTTGATTACTCAGGCTGGCGGTGATTTTCCACCAGACAATGCAACACCCAACGCCTGCCAGGGCATACACCGCCCAGACCAAGAGGTATTCGTAATGATGAAAAATGTCGGCCATAAGATCCTGTGTTCGGCTGCAGCTGGGTGTCAGCTAGTGGGTGGCAGTTATTGGCTTACCCAGCGCACAATATATTCCTCATGACTGTCCGGGTGGACGCTGCGCTCATCAATCACCTTACCGGTGACAGAGATGCCTGCTGCCTGTACTGACCCAGGGTCGCCAGACACCAGAGGGTGCCAGGCATACAAATCCTTGCCCTCGGCGATCAACCGGTAGGCGCAGGTATCCGGCAACCAGGCAAACTCATCAACCCTTGCCGGGGTCAGCAGCACACACTCGGGCACATTCTTATTCCGGTTCGGATAGTCGGTACACTGGCACTTGTCCTGATCAAGGTAGCGGCAGACGATAGAGGTGTAGTGCACCTCACCGGTGTCCTCATCCTCCAGCTTGTGCATGCAGCAGCGGGCGCAGCCATCACACAATGACTCCCACTCGGGTTGGCTCATCTCATCCAGGGCCTTGGTCTGCCAGAAGGGTTGATCACTCATGGGCGTTGCCAAATTGATACTGCGCCGGCGGCAGCTGGACGTGAAAGCCGTGGGCGTCAAGATTTTTCAACACCACTGCCGGGTCCTGCTGTGCCATACGCCTGGTTGGGTGCAGATCGAAAGACAGGGTCACAGTCAGCGTCCCGAACTGAGCCAGCAGGGCTTCAGGTACACGCGCCAGACCCTCAGCCTGCTTCACATACAGATACAGGCCAGCCTTTTTGTTGCTTTTATAAACATCACACAAAATGTTCATGGTTCTCTAGTCCGCCAGCACTGCAATAAGCTCATCGCCAATCACGGCTTTGCGCCAGCCGCACATATCGGCCGGTAACTGGTACTGACCGTTGTCTGCACCAGACCGCAGTATCTGCTCCAGGTGACGTCGCCGAGCGAGCATTTCCGGAGCCATGCCAATGGCTTCAGCTTTTTCTGCCACCTTCCGTTTCAGGCGTTTCATCAGGCTATTGCTCACTGGCAAGGCATCTATCCCGACTATCGGCGGCCGCTCAGCCTCTGGCACCAGCCGCGCCGTGTCAATCAGTTGCACCAACTCGTCGCCAAACTTGCGAACCTGACGGGAGTTCAGGGTGGTGTGTTTGTGCAGGCCACCCACTTGCAGATAATCGAGTCCGGCAACCGCCAGCACAGATTGCTCATCAATGACGTGGTTACGCGGCACATCCAGCTCCCTGGCCTTCACCTCGCGCCAGGCACAGATGGTTTTGACGATATAAATGGCTTCGCGATCAAGCTTCGCCAGCCCCTTGATGCGCAGGTAGGCCAGTTGCGGATCCACATCCGTCGCAATGCTGGTGGTCATGGCGGCACACTCTTCCTGCACCCAACCAAGCTTGGCCGCCGTGGTCAACTGCGCCACCTGCTGGCGATAGACCTGCAGCAGGTGAATCACATCCAGCGCTGCATAATCGAGCTGGGAGCTGGTGAGTGGCCGCTGTAACCAGTCGGAGCGCGTTTCTTCCTTGCTGATTTCAATATCAAGATAGTGCGCCACCAGCTTCTGGTAGCTGATGGAAAAGTTCACACCCAAGGCGGCAGCGCCAACCTGGGAGTCGAACAGCGGCCCGGGCAGGGCTTCAAGGACATGATGGAAGACCTCCAGGTCTTCTGAGCAGGCATGGAAAACCTTTACCACAGCCGGATCTTCCAACAGCTCCGCGAGGGGGCCAAGCTCGGTGACCTGCAATGGGTCAACCAGGTAACACTGCTGACCATCATAAAGCTGGATCAGGCCGACAATAGGATAGTAGGTATTAAACCGCGCAAACTCCGTATCAATTGCCACTGCATCGGCTTTTCGGAGCAGTTCAACCACCTCTTCCAAGCGCCTTGGCGAGTCAATCATTTCATATTCAACAGTCATTAAATCAGTTTTCTTCCGGCCAGGGCATGGGACAATGTTCCGCCATCAACAAATTCGAGCTCGCCGCCAAGCGGGATCCCGTGGGCAATTCTTGATACTTTGACATCGAGTGGTTTGAGACTTTCTGCAATAAAATGCGCCGTCGCCTCACCTTCAACGGTTGAACTGACAGCCAGTATGACTTCTGTCACACCCGCCTGACAGCGCTGCACCAACTGGGCAACACCAATTTCTGCCGGGCCTATGCCATCCAGCGGCGACAGGGTACCCATCAGAACAAAATAGCCACCCTGATATCCCGCTGTATACTCAATGGCAATCACGTCCGCGGGGTTCTCAACAACACAAATCGTTGTATGGTCGCGGCCCGGATTACTGCAGATCTCACAACGTCTTGACTCGGTAAAGTTGCGACACACCTCACAGTGTACGACCTTGTCCATGGCGTCCTGCAAGCGGCCGGCCAACCGCCGCCCGCCACCGCGGTCATGCTCCAGCAGGTGCAACACCATACGTTGCGCAGTTTTCGGACCAACGCCCGGCAGGCAGCGCAGCGCCTCGGCAAGTTGTTCTATCACGGGTATCTGCTGCATGCCGGTGTCTCGTCTTCTTTTTCTACAGGGTTCTCAGTAACAGAGTCTTCAGTAACAGAGTCTTCAATAACAGAGTGTTCAATAACAGAGTGTTCAGTAACAGAGTGTTCAGTAACAGAGTGTTCAGTAACAGGCAGCCTAAAACGGCAGTTTGAAACCCGGCGGTAAGGACATACCGGCGGTCAGCGACGACATCTTGTCCTTCTGATTGTTCTCTACCCGGCGCACAGCATCGTTGACGGCCGCCGCCAGCAGGTCTTCCAGGACCTCCTTGTCTTCACTCATCAGGCCTGGGTCAATCTGCACCCGTTTGACATCATGCCGACCGGTCATCAGCACTTTGACCAGGCCGGCACCAGACTCACCGGTCACCTCGGCATTCGCCAGCTGCTGCTGCATCTGCTGAACTTTTTCCTGCATTTGCTGGGCTTGTTTCATCAAGTCACCCAGCCCGCCATTTGTGCTCATACTAGTCTCCTGACTGATTCCGCGGCTTAATGGTATCGCGGTCCAGTGTAGCATCAAAACTGTCCAGCAACTCTTGCAGGCGGGCGTCATTATCAATAGCCAGTAGCGCTGCGGCAAGTCGCTCGTCCCGGCGCCGTTGCGCCACTTCTGCTGGTGTCTCGTTGTTAGTGTCACCGACCGTCAGTGCCAGTTTTACTGGCATGCCGTACCTGCTGGCCAGGGCCACAGCAATCCGCTCTTCATGGGTCTTGTTCCAGAGCGCCGCGTGTTGCGCCTTCAGGGCCAGCTGGCACAGGCCTTCATGAACTGATACCAGCTCACAATTGGCAGCAATTGACTGGGTAACGCCGGTTAATGCCAGTTCGACCAGAATATCTGCCCAATGTTCCGGGGCCAGCGGCAAAGCGCCGCTGGGGGTTTGCGGCCTGGCGGCTGGCGTTGGCGCATGGCCTGCCACAGGCTTGTCATCGGCAGCAACTGGCGCGGTTCTGCCGGCAGATAATGGCGCAGGTAGCGGTGCAGGTAGTGGTGAAGATAGTGGTG
>JANQYP010000068.1:40101-51786 GCA_030728785.1 Pseudomonadales bacterium
TAGTGGTGAAGATAGTGGTGCAGGTAGCGGTGCAGGTAATGGTGCAGATAATGGTGCAGCAGAACTTGGTGCCGGGGCAATGGCCGTCTGGCCATCAGACTTTTTTGTGGTGTCACTCGCCTCCTGAGCGGCAGGATCGGGAGCCTGAGCCTGGACATTGGGCACAAAAGCCAGCATGCGCAACATCACCATCTCAAAGCCGGTACGTGGGTCAGGCGCCAGGGCCAGATCCCGCTGACCAATAAGGCCTATCTGGTAATACAGCTGCACATCTTCCCGACTCAGATGGCTGGCAATGGCCAGCACCTCTTCCCGGTCACCCAGGCTGTTATCAATACCCTCGGGCAGGGCCTGGGCCACCGCGACCCGGTGCAGCAGTGCCAGAATATCCGCAAGCAGGCCGCTGTAGTCCGGCGCATACTCACCCATGCGGGCAATTTGGGCCAGCAACCTGGCGCCGTCCCGCGCCATCAGGGCCCTGATAATCTGGTAGATTTCCAGCTGGTCAATGGCGCCCAGCATCGCTTTAACGGCATTCTCCGTAATCTGGTTGTCACCAAAGGCTATGGCCTGGTCCGCCAGGCTCAAGGCATCGCGCATACTGCCGTCGGCGGCTCGCCCCAGCTGCCAGAGCGCTGGCTGCTCATACACCACCTGCTCTTTGTCGAGCACAGCAGCCAGATAGCTGACCATGCGCTCGGCGGAAAGGTTTTTCAAATTGAACTGCAGGCAGCGGGACAACACCGTCACCGGCAGCTTCTTTGGGTCCGTTGTGGCAAGCAGAAACTTGACATGCTCCGGCGGCTCTTCGAGGGTTTTCAGCAGGGCATTAAAGCTGCTGGTGGAAAACATGTGTACTTCGTCAATCAGGTATACCTTGAAACGACTGCGGGTGGGCATGTACTGGACGTTGTCGAGTAACTCGCGGGTACTGTCGACGCCGGTGCGCGACGCGGCGTCCACCTCAATCAAGTCGACGCTGCGACCCTGAGCGATCTCCAGGCAGCTGCCACACTCGCCACAGGGCGTCGACGTAATACCCTTGTCACAATTCAGGCATTTCGCAAAGATGCGGGCAATGGTGGTCTTGCCTGTGCCGCGAGTGCCGGTAAACAAATAGGCGTGGTGCAGACGGTTCTGCTCCAGGGCATTCACCAGCGCGCGCCGCACATGGTCCTGGCCTTCGAGTTCTTCAAAGTTGGCGGGTCGATATTTTCTGGCGAGAACCTGATAACTCATGCCGATGTGGATCGCTGCAGGTGACTGGGAACATCCAGGCCAAATTGTACGGGGTATTGGCAGATGATTCATTACAATTGCCGGGTTTCTGCCCGACATCTTCACCCAGCACTGGTATGTGGTCGCCCGCAACACTGGACCTGCCCAGCGGATGGATTTACAGTGTCCCCCACAATAGCGACGCAGCGCGCCCTGCAGCCTAAACCCATCCTCCTGACCCGCCCAGAGATGCATCCAAACCAAGCACGGAGCTTCAACCCATGCCCAACATGATCTGTATCGGCCACCGTGGTGCCTGTGGTTACGCCCCGGAAAACACCCTGGCGGCCTTCGAACTGGCAATCACCATGGGCTGTCCGTGGTTGGAACTGGATGTCTATGCCGTTGAGGGTGAACTGCTGGTGATCCACGATGACACTCTGGAACGCACCACCAACGGCAAGGGCCAGGTCATGCAGACACCGCTGGCAACCCTGCGCTCCCTGGATGCAGGCAACGGCCAGCAGATTCCCACCCTCAAGGAGGTGATTGAACTGGTGGATCACCGCGCCGGCATCAATATCGAGCTGAAAGGTCCTCATACTGCAGCGCCGGTCTGCCAACTGCTGCACGATTATCTGGCACAAGGCTGGCGCAGTGACGAGTTTATGCTCTCATCCTTCGACCACCAGGAGCTGGCCCTGGCCGACCCGCTGTTCAGGCGCGGCGCCCTGTTCCACCGCGCCAAAAAAGACTATCTGGCGCGCGCCGACCGGCTCGGCGCTTATTCACTCAACCTTGCTATCAAGCTGGTCACCCCTGAGCTGGTGCAGGCGGCCCACGGCCATGGCCTGCAGGTGTTGGTCTATACGGTCAATGAAGCTGCCGACATTCAGCGTATGCGCGACTATGGCGTCGATGGCATCTTCTGTAATTACCCGGACCGGGTGCTGCCGGCACAACCGCAGTGACCGTTAACATCAGGCACGCGCAGGCAGCAGAACAGGATGTGGTCGCTAACCTGCTGCAGTGTTACCTGCACGACTTTTCCGAATTTACACCGGTGCCAATGGACAGTCGGGGACGCTTCAGTTACCCCTATCTGGGTCACTACTGGCATGATCCGCAACGTTTTCCGTTTTTTGTCGAACACAAAAACCAGATTGTCGGCCTGGCGCTGTTACGGCAAGACAAGGAGCCGGCGACGGGCAAACAGCATATGGACATGGCAGAATTTTTTATTCTCCGCGCCCATCGCCGCTGCGGCATCGGCAGGGGTGCGGCGCGCGCCTTGTTCTGTCTGTTCCCCGGGCCCTGGCAGGTGCGGGTGATGCGCGCCAACCAGGCGGCTTATCCCTTCTGGCAGGCCTGCATTGGTGACCATACCGGTGGCCACTATGTCGAAACCACCGAACCTCGAGCGCGGGTCTTCAACTTTGATCAGGTCAACCAGTCGAGTACCTGACCCAACCCGATGCTGGATCTCGGCCGCTGCAGGCCTCAGCCGGCGCCGTTGTCGTCGTACAGGGCATCAGCAACGGCGAGGCTGACACCCGCCACGAGCACAACATCCATATCTTATCCATGCTCCTCGCCTCGCTTCGGTGCCCCGCCTGTCGACTTTCTGCGCTGCAGCTGGCCGGGCCCTGAAATGACCTGAGTGATGTCCGGGTTACCCGCATAACTGACCGCGCCGTGGCCACTAATCACCACATTCAGGATCTCGTTAACAGCCACGGCCGCCCTGCCGGCATCCGTGACCCGCAGATCGGCAAAGTCACAGGTCAGGGCCAGCGCGTGATAGTCACCGGCACCACGGACACACACCTGCTGGGTTTCCACATCACCATTCACTCGCACCTTGCCACGGCCGTCAATCAGCACCTCCAGGTGATCTGCTGTCAGGTGATCAAGGCGGACCTGGCCGCCACCCAGCACCTGCACAAGCAACCGGTCAGTATCCATATCGGGCAATACCGCGCGGCCAGTACCAGTCAACCGCAGCCGCGCCAGGCTCCTTACCTGCAGGTCATAGGTGATGACCTCACGGTGCAGCTGCAACGGGATAACCGCACCTGGCGCCTGCTGCGGCACACAACCCAACTGCAGTTCGCCGTCGACAACAACGGTTTGCAGCTGGCCGATGGCGCAGCGCGGCGCCTGTAATGTCAGGCACTCATGATCGCCCTGGCTGATTGTCAGAATGCCAGGTCCACGCAGCAACACCTTGTCGAAGTTGCACAGCGCGCGGACCTCGATCGTCACAATTCATCTCCGGCAATCTTCCTGATCTCCCGCTGCAGTTCAAAGCGCGACGAGGTGACATGTGACTCCATGGATCTGACTCGCGCCTCTAAATCAGCAAACTTGCTTTTAGCAGAGCGTAATATCTGGCCATTGCTGCGGTTACTGTGGTTACTGCGGTTACTGCGGTTATTGTGGCGCTCAGAGGCTGAGTGCCGCGGCGCCTCAGCAGCATCCCGATAATCGCCTCGGCCCTCAGCCTCATCATCAAAACGGTCAGTGACCTGGCGATAATAGGGCTTATCTTCCATCAGGAAATACAGAATAAAGTACACGGGCAGAGTCACGGAGCCGACAAACAGCAACCCCAACAGGGCAAACAACCTGACCTGCCAGATTTCAACCTCCAGATAATCAGCCATACCGGCGCAGACGCCCAGCACTTTGCCGCGGGCCTTATCTCGGTACAGGGTCTTACTGGAACTGAAGCGGCTCAAAAGCGATGGCCGGTGACGCCTGGTGTGCCGACGAGCCCGACGACTCGACCCCCGGTCGTTTTGCTCATGCCTTGGCGCTGCATCTTCGTCATCAAGCCAATCGGTTTCGTCATCAAGCCAATCGGTGGCTTTGCGCGTCAGCGACTCGGCTATCTTGTCAACATAATCTTCGATGGAACGGTCCAACTTCCGGCCTCGCGATTCACGCCCTAGGGCCGCTCGCGCCGCCAAACGGTCGGCTCGTTCGGCCGCTTCCTGCGCACTTTGGGCCCTGCGCTGGGCCCTGAGTTCTGCCCGCTCCGCCAGCCTGCGGGCGCGTCGCGCGGCACTCTCAGCATCACGTTGTTCTCGGTCTGACCTGCTCACTGTCATCACCCCCTGCCAATGTCTTGATAAACCAACCTTATGAGGCGTGCTGTTGCTTCTCGCGCCAGCCCGGGCTTTCCACATCGAGGATAGCCTCGAGGGTCTCTACTCGCGCTGCCATTTTATTCGCCACATCAATCATGTCTTCCAGCTCGGCCCGCTCGCCCGCTGACAGACCATCGCCAGTCCGGGCCTTTGCGCGATAGTGAAGAACGATCCAGATGGGTGCAACAATCACCATAAAAACCACAACCGGGACAAATATTGCTATTACTATGCCTTCCATCTGTTTTCCTCCCCTGTGCTGGTCGGTCGCGCCAGTGCGACCTGATTGAATCGCGGCCGCGGTAACAACAAACGCCTGCTGCCCATGTTATTCGTCTTGGCTGGCAGTTGGCTGGCCGGCCTGCAACTTCTGCTTGAGCTTGGCCAGCTCCTGGTCTACCTGCTCGTCGGCTTCAAGTCCTGCAATTTCATCGGCAAGGTTACGCTGGCCCAGGTCATAGGCCTCAACCTCACCCTCAAGGTCATCAATGCGGCGTTCATAACGCTCAAAGCGGCCCATGGCATCGTCAATATTGACATCGTGCAACTGGCGTTTGACCCCCATCCGTGACTGGGCGGTCTTGCCGCGCATGATCAGCGACTTCTGGCGGGTCTTGGCATCGGCCAGTTTCTGCTGCAACTGGCCGATATCTGCCGACAGTTTCTGCAGGTTATCGTCAATCTGCTCCAGATCAGCGTCAATGCTGCTGACCACGGCCAGCGCCTCATTCTTTTCTTTTAACGCTGCGCGAGCCAGGTCCTCACGGTTCTTGGACAGAGCCAGCTCAGCCTTGCGTTCCCAGTCGCCAGCTTCGTGGCGGGCTCGGTCAGCCCGTCGGGCCAGCTCTTTTTTGTCAGCAATCAGTTTGGCGGACTGGGTGCGGACCTCAACCAGTGTCTCTTCCATTTCCTGGATGATCAGGCGGACCATTTTTTCCGGATCTTCAGCCTTGTCCAGGATTGAATTGATGTTGGCGTTGATAATGTCTGTGAATCTGGAAAAAATACCCATAGTCCTCAACCTCATGTCATGAATGTCTGGTGGCCACCCAAACGGGTCAGTGGCCTGGTTTGCAATACGCTTTGGTTTCTTGTTTGTACAAAGTTATTTCTACAAAGTTATAACCACAAAGCGTGCCAACTCCGACCAGAGCCTGCAGCACAAGATATCTCTTTGTAATTTATGGCTTTTCCTATTCTTGTCATTTAATGTACGGCCCAGGGGTTTGGAAACACACCCATCTTTTTAGCAAAACAGACCAACTATTAGTGAAATGATCAGCTAGGGAAATGATCAGCTAGTGAAATGAGCAGCGGCATCAATCACAAACTTACTGCAACCACCAGGTCGGTGAGGGACGCGGCACCGGCTTTCGACTTATCACTTCCATCAGCGGCTGAGACAATATGACTTCAGGACAACACGGGGAACGCCTGCTGGGAGAATCTCCAGCTTTTATGGAGGTGCTCGAACACGTCTCGCAGATGGCGCCCCTTAACAAACCCGTTTTAATTGTCGGCGAGCGCGGCACCGGCAAAGAACTGATTGCCGCCCGCCTGCACTTTCTCTCGACCCGCTGGGATCAGGAGTTCATCAAAATGAACTGTGCTGCCATCAGCGAGTCGCTGCTGGAAACCGAACTGTTTGGCCATGATGCCGGCGCATTCACCGGCGCCCAAAAACTGCACCGCGGGCGTTTCGAACGCGCAGACAAAGGCTCCTTGTTTCTCGACGAACTGGCCACCACCTCGCCCCTGGTGCAGGAAAAATTGCTGCGGGTCATTGAATATGGTGAGTATGAACGGGTGGGCGGCAGCAAGACCATGACCACCGATGTCAGATTAATAGCAGCCACCAACGCTGACCTGCCGGGCCTGGCGCAGCAAGGCAGGTTTCGAGAAGATCTGCTGGACCGGCTGGCCTTTGATGTGATTACCCTGCCACCACTGCGGACCCGGCCTGAAGATGTGCTGATTCTTGCCGAGCATTTTGCGGTCAACATGGCCACAGATCTGGGCCGCGCCTATTTCCCCGGATTCAGCGCGGCTGCTCGGGACCTGCTGCTGCACTATCCCTGGCCGGGAAATGTGCGGGAGCTGAAGAATGTGGTGGAACGCAGTGTCTATCGCAGCCACAATCCTGAGGCGGTGGTTGACTACATTTGTCTTGACCCTTTTGACTCCCCTTATCGCCTGAAATCCCGCAATGCCGCAGTTGCCAGCCCAGCAGACGGTGCCGCAACAGATTTACCGGCAACACCCGATTCGACAGGCACAACAGCCAGCAGGCTGGCAGCGGCCAATTCCAACCCGGCATTGCCCATCGACTTTCGGCAGGCGGTGCAGGATTATGAGGTGGGTTTGATTAATGCTGCTCTGGCTAGCAACCAGTTCAACCAGAAAAAAACCGCGGATGCGCTGGGCGTTACCTATCACCAGTTGCGCGGCTACCTGAAAAAATATGATCTGCTGGAGCAGCCCTGAACAGGGCTGGCCAGCCTGGCAGAAAGCACAAGCATGCCAGTTTTTAACGGTCAGGCGGCAAACGATGGCTAAGGTAGGCGATTCTTCGGCAGCTATTCACCACTGAAAACAGGCGCTCGGCGCGCAATAATGGCGTCCACTGCCTCGGCATGGTCTTTGGTCTGATGCGCCAGAGCCTGCAGCGAGGCGGACATTTCCAGCAGTGTTTCCAGCTGTGTGTGCTCGCCTTCCTTCAGCAGTTTTTTGGTCATCCGCAACGCCGCGGGCGGGTTGACGGCAATCCGTCCTGCCAGCTCGTTAGCGGCCGCCAGCAACTCAGCCGGCGCAACAACCCGCGACACCATTCCCCAGGCCAGCGCCGTGCTGGCGTTCACGGGTTCACCGGTGAATGCCATTTCGTTAGCCCGGGAAATACCGACAACACGCGGCAGAAACCAGGCACCACCGTCACCTGGAATCAGGCCTACTTTGACAAAACTCTCGGCAAACAGGGCTTTTTCGGACGCTACACGCATGTCACACATCATCGCCAGATCGCAGCCAGCGCCTATGGCAGCACCGTTAACGGCAGCAATAATGGGCACCTCAAGACGATGGATCGCCAGAGGAATTCGCTGAATACCACGGCGGTAGCCATCCCGGATCGCCGTTGCCGTGCCGCCAAACATACCTTTTTTGTCCTGCATGTCCTTGACATTACCTCCGGATGAAAACGCACTGCCGGCACCCGTGAGAATAACCACCCTGACACTGTGATCACCATTAATCCGGTCGCAGGCAGCCTCAATGGCGTCTACCATCTCATCTTCAGAGATGGCATTGCGGGTTTCATGGCGATTGAGTGTCAGGGTCACCACATGACCATCCTGGGCGTAAATAAGAGGATCTGTGCTGGTGGAATCGGCAGGGCTTGAAGCGGACATATCAGTCTCCGGTGAACAATTTTTGGGAATCAGGACAAAAGCCGCAAAATAGCACAGGCGGCCGCTGAAATCAGCAAGGGTGAGTCCTCGGTCAGTCGTGTTATGATCGACGAAAACCTGAACGGGTAACTTTTGTGAGCACATTCACTCGCACATTCAAGCGCACATTTAAGCAGTTGCTTGTCCGTAACAGCGTGCTGGCCAGCCTGCTGCCCCTGTTGTTTGCGCCCCTGTTGTTTGCGCCCCTCTTGTATACGCCCCAGGCTAGTGCTGCGCCACTGAACGACCCAAGAGGTGCACAGCACATTGAACGACTGTTTGAGCTCATTGAGGCACGCCTGGAGTTGATGCGCGGCGTCGCCGCCTACAAGTTCAGCAACCAGCTGGCTATTGAGGATCAGGCGCGCGAAACCATTGTCCTCGACGACGCTGCAGGCGCTGCCCTTGCCTATGGCCTGACCCCTGCATCAAGTCGCTTCTTTTTTGCCATACAGATCGAGGCAGCCAAGGAAATCCAGCGTTACTGGTTTGAGGAGTGGGCTGATAATCGCCAGCTACCCGAATCAATACCTTCCCTGCAGGATGAACTGCGCCCGCGCCTCAATGAGCTTGGTGAGGCGATTGTTAGCACCATTGCCGACACTTACCCCATCACCGACAAGTCTCTCGCCAACCAGTTTGTGCGCAGCATCAATGTTGAAGGCCTGTCTGATTCGACAAAATATGCTTTGTTTCGAGCTTTGTTTGAAGTGGAGAAATTTCCCAACAGACTCGACCAGATTGTTGCTACCGGCGTCCTGCGTGTCGCCACTACAGGTGACTATGCACCCTTTTCAACAGTTCGGGATGACCTGCCAGCCGGCATTGATATCAGGCTTGCGGGGGATCTCGCCAGGTCACTCGGGGTTGATATACGCTGGGTAAAAACCAGCTGGCCAACCCTGCTGGATGACCTGCGGGCCGGCAGTTTTGATATCGCCATGAGTGGTATTTCAAGAACCCTGGCGCGACAGCAAGTGGGCTTTCTCAGCCAGCCTTATCATGTTGGCGGCAAGACACCCATCAGCCGCTGCGACCAGACTTCAAAATACACATCCCTGACGGACATTGATCAACCGGGCGTCAGGGTCATCGTTAATCCCGGCGGCACCAATGAAGATTTTGCCCGCACTCAGCTGCACCAGGCCAGCCTTATTAGCCATGGGGACAACCGCAGTATCTTTGCCGAACTGGTGGCCGGGCGCGCCGACGTGATGATTACCGATGCCATTGAGGTCCGGCTGCAAACTGTACGCGAGCCAGACCTGTGTGCCACCATGCAAGGTCAACCGACCTTGACGTATCAGGAAAAGGCCTATTTGCTCCCCCGCGATCTGACCTGGCGTGAATATGTGGACACCTGGCTGTCACTGCGCATGGCTGATGGCACAGTGGCCGCGGCATTTGCCGCCGAGCTGCTACCTTAGCCTGCAGCTCCCTCAACCGGCGGGCTGGCCTCGGCCAGTGACGGCACCAGATTCAGTTCCCAGCGCGCATAGGGGATCGCCTCATCGAGCAGGAAGGCCTTGATCATCTCGTTGACGGCTTCCGGGGCTTCCTGCTGCACCCAATGGGATACCCGCGGCAGATAACGAATGCGGAAATCCCTGACGTAATCTTCCGTGTGGTAGGTGGATTCAACAGTCAACGCCACATCTTCCTCGCCCCACAACATCAATGTTGGGGTAGTAATCACTGGCACACTTGTGCCGACTTTGCGTTTGCTACGAAAGCGCAACAAGGCTCTGTAGTAGTTCACCATGGCAGTCAGGGCACCGGGCTGGGCAGCATTGTCCTGGTAAACCTGGACAACTGCCGGCGGAAATCGGCTTTTATCCACGCTTGATGACACAAACACCTCGGCGACAGGCCGGGCCTGTTGGCGACCCAACAGGCGCTCCGGCAGGCCCGGTATCTGGAAAAACAAGACATACCATGACTTCAGCAGCTGAGCAAAACCAAAGGCTCTTTGCATGGCCGCAGGATGGGGCACATTGCAGATGATAAGGTGGGTCAGCGGCCTGACCTGGGCAATGGCAAACTCCCAGGCAATCACGGCACCCCAATCGTGGGCAATAAGCACTACTTCGGACTTTCCGGCGGCATCAATCAAACCCGCAACGTCGGCCAGCAAATGCGGCAGTGCATAGTCTTCGACCAAGGCTGGCCGGGAACTCTTGCCGTAACCGCGCAGATTCGGCGCCCAGGCGGTGTAACCCAGGTCGGCAAGCACCGGCAACTGGTAACGCCAGGAAAAGCTGCTTTCAGGAAAACCGTGCAGGCAAAGTGCCAGCTTGTCACCTGTGCCGCATTGATCCACCTCGAAGGTCAGGCCATTGGCCTGAACAAAAGCGGTGCTGATACGCGGATCGCGCAGCGCCGCGGCGCCAGCCTTGGTCAAATCGGGGGTTAAGGGTAATTTCATGACGACTCTCCGGCAGCACAGCTGACAGGTTAATTGACTCTTTCAGCCCGAACTACATAGACTGCGTGGCAAAACCACTCGCCGGAGTATGTCATGTCCTATGCCGATCTCAAATTCGGAATTTTTCTGGCGCCCTTCCACAGCCTGGCCGAAAACCCCACCCAGGCCCTGGAACGCGATATGGCACTGATCGAGTTGCTGGACCAGCTGGGCTACGATGATGCCTGGATTGGCGAGCACCATTCAGCCGGTTTTGAAATCATCGCTTCACCAGAGCTGTTTATTGCCGCGGCGGCCCAGCGAACCCGCAACATTCACTTTGGCACTGGCGTGTCATCCCTGCCCTACCATCACCCGCTGATGCTTGCCGATCGCATCATGCAGCTCGACCATATGACCCGTGGCAGAGTTTCATTTGGCGTGGGTCCAGGAGCCCTGCCATCAGACGCCTTTATGATGGGCATTAATCCACTGCAGCAGCGCGACATGATGCTCGAGGCCATCGAGGTACTGGTGCCCCTGCTGCGCGGCGAGACAGTGACCCGCAAAACAGCCTGGTTTGAGCTGAATGAGGCACGTCTGCAACTGCAACCCTATACCAAACCCATGGTCAAAATGGCCGTTGCCTCTCAGGTCTCGCCCGCCGGTGCCCGCGCTGCCGGCAGCCATGGCCTTGGCCTGTTATCCATAGGCGCGACCTCCGCCGGTGGCTTTAACGCTTTGGCCAGCAACTGGGAAATCTACTGTCGTAAGGCCAAGGAACACCGACAGGTGGCCGACCGCAGCCAATGGTCACTGGTGGGCCCGGTACATATTGCCGAATCTCGCGCACAGGCCTTCGACAATGTCCGTTATGGCCTCGACGCCTGGGTTCGCTATTTCCAGGAGGCCGCAGCACTGCCCATTGCCCCCAACGAAGATGGTGTTGACCCGGCCCAGGCGCTGGTTGACAGCGGCATGGCTGTCATCGGCACCGCAGACGACGCTATCCAGCAAATCCAGCGCCTGCAGGAACAGTCCGGTGGCTTCGGCAGTTTCCTGCAACTGGCCCACAACTGGGCCGACTGGGAGCAGACCCAGAAGAGTTATCAGCTGTTTGCGCGCCATGTGACGCCATGTTTTCAGTCGGCCAATGCCAACCGGGCAGCCAGCTATGCCTGGGCCAGCACCAACCATGACCGCTTTCTGAACACGGTCAGCGACGCGGTCCAGCAAGAAATTGCTAAAGACAGCAAAGAAAAGCAGGCCAAGTGAGTTTCATATTGTTATACTGCGCGCTTCACCTCGGTCCTCTCGCAATGAATAGTTGCGAACCCCGCCAGGCCTGGAAGGGAGCAACGGTAGCGACGACTTCGTGTGCCGGGATGTGGCTGAGGTGATCTGAATTTGGGGTCTAAATTTGGGGTTCAAAGTTTGGGGTCGGAAGTTTGGGGTCGGAGTAAAA
>JANQYP010000069.1:0-29400 GCA_030728785.1 Pseudomonadales bacterium
ACTCCCAACCCTCCCAACCACCACATCCACCCGCACATCAATCCGCTCTTGCAACTCCGGCACATGCGAAATAACCCCAACCATCCGCCCCGCCTTCTGCAGATCAATCAGAGTCGTTATCGCAAGATCCAAACTCTCTGGATCCAAACTGCCAAAGCCCTCATCAATAAACAACGTATCCAGCCTTATCCCACCAGAATGGCTCTGCACCACATCACTCAGCCCCAGCGCCAGCGACAACGCTGCGATAAAACTCTCGCCGCCAGACAAAGTCGACACTGGCCGGGTCTTGCCTGTGTAGGCATCTTCAACATCGAGTTCCAGGCCAGACTTCTGGGCACCGGTGACTTCAGTGCGGCGCAGCAGGGTATAACGGCCCTTGCTCATATGGCTGAGGCGCTCGCCCGCCATAATCAGCACCTCATCCAGAATCACGCTCAGCACAAACCGCTGCAGGCTCATATTCTGCTGGTTCTTGCCGTTGGCCACCTGGCTGAGGGTGCCAATCAACTTATATTCATCCTCCAGGGCCTGTTGCGACTTAACCAGTTTGGTTATTGCCGCATCCACTTCCTTGAGCTTGCGCAGCTGTCGGTCCAGGGCCTGGAAGGTCTCATGGGCTTCGCTGAGCACCGCAGCCGCAGCTTGTCTTGTCTCTGCCAACGCCTCCATGGCAGGGGGTGCCTTGTCCTGCAGCTCCAGTCTTAGCGAATCATGAATCTGTTGGGCCTTGAGCTTGGCGTCATCAAAATCGCGAATTCTTGTCGCCAGCTTGCCCAACTCAGCTTTCTCCAAGCGTGCTGTGGCAAACGCGGCTTCATCAGCAAAGCTGGCACCGGCGAGTGCTGCCGCCCAGGCGGCTGTGGCTTGCTGTTGCTGCGCAGCACTTTTGGTCACATTGGTTGCAGCCACCTGCAGCGCCGTTTGCGCGCGGGCATTATCCTGCAACGCCGCCTCATAGGCGGCCTGGGCTGCTTCAATATGCTGCAGCAGCTGGGCTATTACACTGGCGTTGCTGGCAATCTCTTTATCCAGCGCCGGCTCACTGCGAAACTCGGGCGGAATCTCGCTCTCACTCTGCGCCAGTGTGGCGCTGGCAGTGGCGGCCGCTTGTTGGTTTGCGGCCAGTGTTGTGCGGCACTGCTCCAGTTGTACCTGTTGTTGTCCACTTTTTGTTTTGTTGGCTGCCAGGGTCTTGTCTATTGGCAGCAGCTGCAATTGCTGGCTGTTGGCTTCTGCCACCTGTGCTTGCAGTGCCTTAGTCGCAGCAGCTAGTTGCTGGCTGTCAGCGCGCGCCACGTCATTCGGCAACAGCGCCAATGCCGCCTGCAGTTCTGCTGCAAGCTCGGTAATAACATCGCCAATTGTTGATATCTGACTACCAGCCAAGGCCTCAGCCTGTTGGGCGCGGCTCAGCGCCTGGTGGCATTGGCCCTCATGTTCTCGCGCCTGATCAATAGCAGACTGGTCAGGAATGGTATCACTGCTGCTGGCGAGAAGCGGATGCTCAACACTGCCACACACGGGGCATGGCGCACCCTTACCCAATGCGGCTGCCAGCAGCGCTGCCTGGCCCAGATGCCAGGCCTGCTCAAGCTGCATTCTGGCTACGCTGGCGGTTTTATGTTTGGCTGTACATTGTTCAACAGCTGCTTGGGCAACACTCAACTGGCTTTCACTCGCCAGCTTTTTGCGGTGTTGGTCATCGAGCTTCTGGTACAAACCGGCAGCGGTCTTGGTGCGCAGCAGTTGTTGTTCAAACCTGCCAATGTTGTTAGCGCCGGCCTGCAGTGTTTCTCTTTCCACTGCCAGCTTGCGGGTTGCCGCCTCCAGGCTGCCGACCTCTTGCTGCACGGCCAACAAATTTTGCTCAGCCTTATGCACCGCTGCCGCGGCATGGTCTTGCGCTTGTTGCAGGGCCACCAGCGTATGGGCTCGCTGCTTGTGGCCTGCCAGTGCAACTTGCTGGCGCCGGGCTTCGTCCAGCTGCGTCTTGCTGATGACCTGGGCTTCGTTCTGCTCGACGGCCGTAGCCATCGCTCTGGCCGCCTGCTCTGCCAGCTGTTTGCACGCCACCGCTTCAGTGTTAGCGGCGAAAAGTTGTTGCTGAGCACGCAACTGGACCTCATACATCCCTTCAATGCTGTTGGCCTCAAGGGCCAGCGCCTGTTGTTGTTTGTATTGGTCTATCTGTGGTTGCTGCTCGCCCAGAGCGGCCAGCTGGTCGCTGGCTTGCTTGAACGCCACAAAACGCTGGGCCAGTGTTGTGCCGGCATTGAGGTTCTGCAAAGCCTGGGCATCGCTTGCTACGGCAACTGTGTGGGCCGTGGCGGCCAGCGCATGCCTGGGCGCCAGCTCTACCAAACTGTTGGCGAGCTGCTCAGTGGTCTCGACGTGCGCAGTGTTAAGCCAGGTCTTTTGCTGAATAAGCGACTCATTGACCCTGGCCTCCAGTTGGTTGGCCTGGATTCTCAGGCGCTGCTCCAGCTGGTAATACAAGCGGGTATCAAACAGGGTTCGAAAAATATCCTCGCGGTCTTTGGGTTTGGCCAGCAGCAGGTCGCGGAATTTGCCCTGGGGTAACACCATCACCTGCCGAAACTGGTCGGCGGTAAGGCCGGTGAGCTCAGTGATGGCGGTGTCGGCTTCGCTGACTTTCTTTGCTACCAGCAGCTCAACCTCATTACCCTCGGCATCGGAACGCCACAGTTGCGCCTTGGGTGAATGTTTGGTGTTGCCCTGCCGGCCTCTCTGGGGTCTTTGTTGTTCCGGGCTGCGGGTAATCCTGTAATACAGGCCTTTTAACTCAAACAGCAGGGTCACTTCGGTCAGTTGCTCGGCATCGGCGAAGTCGCTGCGCATTTCTTTGGCGCTGCGATCCATGCCGGTGGTTTCGCCATACAACGCAAAACAGATGGCATCCAGTAGGGTGGTTTTGCCGGCGCCGGTGGGGCCGTTAATCAGAAACAGGGGGTTGGGGCCCAGCAGCCGAAAATCCACAGACTCTTCACCGGCAAAGGAGCCAAAGGCGGCCATAGTCAGCACCACGGGCCTCATGGTGTTGGCTCCGTGTCACTGTGCTCGGCGCTTGGGTGCTGCAGTTCATCAATGAGCGTCACCAGGTGCTGGCGCTGGTCGTCACGCAACTCTTCTGTGGTCACCTGGCGAAAAAAGTCTTCAAACAGCTGCAGGCCGTTTTTCTGCAGCAGGTTCTGGTCGGGCACCATGCGCTCGCCGCTGTTGCGCAGGTTGGGTTTTTCCAGATGCAGCACGTTGGGATAAACGCTGCGTAGTTTGCCCATGGGGTCAAGAATGGCGTCGGTATCGAGCAGGCGCACCAGCACATAATCGTGGTTGTGCGGGTCGAGTTTGCCCTGGGCCAGAATTCGCTCCATGGTGTCTTCAACAACGCGCATATCCCGCAGGGGCGCCAGTAACACCTCATCAATCTGGCAGCTGCCGTCCGCCTGCAGGTCAACCAGTGTCACCGACTTGGCTTTCTCTATCTCCGAGAATGAGTATTTGAGCAGTGAACCGGCATAACGAATATGCTCTTCGCCCTTGGCCTGGGGCTGGTGCAGGTGACCCAGAGCGGTGTAGTTAAATGCCGCAAACTGGCCGGCGCTGACCTGGTCGGCACCACCTACAGATAAGGGCCGTTCAGATTCGCTGGTGGCACCACCCGCGAGAAAACAATGGCAGATCACCACTGAGCGGCTGTTGGGGTGGTGCTCGCCGTGATAAGCCTTGATGCGATCGGTCATAAACGCCATGGCTTCGTCGAAGCCGTGGATATCAACTTCAAACACATTTCGCAGGGTGGCCGGGTCCATGTAGGGCAAGGAATAAAACACTACCTGGCCATGGGCATCGGTGTGTATGTAGGGGTTGATATCAGCCTGCAGTGGCCCGGCGATATGCAGCCCGGCCTGGAGCAGCTGCCGGGCACCAAAACCGAGGCGCTCGGGGCTATCGTGGTTGCCGGCAATCACCAGCACGGGTATGCCCAGGTCATTGACAATGGTATGCAGGGTTTCGTCCAGCAGCTTGACGGCATCGGCCGGCGGCACGGAGCGATCATAGATGTCACCGGCAATAATCATCACATCCACGGCTTCTTGCTTGAGCAGGTCGATGATCTGCGCCAGCACATGGCGCTGATCATCGAGCAGCGACACATTGTGGAATTGCCGGCCGATGTGCCAGTC
Source organism: Pseudomonadales bacterium (assembly GCA_030728785.1). Classification (GTDB taxonomy): domain Bacteria; phylum Pseudomonadota; class Gammaproteobacteria; order Pseudomonadales; family Azotimanducaceae; genus UBA4582. The sequence continues at coordinate 4,209 of JANQYP010000069.1, forward strand.
TGCGGTGTGGAGAATTTTCATAACGCCGGAGTACCTTTGTCAGCAGTCAGACTATAGCAGAGGCAGATGCGAGCATGAGCCAACCTTTGGTCTAAACTTTCGTTTAGTCCCGAGGCTTGGCCCCGTCAGGCGCACAGGGCCGCAACGGGTATTATTCCACTCCCCGCGCCAACGCTCGAACAAAGGCGGGCCTGGCGCGGTTGCGGGCCAGGTAGGCGGTCAGGGTGGGGTAATCAGCGATTGCGCCAAGGCGTTCGCCAAGGCCAATCACATAGCTGATGCCGAAGTCTGCGCCGCTGATGTTGTCACCCAGAATAAACTCGTTGCCTGCCAATTTGTTGGCGATGTGGCCAAAGTGCAGGGCGATTTCTGGCGCGCTGTAGCTCTCCAGAAAGGGTTTGGCCTCGGCCGATCGCATTGCCAGCATGCGCATGAACAGCGGCGCAAAAACCGACGCCTCCGGGTACACCAACCACTGCATATACTCGGCCCAGGCCTGCAGGTCGGTGCGCCGGGGCGAGAACTTGTGGTCGGGATCATACTTCTCGAGCAGGTAGCAGGTAATGGCGCCAGACTCACACAACACCATGCCGTCATCTTCAATGGCCGGTGATCTGCCGAGGGGATTGACATTTTTGAGGGTGGCAGGGGCTCGCATGGTTTCGGGGTTACGCAGGTATTCCTGAATCTGGTAATCAAGCTCAAGCTCTTCAGCCAGCCAGACGGTAAAGATTGAGCGCCCGATGCGCAGGTGGTGCAGCGTTAACATGATATGTCCTCGTGAAATTAAGGGCTTATGGGAATCGAGACGGTGCTGGCGAGTATAAAACATCAGCGCGAACTTCGCGCCTGGGTATTCGTATGGGGTATTCGTCTGAGGTATTCGCCGGGGTATTCGCCTAAGTGCTGAACCGAAGGACCCGAACCAAAGGTTATTTGCAGGGTATTTGTTATGCGATTTTGATCCTTCAGTCTGTACTTGCCATGGGTATAATACTGTATATGTATACACGTTAACGATATTGCGGAGGCTTGTCATGCTGAAAGCTGCAGAGCTAACATATACACCCGCCAATCAGGATTTTGCCGGCAAACCCGCGCCCCTGCCGCCCTGTATTAACCATGAACTTGCCCGGCGTCTGGTGTGTGAGGAACTCGAAAACGAGCTCCTTAATCTTGCCGCCCAATTGAATGCCGCCAACCATCGTTTCCTGACACTGCTGGCCCGCTTTGATGCCCACGAAGGCTGGCATGGTGATGGCATCAAAACTTTTGCCCACTACCTGAACTGGAAAATTGGCATGGGCCATGTGATGGCCCGCGAAAAGATCCGTGTCGCGCGGGCACTGGCAGGCTTGCCATTAATCGACGCGGCCTTTGCTAGAGGGGCCATCAGCTATTCCATGGTGCGTGCCATGACACGGGTGGCTACCTCTGCCAACGAGACCTTTCTGATGCAGATCGCCGAGACGGCCACTGCTGCCCATATGGAAATGCTGGTGCGTAAGTACCAACGCTGCCGGCAACTCGAGATGCCCGTCGATGAGTTTGATGCATGGCGACATGAAAAGGGCCTGTCGTGGACCCAGGACGACACGGGTATGTATGTCATCAGCGTGCGCCTGCCAGCAGAAGAAGGCGCCCTGGTGATCAAGGCACTGGAACTGATTGTTGATACCCAGCGGCGGGAAAAACGCGAGGCTGAGCGGCGTGAGGCAGAGGCAGTTGGTACCAAAGCGGACGCGAAAAATGTTTCCGCGGAAACATTTTGTGGCGAGTCGACAACAGCACCGGCAACACCAACACCAACAATTACCATCAAACAATGGCTCATGCCACAGCCCCAGGAAGACTATATCTGCGCCAGCGCCTCTGCCCTCACCCAGTTGGCCGAACGTTATCTGCAGGCGCCGGAGCCAACAGGGCCACAACACCAGTCCCTGGGCGAGAGATACCAGATATTCCTGCACATCAACGCCAATGCCGCCAGTCTCGACCATAAGGTTGGTGATGCTGACAACTGCAGCCTCGACAACCAGCACTTTTTATCCCGTGCTGTCGCCCAACGTCTCGCCTGTGATGCCAGCATAACAACCGTGCTGGAGAATGATGCCGGTGATGTGTTGAATATTGGCCGCCGCTCGCGCCTTGTGCCCAGGGCCATGGCCCATGCGTTGCGGATTCGCGACCGCCATTGTGTGTTCCCTGGCTGCTGCCAGAACCGCCATACCGATGCCCATCATATCCAGCATTGGGCTGAGGGTGGCGAGACCAGTCTCGACAATCTTGTGACCCTGTGCCGCTTTCATCACACTGAACTACACAAGGGCAAGTTTCGCCTGCAACGTCTGCCAGCAGGCGATCTGGCCTTTACCAACAGTAACAATGAGGTGATTACTCGGGCTTTTTTTCCGCAACTGCGGGCGCCAGTGTCAACCATTGAAGCTGACAACAGGCAACAAGCACTGCAGATCGACGAGCACACTGCAGCCTGCCAGTGGACAGGCGAGGCGATGAATGTGCAGATGGCCCTGGCGGCGCTTTATCAGCAATGATATCCGCGCGGCAATTGCCACGCTATGATTGATCCACCCCTTTGCCGCCAACGTAAGCGCCGCTATGCAACGACTCAACCACATCCTCGCCTACACTGCCCTGGCCTTTCTGCTTGGCAGTTGTTATGCGGCGCCCTATTACACCGGCACGCAAACCAACAACTTCGACGGCAGCGTGTTTTTCAACAAACTGCCCACGCAGAAAACCGTCGCCGACCTTGCGGGCCTGGCCTTTGGTAATCTCACTGAGGCTGCTGACTGGCCAGACTGGCGCAGCAGCCAGGCGCACAAGGTGGCGCAGGATCGAGTGCTGGAGGGTATGGCGGTGACGTTTGTTAATCACTCCACTTTTCTTATCCAGGTAGATGGCCTGAACATACTTACCGACCCCATCTGGGCCGATCGTGCCAGCCCGGTGCAATGGGCCGGCCCAAAGCGGGTGCAGGCGCCCGGTGTCAGGCTGGCAGACCTGCCAGCCATTGATGTGGTGTTGATCAGTCATAATCACTATGACCATCTTGACGAGGGCACCCTGCGCCAGTTGTTAACCCAGCAGGACACAGCGCCGGTGATCATTGCCGGGCTGGGCAATGGCCAGCTGCTGCAGACATTTGGCTATGCTGATCCGGTTGATCTGGACTGGGAAGCCAGCCACAGGGTAGCGAGTGCTGCCGGTGCTGTGGAGTTTATCTTCAGCGAGGCCCGGCACCGGTCTGGCCGGGGCGTTGGTGACCAGATGAAAACCCTGTGGGGGGCGTTTGTGATCAAGACCTCCCAGGGCAATGTGTATTTTGCCGGCGACACGGGCTACGGCCCGCACTTCAAACACACAGGTGATGTTCATGGCCCCTTCAGGCTGGCGCTGCTGCCCATCGGCGCCTATCAGCCGCGCTGGTTTATGGCCGACATTCACACCGACCCGGCTGAGGCGGTACAAGCCCATCTGGACCTGCGCAGCGAACAGAGTTTTGGTATGCACTTTGGCACTTTCCAGCTGACCTACGAAGGTATCGATAAGCCGCAGGAGGACCTGCAAGTGGCATTGGCGGCACAGGACGTCGACACCGCAACTTTTGAGGTGCTGGCGCCTGGGGTTGTGCGCATTTTTTAGGAGCCCTAACCGCACTTATCGCTGCTTTCCTACGCGCTTAGCAGAGAACACCCCTGTCCTTTCACCCATCAACAAACCTACAGTGAAGTCTGCCGCGCACCCTGCGCCGTGGTAGCCAACAGGAGGTTTTGTATGACACCCATCGAAATTTTCAATGCCACCGGATTGGTATTCTGGGCGATTTTTGGAGTACCCCTCATGTTGCAAAAGCAGCGCTACACACAGCTATTGCTCTGGATAGGGGCACTGCTGGCGCTTGAATACTATTTTATATGGCCGCAACACGAAACCTCACGGCGTTATTGGGCACCTGTGTTTATCGTTTTGCTGGCCCTGGCAGGGGGGTATATACAACACCTTTACAATTGTCATACCAACAAGCGTTTAACCGAAAAGGGAGACTAACGATGAGGGACTTAACCTGTAAGGAGATTGACAGTGTCAGTGGCAGTTTTGGGTTTCTTGGAGCAACTGTTGGCGCATTAGTAGGCGCTGGCGGACAGTGGGCCTACGGGGGCAACTTTAACTCAATAGTTGCAGGTGGCATATTGGGCGGCTTTTCGGGTTTTGCGGGCAATATGGCAGGCTCAGCCGCTGCCGGTGGTTTGGTTGTGCGCGCTGCCTGGGGGGTAAGATCTGTAGGGTTAGGTATATCTGCAGGCGCGCCGGGCTCTAATGCCCCAGGTGGCGCCACCGACAGTGCCGGGGGTAGTGCCGGCGGCGATTTCTTCGGCCTTTGTCAAGACTAGCCTTGTGGGCGCCAAGGATTAGATGGTATATGCTTCGGGCTCAAGCCGTTGCGGGCTCCAGGCTATTTACCGGTGTTTGTCAATCTGATGAAAAAGCTGCTGATTATTTTTTGTTTGTTCCTGGCTGCCTGCAGCCCGTCCGCTGAGCCACCTGTGTCAGTCGCTGCTGGTGGAGCAGGCGCGGCGCCACAAGCGCCGATGACTGCCGCTGTGATGGCAAAATTCAACAACAGTTGTGCCATGTGCCACATCTCGGGTGTAGCCTTTGCGCCTCGGCTTGGTGTGGCGGAGGACTGGCAACCACGGCTGGCCCAGGGCCGGGATGTGTTGCTGGCCCATACCCTGGAAGGTTTTAACAAAATGCCGCCCCTGGGTTATTGCATGTCTTGCGAGAGAAGTGATTTTGTCGCCTTGATTGATTACATGGCGGGAGAGTCAGAATGAAACGCCTGAACCGTCGTAAGTTTATGGCGACCAGTGCCCTGGCCATGTTGTATGGGGCATCACCTGCATGGCTGCGAGCCAGTGGCACAACAACGTCACGCACCTCAGCAACCGTGCCCTGGCGCAACTGGTCCGGGGCCCTGGAGGCCCATCCGGCGGGGCGGTTTGCGGCAACCAGCGAGGAGCATCTGGCGCAGTTTCTGGCCACCACCCAGGGTGCGGTGCGGCCGGTGGGATCTGGCCATTCGTTTTCACCCCTGGTGCCTACCGATGGCCAGCTGATTGTGATTGACCAGCTGCATGGCCTGCTGGACCATGATCCGGCGGCATTAACCGCCACCTTTGGTGCCGGCACGCGCCTGGGCGATATGGGTGCACCACTGCAGGCTGCGGGCCAGGCCATGTTTAACCTGCCGGATATTGATCGCCAGACCCTGGCCGGGGCCACGGCCACCGCCACCCACGGCACGGGTATTAACTTCAAGTGCCTGTCGGGTTATGTCACGGCCCTGCGGCTGGTAACACCAGCGGGCGACATTGTGGATGTGGATGCGACCTCTGACCCGCAGCTGTTTAATGCGGCACGGGTCAGCCTCGGCGCCCTGGGTATCATTACCCGCATGACCATGCAGAACCGTACACCCTATCGCCTGAAGCAAACCACCTGGCTGGAAAAAACCGATGTTCTGCTGGCCAACTTTGACCAACATGTGGCGCAGTACCGGCATTTTGAAATCTTTCCCCTGACCCATTCCGATTATGCCATGGCGCTGGCGACAGACGAGACCAGTGAGCCCATCAATAACCCAACGCCTTCACCAGAAGAAGATGCCGCCTTTGATGATGCCATGAGCGGCTGGCGGATGGTGCCGCCGGCCATGCGTAAGCCGTTGATTAATGGCATGGCCATGATGATTGAACCCAGCGAGCGGGTCGACACGTCCTACAAGATTCTTACCAATGTCCGCTCTAACCGTTTTAACGAGATGGAATATGCTGTGCCCCTGGCCAATGGTGCGGCCTGCCTGGAGGAAATTCTGTGGACCATTGATGAACAGAACCTGGATGTGGTGTTCCCCCTGGAATATCGCTATGTGGCCCGCGACGATACCTGGCTGAGTATGAGTTCCGGCGACGAAGATCATGCCGCCATCTCTGTACATCGTATTGCCAGCGAAGACTACCGACCCTACTTTGATGTTATCGAACCTATCTTCTGGAAATATGGCGGCCGGCCCCACTGGGGTAAGGTGCACTCTCTGGGCGCGGCGCAACTGGGCAGGTTGTATCCGCGCTTTGCAGAGTTCCAGGCGTTGCGCGCCAGGCTTGACCCGCAGGGCCGCATGTTGAATGATCACCTGCGCAAGGTGTTTGGTGTGACCGGCTGATGCACCATTGGCAACATTGCCAGCACAATGCAGTATACTGGCGCGCTCCATTGGCCACAGGTATTCACTTTGAACACTCGCCTCACACCTGAAGAAGCACGCGTCCTGGGCAGCCTGCTGGAAAAAGCCGTCACCACGCCAGACCAGTATCCACTGACTCTTAATGCCCTGGTGAACGCCTGCAACCAAAAGTCCAGCCGTGAGCCAGTCATGAGCCTGACATCAGGTGCTGTGCAGCGCACCACACGGCAACTGCAGGATAAGTTTCTGCTCAAGACCCACGACAACTTCAAGAGTGGTGTGGAGAAATATGAGCAACGTTTCTGCAACACCACCCTCAGCGAAAACCAGCTGGCGCCGCCGGAGTATGCCATCATCTGCCTGCTGCTGTTACGCGGCCCGCAGACCGCCGGCGAAATTCGGGCGCGCAGTCCGCGGCTGCATGCATTTGCCGACAATCATGCGGTGGTGGCGGCATTCAACAAGCTGCTGACTGGCGAGCATGGCACCTTGATTGCGCGCCTGCCGAAAAAATCCGGGCGTCAGGATCATGAATACATGCACCTGTTTTTTGGTGATATTGAATCGGCCGCCGAAGAAGCCGGCACCATTGTTGCCCGTGCACCGGCAAGCAACGAACGTGAACTACGTATCAGCCAACTGGAAGCCCGGGTTATGGCGCTGGAGACTGCCCTGACCCGCCTGGCTGAACACCTGGGCGAAGAGATTGACCTCAACCCATCAACCCAAGAGTCGGAAACGACGGCAAATGACGGAGAATAACGATGCGCGATGAAACAAAATTAATTCACGCGGGCTATACCACCGAGCCCACCACCAAATCTGTGGCGGTACCTATATACCAGACCGTGGCCTACGAATTCGACAGCGCTCAGCATGGCGCCGACCTGTTTGACCTGGCCGTACCTGGCAACATTTATACCCGTATCATGAATCCCACCAACGACGTGCTGGAACAACGGGTTGCCGAGCTTGAAGGTGGCGTGGGTGCACTGGTGGTCAGCGCCGGTAGTGCGGCCATCACCTATGCCATCAGCAATATTACCCAGATGGGCACTAACATAGTTGCTACGCCGCAGCTGTATGGTGGCACCTACACCCTGTTTGCCCATATGCTGCCCAACCAGGGCGTGACGGTTAAATTTGCCGCCAGTGACAGCCCCGCTGATATCGAAAAAGAAATTGACGAAAACACTCGAGCGGTATTCTGCGAGTCTATCGGTAACCCGGCGGGCAATGTGGTAGATCTTGAAGGTGTGGCTAATGTAGCCCATAAACATGGCATACCATTGATTGTCGACAACACCGTTGCCACCCCCATGCTCACCAAACCGTTTATTTATGGCGCCGACATTGTCGTGCACTCACTTACCAAATATATGGGCGGCCACGGTAACTCGTTGGGCGGCGTTATTGTCGACTCCGGTAACTTCCCCTGGGCCGAGCACGGCGACAAGTTCCCGATGATGGTTAATCCAGAGCCTTCCTATCACGGTGTGGTTTACACACAAGCCCTGGGTGCTGCGGCCTATATTGGTCGCGCCCGCACGGTGGCCCTGCGTAATACTGGCGCCACCCTGTCGCCATTTAACGCGTTTTTGCTGCTGCAGGGACTGGAGACCCTGGCACTGCGGATGGAGCGCCATTGTGAAAATGCCATGCTGGTGGCAGAACATCTGCAGGCTCATGATGCGGTGGAATCCGTGAGTTATGCCGGTCTGCCGGATCATCCCCATCATGAACTGGCACAGAAATACTGCAGTGGCACGCCGGCATCACTGCTGACCTTTGAGATCAAGGGCGGGTTTGATAACGCGGTGAAGTTTTATGACAAGCTGGGCCTGATCAAACGCCTAGTGAACATCGGTGATGCCAAGTCACTGTCGTGCCACCCCGCGTCTACTACCCACCGGCAGATGAGCGCTGCTGAACAAAAACGCGCCGGTGTTACACCGGGTATGATTCGGCTAAGCATTGGTATCGAGCATATTGACGATATTATTGATGACCTGAACCAGGCACTTAGTCAATAACCCCCTGGGCCCGCAAGGCGCTTTGCTGCTCAGGGCTGAAACCAAACCCTTCGAGACAGGCCTGGGTATTCTCACCGTGGGCCGGTGCGGCGTTGCCGGGTTGTGAGCGTGCACCGCCAAACCTGGCGGGAGACTTCACCACGCGCATGGCGCCCATCAGCGGATGTTGCGCCACTGCGATTGAGTCGTTAGCCTGCAACTGCGGTTGCTCCAGCACCTCAGCATAATCGTGGCAGCGGGCACAGGGCACATCGTTGTCTGCGAGCCGGGTTAACAGTTCAACCGTGGTGAATTTCGCAAAAGCGGCCGCGAGGATAGCGCGATATTCAGCCAAATTGGCTGTCAGGTCTTCCATGGTGGCGAACCTGGGGTCACTCAGCAGGGCCTCCTGGCCAATGGCTTTTAAGACACCGGCACGTTGTTTGGGTGTGCCCGCAGACAGGGTGATGCCGCCGTCCAGGGTATTGCTGATGTTATACAACAGGTCGGCCAGCAGGGGCTGCTGTTGAACATCGTCATCCAGCAGGGTGTGATTCATAAAACCGTCGGGGAAAATAAAAAACAAACCGGCGTCGAGCATGGACAGGTCGATATGTTGCCCCTCGCCGGTTCTCTCCCGCTGGTACAGGGCTGCCGTTACTGCCTGGCAGGCGGTGTAGGCGGTGATTTTGTCGCACATGAGATTACGGATAAAAGTTGGGCTGCCAAGACCCTGGGAGGCGGAGAATCCTGCATGGGCCTGAATGATCGGGTCATACGCCGGGGCGCTGCTGAGGGGCCCCTGAGTACCAAAGCCGGAAATGGCCATATATACCAGGCGCGGGTTCAGGTCCCGCAGGGCCGCACTGCCGAGGTTCAGCTTGTCCATGACCCCGGGGCGGTAGTTATGTATGACGACGTCTACCTGGGATGCCAGTTGGCGAATGGTGGCCTGCCCTTCGGCCTGCTTCAGGTCAACCCGAATACTGGACTTACCCCGGTTGCAGTTACCAAACAGGGCGGAAATGCCACCCTTGCTGGTGCCCAGATAACGCATGGGGTCTCCCGCCAGCAGCGGCTCAACCTTGATCACTTCTGCGCCTTGTTCGGCCATCATCATGGCCGCAAAAGACGCGGTGACCATGGTGGAAAATTCGAGAATCTTCAGTCCTTGTAATGGTTTCATTCGATTGCACTCTGGATAAATCTGAATGGCAAGGTTATTGCGGCAGGCAATCAATATGGCACAGACCGCAGACTGAATGAAGAGCAGCTGGCCAGGCATCCCCGATCGCGTAAAAAGTCTGCTAGAATCGGCCTTTGAGATTTGTCTGTATTGTTGACCGATATGAGCCGCAACCCCTTTGTACTGCTGCTTAGCCTCTGGCTTTGCACCGCCGCAGCCATTGCTGCGCCACCCCTGGCAAATGTCCTGACACCGCTCGACAACCCGGGTATGCCTGCCGGCCTGATTTTCGAGAATCTCAGCAAACCATTCCTGCTCTGGGTGGAGCTGGATGCCGGCAAACTGCACTTGCTGCAACGGCTGCAGCAGGGCACTTATGTGAAGCGCAGCACGCGCCCTGTTTCCATTGGTAAAAATGGCACCGGCAAGCTGGTGGAAGGTGACCTGAAGACGCCCATCGGGGTCTACCAGATCACCTCCTTTATTGACGACCAAAAGCTCGACGACTTTTACGGTGCCGGCGCCTACCCCATGAATTTCCCCAATGCCTGGGACCGCCTGTCCAGGCGCTCTGGCCATGGCATCTGGCTGCACGGCCTGCCGAAGGGTGTCGACAGTCGCCCCCTGCTCGACAGTGAGGGCTGTGTGATTATTGACAATCCGAGCATTGAAGCCATGGCCGAGTTTGTCACCCGCGGTGAGAGCCTGATTGTGCTGTCGCCCTCCCTCGACTGGCTGCCACCCGCGAGTGAGCAGCCCGCCACCGACATTCTGGCGGTCATCGAACTATGGCGCCAATCCTGGGAAGCCAACAAACACGAAGACTATGTGGCGAACTACGGCCAGGACTTCAGTGACGGTAAACGCGATCTGGCCGCCTGGTCCACCTATAAAAAGCACGTTAACCGTTATAAACGCGATATTCGGGTCACGCTGTCACAGATGAGCGTGATCAAATATCCCGGCGAGGAGAACCTGGTGACAGTACGCTTCTTTCAGGACTATGCCAGCAACAACTTTGAGTGGCGTGGCTGGAAGCAACTGCTCTGGCGCCGCGACGCCGGCGGTACCTGGCGGATTTTCTATGAGGGTAATGGTTAGTGAAGCAGCAGTATCGGCTTGTTCTTCTGGTCCTGGCATCGGCGTTACTCAGTGGTTGCATGTCCCAACCCCAACCCCAACCCCAACCCCAACCCCAGCCCCAACCCCTGCACCCGGCACCGGCACCGACCCAACCTGAACAGGTTGAACCGCCCGCGGCAGTTGCCGAACCTCTGCGAGCAGCTGGCAGCGAATCCGAGCCTGACCCTGTGGTCAGCCTATGCGCTGAAATTGGCGCCAAACTGGGCAGCGTCTCGGCGCCGGACTGCCTGCGTCAGAACCTGCAGGCCTCGGCAGCCAGCGTCCAGCAGCGGGCCCTGGCCTACAAGGATTACCCGCCCCTCGCTGCCAAGACGCCGTTGGGCCGGGTATTGCTAATTGGCGGTATTCACGGCGACGAGTTCTCTTCTGTGTCAGTGGTCTTCAAGTGGATGGACATACTCAATGACCATCATTCGGGGCGCTTTCATCTGCGCTCAATCCCCCTGATGAATCCAGACGGCCTGCTGCGGAAAGTGTCCCAACGTCAGAACGAACGCGGTGTCGACCTGAACCGTAACTTTCCTACCACGGACTGGAATGCCAATGCCCACCATCACTGGGTTCAGGCCACCGCCAGCAATGTTCGGCGCTATCCGGGCAGCGAGGGTGCCAGTGAGCCAGAGACCCGCTGGTTAATCCAGCAGATCAAAGAGTTTGGCCCGGACATCATCATCTCCATCCACGCGCCCCATGATCTGGTGGACTATGACGGTCCGCCATCAGCGCCGCAGCAGCTGGGCAAACTCAGCCTGCGCCAGCTCGGCACCTACCCGGGCTCGCTGGGCAACTATGCCGGCAAGGACCTGCGCCTGCCAGTGGTCACTGTCGAACTGCAGTCGGCTGGCATCATGCCGCCGCAGGTGGAAATTGACCGCATGTGGCACGATCTGGTGCAGTGGCTGCAGCAACAACTGACCCAGACCGCGGCAGTCACCGAGCCTGGTCAGGCGGGCTAAACGTCCTGTCAAAAAATTGAATTCGCCGGCAAAGGCGACTAGTATCGGCACAGTCGTTAACCCACCGAACAGCCAGCTAACAATAAAGGGAGAAGCCACTATGTTCACCAGAATGGACCAGAGCACCAAGGCCGAATGGGATCATATTGCCGATGAGCACCGGCCCCACATCAAGGATATGCCCAACCGTGTGTACGGCATGTTGCAGCAACTTGAGGGTGTCACCCTGGGTTTTGCCACAGACCAGCTGCACCACAGCCTGCAGACCGCCACCATGGCGCGCCGCGCCGGCGCCAGTGATGAGATGGTCCTGCTGAGCCTGCTGCATGACATCGGCAAGACCATCAGTGTGATCAATCACGGCCAAATCTGTGCCGAGATCATCAAGGCTTATGTCAGCGATGATGCCTACCACATTATCCGTACCCACCAGGACTTCCAGGGTGAGCACTATTACCACTACCAGGGTAAAGCCCGTGACCTGCGCCTGCAGTATAAGGACGAGCCCTGGTATGCCAAGGCAGTCGAGTTTACTGACGAGTGGGATCAGGCGGCGTTTGACCCGGCTTATGAGACCGACTCACTGGCGAGCTTCAAACCCCTGCTCGACCAGTTTTTCAGTGTGCCCGGGCAAATGGTCAAGGCTGCCGCTTAACCTGCAAAAAACCAGCAACAGCCCACCCGCGCCCACAGAAGCAAACATATGAAGACAGCAATAGGGATTGGCAGCGCCTACTATAACGGTGAAGACTGGGACCAGCTGGTCGACTATACCGTTGCCGCAGATCGCATGGGCGTCGACTACGTCTGGTCTGCGGAGGCCTGGGGCATGGATGCGGTGGTGCCGCTGGCCTATATGGCGGCCAGGACCAAAAACATCATGCTGGGCACCGGCATCATGCAGATCAGCGCCAGGGTGCCGGCCATGATCGCCATGACCGCCCAGAGCCTGGCGACAGTCTCCAACAACCGTTTTGTGCTGGGTCTGGGTGTCAGCGGCCCGCAGGTAGTTGAAGGCCTGCACGGCGCCGCATTTGGCCATCCTCTGGGGCGGTTGCGGGAATGTGTGGATATTATCCGCCTTGGTCTCAACAGTGAGCGTCTGCAGTACCAGGGCAAACATTATGTGCTGCCGCGCCCCGGCGGCGAGGGCAAACCCATTCGCCTGTCCCAGCCACCCAGGCCGAACCTGCCCATTTATCTGGCGACGCTGGGCCCCAAATCCCTGGAGATGACCGGCGAAGTGGCCAATGGCTGGATCGGCACCTCCTTTATTCCCGAACAGGCCGATGTATTTATGGCGCATATTCAGCGCGGCCTGGCTAAATCAGGCCGGCAAATGTCCGATATTGACATCCAGGTAGGCGGCAGTTTTGAGATCAGCGATGATGTCGAACGTCTGGTGGAGGCGCGTAAGCCCGCCATGGCCTTCACCCTGGGCGGCATGGGCTCGGCAGATACGAACTTCTATAACGACGCGTTCCGCCGTGCCGGGTATGAGGATGCCGCCACTGAAGTGCAGAACCTCTGGGTCAGTGGCAAAAAAGACGAAGCGATTCGAGCAGTGCCCGCAGAAATGGTGCTGAAAACCAACCTTATTGGCACCGAAGCCATGGTTCGTGAGCGCCTGCGCGCCTATCGCGACGCCGGGGTCAACACGCTGCGCCTGAGTACCAGTGGCAAAGACTGGCAAGCCCGCACGGCAAGTCTGGAGGCGGCCGTCGATCTGGTGAAGCGCGAAGCCGCCGCATGGTAAATTGGCGCGGGCCTTGGGCATTGGCGCTGGCGACCTTGGTTGTTGCTGGCTGCAGCAGCCAACCGGCGCCATTGCCAGCAGTGGCACCGGCAACACAGCTGATGGATTTTTCCGGTGCCTGGGAGATTGACTACGACCTGACCGAAAATCCTCAGGACAAGCTCCGCTACCTGTATGAAATTGCCCAGAGCCAGTATGACCAGCAGCAAAAAGCGCGCGCTGACCGTGACGGCGTGCGCCCTGCACCGTCACGCGCCCTCAACGATCTGCAGGGGGTTATCCAGCTTGGCACTTTGGTAGATGCGGTGACCCGCTCCACCATCCTCACCATTAACCAGGACCAGGACTACATTGCCATCAAACGCAGCGGTGACTATGCCCTGACCTGCGACTTTCTGGCACCGCAGCTGAACCTGCAGATTGGCGTTGAAACCTGCGGCCTGGATGCCCAGGGGCGACTGGTATTTGCCACCCGCCTGCCCGAAGGCCTGACCGTGGTCAACCGCGTCTCACTGACTGACTATGACGGCACTGCCGATAACAAACGCCTGTATGTCTCCACCAGCATGCGCTCCGAGGTCCTTGGCCAGTCGTACAGCCTGAACCGGGTTTATCGCCTGTTTGCACCGGGAGAGGGTTTGTATGAATGCGAATTCACCCTGGCGAAGAAAAAATCCTGCCGGCTTGGCAGCAGTGCCTCTGATGTGAGTGTTGGCAGTGCCGTTGATGAGTAGACTGGCGCCGCTGCTTTTGCTCGGATTACTGGCTGTCAGCGGCTGCCAGCCTGCTGTCCTGTCGACTGTCTTGTCTACTGCCCTGCCCTCGCTCCAGGCCAGGCAGGAGACGGCACAACTGATCTACGCCGCCAGCCAGCTGACACCCTATTTCAACATCACCATTACCACCTTTGCCTATGCCGAAGGAGATGCTGACAGGATCGCCCGCATCTATACTCCCATACATGAAGCAGAGGCCCATTACCTGCCGGTTGTGCTCCGCAACACCCTGATGGAATCCGGCCACTGGGGCGCTGTCAAGGTTGCCCCCCTTACTGACGCTTCTGCGGAGGTGCAGGTCAGCACCACCATTCTCACCTCTACCGCTCAGGATCTGGCACTACAGGTCCGCGTCACCGACAGCCGTGGTATCAACTGGCTTGACCAGACCTACAGTGCCCGCGCCTCGGCTGCAGACTATGCCGTCGACGAGACTGTCCGTGGCAGCCCCTTTCAGGGGTTGTTTAACCAGATTGCCAACGACATGTACCGGGCAAGGGTCGCCCTGAGCAGCACTGAAGCCAGCACCATCGTCCGAGCATCACTGTTGCAATATGCTGTTGCCCTGGCACCCCAGGCGTTCTCTGGCTATATCCAGCGTGATGAGCAGGGTGTCATGCAGGTCAGCGGCCTGCCTGCCCTTGATGACCTGATGTATCTGCGAGTCAAAAAGATCCGCGCTGCCGAGTATCGTTTCACGGACGTCATGGACGAGCAGTTTGGGCACTTTTACAACAAGCTGCAGCAGGTCTATCCCTTCTGGCAGCGCTACAGTTATGAACTGTTGGCCTATAACGAACATATCCAGACCACCGGTTCAGTCAGTAGCAGACCCAGAAGTGGTAGCTGGGCCGCCACGGAAAATGTCTACCGAACCTTTAAAGAGTACAAGATGAACGAAGATGAGTTGCGGGAACTGGCGGACTCCTTCAAAACCGAGATACATCCCACCATCTCAGAACTGGAAGGCAAGGTAATCGAGTTAAGCGGGCCCCTGGAAGATCAGTATCGGCAGTGGCGGGCCCTGCTGCAGACACTATACATTCAGGAACGCGATATTCAGGAACGCGATATTCAGTCTTCGCCAGAATGATTGTATGAATGACTCACAATAACGCACATCACCAAGGATAGTTTTTTATGGCCAGCAATCGACGCTCCCGAAATATCACTGAGGGCGTACAACGGGCGCCCAATCGCTCCATGTTCTATGGTCTTGGTTACACGGCAGACGACTTCAGTAAGCCGATGATCGGAGTTGCCAATGCACACTCGACAATTACCCCCTGTAACGCCGGCTTGCAGCCTCTGGCTGACGCGGCGGTGGTGGCGCTGCAGGAGGCTGGCGCCAATGCCCAACTGTTTGGCATTCCCACTATCAGCGATGGTATGTCCATGGGTACAGAGGGCATGAAATACAGCCTGGTATCCCGCGAGGTCATCGCCGATTGCATCGAAACCTGTGTCCTCGGCCAGTGGCTGGACGGCGTGCTGGTCTTCGGCGGCTGCGACAAGAATATGCCCGGCGGCATAATGGGCATGTTGCGCGCCAACGTACCCGCCATTTTTGTTTATGGCGGAACCATTCTGCCCGGCCGCCTGAATGGCCAGGACCTGAATATTGTCAGTGTCTTTGAAGCCGTTGGTGAGCACAGTGCCGGCAGGATCTCCGACGCTGACCTGCTGGCCATTGAACGTCATGCCATTCCCGGCAACGGCTCTTGTGGTGGCATGTATACGGCCAACACCATGAGTTCGGCAATTGAGGCGCTGGGTCTGAGCCTGCCCTATTCCAGCACCATGGCCAATGTCGAATCAGAAAAAATGCAGAGCACCGAAGACAGCGCCCGAGCCCTTGTGGCAGCCGTCAAGCAGGATCTGAAACCGCTGGATATTGTGACTCGCAAGTCCATCGAAAATGCCGTGGCGGTAGTCATGGCGACGGGTGGTTCAACCAATGCCGTGCTGCATTTTCTGGCCATTGCCCATGCTGCTGACATTCCCTGGGAGATTGACGACTTTGAACGCATGCGCAAAAAAGTCCCGGTGTTGTGCGACCTGAAACCCAGTGGCCGTTATATGGCAATTGACCTGCATCGCGTCGGCGGCATACCCAGGGTAATGAAAATTCTGCTGGATGCTGGCCTGCTGCACGGTGACTGCATGACCATCACCGGCAAAACAGTCGCTGAAAACCTCGCCAACATTGCTGCCGGTGCGCCGCCGCAGCAGGATGTCATTCGCCCTATGGAAGCACCTGTGTATGCTCAGGGTCATCTGGCGATCCTGCGCGGCAACCTGGCTGTGGAGGGCGCAGTGGCCAAGATTACCGGTCTCAAGACCCCGGTGATGAGCGGCCCGGCGCGCGTCTTTGATGATGAGCAATCGGCCCTGGATGCCATCCTGCAGGGTGCCATCAAGGCCGGCGATGTGGTGGTGATGCGCTACCTTGGCCCTAAAGGCGGCCCCGGTATGCCGGAGATGCTGGCACCCACCAGCGCCCTGGTGGGTCAGGGGCTGGGCGAGACTGTTGGGCTGGTCACCGACGGGCGCTTTTCCGGTGGTACCTGGGGCATGGTTGTTGGCCATGTAGCACCTGAAGCCTATGCTGGCGGACTGCTGGCCCTGGTCGCAGAGGGCGACAACATCACCATCGATGCCCATAACCTGCTGCTGCAACTGCAGGTGCCTGATGAGGAAATAGCCCGCCGCCGAGCTCTCTGGCGACAACCTCAACCACGCTACCAGCGCGGCGTGCTGGCCAAGTTTGCGCGCAACGCCGCGTCAGCCAGCCGTGGGGCAGTACTTGATCTCTATCCTGAGGATGGCTGGTAAAGATGGCTGGTAGCGCTGTCAACAATGCGCGCCACCATGGCGCGCAAACCACTGCCGCGGCTGGCTGAGAGGTGCTGGAGCAGGTCCAGGGCGGCAAAATAGCCCTCTATATCAAAGGCAAGTATTTCTGCCGGGGTTTTATTGTTGTAAGCCGCCAGCACAACACCCAGTAAGCCTTTGACAATAAACGCGTCGCTGTCGACGCTGATCTGCAGTTTGCCGTCCACCAGGGTGGTGTCAATCCAGACCTGGCTCTGGCAGCCTCGCACCAGCCGCTCCGGGCTGTGAAATGCTTGCGGCTGGGTCGGCAATTCTCGACCCAGCTCAATGATGTATTTGTAACGATCTTCCCAGCTGTCAAAAAAGCCCAGGGTGTCGAGGACGTCGGCACTGCTGATGGTGTGCCCAAAGGGGTTATGTGCTGCGTTCATGAGCTTGGCGCTACCATTAGAAAAACATACCGGTTTCAAGTTGTGCCTCTTCCGACATCATCTCGCGGTGCCAGGCTGGATCAAACACCAGGTCAACCTTAACCCGTTTGACGTTCGGCACCAGCGCTACCCGGTACTCAACGTCACCGACTAACACCGGCCCCATGCCGCAACCGGGGGCCGTAAGGGTCATCTGGATATCCACTCGGCCGGCCGCCTGGTCAACACTGACGCCGTAGATCAACCCCAGATTTACCAGGTCGACAGGTATCTCCGGGTCAAAAATTGTCTGCAGGGCTTGCCACACCTGGTCGACATCAATGCTGCCGTCAGGGCGCGGGGCAAATTCGAGGGTCAGGGGCTCCAGTCCCAGGGCATCGGCATCGGTGCCATCAACGCGGACCATATTGCCGCCATACACCAGGGTGTAGTTGCCCCCCAGGGATTGTGTCAGGGTAACAAAGGTCCCTTCCGGAATGGTTACCGGGTTGCCCAAGGGCACCAGTCGTGCCGGACAATCGCGCCTGGTGGTGAGAATAGTGCGTTCCTGAGAGCTCATAACCATTTCATTCGTCTATTCAATGCTGAAGCTTTCGCCACAGCCGCAGGCGGAGGTGACATTGGGATTTTTGAACTTCAGTACACGGTTGATTCCCTCGCGCACATAGTCCAGTTCGGTGCCGCGCAACATGCCGACCGAGTCAGCGGCGAGAAAAACGCTGATACCATTGTCCAGAGCGACAGTAATGTCGTCTGCCTCTTTGGCGTTGACCTCCTCCAATACGTACATGTAGCCGGTGCAGCCGCTTTTCTTAACGCTGATGCGCACGGCGGTGGCATTTTTGCTGGCCACCTGTTTTTGCAAGTGTCTGGCAGCCTCTTCAGTCACTGCCAGGACATCGGTACGCACATCAAATGTTGCTACGCTCATGACTTCTCTCCTATCCAAACAGGCTCTTGGCCTTGCGAATGCCGACCATTAAAGCATCAACATCCTCCCGTGTATTGTAAATTGAGTAGGACGCGCGAGCAGTGCCTGGCACACCCAGGCGCGCCATCAACGGCTGCGCACAGTGCTGCCCGGTACGTACCGCAATGCCCTGCTGATCGAGCAACATGCCCAGGTCGGAAGGGTGGCTGCCGGCCAGCAGGAAACTGAAAATGCTCGCCGCCTGGCGTGGCGCACCGATGCGCTGCAGGCCGTCAATATCTGCGGCCAGTGCCAGGGTGTAGTCCAGCAACATGGCTTCGTGAGCCGCGGCGCCGACACGGTCAATACCCTGCAGGTAGCTGATCGCTGCGGCCAGCCCTATGGCACCGGCTATATGTGGGGTACCGGCTTCAAATTTAAAGGGCAGGCAGTTAAAGGTGCTGCCGCTGAAGCTGACAGTCTGAATCATCTCGCCACCGCCAAGAAATGGTGGCATGGCATCCAGCAGCGCCTGTTTACCCCACAAGACACCAATCCCCGTCGGACCAAACAGTTTGTGCCCCGAGAAAGTATAAAAGTCACAATCCAGCGCCTGCACATCGACAGGATAATGCGCGATAGCCTGGGCACCATCCAGCAATACCTTAGCGCCGACGGCGTGGGCCTGGCGAATGATCTCGGCCACGGGATTGACCGTGCCCAGGGCATTGGAAACGTGATTCAGCGCGACCATCTTGACCCGCTCATCAAGCAGTTCAGCAAAGGCATCGAGGTCAATATCACCACTGTCAAGAATGGGTATCGGCACCAGTTCGGCACCGCGTTCGGCGCACACCAGCTGCCAGGGAACAATATCTGCATGGTGCTCGAGCCAGGGCACCAGGACCTTGTCACCGGCCTGCAGATTACTGCGGCCCCAGCTGTGAGCCACCAGGTTAATACCTTCGGTGACACCGCGGACCCAGATCACCTGACAACTGGCGGGGCTGTTAATAAAACCGGCAACAGCGTCCCGAGCGCTTTCAAAGCGCGCCGTCGCTCGATCGCTTAAGGTGTGGGAACCGCGATGGACATTGGCGTTGTCGTGGCGGTAATAATGGCTGATGGCCTCGATGACCATTTCCGGCTTTTGGGTGGTCGCCGCATTATCGAGATACACCAGCGGATGCCCGTTGACCTGCTGCTGCAAAATGGGGAAGTCGGCCTTGATGCTGTGGACATCAAAGCTGCTGACAGTATTGCTCTGTTTCTGGCTGAATTCGCTCATGCCAGGTGCCTCGTTAGTGTTGGATCGGAAGCAAAGCGCCTGGCCAGCAGCGGCCGCAAAAAGTCGCGCAAGGCGTCGATGCGAATGGTGTTAACCACCTCGTTGATAAAACCAAAACTGAGCAAGGTTTGGGCCTCCTCAGCGCCAATGCCACGGGTTTTCATATAGTGCAGCATCAATGGGTCCAGTTGCGCCACAGTGGCACCGTGGGCGCACTGGACATCATCTGCGTAAATCTCCAGCTCCGGCTTGGTGTTAATGGTGGCGTGGGCGCTGGTGAGCAAATTGCGATTGTTTAACTGGGCGCGGGTCTTCTGCGCATCCGGATGGATATGGATACGGCCATTAAACACGGCTGTGGCAGAGTCGCCGATCACACCACGAAAGGTTTCATCACTGGTGCAATGGGGTACCGCATGCTCTATGCAGGTGTGATAGTCCACATGCTCAGCGCCGCGCAGCAGGTAGATGCCGTTCAGGCTACTGTGCGCGCCGGGGCCGGCGTGGTTGACCACCACATCAATACGTTTGAGGTCGCTGCCCAGGGCCAGATGGAAACTTTCCAGATGACTGTCGCGACCAAGGCGTGCATGAACACCGCCGATGTGCATGGCGGCGCCAGCCTCAAGATGCAGGCGGTGATGCAGCAGGTGCGCGCCGGCTTCCAGTACCAACTCAGTAATGCCGTTGGTGAAGGCAGTGCCGCTGCCGACGCTGTCAAACTGTTCTACTAGACTGGCGCGACTGTTGGCACCCAGCACTACCAGCAGGCGTTGGTTCACTGTGAATGCCACCTCACGGCTGCTGGTAAGCCAGACCAGGTGAATGGGTTCGGCCACGACCGTATCGGCGGCGACGTTGAGAAAAATGCCGTCTTGTAAGGCGGCATCGCTGAATGACGCAAACAGATGGCCGCTGGGATCTGCGACACTGCCAAGCTGTTGGCTGATCTGCCTGGCCTGCGCAGCATCGGCATCGGCAAAACGGATCAGCTCGACACCCTCGGGTAAAGCCAGACAGGATAAATCGGCACGCAGGTAGCCATCGACAAACACCAGCTTACTGCCACCCAGCGCGGGATGCTCGAAACCCAGCTCAGCCTGGCTGGCAACACTGGGCTGCGCGACGGCAAAGTCAGCGTCGAGCCGGTGCAGACTGGTGTATTTCCAGGCCTCGGTTTTGCGGGTGGGCATGGCACTGGCAGCCCAGGCCCTGCGCCCGGCGTTCTGGCGCTCGCTTAGCCACTGCGGCGCTGCAACGCTGGCGGCATCAAGGATGTGGTGCATTAAGTCTGGCATCAGGCAACCTCGTCCTCGAGCCACGCATAACCCTTGTCTTCGAGTTCCAGCGCCAGGGATTTGTCGCCGGATTTAGCAATGCGGCCAGCCGCCAGCACATGGACAAAGTCTGGCTCTATGTAGTCAAGCAGGCGCTGGTAGTGTGTCACCAGCACAAAAGAGCGATCGCTGCTGCGCATACTGTTGACACCCGCGGCCACCACTTGCAGGGCGTCGATATCCAGGCCACTGTCGGTCTCATCCATAATGGCCAGACGCGGTTGCAACATCATCATCTGCAGCAACTCATTCCGCTTTTTTTCACCGCCGGAAAAACCTTCGTTGACACCGCGCTTGAGGAACGCCTGGTCAAGATCCACCCGCTTGCAGGTTTCCCGCGCCAGCTTCATAAAACTCACCGTATCCAGCGCCGGTTCACCACGCTTCTCATGCATGGTATCGACGGCCGCCTTCAGAAACTCCATGTTGCTGACACCGGGTATTTCCACCGGGTACTGGTACGCCAGAAACAGGCCCAGATGGGCGCGCTCTTCCGTTGCCAGAGCAAATATATCCTGACCCAAAAATTCTACTGTACCGGCGGTAACGGTATAACCAGGGCGCCCGGCCAGGACGTGGCCAAGGGTACTCTTACCGGAACCGTTAGGCCCCATAATAGCGTGCACCTCACCGGCGCCGATGTGCAGGGTCAGACCCTTGAGAATATCCTTGCCATCAACACGGACATGCAGGTTATCAATTTTCAACATCTGGTAATTCCTCTTTAGCGCAGCACCAAAGCTGCGTTTGACATTATTCGATTGCGCTAGCCGACTGAGCCTTCGAGGCTCACTTCCAGCAGCTTGCCGGCTTCCACCGCAAACTCCATGGGCAACTCCTTGAACACATCTTTGCAGAAGCCGTTGACGATCATGGACACCGCCTTCTCAGCGTTAAGGCCGCGCTGCTGGCACAGGTACAACTGGTCATCACTGACTTTGGAGGTGGTGGCCTCGTGCTCAATAACAGCGCTGGGATTACGCGACTCGATATAGGGGAAGGTGTGGGCGGCGCACTTATCACCAATCAGCAGTGAGTCGCACTGGGTGTAGTTACGTGCACCTGTGGCATTCGGACTCATACGCACCAGGCCGCGATAGGCGTTGCTGCTTTTGCCGGCAGAAATGCCCTTGGAGATAATGGTCGACGTTGTATTCTTGCCCAGGTGTATCATCTTGGTGCCGGTGTCTGCCTGCTGCAGATTGTTGGTCAGCGCCACTGAGTAGAACTCGCCGACACTGTTATCGCCACGCAGAATGCAGCTTGGGTATTTCCAGGTGATGGCGGAGCCGGTTTCAACCTGGGTCCAGGAGACTTTGGCATTGCGGTGGGCAACGGCGCGTTTGGTCACAAAGTTGTAGATGCCGCCCCTGCCCTCAGCATCGCCGGGATACCAGTTCTGCACCGTAGAATATTTGATCTGGGCATCGTCGAGGACTACCAGTTCAACCACCGCGGCGTGTAATTGGTTTTCATCACGCATGGGCGCGGTGCACCCCTCAAGGTAACTGACGTGACTGCCTTCATCGGCAATGATGAGGGTGCGCTCAAACTGGCCGGTGTTGGCTTCGTTGATACGGAAATAGGTCGACAACTCCATGGGGCAGCGTACACCTTTGGGGATATAGACAAACGAGCCGTCGCTGAACACCGCGCTGTTGAGGGCGGCGTAATAATTATCCTTACGCGGCACCACACTGCCCAGGTACTTGCGCACCAGATCTGGGTATTCACGCACGGCTTCAGAGATGGCGCAGAAAATCACCCCGGCCTCGGCCAGCTTGCCACGAAAGGTTGTGCCAACGGAGACAGAGTCAAACACGATGTCGACCGCCACACCCGCCAGCACAGCCTGTTCGTGCAGGGGAATGCCCAGCTTTTCATAGGTGCGCAGCAGTTCCGGATCCACTTCATCCAGACTCTTGGGCCGGTTAGCCATGCTCTTCGGCTGGGAGTAATAGGAGATCGCAGAAAAATCCACCTCCGGATAGTGAACATGGGCCCACTTGGGGGAGGTCATCTGCAGCCAGCCGCGGTAGGCCTCGAGGCGCCACTCCAGCAACCACTCGGGCTCGTCTTTCTGGGCCGAAATAAACCGGATGACATCTTCGTCAAGTCCAGGCGCAAGGGTGTCTGACTCGACATCAGACACAAAACCGGCGGCGTATTCGCGGCCGATGGTTCTGTCGATTTGTTGCTGGGACATGGGGTCACCTATAGGTTGTCGTTGCTTACTGAATTGCCGACTTAATTACTGGCTTAACTACTGGCTAGATCACTGATATAAATAACAGAAGTTTGTTGCTCGCTATCCAGGCGGTTGCCCTGGCGGCAAGCGATATCACGGACCTCCTGGCGGGCCACCAGGTCGGCGAGGGTAATGGTGCCGAGAAAATCGCGAATCTGGTCACTGAGATCAGTCCACAGGTGATGGGTGAGGCAGGTTTCGCCTTTCTGACAATCCCCGGCGCCCTGGCAACGGGTGGCATCGGTACTTTCATTCACCGCCTCAATGACCGCCGCAATATCAATAAGCCCTGCGTCCTTACCCAGATAGTAACCACCACCGGGACCACGGACACTTTGCACCAGACCCTGCCGCCGCAACTGGGCAAACAGCTGTTCCAGGTAAGACAGAGAAATGTCCTGGCGCGCAGAAATGCCGGACAGCGCGACAGGCCCGCCATCCTGGTGAAGCGCCAGATCCAGCATAGATGTCACAGCGTAGCGACCCTTAGTAGTCAGACGCATGGTATTACCCGTGGTTACGAAGGCCGCCATTTTGCCAATCCCGACTAATTTAGTCAAGTATAGCCCCGCAATCATGGGGTCAGGACCAAGTGCCAGGACCAAGTGCCAGGACCGATTGTCAATCAAGGCAATGTTTCGCCTGACAACGCAGCAAGCTCACCTGGTCACAAAATGACTGACTGCCAAGTGCAAGCCCTAGCATGGACCCAACGCCGGATCTTCTGCACGACGTCCGCTGGCAAGGTCTTCGCGACCAGAAAGTTTGGACCAAAGTTGGGGACACTCATCAAAGAAAGTTTGGGACACCCATCAAAGGACTGCAGGGAGTCAAAAGATCGGCAATTAGAGGTGATGGGCTGCGGCACAGGTTGCGCTATCGAAGGTTCGAAGGCAGACTCCATCGCCATGAATCTCGATGCCTATACTCTCGATGCCTATACACGGATAGCCCAGCAGGTATTTCCGGGCGCGGTAGTGACCCATGCTGCAACCCTGACCGGCGGCGTGTCAGCGGACATCTACCGGCTTGAACTGTTACTGACCGACAGTAGTACCAAAAACCTGGTGCTGCGTGCACATCGCTCGGACCACTCGGGACACCCCGCGGAACTGGAATACCAGTTATTGCGCGCACTTTACCAGAGCGCCTTGCCAGTACCCGAACCGCTGCTGGTGGACACAAGCGCCAGTTTGCTGCAGGCACCCTACCTGTTGATGGCGTTTGTTGAGGGCAGCAGCGTCATCCGCGGCGAGCAGCTGCTGCAACATATGGAGCTGATGGCGGCCATGCTCCTCAGGATTCACGCCTTGCCAACCACTGACCTGCCGTTGCTGCCTTCGCGAAACGAGCCAATGCCGGAGTTGCTGGCCTATCTGCCCCGCGGCTCTGAATGGGACAGACTCAGGGAGTATCTGGCGTCCAAAGCTTGGCCAGCCTGCGAGCAAACCCCAAGACTATTGCACGGCGACTTTTGGCCGCAGAACCTGCTCTGGCGTAATGGCGCTATTGCCGGCATCCTAGATTGGGAAGATGCCGCGCTGGGTGACCCCCTGTCAGATGTCGCCTGCTGCGAGCTGGAGCTTCGCTACAAGTTTGGCAAGTTGGGTATGGATCGGTTTATGCAGGCATATACAGGTCGTCAGCCGCTGGATGTCAGGCGACTGGCGCTGTGGCGGATTTATGTGGCGGCCGCCGCGCAGCAGTATATGGGCGAGTGGGACCTTGCACCGGCGCTGGAGTTACATATGCGCGGGATTGCTTTGGCAAGTATTCGAGAGGCTGGTTTAGCGCTGATGACTCCGTAAATCGTGGGGTCAGGACCAAGTGCCAGGTCCGATTGTCAATCGAGGCAATGTTTCGCCTGACGACGCAGCAAGCTCACCTGGTCACCGTCCGCCGGCAAGGTCTTCGCGATAATGATTCTGCTGTACCTGACGCAATCGATCGGGGTTGTGCCCAACACAATGTGACTTGCTTGTGGATGCCAGAGCTGAACAAGTTTGCCAAACGCGCGGCATCGATAACTTGGCCGGCTGTAGCCTG
>JANQYP010000069.1:29500-51538 GCA_030728785.1 Pseudomonadales bacterium
TAATTCGGAACACAGCGGGGCGTAAGTTGTTACAATCACAGCTTTTATTCTCAAGCGGGTTCTGGCGAGCATGTCTATTCTCCTGAATGAAAGGTCGGCCACTGCGTTGTCGGCCATTGATCTGGCGATACTGATAAGCCGGGTTGAGTCGATCTGTGTGGAAATGGGCGCGGTGCTGCAGCATGCGGCGTTTTCGCCGAACATCAAAGATCGTCTGGACTATTCCTGCGCCCTGTTTGATGCCAAGGGCGAGCTGTATGCCCAGGCCGCGCATATTCCCGTGCATCTTGGCAGCATGGCCTATGCCATGGCCGATATTGTCGACGGCATTGACTGGCAGGCTGGCGACATGCTGGTTTTGAATGATCCCTTTCTGGGCGGCACCCATCTGCCAGATGTGACCATGGTTGCGCCGCTGTTCGTTGCCGGCGTGCTGGTGAGTTTTGTCGCAAACCGTGCCCACCATGCCAATATCGGCGCCAGTACGCCGGGCTCCATGCCCATCTCACGGACCATCGAAGACGAGGGCCTGTTGATTCCGCCGACTCTGATGATGCGTAACGGTGAGCGCCTGCCTGCGGCCGAGGAGTACTTCAGCCAGTTGCAGGGCAGCGACACCAGTGGCGACTTTGCCGCCCAGGTCAGCGCCAATCGGGTTGGCCTGGCGCGCCTTGAACAACTGGTTCAACAACGGCCGCTGGCAGTTTTCCTGGGCGGTATAGAGGCCATTAACAATTATGGCGAGCGCCTGGCGCGGGCCTCCATAGCGGCGATCCCTGCGGGGCGGTATAGTTTTGAAGATTTTATGGATGGTGATGGTTTTGGCGCCCGGGACGTTCTGATCAAGATTCAGGTCGATGTGGCTGACGGCCAGCTGGCGGTGGACTTCAGTGGTACCTCAAACCAGGTGCAGGGCAACATCAACTGCCCGCTGGCAGTAGCGGCGGCGGCCGTCTATTACGTGGTGCGGTGCCTGCTGCCAGCCCATGCGCCAGCCTGTGCCGGAACCTTTCGATGCATCAGTCTCAAGGCACCCCTGGGGTCTCTGGTGAATGCTCGGCGACCCGCCGCTACCGCCGCCGGTAATGTTGAGACATCCATGCGTATTGTCGACGTGCTGCTGGGCGCGCTGGCCCAGGCGCTGCCCGAACGCATCCCGGCGGCCAGTCAGGGCACCATGAACAATGTCGCCATGGGCAATCATCAAACCCAGCCTGGCTGGGATTATTATGAAACCTTGGGGGGTGGCATGGGTGCTGCCCGCCTGACACCGGGCCTGAGTGCGGTGCAGTGCCATATGACCAATACGCTGAACACACCCATTGAGAGCCTGGAACATCATTACCCGCTACGCATTCGCGAATATGCCATTCGGCGGAACTCCGGAGGCCATGGTGCCCAGCCCGGGGGTAACGGTCTGGTGCGCGAGTTTGAGTTTCTGGCGACGGCGGAAGTCACGTTACTCACCGAGCGCCGCGCCCGCGGTCCCTGGGGATTGGCTGGTGGTGAGGCAGGCAAGGCTGGGCATAATTGGCTGGACGGCGTTGAGTTACCGGCAAAAGTCCATATTTCTGTGGGGGCTGGCCAGGTTTTGCGTGTCGAAACCCCCGGGGGTGGTGGTTTTGGCGTAAAGGCCTAAGCAGCCACCACAAAAACAGTCACACTAAGCAATAATTGATAAAACGGTAATTACTAACCCAGTGATTATTAAAGCAGTTATTACTAGCGCACTTATTACCAAAGCAGTCATTGCTAAAGCCGACATTACTAAGCCGGCCTTAACCGGGGGTTCCATCACAACCCGACAGTAGAGATCACCAATACCACCGCCCCTGTCTTGGGTGACGTTGACCCCCTTGCCGCGGAGGCGCAGCAGCTTGCCGCTACGGAACTCTTCGGGTATTTTCAGGTTAATCAGACCATCCAGTGTCGGCACCTGAAACTCGCCGCCCAGGACCGCATCCACTAAATTGACAGGCACTTCACAATAAAGATTTTTACCTTTACGAGTGAAGATGGCATGCGCCCGAACATTCACCTGGACATAAAGATCCCCGGCAGGGCCGCCATTGGCTCCGGCTTCACCCTCGCCCGAAAACCGTATGCGATCGCCCGTATCAACACCCGGCGGGACTTCCACTGACAGGGTTTTCTGCTGTTCTACACGACCATGGCCGCGACACTTGCGACACGGCTCGGCAATCATCTTGCCAGCACCACGACAACGCGGGCAGGCTTGCTGGATAGAAAAGAAACCCAGTCTGGCGTTAACCTGGCCCATACCGACACACTGGACACAGACCGTCGGCGCCGTGCCTTTTTTGGCACCAGAACCGCGGCACTCATGACACTCCACCTGAGTTGGGGTTTTGATTTTTGGATTAGTGCCGCGCACAGCCTCTTCAAGATCCAGATCCAGTATATATTTCAGATCTGAACCACGCTGCACCTGGCTGCGACCGCGCCCGCCGCCACCACTGAAGATATCACCAAAAAAAGCTTTAACAATGGAACCAAAACCACCGAAACCCTGGCCCTCCAGGCCCGCATGCCCAAACTGGTCATATGCCCCGCGCTTGTGGCTGTCCATGAGCACTTCGGCGGCCTCTCTGGCTTCTTTGAATTTTTCTTCAGACGTTGCGTCGTCAGGATTTCGATCAGGGTGGTGCTTCATCGCCATACGTCGATAAGCCCTTTTGACCTCTTGCTCCGAGGCGTCCCAGGCAACACCCAGCACCTCGTAATAATCTCTCTTAGTCACCATATTGCTTTTCTATTTCTCTGATACACAAACGCAGCACTGCAGTTTTATCCCGGCTCGGCACTGCCGTTCACACATTGGGTAAGTCAATGTGTTGTACTTCTACACACTTACAATCACATATCATCAATCACAGACGCGGCTACCGCCATTGTTTACGTTCGTCCTCGGTGTTTGTCAACAAAGATGTCGTGTTCATTGCTTATGTAACCTCAGCCAGTGAGGGCTTGTCGTCTAATCGTCGACGCACAATTCTTGCGGTGGATTCGGCCAGACCGCCGTTGTAGATTCGAAGTGCTGAGGACATTCTCAATCATGTACAGCCGATAGAACTGGCTGCGGTTACAGCCTGGAAAGCACCGTTAACAATGCATTCTCCTTTGGTCAAAAAGTGACAGGTGCAGGTGGATCAAAACAGAAGCCCGCAGATGAGCCCACTCCCCTTTGTGTATTTACCGCAATGCAAGTGACTCCTGTGCCTGGTAGCTCCAGGGCAATTCACCCATGCACATCCGAGAGCGCGGGCCCACAACCGAGGATTATTGTTTATAAAGTGGACTCAGGCTATGCTTCGTTTTCGATGAGTATTTTCACCGCTTGAACATGCCGCGTCCTCCCACCAGAAAAGCATTCGAAAAGGCTTTGCGTCAAAGCCCCAACTCTATGGCTGAACCAAACGGCAGAAATTTACGTGCAGGCTCTATATCAGGAAGCCGAGAAGGGCTAAAAAATATTGAAGCAGCACTAGCGCTTGGACCGAACAAAAGACACTTAGCCAGCGAAAAACAATTCACAGCATCATCCGCTAAAATTCTCAAAAGAATGGAAAAAAAGAGCCTTCGACCAACGGCTTTCAATTTATATAACGTCAAAGATTCCATGGCGAAAGGTTATGCAGCGGCGATGCGTTCTGCGTATGAAACCACTGGTCACAAATACTTTAATAAAGGGCGCTTTGGAGACGAAAAATATAGCGAAGATAACAACAAGTATATGCGAACAACTGCCGCAAGCTTGAAAGATGAATCCAAGCGTGCTTATAAGTGGGAAAAGGCAGTTAACAGGGGAGCCGCAGTGACGGGCTCTCTGGATAAAACCCTGCGGTGGGGTGTCAGAGCATCACATTTTGTGCTCCCCGCTTTCGCGGAAGGCGGCAGTGTCATACGCCACGGCATAACTAGTGCAATGTACGCTGGCACTGCTTTAATGGCGGGAAAAACCGCTCGAGAGTTCAAGAAAGTTGCGGACCAACATGAGGGAACTAGTAGCTTTGCTAGGACGCAATTCTTTCGGGGAAAGCAAGCAATGTCTGATGCCCGTGCGCATTTTTTCAGGGGAAAAACAGCAAGCGCTTTATTAGGGTCCGCAATGGATATTGCCGGTACAAAAATGAGCCTAGATCTTAAAAAAGCTAAACTGTTCAGTAAAGATGCGTTGTCCTCGGAACGTTGGAAAGGCATGTTTTCAGGCCGCAAGGACAGTGATGATGACGATTCTTCCACTTCGGAGAATGTACGAGACTATCTAGCTAAAAAACGGGCCAAGGATGCTTTCAAAAAGCATGTCCTGCACATGGATAGTAGAAAAGAGAAGGTAGCAAGTGCAGCTGCAGAGACGCTTAAGCACCTCAGGATAGAATCGCATAAAACTGAAAGAGAGGATAAAGCCGCCACAAAGATCGAGGCTGCATTCAAAGGTTGGCGGCAGAGAGACAAGGATCTTAGAGCTACGATCCACGGCAACCCTCTTGAAAAAAGAACGGCCGCAGAAGCCTTCGCCAAAGATTTTGTCGCCGAACGAGGACTTAGGCAAGCCTCTGAGGGTCGAGAAACATTATATGCAGCCCCTGCTGAAGCGCTATATGTTAGATCTAAACACGAACAAGAATTAGGTAAGCCCGCTACTAAAATTCAAGCGTTGGTCAGGGGCCATCAGCAAAGAGAGAAGGATCGCAGAGCTACGATCCATGACAACCCTCTTGAGAGAAGAACGGCAGCGGAGGCCTTTGCTAAAGATCACGTTGCAAATCGTGAGCATGAGCAAGCATCTGAGGGTCGAGAGACGCTTTACAAGAGACCAGTAGAAGCTCGTCAAGCGCTGTTCGAACACAAAATTAATCAAGCGACTAAAATTCAAGCAGCCTTCAGGGGTAAGCGGCAAAGAGACCAGGACTCAAAAATAAGAGAAGCGCTGCATGAGAGACCCCAAGAAGCACATCAGGCGCTAGCCGAGCACAAAACAACTCAAGCGACTAAAATTCAAGCCGCCTTCAGGGGTAAGCGGCAAAGAGACCAGGAATTCTCTAAAGGCAGAGAAGGATTGTACGCGCGACCTAAGGAAGCTCATCAGGCACTACGAGACCTTCAACACAATCAATCGACAAAAACTAAACCTCCCCGATAGCGGCTCACGCGAAGTGCCGAGCCTGGTCAGTGCGCTGCTCGGCAAACATCTACGTGGATAGCTTGACGTGCATGGCTTGACGTGCATGGCTTGACGTGAATAGCTTGACGTGAATAGCTTGACGTGGCTGCGATTGGGCAAGACTACAAAACCGAAACTTTCTTGTTGCCAGGCTCAATGGGGTGGACGATGGGGCTTGAACCCACGACCGCCGGAATCACAATCCGGAGCTCTACCAACTGAGCTACGCCCACCATTAAACCGATCAATATCTGGTGCGCCCGACAGGAATCGAACCTGTAACCCCCGGCTTAGAAGGCCGGTGCTCTATCCGATTGAGCTACGGGCGCAAAACTTTTACCCGGTTGACACAAGATCTTGCAAATTGGTCGGGGTAGAGAGATTCGAACTCCCGACATCCTGCTCCCAAAGCAGGCGCGCTACCAGACTGCGCTATACCCCGATATTTGACTATTACCCGCGGCTTATGCGTTCGGGTAATTTACCCGGCTGTTGGCGAACTGAGTCGTCAGCAACACGAGAGGCGGCATTCTACTGAAGTAGGACTGCACCCGTCAAATGCGAAATAGCTTCTCGGCGTGTTTTTATGAATAATGTCCGCCACTCACTCCCTTGGATGGCCCTATGTCTCCTCGCCCTACCCTGTTTATCTCTGACCTGCACTTGCACCCAGCCAGGGCGGATATCCAGCAGGCGTTTCTGGAATTTCTGGCAGATGCGGCCACAAGCGCCGAGGCACTGTATATTCTCGGGGACTTTTTTGAGGTCTGGCTCGGTGATGATGATGTCAATGACTTCAACACCGGCATTATCGAGGCCCTGGCCGCCCTACCCGTGCCGCTGTATTTGATGCACGGCAATCGGGACTTCCTTCTCGGCCAACAATTCTGTGCCAGCGTTGGTGCCACCCTGCTCAGTGACCCAACAGTGATCAACCTGCATGGCACACCCACCCTGCTGATGCACGGCGACAGCCTTTGTACGGCAGACACAGACTACATGCAGGTGCGTCGACTGTTGCGCAGCCCGGCATTCCAGGCGGACTTTCTGGCAAAAAGCTTGCCGGAACGAGCGGCGTTTGCCGGCAGTGCCCGGCAGCAGAGTAAAGCCCATACTCAGGCGAACATGCCTGCGGCTGGCGGCCCTGCCAATGACATTATGGATGTGACCCCGAACGAGGTGGTCAGGGTGATGAGCGAGGCCGGGGTGCGGCAAATGATCCATGGCCACACCCACAGGCCGGCCCGCCACCCGCTGTCTGTGGACAATAAACCTGCCGAGCGGGTGGTGCTGGGCGATTGGGACAGTCATGGCTGGTTTATCAGGGCCGATGCTGCGGGCCTGAGCCTGGAATCTTTCCCTATCGCCTGAGGCTTAACTGGCCACCAGTGCAAACGCCGGCAGGCCGCTGTGAAAGCGAAACTCAGGGTCCGGGAACTGCACCAGGCGCTGGTCTTCTGCCAGGAAAAACGCAATACGCTCTGCCAGCGGAACCTTCAGCTGGCTGGCATATTGTTTGGTGTATTGCTCGGCAAAATCCAGGTAGATGCGGAAATGCCGGGCCTCGGACTTCAGCAAGGACGTGTAAAAGTCTGCCAACTCGTCGTCCAACACCGCGATCACCTTGCCAAAACGTTCACAGCTGCGAGCCTCAACGATGGCCCCAACTATCAGGATATCGATCAGGCGGGCCGGCTCAAAGGTCCGCACACCCTTACGCAACTCCCCGGCATAACGGCCTGAGGGGACATTACTGTAGGCAATATTGCGTTTCTGCAACAGCGCCACCACCTGCTCAAAATGGCGTAATTCCTCCCGTGCCAGTTTTGATAGTTGCAGCAGCATCTCGGGCTTGTCGATGTACCGATACATCAGGTTCATGGCGGTGGACGCCGCCTTCTTCTCACAATTGGCGTGATCTATCAGGAGGATCTCGAGATTGTCGTGCACCGCCTCAACCCAGCCCGCTGGGGTTTCACAATATAAAAATTCCGCTACGCTCATATGACTACCTGGTTTACCTGTGCGGTCGAGTGTCTTAACTTCAGGGCCCTGTTCAGGTAAACTCAGCCCCGCTTTTCAGCGGCCTGCATTTGTCGCGGCCGCCCCCTGATTTTTTGTACTTTACTGAAAGAGGATCAACGC
This sequence comes from Pseudomonadales bacterium, assembly GCA_030728785.1. Classification (GTDB taxonomy): domain Bacteria; phylum Pseudomonadota; class Gammaproteobacteria; order Pseudomonadales; family Azotimanducaceae; genus UBA4582. Next base: position 36,831 of record JANQYP010000069.1, read on the forward strand.
TGTGCTTGAAGCTTATCGACAACACGTCGCCGAACGATCAGAAATGGGTATAGACCCAAAGCCGCTCACCGCCGCACAGGTTAACGAGTTGGTCGAACTATTAAAAGCGCCACCGGCCGGTGAAGGTGAGTTTCTGCTCGATCTGCTCAGCAATCGCGTACCCGCCGGCGTCGACGACGCCGCCTATGTCAAAGCCGCCTTCCTCACCGCCCTTGCCAGGGGTGAAGCCACGTCGCCCATGATCGACAAGGTCCATGCCACCAAACTGCTGGGGACCATGCTCGGCGGTTATAACATTGAGCCCCTGATTGAATTGCTTGATCAGCCTGACACCGCTGATGCGGCCGCCGCGGCCCTGTCACGCACCCTGCTGCTGTTTGATGCCTTCCACGACGTGGTGGAGAAAGCCAAGACCAACGCCCACGCCAGGCAGGTGCTTGAGTCCTGGGCCAAGGGTGAATGGTTTCTGGCCAAGCCAAAGGTGCCGGAGCAAATCAAGGTCACCGTGTTTAAGGTTGATGGCGAGACCAACACTGATGACCTGTCACCTGCCGGCGATGCCTGGAGCCGCCCGGATATCCCCCTGCACGCCCTGGCCATGTTGCAGAAGACCATGGAAAATCCCATCCAGACTATCGAGCAGCTGAAAAATACCGGCAATCCTATCGCCTATGTGGGCGACGTTGTAGGGACTGGTTCATCGCGCAAGTCGGCCACCAACTCGGTGTTGTGGCATATGGGTAACGACATCCCCAACATTCCCAACAAGCGTGACGGTGGTGTTGTCCTGGGCCTGAAAATTGCTCCCATCTTCTTCAATACCATGGAAGATGCCGGTGCCCTGCCCATCGAGTGTGATGTCACCAGGATGAAAACCGGTGATGTCATTATCATTCACCCCTACAAGGGCGAGATCACCAACCCTGCTGGCGAAGTGATTTCGACCTTTGCGCTGGCCACCGACGTGCTGCTGGACGAAGTCCAGGCCGGCGGGCGGATTCCGCTGATTATTGGCCGCGGCCTGACGGAGCGTGCCCGTGAGACATTGGGTATGCCCCAGAATGAGATCTTCCGTCGCCCGGTACCAGTTGCAGCCTCCACCAAGGGGTTTACTCTGGCGCAGAAAATTGTCGGTAAGGCCTGTGGTGTTGCCGGCGTCCGTCCCGGCACCTATTGCGAACCGAAGATGACCACCGTCGGCTCACAGGACACCACTGGACCAATGACCCGTGATGAATTAAAAGAGCTGGCCTGCCTGGGTTTTTCTGCTGACCTGGTGATGCAGTCTTTCTGCCACACCGCCGCTTACCCAAAACCCGTCGACATCGACACTCAGCACACCTTGCCAGATTTTATCCAGACCCGTGGTGGCGTTGCCCTGCGGCCTGGTGACGGCATCATCCACTCCTGGCTGAACCGTATGCTGCTGCCCGACACCGTTGGCACCGGCGGCGACTCACACACGCGTTTCCCCATGGGTATCAGCTTCCCGGCGGGTTCTGGCCTGGTGGCTTTTGCCTCCGCCATTGGCGTAATGCCGCTGGATATGCCTGAGTCTGTGCTGGTGCGATTTAAAGGCACCATGCAGCCCGGTATTACCCTGCGCGACCTGGTGAACGCCATACCCTATGCGGCTATCCAGAGTGGTCTGCTGACCGTTGCCAAAGAGGGCAAGAAAAACATCTTCTCTGGTCGCATCCTCGAAATTGAGGGCCTGCCGGACCTGAAGGTTGAACAGGCCTTTGAAATCAGTGATGCCTCGGCCGAACGTTCTGCCGGCGGTTGCACCATTCGCCTGGGCAAGGCGCCTATCACCGAATATATCAACTCCAACATCACGTTGCTGAAGTGGATGATCAGTGAAGGTTATGGCGATGCCCGCACCATCGGGCGGCGTATTGCCGCCATGCAGGACTGGCTCGACAACCCCGTGTTGCTGGAGCCCGATGCTGACGCCGAATACAAGGAAATCATCGAGATCAACCTGGACGACATCAAAGAGCCATTGCTGGCTTGCCCTAACGATCCTGATGATGTGAAGCCGCTGTCAGAAGTTGCCGGCACCCATATCGATGAGGTATTTATTGGTTCCTGCATGACCAATATCGGTCACTTCCGCGCTGCTGCCCAGCTGTTGAGCAAGAGCAAAGGTATCCCTACCCGTCTGTGGATTTCGCCACCGACAAAGATGGACGAGCACCAGCTTCGTGAAGAGGGTATTTACAATATCTTTGCGGCAGCCGGCGCCCGCACTGAGATGCCTGGCTGCTCACTGTGTATGGGTAACCAGGCACGGATTGCACCCAAGTCGACCGCGGTTTCTACCTCAACCCGAAACTTCCCGAATCGTCTTGGCGACGGCGCCAATGTCTATCTGTCATCAGCCGAACTGGCAGCAGTGGCCGCTATCCTCGGTCGCCTGCCAACGGTTGAGGAGTATATGCTGCACGCCAAGGAACTGGACACCATGGCAGCGAATATCTATCGCTACCTGAACTTCGACCAGATTGAGGCGTTCCAGAAGTCTGCAGCCACAGCGGTGATTCCGGCGGTTAATATCGTTAATGTTGCCTAGAACAGTTGCTTAGAACAGTTGCTTAAATAAAACGGCTAGCTATCAGCCGTCAGTGCCTTGAATCGAAAGGCGCTGACGGCTTTTTTAAGGGCGGCAGTTTTTGCTGGTGTGTCATCGGCATAGTTCAGCTGCAGATACAACTCAGTGACCCGTTTGGCGGCCTGCGCCAACGAAGGTCGCGCCTGCCCCAACCGCTCGCAATAGGCTTGCGGGCCCTCTCCTGGCATACGTGCCAACCCCTGCTTGCTGAGCATCTGGCAGAACCGCAGATATTGCCGGTCAACGCCGCTCAGGACGCGAACATTAGGTTTGCGCAGCACCATTAAACTCACCAGCGCCAGCATGGTAAAAAACCCGCCAAGCATAAGCATGCCGATACGGCTGGCATTCACGTCCTGCAGGTACCGGCTGAGAAATGCCAGCTGGGTTTGCGGGTTGTAGCCTACTACCCAGTTATCCCAGTAGTGGCCGATGGCATCAACCTGCATGCGCAACTCTGTCAGCCATAACAGTTGCCGATATTTGAGCCACGACAGCGGCGAATCGGCGAGGAAGGTGTCTTCGCCGGCGACGGCCATTTCAAGGCCACGTTCGATACGCTCAGGCGCCACCATCTGGGTCGGGTCAACCCGCACCCAACCCTGCTCGGCAGACCAGACTTCAGCCCAGGCATGGGCATCAAACTGGCGAATGGCCACAAAACCCGCCAGGTCGTTGTATTCACCACCCTGGTAACCCAGCACCACCCGGGCAGGTACACCAGCGGCACGCAGCATAAACACAAAACTGCCGGCATAGTGCTCACAGAAGCCGCGCCGCTGGTCAAACAGGAACTCATCAATATCGTTATCACCCAGCAGCGGTGGCTGCAGGGTGTAGACAAAACCCTCGCGATTAAAGTAGGTCATCACCCGGCGTACATAGTCCGCCTGGTCGCTGGAGGCTGCCCGCATGGCTCGCGCCAATGCTCGACTGCGAGGATTAACTCCCGCCGGCAGACGGGTGTTGCGCGCCAGCACAGACTCGTCGAGGGCGGTAGCCAGGCGATAATCCAGGTTCGACGACACCGCATACTTGAACTTGCTGGTCAGCCCGCGGCGCTGCACATAGGCCAGGGTGTAGTCCGCCAGCATGGCCACATCGGTGTTATCGGGCAGATCTGCCGCTGCCAGGCTGAACAGCCAGTGCTGCCTGGTGGGCTCGAGAATAATACTGTAATCCGTCGCTGGCCCCAGGCGCTCAATGCCCCCTGTCCAGGCTGGTGGCGGCGGCCCGTCGCGCCAGATATCGTCCTTGCGATTATCCCGCCGGCGCCAGGTTTTGCCGTCATAGTCTTCCAGCACCAGGCCGCGCCAATACAACTGGCTGTAGGCCGGCACCGGGCCGCTGAAGGTCACCGTAAACGCCAGGTCGGGTGACAGGCTGAGACTGGCTACATCGCCCGGCCGCATCTGGTCAGTGACGCCGCTCTTCGCCGCCTGAGACTCAAGGGGCAGGGTCCACAGGGGTGAGATACGCGGGAAGAGTACAAACAACACCAGCATCATGGGCAGCGACTGGGCCAGCAGTGTGGCAGCGAGCTTCAGGGTCTGTGTGGGGCGGCGGTGCGACTGGGTCTGGTTCAGGCCAATAAGGGCGGCCGTGAGCAACACCACGGCGCCCAACATATACAGAGTGTAGGGAATACTCTGGAAAAACAGGAATTCGGTGATAACAACAAAATAGCCTAACAAAATTACTATGTAGGCATCCCGCTTGTGTTGCATCTCCAGCAGCTTCAGGGAGAAGGCTATCACCAGCAACGCTACCGCTGGTTCAAGGCCATAAATATGGCCCTTGTAGCCAAACCCGAGCGCCAGCAGCCCGGTCAGCACAAACAAGCTTTTGGTCCAGCGGCCAGGGTAGGACCATCGCCCCTGGTAAACCATCACCCGCCAGCAACAACAGCCCAGCACCATCAGTGTCACCCACAGGGGCAGACGACCAACATGCGGCGCAATCACCGCCAGCTGTGCCGCCAACAACCATGCCAGGCTGTTTCTGGGAATCTGGAAAGCCGTCATACCGGACCGCCGCTGGCCGCAGGCGCAGGCTCAAACAGCGCCAGCTCGCGCAGCAGCCGGGCCTGGTGCTGCGGCCCCTTGGCGGGTGATATTTCCAGGCCCGGCAGACGCAGGCCGTATTCATCGTCAGTACTGGCCAGCCTCACCACCCAGTAACAGAGCCTGCTGAGGCGGTTCTCGCAGTCGAGGTGTGGATAGTGGTCCCACTCGAGCCACAGTCGCTGGTCGACACTGGTGGCAAATTCTTTGATCAGCAATTCATCGGTGCGGGCATAGGACTTCCAGGCTATATGTTGCAGGGGGTCGCCGGGCTGGTATTCGCGCAGACCATAAAAGTCATCTGCCCCCTGGCGCTGCAGCAACTGACCATCGGGGCTGGTGCCGGCAGCCACGGGTAACTCTCCGCCCTTCACCGGCCGCGGGTAGATAATGGCGCTCATTTCAAGGTCCAGCCAGGACCAGGCCCGAAACAGGCCAACGGGATAATGGGTCTGGATCAGAATGCGTCCGGGATTCAGCTGGCCACGCTGGCGACTCTGGACATACAGGCGCACCAGTGCCTGCTCGTCTTCAATAAGATCGGCCCCGGCGAGGCGCTCGGTGTCCCAACCCAGGACAATAGCTTCGTGGCTGCGTTCACCCTGGCGTGAGAGATGGACGCTGAAGGCCGCATCTTCACCAGCAAAGGCCGGTTGCCCTGTGCCGGCCTTGACGGTCAGGCCTGACAAGTTACCAAAGGTGTGGAGAATGCTGACCATAAACAGGCTCAGCAGCAGAAACGCCAGCGCAAAAATCAGGCTGTTCTGGTAGTTGATCGCCGCCATGAGCATCAACAGGAGCAGGACCAGAAACGAGACTCCCTGGCGGGTGGGCAGGATAAAAATATTACCCTGATTTAACACCACCGCGTCGGCGGGTGGCAGACGCCGGTTAAGCCAGCGCTGGAAACGCGCTGAGCGCCACAGGCGACTGTCGAGGGCGCCGCTGCCTGACGCTTTAGACCTGACCACCCCGGGTCAGCCTATGATGTCGACTTTGGACAACAGTCGCTGGGTCAGGCCAGCGGCGCCATGGCCGCTGAAATCGGCGGTTTCACGCAGGCGATGTTCCACCACGGCGGGTAACACCGCCTGCACGTCTTCGGGAACCACATGCCCGCGACCCTCCAGCAATGCCCAGCTTTTTGCACAGGCCAGCAAGGCCAGCGCCCCACGAGGTGACAGGCCATAGGCAAACTCAGGGGCCTGGCGGGTGTACGCCACCAGCCGCTGAATGTAGTCGAGCAGGGCCTCTGCGACCTTAACCTGCTGGCACTGGTCCTGCAGCGCCGCCAGTTGGGCAGGTGTTATGGTTGGTTGCAGGCGGTTCAGCACCTGGCGTCGATCCTCACCCCGAAGCAGCTGGCGCTCGGCCACAGGATCCGGATACCCAAGCTCTATGCGCATCAGGAAGCGGTCGAGCTGGGATTCTGGCAGGGCAAAGGTACCACCCTGGTTATTTGGGTTCTGGGTGGCAATCACAAAAAACGGCGTCGGTAAGGGGCGGGTAGCGCCTTCAACAGTAACCTGTTGCTCTTCCATGGCTTCCAGCAGAGCACTCTGGCTTTTGGGTGTGGTGCGGTTGATTTCGTCGGCGAGAATCAGCTGGTTGAAAATCGGCCCAGGATGAAACTGAAAGCTGGCGCTGTTCTTGTCGAACACCGAGACACCGAGAATATCTGCAGGCAGCAGGTCGCTGGTAAACTGGATGCGGGTGTAACTGAGCCCCAGCACCCGCGCCAACGCCTGCGCCAAGGTGGTTTTACCCATACCCGGCAGGTCTTCTATGAGCAGGTGACCACGGGACAAGAGACAGGCCAGGGCCAACCTGATCCGGGGTTCCTTTCCTAACAATACCGTCCCTACCTGGGCGATAGTGTTATCAATGACATCCCGCATGTGACTCCCGTCTGCTTAGAACAAAAGCCCTTAACCTTGGTTATGCAACTCCAGAATTTCCATCTCGAGGAGCTTTTGACCTTCTTTTGCGCCATCGTTACGCAGGGATTCCACCTGGTTCAGATACTTCTCATCCACACCACCGGTGATATAGATGCCATCAAAAACGCTGGTATCAAACCGTTTGATCTTGGGGTTAATCCCCATGGCGCAATCCACCAGATCCTCCAGATCCTGGTACACCAGCCAGTCAACGCCAATATAAGCGGCAATTTCGCTTTCCGTGTTGCCATAGGCGACAAACTCACAGGCGGCCGGCATATCGATACCATAGACATTGGGATACCTGACAGGCGGCGCGGCCGATGCCAGGTAGACCTTCTTGGCACCGGCTTCCTTGGCCATCTGCACAATCTGCCGCGTGGTGGTACCGCGAACAATGGAGTCATCTACCAGCAACACATTCTTGCCCCGGAACTCCAGGTCGACGGTATTAAACTTGCGGCGCACAGACTTCAGCCGCTGCTGTTGCCCGGGCATGATAAAGGTCCGGCCGATATACCGGTTTTTCACCAGACCATCCCGGTACTTGACGTTCAGGCGATGAGCCATGGGCAATGCCGCAGTACAGCTGGTATCGGGAATGGGTATGACCACATCAATATCATGGTCAGGGTGCTCACGAAGAATTTTATCCGCGAGCTTTTCACCCATCTTCAGCCGTGATTTGTACACCGACACATCATCAATCACCGAGTCCGGCCGAGCAAAATACACCTGCTCAAAAATACACGGGCTGTAGCCGGGGTTAGTTGCACATTGCTGCACAAACACTTCACCGTTGGTCTGGATACACACGGCTTCACCGGGCTGGATGTCATCGATCAAGTCAAAGCCGAGAATGTCCAGGGCCACACTCTCTGAGGCAATCATATACTCGTCACCCTGGGGTGTGCTGCGCTTGCCGTAACACACGGGGCGAATGCCATTCGGGTCACGGAAACCAACAATACCATAACCGATGATCATGGCGACGGCGGCATAGGCGCCGACAGCACGCTCGTGCACCAGGCTGATGGCGCGGAACACATCTTCCGGCGTCAGACGTATGCCCGCCACATTCTGCAACTCGTGGGCAAAGACATTCAACAACACCTCCGAGTCAGAGCTGGTATTAATATGCCGGCGATCAGTGCGGAACAAATCCTTATTTAACTCACGGTCATTAATCAGGTTGCCATTGTGCGCCAGGCAGATCCCAAAGGGGGAATTGACGTACATGGGCTGGGCTTCTGCAGAGCTTGCCGTACCCGCAGTCGGGTAGCGCACATGGGCAATACCCATAGTGCCCTTCAACTGGTCCATGTGATCCTGCTGAAAAACATCTTTCACCAGACCGTTGTTCTTTCGCAGGTTGAGTTTGTCACCCTGGCAGGTAACGATGCCGGCGGCATCCTGGCCACGGTGTTGCAACACCGTCAGCGCATCGTAAAGATCATAGGCGACTTCATTTCTGCCAACCATTCCGACTATGCCGCACATATTTTCAACCTCATTTACGTCAGCCGAAGCGCTGACATATACACTTTAAGAGCACCCTGGCGGGCCGGCTTACGCCCATATCAAACTGACTTGCCTGCGGCGGTAAATTCGCTCACCTTGTCCATCACCAAGACCTGCAGCCAAGCGCCGGTCGTGACCGCATGGGGAATCAACACGGACGCACGCCACCAGTTATCTTCACTGACTGGCATACGTCCCAGCACCGCAACGGCCACCAACACAATCAAACCGCCGCGCAGGCACCCAAAGGCCATACCGAGGATGCGGTTAATGGCAGACAAGCCTGCCAGCTGCACCACCTGGTGAAGCAGGAAATTAACCATGCTGCCGACAATCATGGCCGCCACAAACAACGCACCATAGGCTGCCGCAAAGCGCAGTGACGGCACGCTGATATAGTCCACCAGCATATCAGCTACCTGGGCGCCAAACAGACGGGCAATGACAATCGCCGCAATCAAGGTGACGAGGGACAGGGCTTCCTTGACAAAACCACGCATGGTGCCGATCAAGGTTGAGAGCAGCACAACACCAATTATCAGCCAGTCTACGGCAGTGATCTGTTCCACACTTCTACCCGCCCAATTGACCAGTATCATCTTCGATTCGGTAACGGACAATCTGGCCATCCAGCTCAAACTGCACCTTCACGGCCGCCGCAATCTTCTCCAGATCTTGCTTCTGCAACATCGGACCTAAATAGACTCTGAAGGTGTCGCTGTTCTGGCCCTCGGCCTTGCTATGAATAATATAACTGCGATAGTCAGCCTCGCGCAGTTGTTGGCGCAGGCGCATAGCGTTCTCTGGATTCTGGAAGCTACCCAGTTGCAGCGTCCAGCTGACAGGTAAAAGGTTCTTATCAAGGGCAAAATGCTTTTTTGCCAGAGCGTTACTCGCGTTCGCGGGCACGGCGGCTGATGCCGCAACATCCCCTGGCAAAGGCTCATCTGCCTGCAGCATCGGTAAAAGGGCGGCGCTGTCCTGCTCCATTTTACGCATCTGGCGCCGCACATCGTCGACGGTCAGCCTCTGCAGTTCGATAACGGGTGGCTCGGGCATGGTGGACATGACGCGCGCCCGATCTTCCGATGTGCCATCCAACAGCATCGGCAGGATGATAATCGCCAGGGTCGTCAATACCCCTGCGCCTACCACTCGTTGTCTGAGTCGAGTATCCACCTGGTCAGTCACTTCTGTTCATGTTGTTTATTCACCGGCATCGATATAGTCCAACACCCCGGCAACCACGGGAAATGAGCCAAACACAAGGATCAAGTCTGCCGCACTGCTCTGCTGCACAGCTGCCTCGTAAGCGACCCCCACTTTAGCATAAGTACTGGCACCAGACCCATTGAGATTATTCACCACTGCTGCCAGCAGTGCCGCCGGCGCGGCTCTGGACTCCGCCAGGTCGGTGCAATAAAAATGGCTCACCAGCGGCGCCAGCAGCGCCAGGACCGCCGCATAGTCCTTATCCGCATACATACCCACAACGGCCCGACAGCGGCCGTGATCACCCAGCAGCAGCTGCAATTTATCCCGCAGGTAAACGGCGGCATCAGGATTATGGGCGACATCCAGCACGGACCGGTGAGGCGCGTTGAGCAGCTGAAAACGGCCAGCAACCCGGCCTTGCGCAGCCGCCCAGGCCATGGCCGCAGGTGTGATCATCAGGCCAGCGCAGGCCACCGCCTGGCTGGCAGCAGCAAGACTGTCAGCGGGCAGCAACAGGGGAGGTAAATCTGTAAACACAACCCTGGCCCCGGCCTGTTGCAACCAGACTGAATCTGCCGACCAGCCAAACTCTCGACCAATAGCAGACACAGGACTGCCAAGCACATCTGCCTGCACAGTAATCGCCCGGGGTGGCGCCGGATCGACGACCACACAGGGCACGCCGGCGCGCATGATGCCGGCCTTCTCCGCGCCAATCAATTCACGGGTATCTCCCAGCCAGGCCTGGTGATCAAGGGCAATGCGGGTGATGACGGTCACTGTCGGCACAACAATATTCATGGCGTCCAGGCGTCCGCCGAGGCCAATTTCGAGTACCGCCACATCCACCTTGCACCACTTGAAAATCAACAGTGAAGCCAGGGTGCCATATTCAAAATAGGTCAGGGAGATGTCGCCACGGGCCTCGTCTATGGCCGCAAAGGCCGCGCAGATCTGCGCATCATCAGCCGCCACACCCTGGACTTGAATACGCTCATTAAAGCGCTGCAGGTGCGGTGATGTGGACTTACCGACGGTTTTGCCCAGGGACTCACAAAGGCGGGTGATGTACTCACAGGTAGAGCCTTTGCCGTTGGTGCCGGCTACCAGAAACACCAGAGGCGCAGGTTGCAGCACATTGAGGCGCCGCCCCACCTCGCCCACTCGAGCAAGGCCAAGATCCCACTTGACGGGGTGTTGCTGCTCAATACGCTGCAGCCAGTCGGCCAGTTCCATGCTCAGGAGACAGTATCCATGGCGGTGCGCATTTCCTGAACCAGCGCGGCCACTGCCTCAGCTAACTGCTCAGGCTGCTGCTCGTGAGCGGCCATCAGGCTGACGATCGCCGTGCCCACCACAGCACCATCAGACACCTCGGCGACCTGCGCTGCTGTCACACCATCTTTGATACCAAAGCCCACAACAACAGGAGTTGTGGCATAAGTCTTGAACTCAGCAACACGCTCCTGCACCTCACCCACATCCAGATTGCCAGCGCCGGTGGTGCCCTTCAGTGAGACATAGTAGGTGAAGCCGCGGCTGCGCTCGAAAATCATTCGTGCCCTGGCTTCCGGGGTCGTGGGTGCCAGCAGGTACACAGGATCAATACCCTTGGCCAGCAACGCAGTGTCGAGCACCAGCCCCTCTTCCGGAGGGACATTGACCAGAATGGTGCCGTCCACACCCGCTGCTGCTGCCAGACTGGCAAATTTTTCATACCCCATGGCCTCGATGGGGTTGACGTAGCCCATCAATACCACGGGGGTGGACTGATCCTGCTCACGAAAAGCCGCTACCATGTTCATGGTGTCTCGCAGGCTGACCCTGTGACGCATGGCGCGCTCGTGCGCCAGCTGGATCACCGGGCCCTCGGCCTCCGGGTCAGTAAAGGGAACGCCCAATTCAATCATGCTGGCACCATTGGCCACCATGGTGTGCATCAACGGCACGGTCGTTGCCGGGGTTGGATCACCCGCCACCACGTACACCACCAGGGCCTTTTGGCCGGTGCCTGCGAGGCGTTGAAAACAATCTGTGATACGGCCCACGCTACTTCTCCCTAAAGTTTCCATTACGCATACTTGCCCTTGAACCCGACTGTGCGTTCCCAACTAGGCGTCCCCAACTAGTCAAGCCGCATACCATCGATTTTGGCCATGGTTGGAATATCTTTATCGCCACGACCTGACATGTTGACAATAATGATATCTTCCTTGTCCATGGTGGCAGCAAGCTCCATGGCATGGGCCAGCCCGTGGGCCGACTCCAGCGCCGGCAGAATACCTTCAAGCAGATTACACTGGCGGAAGGCATGCAAGGCGCGCTGGTCGTCAACCGCCACATACTCGGCGCGCTTGATATCTTTTAACCAGGCATGCTCCGGGCCAACACCCGGGTAATCCAGTCCCGCAGAAATTGAGTAGGTATCCAGGACCTGGCCATCTTCGTCCTGCATCAGGTAGGTGCGAGTGCCATGTAATATACCCACTGAACCGCGACTCAGTGGTGCGGCATGTTGGCTGGTGGCCAGACCACGGCCGGCGGGCTCAGCACCAATCAGCCGAACCTGGGAGTCTTCGAGAAAGGGGTGGAAAATGCCCATGGCGTTGGAACCGCCGCCGACACAGGCAACGATGGCATCGGGCAACTTGCCAAACTGTTGCAGACACTGCTGGCGGGCTTCGGTGCCGATCACCGACTGAAAATCACGCACCAGCATGGGGTACGGATGGGGGCCGGCAACGGTGCCGATAATGTAATAGGTGTCATCCACATTCGTCACCCAGTCGCGCATGGCTTCACTTAAGGCATCTTTCAGGGTTCGTGAACCACTGGTGACGGGAACTACTTCGGCACCCAGCAGTTTCATGCGGTAGACATTCGGACTCTGGCGGGCGATATCATCAGCCCCCATGTAGACCCGGCACTTCAGGCCAAAGCGCGCCGCCACTGTGGCAGAAGCAACACCGTGCTGGCCGGCGCCCGTCTCCGCAATCACCCGTGGCTTGCCCATGTGCTTGGCCAGCAAAGCCTGGCCAATGCAATTGTTGATTTTGTGTGCACCCGTATGATTCAGGTCTTCGCGCTTGAGCATGATACGCGCACCGCCAGCCTGTTGGGTCAAGCGCTCGGCAAAGTACAAGGGTGACGGCCGACCGACATAATGCTGCAGGTCATAATGAAAGTCCGCCATGAACTTTTTGTCATGTTTTAAGCGCCTGTAGGCCTCGTCAAGTTCCTGCAATGCCGTCATCAGCACTTCTGATACAAAACGGCCGCCGTAGGGACCAAAGTGCCCGGTTTCATCGGGCATCACCGCCAGTGCCTCGTTCAAGCCCGCGACTCGGGTCGCCGTATCGGCAGCAAGACTGTTGTGTTCTGTGTGAGTCATCAAGAATTCCTTATTTCTGTCATTACTGTCGTCTTCAAGGTCGACTGGATCAGTCCGTCGCGCGCACCGCTCGCATAAAACGCCGAACCTGCTCAGCATCCTTGTGACCTTTGGCGCGCTCCACACCACCACTGACATCGACCCCGTGCGGCCTGACCAGGGTGATGGCAGCGGCGACATTATCTGCCGTCAGGCCCCCCGCCAACACCATGCCACCTTTACCGAGTGCCAGGCCGGTCAATTGCTGCCAATCAATAGTACGACCAGTGCCGCCATACAGACCATCTGCATAGGCATCTAAAAGGATGCCATGGCTGTTCGGGTAAAGCGCCGTCATGGCCGCCGCATCGTCACCGGCAGCAACCCGCAGGGCTTTGATGAACGGCCGACCAAAACTGGCACAGAAATCATTATCTTCATCGCCGTGAAACTGCAGCAGGTCAAATTCGACCTGGCGACAAACAGCTTCGACTTCCGCCTGGCTGGCGTTCACAAACAGCCCGACCCGGGAGACAAACACCGGGACCTGGGCACACAGTTGCCGGGCAAGGGCCGGCGCAACATAGCGTGGACTGGACGGGTACATGTTAAAGCCGATGGCGTCAACACCGGCGTCGACAACCATCGCAACATCTGCTGCGTTGGTGACGCCACAAATTTTTACCCGCGTGACCATAGCTCGCGACCGGTGCCCTAAAAGGCCGCAGAGTGTAACAGATTCTTATTCAGGGGTAACGTTGGGGAGGTCCTGCTTAAGTTAAAAAAGTTCAGTTAAAAAAGTTCAGTTGAAAAAGTAAGGCAGCGTTGGCCCAGCCGGTAAGCCATACACCTGCGGATAGTCCACGTTCACCAGATACAGACCGTGGGGCGCCGCAGTCATGGCCGCGGCGGTCCGATCGCGGCCGGCAAGCAAGGCCGCAGACCAATTCACGGGGCGCTCTCCTGCGCCAATATCCATCAATACGCCGGCAATATTACGCACCATATGGTGGAGAAAGGCATTCGCCGCAATATTGATAAAAACCATATCATTGCGACGATAAACCGCTACTTCGTGAATATTGCGCATGGGCGTACGAGACTGGCATTTTGAGGCCCGATAGGCGGAAAAATCATGCTCACCCACCAGTGCCTGGGCTGCTGTGTGCATGGCATCAGCATCCAGGGGGCGGCGTTCACGGGTAAACAGCCCTGCTGCAAGGGCTGAACGTACAGTTGTATTGTGGATGGCATAGATATAGCGGCGGGCGGTGGCACTGAAACGGGCACTGAAGCTGTCATCAACCGGCCGACTCCAACTGACCGCTACCGTCTCTGGCAGGTGGGCATTGGTACCCAGCACCCAGGCTTTTTCGGGTCGAATGGCAGGGCTGTCGAAATGCACAATCTGGTGAGTGGCGTGAACACCCGTATCTGTGCGTCCGGCGCAGATGACCCGCACATCATGCGCGGCGATTTTCGACAGGGCCGCCTCAAGAGTTTGCTGCACAGTTGGCCCCTGCCGCTGTGCCTGCCAACCGTGAAATGCAGTACCGGTATAGCTGATGCCCAGCACCGTGCGGCTCATAAAGTGCGGCTCATAAAGTACGGCTTAATCCAAGCTTAGGCCAAAGCGCCATCACCGAGTCGTCAGCTGAGCTGCTCAAGCAACGCATGAGCTTCGTCTATCTCCGTGTCAGTGCCAATCAGCAGAACTTCCTCTAGTGCCAGTCGAGCACCATCCATGTCATCCATCTGGATCAGGGAACGTGCCAGATTCAATTTTGCCTCGGCGTCCGCTATATCATCCAGATCGAGGCTGAAGCTGTCGTCGTCGTCCAGCGCCAAGGAGTCATCATCAAGGCTCAGTACTTCGTCAAGGGTCAGTTCATCATCAAGGATCAATTCATCGTCAAGGGTCAGTTCATCTTCAAGGGTCAGTTCATCATCAAGGGTCAGTTCATCGTCAAGGGTCAGTTCATCGT
>JANQYP010000070.1:0-2907 GCA_030728785.1 Pseudomonadales bacterium
TGAATCCTGAGTCTGCTGAATATGGACGGGCGCCGTTGTCAGTCACAGGGTACCAGCAGTGCCTGACTCAACGGCGGGTAAGATTCAGGCAGCATTGCCCCGCCACAACAATACCAGTTATAGTCGCCGGCAAAATTCCAACCGATACTCGGAGCTTCTATGATTGACCTGAGCCGTGAAGGCGAAGTTTTTATCCTCACCATGAATGACGGTGAGAATCGCTGGAACACGACCTTTGTCCGCGAATTCAGCGCCGCCCTCGATGAGGTTGAAGCATCCACGGGACCGGCCGCCCTGCTGACCCTGTCGAGCAGTGACAAATTTTTCTCTAACGGCCTCGACCTGGCCTGGCTGGCCGCCAACGAAAATGGCCCCGCTGAAGACCACCGGGGCGGCGATCGCCAAGCCTTTGGCGCCGAATTTATGGCCCTGATGGGGCGTATTATCACCCTGCCCATCCCCACCGTTGCCGCCATTAATGGCCATGCCTTTGGCGCCGGTTTTATGGCGGCCCTGTGCCACGACAAACGCCTGATGCGTGCCGATCGCGGCTTTGCCTGCGCTAACGAAGTGGAAATTGGCATGGTGATTCCTGAGCCAGAACTCGCCTTGTTCCGCCACAAGCTGCCCATGCACGTGTTTTTTGAGACGGTCCAACTGGCCCGCCGCTGGACCGGCCCGGCGGCGCTGCAGGCAGGTATTGTCCATGCTGTCAGTGATGTGGACAGGCTCCGCGATGCCGCCCTGACAGAAGCCGCCGGTCTTGCCCGACTGGGCGCCAACCGCCGCGTTTACGGCGCCATGAAAGAATCTATCTACGGCAAAAACGCCGCCATCAACGGCCCCCACGGGCCGGCGTATATGTTGAAACATGCGCATCATTAGAAGCTAGCAGCCAGCAGCCGGCCGCAGGCGATGCATCAAAACTGCTCCTCATCCAGCCCCATCATGGCCGTGGCGTGGCTGTTAATCGCCGCAAAATGCGCCCTGGCGCGGGGCAGGACCTGGGCAAAATAGAATTGGCTGGTTTGTACCTTCGCCCCATGGAAGCGCGGGTCCTGCTCATGCAGGGCCTGCGCGATAAGCGCTGAGCGGGCCATCAGCCAAGCGGCGACCACAGTGCCGGTACCCATCATGTAATTGAAGGCGACGGCACTGGCAAGATACTGATCGTCCTCGTGCTGCGCGAGGATAAAATCCGTGACGTCACGCAGCAGCTGCACAGCCTGTTGCAGTGGCGCAGCCAGGCTCGGCAGCTGCTGGTTAAGCTCGGCAATGGTGGCATCAACATCTGCCAGCAGGCTCGCCAGGCCGGCACCCTGATCGCGGATCACCTTACGACCGATCAGGTCATTGGCCTGAATGCCGGTGGTGCCTTCATAGATGGTGGTGATGCGCGCATCACGCATCAACTGGGCAGCGCCGGTTTCCTCAATAAAACCCATGCCGCCATGCACCTGCACACCAATGGACGTGACCTCCTGGGAAACTTCCGTAGACCAGGCTTTTGACAGGGGTGTCAACAGCTCAGCCCGGACCTGGGCACTGGCCCGCAGGCCAGCATCGGCCGCCTTATGGGCATGATCAAACGCCGCCGAGGTGACATAACACAAGGCCCGCGATGCTTCCGTCAGCGCCCGCATCAGCATCAGCATACGCCGAACATCCGGATGGTGAATAATGGCGCTCTTGCCAGGCACGCCGGGCACCTGTCCCTGAACCCGACCTTTGGCATAGTTGACGGCCTGCTGGCAGGCCCGGTCCGACAGCGCCACCCCCTGCACACCCACATTCAGCCGCGCGTGGTTCATCATGGTGAACATGTAAGCCAGGCCCATATTCGCCTCACCTACCAGATACCCAACGGCGCCGTCCTGGTCACCAAACGCCATGACACAGGTGGGACTGCCATGGATACCCATCTTGTGTTCCACGGAGCGGGCATACACATCATTGCGCGCGCCGAGGCTGCCATCCTCAGTCACCAGGAACTTGGGCACCAGAAACAGCGAAATGCCCTTCACACCCTCGGGCGCGCCTTCCAGCCGGGCCAGCACCAGATGGATCACGTTGCGGGTCATGTTGTGGTCACCCCAGGTAATAAAAATCTTCGTGCCAAACAGCTTGTAGTGATCACCAGCGGCAACCGCGCGGGTCTGCACCGACGACAGGTCGGAACCTGCCTGAGATTCCGTCAGGTTCATGGTGCCGGTCCATTCACCGCTGATCATTTTTGGCAGGTAGGTGTCTTTCAGGCTTGCGCTGGCATGGTGTTCTATAGCTTCAATGGCCCCCTGGCCCAGCATCGGACACAGGGCAAAACTGACATTCGCCGCCGACCACATCTCCATGGTTGCCAGACCCACACATTCCGGCAGGCCCATGCCGCCAAATCCCGTGTTGCAGGGCAGCGCCGGCCAGCCAGCGGCGCTGAATTTTAAGTAGGCCTCGGCAAAACCACTGGCTTCGCGTACCTGGTCGCCCACCACCCGAGCGCCAATCAAGTCACCCACTTTGTTCAGCGGCGCGAGAATATCAGCAGCAAAACACCCGGCTTCCTCCAGCACGGAGGCCACCAGTTCCGGTGAACACTCGGCAAATGCCGGCAGACCGCAGACCGCCTCCAGATCTGCCAGATGAGTGAGGGCAAACAACATATCGCGGGTTGGTGCAGTGTATTGGGTCATGGGGCCTCGGGGTAGCTTCGGGTAGGGCGGCTGCTCGCTACTGGCTGCTAGCAGCTAAGTGTTTGTTTTGAGTTGCGAGTTACGGGTCGCGAGTGAGAGCGGGGGAGTTTGCGAGAAATTGGCCTGATTTACAAATGCAGAGAGGGCACCTTTGGTGGGCTGCTCGCTTCTGGCTACTCGCTTCTAAGAGCCAGGCGCCTACTTTTCCTCGCAGCTCGCA
>JANQYP010000070.1:3007-8760 GCA_030728785.1 Pseudomonadales bacterium
GCTTCTGGCTACTCGCTTCTAAGAGCCAGGCGCCTACTTTTCCTCGCAGCTCGCAACTCGCAACTCACAACTGGCATCAAACGCGCCAACCCCGTACCATCAGCCTATGACAATAAACGACATCATATTATCTGTACTGGGCTTGATAGCCGCTCTGGCGGTGCTGGCTTTTGTGTTGAGGTCAAGACCCAGACTGGATGCCCGCGCGCCGGCCAGTCGAGTGCCCGCCGGCATTGACGGCGCCGACCTGGCTACTTGGCTGGCGCGCAGCGAGGCCAGGGTCAACAACCTGGTGGACGGCACTGAAGCTCGGATTGCCTGGCACAATCCGCAGCAGCCGGCCAGGACACCCCTGTGTTTTCTTTATGTGCACGGCTTTTCTGCCTCGCGCCAGGAGACTGCTCCCGTTACCGAGCGCCTGGCCAGCCTGTATCATGCCAATATTTTTGATGCTCGCCTCGAAGGCCATGGGGTTGGCCACGAAAGTAATCTTGACCAGGCTGAAGCCTGGCTGCAGAGCATGGTGGATGCCTGGGACATGGCCAGCCGCATTGGTGAGCGGGTGGTGATTGTCGCCACATCGACTGGCGCGCCCCTGTCCATCTGGCTGCTGACCCAGCCAGGGGTCAGCGAGCGGGTGCAGGCCCTGCTGCTGATGGCGCCCAACTTCAAAATTCGTAATCCCTTTGGTTTCCTGCTCACCTGGCCCTGGGCACCACACTGGGTGCAGCTGCTGCTTGGCCAGTTCCATGAGTGGCAACCGGAAACCCCGGAACATGGCAAATACTGGACTAACCGTTATTCCACTCTGGCCCTGATTGAGATGCAAAAGATGGTCGACTGGCTGGCAAAACAGGACCTGCGCCAGTTCAAGACGCCCCTTGCCATGATGTATTTGCGCAACGACACCACCATTGACCCGGTGGCTGCAGTGAAGGCCCTCAACCACTGGGGCAGTGACCAAAAGAAAACCATTCCCGTGACCCTTGATGGCGATGCTGCCGCGCATGTGTTTGCCGGCCGCCTGGCGGGCCCCCACCGCACTGACTGGACGGTGGCAGAATTTCAGCAATTCCTTGAGACCACCCTTGCCTGACTGACAATGACGGACAGCACAAAGGCGCCGCGGCCAAACGTTCACCACGGAACCAGACCCCGGTGGAGGTGCTGCGACTTGCCGATAACGCCGTCTGTGCCGGTCACCCCAAAAAAAGGCCCTGCCGAAACAGCAGGGCTGTCAATCTGCAAACCCATCTTTTACCATCTTTTGCCTCCACTCACAGCAGCATGCAACCTGCAATGGCGAGGTCAGCGGCGCCCATGGACCAAGTGACTTACGCAGTAGTGTTCAGCGGCGGCATTGTCGACGGCTTTACGGTGATTTCGGTGCAGACGCACCTGGCCAGGATATTGAAACTTGACGCCACTCGCATGGCCAGCCTGTTTGCCGGTAAAGCCGTGGTACTCAAGCGTACCGCAGACAAAGCCGAGGCCCTGCGTTATGGCGGCGCCCTGAAAAAAGTCGGCGCTGACATCAGCATCAAGATCATCAAGGCGCCAGTGGCTAAGGCGGCCGAAGCCGGCTTCAGCCTGGCCGCCAATACCGGCAACCTGTTTGAGCCAACAACGCCACCACCACCGATGCAGGTCGACATCAGGGGCTTGTCCCTGCTACCCAATAACGGCACGCCGCTGGTGGCAGCAACGCCGCCGGCACCCAGGGTTGCGGCACCGAACTTTACTCTGGACGCACCGGGCGCCCGGCTCGACACCATCAAAGCTGAAAGACCCCTGGTCAGGCCGAATATCAGCGGTCTGTCGCTGGCTTTCCCCGGCGGTGACCTGCTGGCCCCCGAAGAGCGCCAGAAGGCCCCACCGCCCAGCCCGCCGGACGTCAGCAACATCCACCTGGCAAGCCAGTTCGACTAGCGGGCCCTGCCTGCAAGTCTGGCACACCGGCCAGCCGCAGAAAGCTGTGAGGCTGAATGCCGATGGGTTAGACTCCAGTTTTGACCAGCACTGAGTACCATAAGACGCACCAGGGTGACCTGCTAATCGAAAGTCTGCCGAAACTCTGCCGCGACCTCTGCTGAGAACTGGCGTGGCCTCTGCTGAGAACTGGCGTGGCCACTGGCCTTGATACTGGCCGCGAACCTGAGACACCAACCTGTCTGATTCTTTATTATGATTCTCTATCGTTATTTTGCCCGTGAGGTTTACGGCACCCTGATTGCCGTCGCCAGCCTGATTCTGGTGATCGCCATCGCCTGGCGTTTTACGGGTTATCTGGCCGAGGCAGCCCAGGGTGACCTGACCCGGGACGTGCTGTTTCCGCTGATTTTCTTCAGACTCCCGGGCTTTCTCGAACTGGTGCTGCCCGTCAGTTTTTTCCTGTCCCTGATGCTCACCTACGGACGCCTGCACGCTGACAGCGAGATGGTGGTGCTGCAGATGAGCGGCTTCGGCTCAGTCCAATTGATTCGCCTGACCCTGATACTGGCCATCGGCGTGGCGCTGCTCAGCGCTGTCTTGTCCCTCTGGCTGAAGCCCATGTCTGAAGCCAGGGTGGAAGCCCTGTTTACTGCACAAAAGAACATCACCGAGTTTGCAACCCTGGCGCCAGGGCGCTTTCAGGCCCTGCGAACGGGCAATCGAGTGACCTACAGTGAAGACATTATTGACGGCAAAGTCCTCAAGGGAGTGTTTATCACGGAGGCCGACAGCAGTAATCCGGCGAAGACCATCACCACCGTCGCGGCCCAGGGCCGCTCTGTGGCGGACATAAATGGCCAGCGCTTTCTGGTGCTCGAACACGGCTCACGCTATCACGGCGAGGCCGGCCAGGCCGACTACCAGGTGGTGCAATTTGAGGAATTTGGCCAATTGCTGCCCGAACGTCATGTTGCCCAACCGGAACGCCGGCGTTCAGCCCTGACCCTGACGGAGCTGCTGAGCGAGACCAACACGCGCAGTGTTGCCGAATTACACTGGCGCCTGGCAATGATTATTATCGTCCCTGTGATTGCCCTGATGGCCATCCCCCTGAGCAAGGTGAACCCCCGCCAGGGCAGGTTTAATCGCCTGATACCCGGGCTTATCATCTGCCTGGTTTACATCATGAGTCTGGCGGCAGCGCGCTCGGCCCTTGAAAAGGGCACCCTGCCCATGGCATACGGGCTGTGGTGGATTCATGGCGCGGCCATTGTCCTGGTGGCGGCGCTGTATCGCTGGAACCGTTTCAGGGCCTGAGCGGCTTACGCCAGAGCTGCCAGAGCTGCATAAGCTGCCAGAGCTGCATAAGATGTCAGAGGGTCTTTTTGACCTCTGCAGAGATCAGCATGGAACGGCCGCTGTTGCTGTCGTTTACCGGAAAGGCAACATCCAGGTGAATCACCTGATCCTTGTCGGCCTTACTGGGGAGCAACCGCAGACCCACGCCAACGTCAGCCTTCCAGCCATCGCGGGGACTGTCAACGCCGCGAAATACCGCCCGGCCGACATCGACAAAGGCGGCAAAACCGACGTTGAACAAGCCAAATGGCTCATACCGGGTAAACAACCGTTGCTCGGCGCCAAACAGCAGGGTGGTGTCCCCGGACAAATAGCGACTGCGATAACCCCGCAGGCCCTTGTCACCACCCAGGGTCAGCTCTGCATGGGCCGGTGGGTTTTTGAGCAGAGCAAACGCCATACTCAGCACCAGACTGCGGCTTGCAGTCTGTTCGCGGTGGAACCGCACTCGAGCATTCACCTCTGCATCCTCAATCGCCTGCGCCTGCACATTCCAGCGCCCACGCCAGTCAACACTGGACTGCAGCAACATCTTGTCACGCGCCAGCCAAGTGTCGTGCCACTCACCCTCCGTCACCAGGCGCTCACCATGCCAGCCTGAATAGCCGAGGCGCGCCCGCAGTGTTCGTCCCAGGTGAATATCCTCCGAACGCTTGATCTGGTTGATATTAAAACCCACCTTGTACTTGTCCTCGACCTGCTGAAATTCCACATAGGGATAAGCAAGATTCAGGTCGTCAGCAAGTTCGGCCGGGGCAATTTCATCAGGCAACAGCCGATAGCGTTGCTGCTCCACCTGCACACCAAAAAGGTACCGATTGACCACGCCAGCTACCAGCCCCGGCGAGCCGCCAAAAAACATGTTGGCAGCGCGCGCCTGAACCTGCAGGGCACTGATCTTCACAGCATCAACATATTGGCTTTGGGTGAGTTCAGACTCGCTGAAGTGAACACCCCAGGTACGCCGTGTATCAAGGGCATAAAATGGCAGAGACACACCAAAACGACGATCAAAGCCATCACTGTTTATTTCCAGCTGGCCACTGAGATTAATGCGCTTGCCCTGGTAATTCGGGTCATTGTAATTGAGCAGTAATTTGTCCCGTTCAAACTCGCGCTTGCTGGCAACACTGACACTCTTGCCAGTACCAAAAAAGTTGGAATCCCTGAAACCGTAGGATCCAGAGGTATCACCACCAATAGATTTCAGCGAAATTTCTGGCGTCAGCGACCAGACCTCACGGGTAATCACTTCCAGGTCAACGGTCTCACCACACTCACGCACCACTCGAATGGACGAGTCACTGACGTATTTTTCCCGCCGCAGGATCCGTTCCGACTCGTCCAGCAAACGCTCATGCACCGCGTCTCCGGGGCGGAACAGCAGCATGCGCTCGATAACAATGGGCCGCGTGAACGTGTGCACTCGGTTAACCCACCGATACAGGCGATTGTTCTCCTGTGCATTGGCCAAATCAAAAATGGGCAATGTGTTGATATAGATTCTGCCGACAGTTTTTTCAGTCTGGACCGCCACGCGATCTTTGCCACCGCCCCAGCGCTGAATACCGGCAGTAAAGTCATAACCCGGCAAGGCGGCAACATAGGCGGGCAATAACCCACCCGCCGGCGCGGCGTCACTGCAGGCGGCTGGGGCGATGGCGGCCTGCAACCAGCCAGAAACCAAAAGCCAGCAACAGCCCCACAACCACCGGCTATACACAGCCCACCATGTGCCCGAACTCTGCTTGCCTGTGGTTTGCATGTTGAGGCATAGGATTACGATTAATTCCTTGGTCTTGCAGCAGCGCCTGCACAAAACCCAACCACGCGGTTAAGCACAAACAAGTGAGATGTCACTTTTACTACTATCGCTCGGCCAGTATCAATCGCGCCAGATCCGCTGGTCGGTCCACATCCCATAACAGGGGTAACAATGTCCAGTACTGGTAAAGACTGTTGAGCCGCTGGGCGGTGACTGCACAGACCGTCTCGGTGCTCCAGGCAATGTCCGCAAACACCTTCGGTGCCGCTTGACGCAGGCCAATCAGGCCATAGCCACCATCTTCGGCGGGACCCAGCACCGCTTCAACTGCCTGCAGTTGCTGAAATGCGGCCTGCAGGTAGGCAACATCCAGGTTGGCACAGTCAGTACCAATCAGCAGGGCATAATCTACTGCCGGATCTGCCAGTGCCGTGTCAAAGGCGTGCGCCATGCGGGCCCCCAAGTCTTCGCCCTGCTGGCAATACAGCGGCAGGCCTGTGGCTGTGAAAAAACGATCCGTTGTATCTGGTGCACACCAAAGTTGTACCGGTGCCAGGCCGGCATGCTGAACCAGGTGCAACACTCGGCTCGCCAACTTGCGGTGCAGGTTCGCGGCCCCCGCGGCACCCAGTGCCGGTATCAGGCGGGTTTTCACTAAACCTGGCTGCGGGGCCTTGCAAAACACCAGCAGGCGACC
>JANQYP010000070.1:8860-11305 GCA_030728785.1 Pseudomonadales bacterium
ATGCTTGTCAATTATGTTTGTCAATTATGTTGGTTCTTGTTTCTCGGCAACGGGCTGAACTCTGCCTGTGTGCTGTCTGTGGGGTAACGATAGGCGGGATAATAGCGGGCCACCAGGGACTCGGGCGATGCGCCAAAATAATAGCGCCAGCGCAGTGACCACATCAGCAACACGGTTGTCACAAACCCCTGTTGCTGCCAGCGACGGGCGGAGGTACGCAGTGGCTCGACGACACAATAAGGCCGCTGGTGCAGGCCCAGACGGCGGCTGAGCTCGATGTCTTCCATCAACGGGATCTCAGCAAAACCTCCCAGCTGCTCGAACAACTGCCGCTGGACAAACATGCCCTGATCACCGGTACAGATGCCCGTGACCCGCGAGCGCCAGTTCATAAACCAGGCGAGCATGGCAAAGCGCCATTGGCGGCTGTCAAAACCAATATCAAACCGGCCCCAGCTTGCGCCACTGCCAAAAGCTGCCATGAGTTGCTCAACACAATCCGCCGGCACGACAGAATCTGCATGCAGAAACCACAACCAGCCATAGTGGGCATGCCGCGCTCCGGCATTCATCTGCCGACCCCGGCCCGCGGCGCTGCTGACCACAGTCACTCCCTGGCTGCCGGCCACTGCCAGGGTGGCGTCAGTGCTGCCACCGTCGACGATGATAATTTCCAGCAGCGGCCGCGGCTCGCGGGCCTGCAGCCCCTCCCCCGCGACACGGATACGCCTGATCAAGGCAGGCAGCGTTGCCGCCTCATTCAATACGGGGATGACAATGGAGATGGCACAGACGGCTGGGTCAGTGGTGAGCAATTAGTTGAGGGCTCCGCCACAACTACTGCCCTGGCCGGCGGTACAGCCGTAACAGTGCTCACCGATGGCGATGGGGGCAGCCGTCAGGTCCAGGGTCAGCAGATCCCTGAGATGGGGTTTGGGTTTGTCGCTACTGATCAACGGCAGGTCGAGCATCTGGTTAAAGTCGCAGTCATAGACAAAGCCCTCGTAATCGACACTCACCAGCGACCGACACATGACCGTTGCCAGATTACTGGCGACAAAGGCGCCACGCAGCAGCGCCATGTACTCTGTGTATTGATTCTTCGCCAGCAACCTCGCGCCAAACCGACTGATGGGCATATTGGCAATGGCAAACAACTGGTTGAACACAATACCATGGTCGCGCATCAGCTCACGCTTATAGTCTGCCTCAAGCCCCTGCTGGCCCGGCGGTAATACGGGCTCGTCGGGGTTATACACCAGGTTCAGCTCCAGCCCCGTACCCGGCTTACCATAGCCCACGGCATTCAGTAACTGCAGCCCGGCAATACTGTCAGCATAAACACCCTTGCCACGCTGGCGGTCGACATTCTGTTCCGAGTAACAGGGCATGGAGGCCACCACAATAATTTTGTTGGCAGCATAAAACGCCGGCAGATCGTCGAATCCCGGCTCCATTAAAATGGTCGGATTACAACGATCCAGCACCGTCACGCCCAGCGCTCGGGCAGCAGTCACCAGGTATTTAAAGTGCGGATTCATCTCCGGTGAGCCACCCGTAAGATCCAGCAACCTGATATCGCGCTGCTGCAGATATGTTAGCACCAGATCAATATTGTCTTTGTCCATCAGCTCAGTGCGGGTGGGCCCGGCATTGACATGGCAATGGGTGCAGCTGAGATTACATAAATAACCCAGGTTAACCTGCAGAGTGGTCAGGCTGTCGCGGCGAAGCGCCGGGAAGTCAGTTTCCAGTAACAGCGGGCGTGTATCGAGCATGTATTTTGCCTCGTGAGTTGCCTCGTTAGTTGCACAGGTTCGCAAGTTGGCGATGTTCCACCAGCGTGCACTTGTTCTGCACCACCGTCAGGCCGGCCGCCCGCAGGGTTGCAGCCGCTGCCGCGTTGCTGATGCCCAGTTGCATCCAGAACACCCTGGCGCCAATGTCGATGGCTGGCTGGACAAACGGCGGGATGTTTTCGCTGCGCTGGAACATATCCACCATATCCACGGGCACGGGAATCGACTGCAGGTCAGGATAGCAGGTAAGGCCCAATAGGGACTCAAAATTTGGGTTCACCGGAATCACCTGGTAAAAGTCCATCAGGTAACGGGCGACATCATGACTGGCCCTGGCGGGATTGTTCGACATACCTACCACCGCAATGGTACGGCATCCGGCAAATATACTGGCCATATCTTCCATAGGGTTATTCCATAAAAATCAATAGCCTGCAGTTTACCAGCAATGAACAACAGGGCGACACAAATCTACGGGAATAATC
Source organism: Pseudomonadales bacterium (assembly GCA_030728785.1). GTDB lineage: Bacteria > Pseudomonadota > Gammaproteobacteria > Pseudomonadales > Azotimanducaceae > UBA4582. Next base: position 11,145 of record JANQYP010000070.1, read on the forward strand.
TGTTATCATACGCGCCACGCCCCGGTAGCTCAGTGGATAGAGCATCCGCCTCCTAAGCGGAGGGTCGATGGTTCGATTCCATCCCGGGGCACCAAAAAGCCCCTTCAAGGCTTCACAGGTCTCTGATTTTTCTCGAGTTCTCTTAATCTGAACTGGAGCAG
>JANQYP010000071.1:0-17183 GCA_030728785.1 Pseudomonadales bacterium
CTCTGGCCAGAAAGGCTTGCGTAGTTCGGTCTTGAGAATCTTGCCGGCGCCCGATAGGGGCAGGGGTTCCTGCAGGAAACTGATGGAACGCGGACACTTGAAGCCGGCAATCAGGGTTTTGCAGTGGGCAATCAGCGCTTCTTCATTCACTGCTGCATTTTTGTCTCCATGCAGGACCACCACCGCATGGACCTGCTCGCCCCACTTTTCATGGGGAATACCAATGACGGCGCATTGGTTTACGGCAGGATGCTGGTAGAGGGCATTTTCTACTTCGGCAGAATAGACGTTTTCGCCGCCGGAGATAATCATGTCTTTGACCCGGTCGACAATAAACAAAAAGCCATCTTCATCCAGATAACCGCCATCTCCCGTATGCAGCCAGCCATCGATAATGGTCGCAGCAGTCTGCTCTGGCAGATTGCGGTAACCGGTCATGATATTCGGCCCGCGCATGCAGATCTCACCGACTGTGCCGTTGGCAACTGGCGTATTATCGGCATCCATAATCGCCAGATCTACCAGCGGTGCTGCCTGGCCGGCGGATTTCATCTTCCCGGCTAACGGGCCCTCAAAGGTGTGACGCTCGGCGCTCAGCACGGTAATTACCGGTGCCGCTTCGGTCTGGCCATAGGCCTGGTAAAAGGCGGTGGTGGGCAGGACCTGCATGGCTTTTTTGATTACCGGTTCGGGCATAGGTGAGGCGCCGTACATCACGGCCCGCAGCGAACTGGTTGTATATTGTCCGGCATCCGGGTGGTTCACCAGCATGTTGATCATGGTGGGCACCAGCAGCATGCGCTGGATTGAGTGATCCTGGATGGCCTGCAACGTGCCCAAGGGTGTAAACGCCGGCAGGAAAAAGTTGGTCCCGGCGGTGGCGGCCGCGGTCATGCAGACAATGGCATCAGCAATATGGAACATGGGTGCGGCGTGCAGGATGCGGTCGCATTGCCGGCAGTCGAGCGCCGGCAGGCATTGCATGGCATTCACCACCAGGTTGGTGTGACTCAGCATCACACCCTTGGAGCGGCCAGTGGTGCCGCCGGTGTAGAACAGGCCAGCAATATCGTCGCCCTGGCGCCCGGCATCGGCAACGGCTGGGGCACTGACCAGTTCGCTGTAAGAGATGCAGCCAGCGGGCAGGGTGGTGTCATCAACAAAAACAATGGACTCAACATGGGTCAGCTGGTCGCGAATGCTGGTCACCAGTTCGGCAAAGTTCTGGTCAACCAGCAGCACCCGGGCCGCTGAGTCATTCAGCCAGTACACCACTTCGGGGCCGGCCAGGCGCGTGTTGATGGGTTGGAAGACGCCACCGGCCCAGGGCACGGCAAACATAAATTCAAAATAGCGATCGCTGTTGAGGGCCAGTATGGCCACACAATCGTCATTGCCAATGCCCAGTTTCTGCAGGCCGCCGGCAAAATGTGCAAGCTTGGTCTGGAATTCTGTCCAGGTCTGCCGGCGATCGCCGTCCTGGGTGGCAAGGGTGGTGCCCGCAACCTGCGCGGCGCGACGTATCATCTGGGTCATAGAGAACATGCGGTGTCCTTTTTGTAACGCTATTGGCTTGTCCCGATAGTGCCCTACAGGCTGGGCTGACTTCAAGTTGTTATGGCCCCAAGAGGTCCGCTGCATGTTCTGCCATAGGGTCTGCCATATGTTCTGTCATATGGTCTGCCACATAGTCCGCCAGCTGAGCGGCTGCACTGACACCGAACAAGGCCTCGCAGGCCTCGGTTAAGCCGGTGGCGTTGAGGAGTTTGGCATGAGGTACCACCAGGCTGATTTTTGAGCGCCGGCGCAGGAAGTCTTCCAGCCGGGTGATCATTTCCCGGCGCCGAATATGGTCTATTTCACAGCGCAAATATTCAGTGTGTTCAATCATACGCTGGGCATTTCGGGGGTTTTCACGAATCGACTCGAGCATCTCAAATGCCGTGGCGCCATAGCGGCGCCAGAGCCGGTCAGACAGGTTCTCCACTGCATCGGCACCGGTCAGGCTGTCAAGGTCCATCAGCCGGGCCTGGTGCAAAAATTCAGCGCGAACACTGGCGTCGGGTTCGCCGTACCACTTATGCCCGGGATAGGGGCGGCGGATGCCCATTTTTTCAATCAGTTCGGCCACCTCATTGCCGACGTTCAGGCAGTCTGTGAGCTTGCCACCAAAGATACTTAATTGCCTGGTGGCAAAATCCGTGTCAATGGCATGTTTGCGTGACAGTGCCACCCAGTCCGCTGTCTGGTTGCCGCCGGCCACAGCCAATGGCCGAACACCACAGCGCTCGGCAATAATGTCGGCCGCCGTGAGGGGTGTTGCCAGCTTCAGCAGCTTGTTGGCGTTGTCCAGAATAAAGTGCCGGTCTGCGTCGCTGACGCCCACCTCGGGACTTGAAACCTGGGTGTCAGTGGTACCAATACAGGTTTTTGGGCCCATGGGGATGACAAAAAACAACCGTCCGTCAGAGGCGAAAAACGCCATGATGTGCCGGTGTTCGGTGATCCGGTCGACAATCAGGTGTACCCCTTTAGAAAAAAGGTGGTGATGCTGGGTTGTTTGCTGGTTCAGTTGGTTGTAACTGTCCACTTTTGGGCCGCAGGCATTGACCAACGCTTTAGCCCGAATCTGCAGGGGCGCGCCTGTCTCCTCATCACGGCAGGTGACTGTCCACATGCCGGCTTCGAATCTGGCACCTGTTGAGCCGACGTAGTTGGCGGCAATGGCACCAAAGTCCATGGCTGACCGAACAAAGTTGAAGACGAAGCGCGTGTCGTTGTCATGCAGGTAACAATCAGAATATTCGACGCCGGCCTGGACCCTTTCCATGTTGATATGGGATTCACGTTTGGCCAGCTGGCGACGGCTCAGGTACAGGGGTGGCCGGGTGGCAAAGCGACCCATGACCCAGTACAGCAGTGCACCCATAAAAACCAACAGGGGTGGAAACCGGAAACCTTTCTGGATGGTGGTCAGGAAGCGGATTTCTTTGACGGTGGAGGGATAATTACGGACCAGGTGATTACGGCTTTTACACAGCTTCCACACCAGGGGAAATTCCCAGGTCTCCAGGTATTTGATGCCGCCCCAGGCCAGGTTAGACGACTGAGAGCTGGTGGCCCCGCCAAAATCACCTTTGTCGATCAGGGCGACGTCGACCCCCTGGGCTGCCAGGGCTGCCGCTGAAACGGCGCCGTTAATACCTGCGCCGACAATGCAGACATCAAATTCACGGCTGCTGAGTTTCTGCAGGTTGGTATTTCTAAGGAGAGAGGACATAACTTGGGCTCGAGGCTTGGCAGCGGTTAAAACATACAGGCAACAATTGCCAGGTATGATACCGGCCGAAGCAGAAAAATAAACCATCCGAAAGTGGACGGCATGACTGGACAAGCACCAAATGTAATTGGGCCCTGTTAGTAGAGATACTTGATCTGGTCGTTGACGAAGGTGTAGCGCGGGTGTTTGTACCAGCCATACAGCAGCGATTGGCGGGGTTCTTTGTGGACTTTGGTCTCATAGACCCGCAGTTCACCATTCTCGGCACGCAGCCAGAAATCAATATCGTAGATTTTTTCCGGCTCACCAACGACATGGAAATCGGTGCAGGCAAAATAGATGTCGGTGCCAATCTGGCGCACGGGATCGTGGACCTGAATAAAACCCAGGGCCAGGTGCTCCTGGGTCTGGTCATCTGTCAGCTGGAAGGTCTGGCTGGCATCCACTGTCTCGGCGATGTGCCTGGCCATGGCGGCCTTGATATCCTCTGCATAAAATTGCTGGGGCTGCGGAACAGGCGCCGGCAGATTTTCATCTGCGACGGCGGCTTGACCCAGGCACAACAACAGCAAGGGCACCAGCAGGCTGATGCTGCCAATGCCAAGGCCGGCCCGTCGCCCGCAAAGCTGCGGGTTAAATACCCTGTAAAACGGCGACAGTCCGGCTGGTTGCATTACAAAGGCTGGCTGGGAGCAGGTTCGGCGGCAGTGCCGCCATGCTCGTGTGCTTCAGCTTCTGCTTCAGGTGCTGGAGTGCCACCATGTTCATGAGCTTCTGCGTGCGGTGCGGGCGCACCGCCGTGTTCGTGTGCTTCTGCGGCCGGCTCGCCGCCGTGCTCAGCGGTCATGGCTGGCTTTTTGGTGGCCGCCGGGGCGCCGCCATGTTCTGCGGCGATTGCCAACATGGGTGTTAATGCCAAGGCGAGGAGTAGTCGTTTCATAGGGTGCGCTCAATGGGTGGTTAATGGAGGCGCTAACATATCAGTATTCAACTCTAGCTGTCATTCACTATCCGCTGTGCAGCGGTGGGTCAGCCGCAGGTAGGTGCAAGTTGCGTTGTGAAAAGGGTTCCAGCAGCCACGCCTGGGCAGAAAACGCCAGATCCCGACCTTCCGGCAGTCCCAGTTGGCTGGCTGCGAGGGTTGTCAGACCGCCTTCTCGAGGCGCCGCGTAGGTGCCGAGCAACTTATCCCAGAAACTGAAGATGGTGGAAAAGTTGGCATCACCAAAGTGGCGGTCGACAGCATGGTGGGCGGCGTGGTAACGGGGTGTCACTAATACCTTCGACAGCTGGCGCTCCACTGCATCGGGAAAATCGATATTGCAGTGATGAAACTGGGCGCAGAGACTGATCAGCCCTTCAAACACAAACCAGGCAATGGCAGAAGGGCCCCAGATCAGCACCCAGATCCCCTTAGCGAAGGCCGAGAGCAGCAGTTCGCCTGGGTGAAAGCGCAGGGCGGTGCTGGTGTCCATGGCGGTATCTGCGTGGTGTGCCTTGTGGAAGCGCCAGAGCCAGGTTACCCGATGATTGGCGCGATGCCAGAAGTAATCAAACAGGTCAAGAACTATCACCGACAGCAGTATCTCTGGCCAGCCATGCAGGCCCAGCCAGCGGCTCAGTCCCCAGCCCTGCTCCTCGACAAATACCAGCCACAACAGCAAGGGGACAAAAATCAACACTCGCACCGTGACGGTATTCAGTGCCGCAACGCCCACATGAAAGACCAGTCGGTGGCCGCGCTGGCCGTGCCAGGCGCGCTTCGGCAACAGGCTCTCAAGTCCCAGAAACAGCAGCAGGCCGCCAATAAAGACAATCAACTTACCTGTGTCGAGATCTATATCCATGACCTGAGTGTATCCGATTCTGTGCTGGCCTCAAGGCCTGCGACAATTAGCCACATCGTTCCCATGACCCCGACCGGCATAATGGCGCTCCGTCAATGGTTATTGAGGTTTCAAGCATGAATCGATTTGGGATAGGCATCGTCTGCTGCGTTTGTGCAGGTCAACCTCTGATGGCTGCCGGCGACAATAACCCGATGGAGCAGATGGTGGTTACCGCCGTGCGCACTGATGCGCCATTGCACATCGTCACTGACCCGAAGGCGCCGCGCCAGCCACTACCGGCCAGTGACGGTGCCGACTATCTGAAAACCATACCCGGTTTTGCGGTGATTCGTAAGGGTGGCACAGATGGTGACCCTCTGCTGCGTGGCATGGCGGGCTCACGCTTGTCATTGCTGCAGGACGGTGCGGTGGTGCTGGGTGGCTGCAGTAATCGTATGGATCCGCCCACCGCCTATATTTTTCCGGAAACATTCGATCGCATTGAGGTGATTAAGGGGCCGCAATCTGTGCAGCATGGTCCGGGTAACGCTGCTGGCGTTGTGCTGTTTGAAAAGGATCACAAGACGCTGGGGGCGCCAGGCTGGGATGCCCATGTCAGTGCCCTGTTAGCCAGTGCCGGTCGTCACGACGAAGTGGTGGATGCCACCTGGACCTCAGCGCAGTTTGCCGTTCGGGGTGCCGCGACGCGAGTCACCGCCGATGACTATGCCAATGGTGACAACGTCGTGGTGCACTCGCAATATAGGCGCTGGAACAGTCAGTTGGATCTGGCCTGGATGCCCAGTGCCGACACGCGGTTAGAGCTGGGGCTGGCCCGCGGCGATGGCCAGGCTGCCTATGCTGATCGTGGCGTTGACGGTGCCCGGTTTGACCGTGACAACCTGAGTCTCAGGTTTATCCGCGGGCCGTTGGAAATGTATGCATATTACAATTACGTAGACCACGTGATGGACAACTACACACTGCGCACCCCGGCGGGTATGACCGGTATGCCGGTGGCGATGAACCCCGATCGGCGCACCACTGGCGGTAAAATCACCTGGTCCTTCGAGGGCTCGGACATTGTCGATAGCATCGTTGGGCTTGACTGGCAGCAGAACCAGCACGCCGCTCGCAATACCATGAACCAGAACTTGGTGCCCTATGAAAGCCTGGCGCGCGTAAATGATGCAAAATTTGCCCAGCTTGGTGTGTTCGGCGAACTTGGCTGGAATGCCAGTGACACTATCCGTCTAGCAGGTGGCCTGCGGCTTGATGATTGGCAGGTGACAGACCAGCGCGACGTGGTTGCGCTTGGCATGATGGGCGCCTTGCCTGATCCGACGGCGCACGAGACCCGCGACAGCAGACTGCATAGTGGCTTTATACGCTTAGAAAAACAGCTGGGTGAGCCAGATGGCCAGAACGCCACCGTGTACGCAGGTGTCGGTCGCAACGCCCGGCATCCTGACTACTGGGAGATGATTGTCAAGGAGACCGAGCTGTCCCTCAGTGCCCTTGATATCAATCCCGAAATCACCAGACAGTTTGACACTGGCGTGGTGTTTCGCACGGGCGACCTGAGTGGCAGCGTCTCGGCCTTTGTTAACCAGATCGATGACTTTCTGATGATTCAGTCAGGTTTTGCCAAGGGTATGCGCACCACAACTATCGTCCGTAATGTGGATGTCCGTTCATGGGGATTGGAAGTGGATAGCCAATATCGTTTTGACGACCATTGGCGGCTTGAAGCATCCCTCGCCTCGGTGCGTGGTACTAACGAGACTGACGATGCTACTTTGCCGCAGCTGCCACCATTGGAAGTACGCCTCGGCGCCTACTATAACGACAGTGTCTGGTCGGCTGGGTTCATCTACCGCGGCATTGCTGGACAGGATCGTGTGGATATCGGCAAGGGTAATATCGTTGGCCAGGATATTGGTGTGACTGCCAGTGCCAACATCTTTTCCGTCAACGCCGGCTGGCGTCCGTCGTCCGACTGGTTGCTGACTGCCGGCATCGATAATCTGCTGGATACCACCTACGCTGAGCATGTCAGTCGATCTGGCGCGGCCATTGCCGGTTTTACCCAAACCGCCCGCATCGATGAGCCAGGCCGGACTATGTGGCTGAAGCTGCAGTTATCGATATAGGGGCTGATGACTGTTTGAATAGTCAGGTGCCAATTTTCCGGTAGAGGGTGCGCAGGCTGATGCCGGCGGTTCTGGCGACGGCAACTTTGTCCTGGTTGAGGTGCAGCATAAGGGCGTCCAGATATTGTTTTTCAACGACTTTCAGGCTGGTCCAGATCGGCTCCGCAGTGGTTTCATCGGCGCGCAGGTTGGATGCCAGGGCGGGCGTGGTTGGCGACGCGGGTAGTGGCGCCGGGTAGGCGCCGTAGTTGAGACTTTCGATGATGGTGTGCTGGTCAAGGACTGGGCTATCGCTAAGCACAACGGCGCGGGTCAGGAGATTACGCAGTTCGCGGATATTGCCTGGATAGGCTTGTTGGCGCAGGGTGGTCAGTGCTGCCGGGGTCAAATGGTACTCGGCGTCCGGGCTGATCTGGCGCAGCAGACTTGTGGCGAGCATGGGTAGATCATCCAGGCGCGCAGCCAATGGTGGAACGTGTAAGGGAAAGACATTAATACGGTAATACAGGTCCTGGCGAAAAGTACCGGCAGCTACCATGCCGGCAATGTCCTTATGGCTGGCGCAGATCAGTCGAAAGTCGGAGGTGTGCACCGTAGTGCTGCCAACGGGGCGAAAGGTTCGGCTTTCAAGCAGGCGTAACAACTTGACCTGCATTGACAAGGGTACGTCGCCAATTTCGTCGAGGAACAAAGTGCCACCATCAGCCATTTTCACCAGGCCCGCCGTTGTGGAATGGGCGCCGGTGAAGGCGCCCTTGATGTGGCCAAACAGTTCGCTCTCAAACAGCGAGTCCGTTAAGCCAGCGCACTCCAGCGTGACCATTGGTCTGGCGGCGCGCCTGCTGGCGAGATGTACGGCGCGGGCCGCAAGTTCTTTGCCCGTGCCGGACTCGCCCATCAACAGTACTGAGGCTTCATGGGCGCCGACCTTGGCAATTTTTTCCAGCATGCGGTTAAAAACCGGGCTGAAACCCACCAGTTCGCGATTCGCGACAGCGCCACTGGCGAGGGGCACAGGTTTCAGCAGTTCCACAAAAAACACCAGGCTGTCCTGGGCGTCATAGATCGGCAGCATCTCCACATCCACATGTTCCCGACCCCTGACGGTCTGGTGAATGTGCAATACCCGCTCTTTTTTTCCTGACAAGGTGGCGGCCGCCAGCGGGCAATCTTCGCCGGCCTGGTCGCAGGGTACGGTGTAGCCGTGGGATACCTGGAAGCAATGTGGCGTGGTGCTTGTGTCCAGGGCCCCAAACGCGTTTCTGTAGAGGTCGTTTGCGGCCAGTACTTCATAGTTTGCCGACACCAGAATGGCTGGGCAATCATAGCCGTCGAGCATGTGTCCCAGCAGATGCACGGGGAGGGTTGTGTCAGTTGCAATCAGGTTGGTCATGGTATCGATTGGTCATATATGGCAAGAGAGGTTCGTCAAATATGTCATTTATGTCATTTATGGCGAATAAAGTCGAGTTATCAATGCTGTTTAGCAATCTGTAGTTTCCCGCAGGCCGCTGAATATGGATCTTTGGCGTCTAGTAGCAACTTGGCACAAACCTTGAATAGCTAGCTGGGTAAGTTCTGTGCCAAAAACGGATGACAGCTGCGCAGGTCTGCGCAGCAATTTGTGGTCACCAATCCGGCAATTCACGAGACGCTATTCATGGAGTTTGATCCCTTCAGCCTCGCGCGCATTCAGTTTGCAGCGAATATCAGTTTTCATATCCTGTTCCCCACACTGACTATTGGTCTTTGCTGGATTCTGCTGTATTTCCGCACGCGCTTTACCCTCAGTGGTGACCGTGACTGGGAATACGCCTACTACTTCTGGGTCAAAATCTTCGCTCTGACGTTTGCCATTGGTGTTGTCTCCGGCATCACCATGAGTTTCCAGTTTGGTACCAACTGGCCAGGATTTATGGAGCGCGCCGGTAACATTGCCGGGCCGTTGCTGGGTTATGAGGTGCTCACCGCGTTTTTTCTGGAGGCATCATTTTTGGGCATCATGCTGTTTGGCAAGGAGCGGGTTTCCAACGGCGTACACCTGCTGGCTTGTTCGCTGGTGACCCTGGGTACTACCTTTTCCGCCTTCTGGATTCTGAGCCTGAACTCCTGGATGCAGACGCCCACGGGTTATACCGTGGAAAACGGGGTGTTGATGGTGGGCGACTGGTGGGAGATTATTTTTAATCCCTCTTTCCCTTATCGGTTTTCCCATATGCTGGTGGCCAGTCTGCTCACCAGCGGCTTTTTTGTGGCTGGTGTCAGTGCCTGGCGAGCGCGCCGCGATGTGGATGGCCCAGCCACCTGGAAAGTGATTAATACGGGTGTGTTACTGGCCGCATTTTTTGCGCCGGTGCAGATTTTTCTTGGCGACTTACACGGTCTTAATACTCTGGCCTATCAGCCAGCTAAAATTGCCGCCATGGAAGGGGTATGGGAAACGGAGCGGGGCGCGGCGCTGACCCTGTTTGGCTTCCCTGACGAGACCACAAGGGAGACCCGCTATGCGGTTAAAATTCCCCAGTTGGCAAGCCTGATCCTGACCCATGATCTGCAGGGTGAGATCAAAGGCCTGGATGAGTTTGAAGGTGAACACCCACCGGTGGCCATGGTGTTCTGGAGTTTTCGGGTCATGGTGGGTGTTGGCCTGCTGATGCTGGTGGTGTCCTGGTGGGGCGCGGCGCTGATATTTTTTCACAAGCAACATCAGCCATTGTTTCTGCGGGCCCTGTCAGTAATGACCTTTTCCGGCTGGGTGGCGGTTCTGGCCGGCTGGTATACCACAGAAATCGGCCGCCAACCCTGGCTGGTCTACGGTCTGTTGAAAGCCAAGGATGTGGTGGCTGATCATCCCACGGCCATGCTGATGACAACGCTGGTGGCCTACCTGCTGCTCTACGCCTTCTTGCTTTGGTCGTACATATATACCTTGGCTTATATGGCGACCAAGCCGTCACAGTCACTGACGGCGCTGGCCCAGGCCCATGACGATCAGGTCAATACCAGCCAGCAGGAGGCGTCATGATGGAACAATGGTTGCCCTTGTTTTTTGTTTCGGTGATGGGGCTGGCATTGCTGGTCTATATCATTCTGGATGGCTATGATCTGGGCATCGGTTTGTTGCTGCCGCTGGCTGACGATACCCAGAAGGACCAGATGATTGCGGCAATTGGGCCTTTCTGGGATGCCAATGAGACCTGGATTGTGCTCGGCGTTGGCGTGTTGCTGATTGCGTTTCCGCGGGCCCACGGCATCATTCTCACGGAGTTGTACCTGCCGGTGACCATCATGCTGATTGGTCTGGTACTGCGTGGCGTGTCGTTTGACTTCAGGGTCAAGGCTCACAGCGACTACAAAGGATTGTGGAACAGGCTGTTTTTTATTGGCTCACTGCTGGCGGCCACATCCCAGGGCTGGATGCTGGGTAGCTATATCATGGGGCTTAGAGCTAACGGCATCACCTATGTCTTTGCCTTTTTTATCGCCCTCGCCCTGCCTGCGCTGTATATCATGCTTGGCTGTGGTTGGCTGTTTATCAAGGCCGAAGGCGACTTGCACGCCAGGGCGATTTATTGGGCGCGGCAAACGGTGTTGCCCATGGGTCTTGGCATCTTCCTGATTTCCATTGCTACTCCCATCGCCAGTGCCGCTATCGCGGCAAAATGGTTTTCCCTGCCCGCCGCCATTGGGCTGCTGCCGATTCCCGTTACCACCTTTATGGCTTTTTCCAGCATCTATTGGGCGCTGCAACACCCGGCTGTTTTGCAGGGTAGGAACAGTTGGCTGGTCTTTGCCGGCCTGGTAACTATTTGCCTGATGTCTGCGCTGGGGCTGGCGTACAGTATCTATCCGGATATTATTATCAACAGATTGACCATTGAGGAGACGGCTTCCTCTGCAGCATCGCTGCGTTTTGCGTTCTGGGGTACGGCAATTGCTGTACCCATGATTGGGGTGTACACCTTCTATATCTATAGAATATTTGGTGGCAAAGCGCGGGCGCTCTCTTATGAGTAACACCTTATGAATAAGCATCTTATGAGTCATCAACACAGGAGTGCCACTATGAGTTCTACTGACAATGTTGCAGAGGCGAATATATCGAAGCCACAGGTCACAACATTTTTTGATGCTGTAACCAACACGTTTTCCTATGTGGTCAGTGATCCAGCGTCGCTGGCCTGTGCTATTGTTGACCCTGTGCTTAATTTTGACCAGGCTTCAGGTACCCTGAGCCATGAGGGGGCTGATGTTATTGTTGAGTACGTTCGCACCGGGGGGCTTGAGGTGCAATGGCTGATTGAGACCCATGTGCATGCCGACCATCTGAGCGCGGGCCACTATCTGCAGGGACTTCTCGGCGGTAAGTTGATGATTGGTGCGGGCATTACCACTGTGCAGGCGACCTTCGGCGAAATATTTAATGCCGGGGCTGATTTTCGCCGGGACGGCTCACAGTTTGACCGCTTGCTGCAGGATGGTGATCGTTATACTGTGGGTAGCCTGTCGGCCTATGCGCTGCACACGCCCGGCCATACGCCGGCGTGTATGACCCATGTGATTGGCGATGCCATTTTTGTCGGTGATACGCTGTTTATGCCCGATGCCGGCACTGCCCGCGCTGATTTCCCGGGCGGTGATGCGAGGATCTTGTATCGCTCCATTCAGCGCTTGCTGCAGCTTCCAGAGGCCTATCGCATGTTCATGTGCCATGACTACTGTCCTGATGGTCGTCCCCTGAGCAATGAAACTACGGTGGCTGCCCAGCGCGCTGCCAATATCCATGTGAATGCCACAAAGACCGAAGATGAATTTGTTGCTGTACGGCAAGCGCGGGATAAGACCCTTGGGATGCCACAACTGATACTGCCGTCATTACAGGTCAATATGCGCGGTGGGGTGCTGCCCGCAGCTGAAGATAATGGCATGGTCTATCTGAAATTGCCGGTTAACGCTTTTGTCTAGCTAAAAAATAATAAGGAGTCGTAAGCATGAAGATCCAGGCCATTAACCATCAGGTATCCGTGTCAGACCAGCTGACAATAGCTGATCTGGAGCAGCTTAAAGCCCTTGGCGTGGCCGTGATTGTCTGTAACCGGCCGGATGCCGAGGCACAGGATCAAACGGATTTTGCTGATATTGCCAAGGCTGCTGCGGCGCTGGCGATCAAGGCGGTGAACTTGCCGTTTACTGGTAACCAGATGACCCAGGAGCAGGTCGACACATTGGCAACCCTGCTGCAGGAGGGGCAGCGCCTGCACGCCTACTGCCGCACAGGCAATCGGTCAACCCAGATAATAGCGGCCAGTGAGCGCCAGCAGCAGGCGCTGCTGGCAGCAAAATCGGGTAATGATGGGGCCGAAAAGCTGTTGTTTGATATTGCCATCGTAGGTGCCGGCTCAGGCGGTATTGCTACCTGTGCCAGTCTGCTCAAGCGTCGCCCGGACCTGAATATCGCCTTGATTGATCCGGCCGAATACCATTATTACCAGCCAGGCTGGACCATGGTGGGCGGCGGTATTTTTTCGGCAGCAGAGACCCGGCGCAAGACTGCAGACCTGATACCGCAGGGTGTTACCTTGATCGTTGGGCAGGTCGCTACATTCTACCCGGATCAGCAGCGTATAACCCTTGGTGACGGTCGCTCGCTGCACTACGGCCAGTTGGTGGTAGCGGCCGGCCTGAAGCTGGACTGGTCTGCGGTTGAGGGCCTGGAAGAAACCCTCGGTAAAAACTCGGTGACGTCGAATTATCGATATGACCTCGCGCCCTATACCTGGGAATTGGTGAGTAACCTCAAGCAAGGCAAGGCGCTTTTTACCCAGCCGCCCATGCCCATCAAGTGTGCCGGGGCGCCACAGAAGGCTATGTACCTGTCTGCCGACTCCTGGCAGAAAAAGGGCCTGCTCAAGGCCATTAACATTCATTTTTATAATGCCGGCGCCGTGTTGTTTGGTGTGGCGGCTTATGTCCCGGCGCTGCAGTCCTATATCGATAAATATGCTGCTGATGTACATTTCCAGCATAACCTGATCAAGGTCGACGGGCCGGGCCGGCAGGCCTGGTTCAGTTGTAAAGACGCGGACGGTAATGACGCTGTTGTGCAAACCAGTTTTGATATGTTGCATGTTGTACCGCCACAGTGTGCCCCTGACTTTATTCGCCAGAGCCCGTTGGCAGACGCTAATGGTTGGCTGGATGTCGATCCCCAGACACTGCAACACAAGGTGCATAAGAATATCTGGGGCCTGGGTGATGTGACCAATACCACTAACGCCAAAACTATGGCGGCGGCTCGTAAGCAGGCACCGGTGGTGGCCAAAAATATTGCCAGCGTGCTGGCCGGTGCGGCGCCGGCTTCTGCCTATGATGGTTATGGCTCCTGTCCGTTGACGGTTGAGCGGGGCAAGATTGTGCTGGCTGAGTTTGGTTATGCCGGCAAGTTGTTACCATCTTTCCCGCAGTGGCTGATCAACGGCACTCGGCCGTCAAGGCTGGCCTGGATACTCAAGACCTACCTGTTGCCATCTGTGTACTGGCAGCTCATGCTCAAAGGCCGGGAATGGATGGTTTAGGAGTACTGACGCCCACATGCTCAAACTGAGTCGTTACCTTCCCATCGTAGCCTCGTTAAAGGGTTACGATCGCGGGCTGCTGGCCCGCGACATGATTGCGGCGTTGGTCGTTACCATCATGTTGATTCCCCAGTCCCTGGCCTATGCCCTGCTGGCCGGGGTGCCACCACAGGTGGGCCTGTATGCCAGTATGTTGCCGCTGCTGGCCTATGCCTTGTTTGGTACCAGTCGCACCCTGTCGGTAGGGCCGGTGGCGATAGCCTCGCTGATGACCGCGGTGGCCCTTAAGGATGTGGCCGAACAAGGTACCAGTGACTATCTGACGGCGGCGATAGTGTTGGCGCTGTTGTCGGGTATATTGTTAATGGTTATGGGTGCCCTGCGCCTCGGCGTGCTTGCCAATCTGCTGTCCCATAGTGTGGTGTCAGGTTTTATTACCGCTTCGGCGCTGATTATTGCGCTGAGCCAGATGAAACATATTCTCGGCGTTAGTGCCCATGGTGATACCCTGCTCGAGCTGGTACCCAGCCTGCTGGAAGCGCTGCCACAGACCGGCATGCTGACCCTCGGTATGGGCGTGTCGGTAATCCTCTTTCTGCTCTTTGCCCGCCGCCAGTTGTCCCGTTTGCTGGTGCGCCTGGGCGCCTCTGCCCATGTGGCCGGGCTGCTGGCGAAAGCCGCGCCGGTACTCAGTGTGATTGCGACGATCCTCGTGGTCTATCTGCTGCGCCTCGACCTGCAGGGTGTGGCGGTGGTGGGTGAGGTGCCCCAGGGCCTGCCGGTGCCCGGTTTGCCTGCGGTGTCCATGGCGTTGGTGGAGCAGTTGCTGATGCCGGCGCTGGTGATCTCTATTATTGGTTATGTGGAATCCATCTCGGTGGGCAAAACCCTGGCTGCCCGGCATCGGCAGCGCATCGACAGTGATCAGGAGTTGATCGGTCTGGGTGCGGCTAATGTCGCCTCTGCGGTGTCGGGCGGCTTTCCCGTCACAGGTGGTTTTTCGCGCTCGGTTGTTAACTATGATGCCGGCGCCGCTACCCAGTTGGCTGGTGTCATGACCGCCATGGGTATTGCCCTGACGGCCATGTACCTGACGCCCTGGCTGTTCTACCTGCCGCGGGCGACCCTCGCCGCCACCATTATTGTGGCCGTGCTGGCGCTCATTGATATATCGATTTTCAGGGATACCTGGCGACTCTCCACCGGCGATTTTATTGCCGTGTTGGTGACTGTTATTGGCACCTTGTTTTTTGGTGTCGAAGCGGGTGTGGCAGCTGGGGTAGTGACCTCTTTAGGGCTGCACTTGTATCACGCTACCAAGCCGCACATTACTGAGGTTGGCTTAATTGCGGGTACCGAACATTTCAGGAATGTTGAGCGCCATTCGGTTCATACCCATCCGGAAATATTCTCCCTGCGGATAGATGAGAGCCTGTTTTTTGCCAATGCCGGTTATCTGGAGGATTTTATTCTGGCGCGGCTGCAGTCTGACCGGCAGATACGCCATGTAATCCTCATGTGTAGCGCCATTAATGAAATCGACTTCAGCGCCCTGGAGATGCTCGAAGCCCTGAATGTCGCGTTGGCTGAGTTGGGGATAACTTTCCATCTGTCGGAGGTCAAGGGCCCGGTGCTGGACGCCATCAAACCTTCGGCTTTTATGCAAGAACTGACGGGCGAGATATTTCTCAGCCAGTTCCAGGCCTTCAAGACGGTCAGTCGCCTGGTCTCAGCCACAGAAGATGGCCTAAGCGGGTTGTGAGGCCCAAGCGCCACGGCGCCTTTTTGGGCACAGCTTTTGGAACAGCTTTGCTGTTCTGGTATGTGTACCATGCCCTGGGTTATGCTTTCGGCTCTAAAGCAGGAGCACACCCATGGAGCAACTCACTGGTCAGGATGCATCATTCCTTTATGCTGAAACTGCCAGGACGCCCATGCATATCGGGGCGCTGGCTATCTATGATCCATCCACAGTCGAAGGCGGCAAACAGCGTTTTAAGGACATACTGAATTTTATTGAAGCGCGGCTGCACCTGGCCAAAACCTTTCGCCGCAAACTGGTGCAGGTGCCGTTTAACCTTGATCACCCCTACTGGATTGAGGACAAGGATTTTGACCTTGAGTACCATGTTCGGCATATTCGCCTGCCGGAACCAGGCGACTGGCGACAGCTTTGTATCCAGGTGGCACGGCTGCATTCACGCCAGCTGGACATGACTCGACCGCTCTGGGAATTTACCGTCATTGAAGGTCTGGACAGTATTCCCGGCCTGCCGAAAGGTTGTTACGCCATCGTCTCGAAAATTCACCATGCCTGCATTGATGGGGTGTCCGGTGCCGATATCACCGAAGCTATTCACAGTATTGAACCCTACCCGCCGGCGCCGCCAAGACCGGCGCAGCACTGGCGGGGCGAGAAACAACCCAATGCCTTTGAGCTGGTAGCCCGGGCCCAGTTCAACAACATGACCCAACCACTGCGTTTTGCTGAGGTGATGGCCAGGGCCGTGCCGGCCATGGGGCGTTTCCAGACGGGCCTGGCAGAGCAGCGCTACAGCGTAAATACCTTGCCGCCGAGAACCCGCTTCAGCCATGTGGTCTCGGGTAACCGAGTGATTGAGGGCCGAACCTTTGATCTGCAAGAGATGAAAAAGATCAAGTCTGCCGTTGCCGGGGCCACCATCAACGATGCGGTGCTGGCCGTTTGCGGCGGAGCAATACGCAAATATCTTGAGGCCAAGCGGGAGTTGCCGAAAACCTCCCTGATTGCCATGGCACCTATCTCGGTGCGGGCCACTGATCAGACAAAACAAATGGGCAACCAGGTGGCGGCCATGACTGTCGCCCTGGGTACGGATATCGAAGATCCGCTGGCCCGGCTTAAGGCCGTCCACGCCTCATCAGCGGCCTCCAAAGAGATGACCAATGCTGTGGGTGCCAAGCTGATGACAGATTTCAGCCAGTTTATCCCGGCTACCACGGCAGCCCTGGCGACCCGTCTGTACACCGAGACGGGTATGGCCGAGCGGGTCACTCAGGCCTTCAACTGTGTGGTGACCAATGTGCCAGGCCCGCAGTTCCCGCTCTATTCCGCAGGTGCCAGGCTGGTGACTCAATATGGTCTGGGACCGATTTTTGATGGTATGGGCCTGATTATGCCGGTGTTCAGCTACTGCGGCAAAATCACCATCAGCGTCAATGCCTGTCGCGACATGATGCCAGACCCGCAACTGTTTGCCCTGGGCCTGCAGGCCAGCTTTGATGAACTCAAGGCCGCGGCGGCGGGTAAAGCGCCTGCGGCGGATAAAGCGCCTGCGGCGGATAAAGCGCCTGCGGCGGATAAAGC
>JANQYP010000071.1:17283-26509 GCA_030728785.1 Pseudomonadales bacterium
GGCCAATAAGCGTTCTGCGGCCAACAAGCGCCCCGCCGCTGCCAAGGTTGCGCCGAAACCCAAGGCCAGTGCCGTAAAGCGTAAAGCCAGCGACCTGGTGTAGACGGTGCTGCTACCTGCAACAGGCGGTCAACCCTGTGCCTCAAAAATTTCAAAGACTTAAATTAAGGAGTACGTATTGGTAGAAGGAATTAATCACGAGCAGGTTACGGCCTGGCTCAAAGACAAGGTGCCGCACCTGCAGGCGCCCATAACGTTTTCGCTCATCGCCGGCGGCCATTCCAATCTGACGTTTCGTTGTCTTGGCAGCAACGGCGCCACCTGTGTGCTGCGGCGCCCGCCTCTGGGTCATGTCCTTGAAAGTGCTCATGATATGGGCCGCGAGTATAAGATTATCAGTGCCCTGGAAAACGCTGCAGTGCCGGTGCCCATGACCTATGGTCTGTGCACGGACCTTGATGTTAACGGTGCACCTTTTTATGTGATGGATTTTGTTGAGGGCATGGTGCTGAACGATTCGGTGATTGGTGCCAGGGTTGCGGCTGAGCATCGCCGCGGCATTGGCCTGCACGTGATCGATATTCTGTCGAAGTTACACAGCCTCAATCCGGACGACGTTGGTCTGGGTAATCTTGGCCGCAAGGAGGCCTACCTGGCGCGCCAGATCAAGCGTTGGACCACCCAGTGGGAAGCATCAAAGACCCATGAGATTGCCGAGATGGAGGAGAGTTGCCGCATCCTGACGGAAAATATGCCAGAGCAGGTGGGCGCCACTATCGTCCACGGTGATTATCGACTGGGTAATATGATCGTCAATAACGACAAGGTCAGTGCCATCCTCGACTGGGAGTTGTGCACCCTGGGTGACCCGTTGGCAGATGTGGGTTATCTGCTGAATAACTGGGTTTCTGCCGGTGAGATTGAGCTGCCAGGTGAGGGTGACCAGTCACCGACGGCGGTGGGTGGCTATCCCGAGCGTCAGGAACTGTGCGCTATCTACAGTGCCAATACCGGCCGCGACCTGAGCCAGATTAATTATTACCGGGCCTTTTCCCACTGGCGCCTGGCAGCCATTGGCCAGGGTGTCTACAAGCGCTACCTGGTGGGTGCCATGGGTGAAGATCGGGATGTTGATCTGGACAAACAGAAAATGGGTGTTGCCCGTCGTGCCCAGGCGGCGCTGCAGTTACTGCAGGGTTAGGAATTAATGAATGGTCGGTTTGCTGGTCCCCAGGGCCAGCAGCCGCTGACTTGCCAGAACCTTGATGTCCGGGTCCTGGCAGTCCGCCAATACCTGAGTATAGGTATGCTGGGCCAGGCTCAGCTTGCCCTGGTATTCATACACAGCGCCCAGCTGGACGTTGAATTCCTGCTGTCCCGGCAGCAGGAGCAATTGCCGCTCGATACACGATTTGCTGTCATCCCAGGCCTGGTTACGCCAGAAAATCTGCTTCAAATTGTCCAGCATTCGAATCAGGATGCTCTTGTTGCTGGCCACCTCAAAATATTCCGGGCGCAGCAATGCGCGTGGTCCCGCTATCTGTTGTAACAGGGTTGCGCAGTCCGCCTCGCTGAGTATGCGGCCACTGAAGGGGTCGACAATGACAGGTTTTTTGTGCCCATACCGAACCAGGAAATGGCCCGGGAAACTTATGCCATAAACGGGCAGCTGCAGCCGTCGGCCAAGGCAGATATGCAGCAGGGCGAGGGTAATGGGAATACCCTCGTGGGTGTTAATGACATGGTTCAGGTAGCTGTTGCGGGGCTCGTAATAGTTTTTGATGTTACCGCTGAAGCCTTCGGCCCGGTAAATAAACTCATTCAGGCTGGTGATGGACACGCCCAGGTTGGTGGCATGGTCAAAGTCCACCTCAAAGCGCTTGGCCATCTTGTCGAGAAAATCCAGATAGTCGCTGATCACCAGGCCCGGTTCAGCTTCCGCAGCAATCTGCAGGGCCGCCAGGTCCAGCTGGATATCGGCATCGGCACCGCTGACGTGGGCGGCAAATTGCGCTCTGATGTGTTGCTTGTCCATGGCGCCATCTTTACAAGGTTAATTACGTTATGCAATGCTCATCGCACCGGCCCCGGCACCTGCTGTAGGTGCCTTTGACGCGCCGCCAGGATGACAAGCCAGTGCATGAGCCTATTCAACCCCCCGGTTTTATCCTGCAAATGCTTGAAGGTCGAGCAGCTGCTGAGTTCGCCCAACTGCTGCTGCAACTGCCGCTGTTGCGCCTGCGTGCCAGACGTGGCAAGGGTCAGCCCATCCTGGTACTGCCCGGCTTTATGGCCGACGATGCCTCAACATTTATCCTCCGTCAGTTCCTCAACAACATTGGGTATAAGGCCTATCCTTGGGAGCTGGGAACTAACCGCCGGCGTCTGCTCGATTTTCTGCCAGCAATTCAGGCAAGGCTTGAGGCTCTGCACACAAGCCACGGCCAGCCGGTGATTCTGCTGGGTTGGAGCCGCGGCGGAATTCTGGCGCGGGAACTGGCGCGCGATAACCCGCAGTTGGTCAGGCAGGTCATTACCATTGGCTCGCCGGTAAAAGGTGGTGTCACTGCCTCCAGCATCGGCAGTCTGGTGCGGCGTGAAACCGGGCTGACGTCCGAGGCCATGCAGAATACTTTGCGCGAACGCCAGCGCCGGCTAATCACCGTACCCATCAAGAGTATCTACAGCAAGCTGGATGGCGTGGTCGCCTGGCGCGCCTGTATTGACGATGTAAGCCCGAACGTGGCGCACTTTGAGATCCGTGGCACCCACATTGGCATGGGAACCAATATCCGGGTCTACCAATTGCTGAGCAAGTTGCTGGCAACCTGAGGTTCTGGCATGCGGTACTGGAAAGCGGTTTTGGAAAGCGGTTCTGGAAAGCCGTCCTGGAGTGCGGTCAGCTGCGCCCGACCTAAGTGCCGGCATCTGACTGCTGGTGTTGGCGTTGCTGCGCCCGCAGGGCCGCTTTGCTGGCTTTGTGCTCAGCCTGGGCGCGACTGCCGGCCTCACCAATATGGGCTTCGCCCCGGGCCTGTGCCAGTTGGGACTGGTGCTGGCGCTCAATAAATCGCTGGCGCTGCTCCGTTGAGGTTTTGTCGATGCAATGGGGACAGCTGATACCTTCAACATAGGCATTGCTGAGCTTGGCATTGGCGTCAATGGGCATACGGCAGGCGTGGCACTGGTCGAAATGGCCTTTTTCCAGGTTATGGTCAACAGTCACTCGGTTATCAAACACAAAACATTCACCGCGCCACAGGGATTGCGCCTCAGGGATCTTTTCCAGATAGTTGAGGATGCCGCCCTGCAGGTGGTAGACCTCATCAAAACCCTGCGACTTGAGGTAGGCGGTGGACTTTTCGCAGCGAATGCCGCCGGTGCAGAACATGGCCACTTTCTTGTGCACACTCTTGTCCAGGTTCTTACCTGCATAAGCAGGAAACTCGCGAAAGGTGGTGGTGTGCGGATTGGTGGCACCGGCAAAACTGCCAATCTGGATTTCGTATTCGTTGCGGGTATCAATCACTGTCACAGCCGGATCACTGATCAGGGCGTTCCAGTCCTCTGGCCTGACATAGGTGCCGACGATATGGCGCGGATTAATATCCTCCACACCCATGGTGACTATCTCTTTCTTGAGTTTGACCTTGGGGCGATAGAAAGGCATTTTGCTGTCAAAGGACTCTTTCCAGGCCAGGCCAGCAAAACGCGTATCTGCCTGCAGGTAGGCCAGCAGGGCATCTATGCCAGCCCTGGGGCCTGCCACAGTGCCGTTAATACCCTCGCGGGCCAGCAGCAGTGTGCCGCGCAGGCCCTGCTCAGCCAGCAGTTGCTGCAATGGCTGCTGCCATTCGGCATAGTCATCGAGGGCCGCAAAATGGTACAGGGCGCAGACAACAATGGGCAGTTTGGTGGGGCTGTCGTTGGTCATAAGCAGGGGTCATCAGCAAAAGTAGTGGGTATTAAATGCGCAGGTATTAAACGGGCTGGTAGTCAATAGGCAATGCTTGAGGCCGGGCGCCAGTTTACTGAATTCAGTGGGCGCCGAGAAGCCACATGTATTGGCGGGTTACTGAGCAGGGTCCGGTGGCGGTTTGCTGGAGGTCAGATCAAAGGTCGGATCAAAGGGCAGATCAAAGGTCGGATGTCGGATAAAGGTCCGATTGCTACCTGGGTGGCCCCGCGTCAATATCCTGTTAATCGGAGGCTCCCTTGCCAGTGAAGGCGGGGCCGCTGTAACTGTCAATGGTCGTGAAGCCGTCCACCGGGCCGCGCTTGAGTTTAGTCAGCTGTTTGACGGGTTCACCAATGGCAATCATCGCGGCGACGGCGACATCGGCCGGCAGCTCAAGGAGTTGTTTGGCCTGGGGCTCGCGATTGGCGAGAAAAGTAGTCAGGACCCCACCCAGGCCCTCGTTACGCGCGGCAGTAATGATATTCCAGGCAAAGGGGTAGATGGAGGCGCCGGAGATCAGGCCAACTCGGTCCAGGTCCTTGTCCATGGATGAGACCAGTTTCAGGTCGACGCAGACCACCAGCAATACGGGCGCCTGCTCCAGTTCATCAACCAGAGGGAAGTTGGCGGGTGTGGCGTCGATGGTCGCCGCGCTCACTTGGCTGGGGGTGATGGTATTGAAAGGCGTCTCGCCGGCCATGGCCTGGGCTTTGTATTGTTTGATGGTGGGTGCCATGATCTCGCGCAGGGCCTGGCGCCGGGCCTGGTCCTTGATCACCAGTACCCGCCAACCCTGGCGATTGCCGCCGCTCGGGGCAAAGCGGGCATTGTCGAGGATGCGGTACAGGGTTGCATCACTGACCTGGGTGTTAGTGTATTGGCGCGCCGCAAAGGTGGTGCGCATAACGTCATAGTGTTCCATGGTGGCCGCTCAAATTAAGTCGAAAAAATGTTACCTTACCCTTTGCCAGCCTTGCAGAGTAGGGTCGCAAGCCAAATTTGGTGGCGGCCGGGTTCGGCGCTGTTTGGCTGCTGAAATGGCGGTTGTGTGCCTTGTTGCTGGCACATTAGGCTTATCATGAGGCGTATCATGGGGCCCATGTGGTGTGCAGGGGATTAGCCGCTAAAGCCCTGCTGTTTTTTTATTCAAGCATACGAGCGAGACTCGAAAGGAGCAGATAGATGCTGAAACAAGGTGATAAGGCGCCAGACTTTATTCTTCAGGACGAGGCCGGCAAGGATGTCAGCCTGGACTCTCTGTTGAGCAAAGGGCCGGTCATTCTGTATTTCTACCCGGCAGATTTTACCCTGATGTGCACGGCCGAGGCCTGCAGTATTCGGGATATGCACGACGAGATTCTGGCCGCAGACATGCAGGTAGTAGGGGTTAGCCCGCAATCCAGTGAGAGCCACGCCAGGTTCAAGGACAGCCACAAGCTGCCTTTCCCACTGTTGTTTGATGACAGCCGCAAAGTGATTCGTGCCTATGGCGTCGAAGGGCCGTTCGGCATTGGCGTGCGGCGTGCCACCTACCTGATTGGCCAGGACAAGGTCATTCTTGACCGTGTTGTGTCAGACCTGTTTGTCGGCAGCCATGTCAAGTTTATCCAACAGATAATCGATGCGGCCTGATGTGGTCTGAGCCGTTCCTGGCGTGTTGGTCCAGGAACAGGCTCCTAGTACTGGAACTCTGGCAACTTGACCACAAGTCCGTCGAGCTCATCTGTGATTGCAATCTGGCAGGACAGGCGTGAGTTGGTTTCACGGTCAGGGTTCAGGTCGAGCATGGACTCTTCCTGGGCGGAAGGTGTACCGACCTTGCTCATCCAGGCATCATCGACGATGACGTGGCAGGTTGCGCAGGAGCATTCGCCGCCGCAGTCAGCGTCGATACCTGCAACCATGTTATCGATGGCTGCGTTCATGACAGACATGCCAGTGTCTGCAGTGACCACAATTTCGTTGCCGTTGTGTTGGATGAACTTGATTGTCGCCATGTGTTGCTCCTTGATAAAAGTAAACGGGCTGAGACCATACCTGAAAGGCAGGTCGCCAAAACCGAGGTAGTTATAAACAGGCTCACTTGAATGTAAAAGGTGAGATCAGGCCAAGTTCGGAGAAAAGTCAGGGCATCAGCCGAAAACAGTCCTGTAATTCTTTGACGAACATCGCCGGCTGCTCAAGTGCCGCAAAATGCCCGCCTTTGTCCAGTACATTGAAGTGCACCAGGTTGGTAAAGCGCTTCGCCGTCCAGCGCGCCGAGGCCTTGAAAATATCTTTTGGAAAGACACTGCAGCCAGCGGCGACGCTGACCTCAGCATTGCTGGTTTTACCAAAACTCTCCCAGTAAATGCGGGCTGAGGAGGCGCCTGCATCAGGCAGCCAATAGAACATGATATTGTCCAGCAGTTCATCCCGGCTGACGACGTTTTCAGGGTGACCCTGGCAGTCCATCCACTGGTAGAATTTTTCGATGATCCAGGCTGCCTGGCCAATGGGTGAGTCTGCCAGGCCATAACCCAGAGTCTGGGGGCGTGTCATCTGCTGTTTTGAGTAACCTGAGTCATGGTCCTGGTAGAACTGCAGGGTTGCCAGGGCATCTTTTTCAAAGTCCGTCAGGTCATTTAAGGTTTCGGGGTCCGGTCGAACCGCGACCATATTCATATGAATTCCCTTGCAGTTCCCCAGGTTCTGGGCGCCAATGGTGGCCGTTACCGCCGAGCCCCAGTCACCGCCCTGGGCGAAATAGGCTGGGTAGCCAAGGCGCAACATCAGGCTGTTCCAGGCGCCGGCTATCTTGTCGATGTTCCAGCCGGGTGTTGTTGGTTTGCCGGAAAAGCCAAAGCCTGGCAGGCTGGGAATCACCAGGTGAAACGCGTCTCTGGCCACACCACCCTGGGCTACCGGGTCTGTCAGGGGTTCTATGACCTTCTGAAACTCGAGGATAGAACCGGGCCAGCCGTGGGTCAGCAGCAGCGGCCGAGCCTCGGCATGGGGTGAGGGAATATGCAGGAAATGAATGTCGAGGCCGTCAATCTCCGTCATAAATCCGGGCCAGCGGTTGATTAATGCCTGGCGCGCAGGCCAGTCATACTGGTTCAGCCAGTAATCGTGCAGTTGTTGCATGTAGGCCAGCGGCGTGCCCTGGCTCCAGTCAGTGGGTGTTTCCTTGTCTGGCCAGCGGGTCAGGGCCAGGCGTGTCTGCAAATCTGTGATCTGCGACGGTGCGATATCGATACTAAAAGGGCGAACAAGGGTCTGGTCGACGGTCATAATATTTTCCCTCAGGTTTTGAGCTCATCGTTCATGGTGACAACCATTTTGCCGATGGCCTGGCGGTTTAGCATTTTCATCATGGCGCTGCCAGCCTTCTGCAATGGCATGGTTTCGCCAGCGGCCGGGTGCAGGCGGCCTTCAGCAATCCATTGCAGCAAGGTGGTCAGCACCGGTCGCATCTCGTTAGGATTAGCGGCGACAAACCCACCCCAGTTGACGCCGATGATGGCACAGCGCTTCAGCAGTGCCAGGTTTAGCGGCACCTTGGGTATCTCACCCGTGGCAAAACCGACCACAAGAAAGCGGCCGTCTGGCCCCAGGGAGCGCAGGGCTGGTTCGGCATAATCGCCGCCAACTGGGTCATAAACCACGTTTAATGGTCGGCCCGCCAGCACCTTCTGCAGGTCGGCCCGCCAATCTTCCTTGCTGTAGTCGATGACGTGGTCGGCACCGAGGGCGAGACAGGCATCACGCTTCTTTTGGCTGGAGGCCGCAGCAATCACCTCAGCACCAAGGGCCTTGGCGATATCGATGGCGGCAACACCAACACCGCCGCTGGCGCCCAGAATCAGCACCAGTTCGCGGGGCTGGAGTTTGCCGCAATGGGTCAGACCGTGGTAGGCCGTGCAGTAGTTCACCAGGAAACCGGCAGCACTCTCGTGGGACAGGACTTCAGGGATGGGTGTACAGCTGTTTTCGTTCAGGCAGATAAGTTCGGCGAGTCCACCGTTACGCGGCATGGCCAGGACCCGCTGGCCGATACGCAGGTGTTTCACCGCAGCACCGGTCTGGATGACAACGCCGGAGATCTCATTGCCGGGAATAAATGGCAGGGTTGGCTTGATCTGATACAGGCCAGCGACAGTCAGGGCGTCGACATAACCCAGGCCGGTCGCCTTAACCTGGATCAGAACCTCATTGGCGGCGGGTACCGGGTCATCCAGCGTACTGATAGCCAGCATGGCCGGAGACTTGAATTCTTTACAAACGATAGCGCGCATCAGACTTCCCATGATCTTAAGGCAGGGAATATAACACAGTCAGTTTCTGGTCAAAGATGCCAATCAGGGTTTTTATGGCCTATTAATGCCGTTTAGGGCACTGAGGACGGGGTTAATGCTGGAATAGGTACTGGCATAGGACATTTACGGTTTCCCTTTAATGCTGCAGGCGGCTACCGGGATTGGGTGCCGTTGTGTGAGGCATCAGCCATCGATTTTTTCAGCCAGGGGCGCCTGGAACATCGGCCTGTAGATCACTTCAAGACCGGCAAAACGTGGCGGTCACAACTGAGTGCTGATTGCCGGAATACCATTTGCCGCGAGCAGGGTCTCGCAGAGATACGGATCGACCCCTGACAGCAGTCCACTGTAGGACCCTGGCGTTGCTCAGGATGCTGGTCGAGGGCATTGCGGCCCTTGAGCGGGAAATGGTGCGTCTGCTGGAAGCCCAGTATCGACCGGCTGACTGAGCTTTAGTCCACCAACCTGACCCTGACACAAGTAGACTGGATATCTGTGGTGCTCGGCAGGCCATGGACGCTGGCCTGCTGGTGCAGGCGGATGTCTGCCACCCGCAAATCAGTGTGAATGTCTACCTGCCGACCCGCTAGCTGGCAGATCCAATTCTCAAGTACGGATTCATCGCTGGCTGAGAACCACAGTGGCGCTGCACAGGCCTGCTCATCAGCCGTCGCGGCTGCGGCGCCGTGGGAGAGCGTCAGGGTGGTTTCCGGCACATACTTTTCGTAGATAAACGGCTTGCTGTTGTACGAGTCGAGGTAGATCTCCAGTCGCTGAAGGGCCATACACTTGCTCCTGATACTATTCTTGGGGATGCCTTATGGCAGGCATTAAACCTTGTCAGCAGGACAATTAATGTGTGTGATGTCACAAGAATAATGGTGCCCATGTCCACCGCTGACGACTCGTCCGGGCAAACCGGCACTTGGTCACCGCGCGTTACGAACTGATGGATAGAAGGATGGATAGA
>JANQYP010000071.1:26609-40178 GCA_030728785.1 Pseudomonadales bacterium
GGATGGATAGAAGGATGGATAGTAGGATGGATAGAGGGATAAATGGCATGCAAGAGCTGATTGACAGTGCATCTCTGGGCTGGGACCCGCAGGGCCTTGCCCGGGTCGTGGCTTTTGCAGCCAGTCACGACACTGCCCAGCTTGTCATACGCCATAAGGCCGGGGTGCTCGCGGCGGCTGATTTTGTCCACCAGCCGCTGGATGTTTTTGCAGTGCAGAAAGGCCTGGTGGCGATTCTGGTGGGCATGGCCCAGGAAAAGGGTTACCTCGAAGTCTGGGACCATATTAACCACCACCTGCATCCGGAGTGGACCTGCTTATCACCCTGGGACGAGGCCAAGCTGAGTATTGAGACCTTGCTGACCATGACCACAGGTATGGATGATGAACTGCGCCTGCAGGGTGAGATCAACAAGGACTGGCGTTACAACAATATTGCCTACGGCTATCTGAAGCTCCTGCTGGAGCAGGCCACAGGCATGCCGCTGGCAGCAATTACCGAGGCATGGTTGCTGCAGCCGTTGGGGATGGTCAAGACGCGTTGGCAGGCCCGTGAGCAACTGTTACCCGATGGCACGCCAATCACTGCCCTGCACACTACCGCCGCAGACCTGGCAAATTTGGGTTTGATGATTCTGCAGCGTGGCGAGTTTAACGGCAGCACCGTTTTTGGTGAGGCTTTCTTCCTGGATGAAATGCTTAAGCCAGGTTCGGCAGCTAATCCTGCCTGGGGTTGGTTATGGTGGAACAACAATCAGACGCACTTTCGGCTACCCGCTACCGCTAAACGTCCTGACCGGCTCTATGCAGGGGCGCCGGTGCCAACAGCGCCGGCTGACCTGTTTGTCGCCCGCGGCCTGGGTGAGAATTTCCTGGCCATTGTGCCGAGCCTGGCCCTGGTGGTGGCGCGCACCGCCAGCCCTGCGGCTCGGTCTGAACCTCTGGCCTTTGAGCAGGAGTTCTGGCGCCTGCTGATGGCCGCTCGGGTTGTTGACAAGCTTGCCTGAAGTCGTCTTGGGTGAGTTGATCAGGCCTTGTCAGCGGTTTTCTGCACGACCCGCATCAGGCCTTCCTGAATAGTGGATGCCACGCGCTGGCCATCGCGGGTATAAAAGGCGCCGCGATTAAAGCCCCGTCCAGCGCCACCCTGGGGTGATTCTTTAATGTAAACCAGCCAATCGTTGACATTAATATCATGGTGAAACCAGATAGCATGATCGAGGCTCGCCATGCGTACCTCGCTGCGACTTACTGTGTCGCGGTGCGGCTGCCTGGCAGTAGCCACGAGGTTCATATCAGAGGCATAAGCCAGCAGGTAGCGATGCAGATGCTGGTCGTCGGTGACAGGTTCAAGAAACCGGATCCAGGACGGGAAGCTGGTGACCTTCGTGGCAGGTGTGCCGCGCTGGTAGACTGAGCGCACTTCAAAGGGGCGCTCACGCATGGCCCATTGCTGGTCCGGGTCTTCACTGCTGGCGCCGATGGTGCGATCGTCCACCAGGGTCTCCGGCCCGGGCACCGCCAGCATATCCAGCTGGTGCGCGAGGCCAGGTTCGCGGTCGTGAAATGAGGCGTCCATACTGAAAATGGCTTCGCCATACTGGATGGCGACAATCCGCCGAGTAGAAAAGCTTTTGCCGTTACGTATTGGTTCAACCAGGTAGATGACCGGTGTGTCAGTCTTGCCGGGACGCAGAAAATAGCCGTGCAGAGAGTGGCAGGGCCTGCTGGCGTCGACTGTGGCACTGGCGGCGGCCAGTGCCTGGGCCAGAACCTGGCCGCCAAACAGGGGCGCACCGTTGCGGGCCTCGTTCTGGCCGCGCCAGATGTTGTCTTCGATACGTTCGAGTCTTACCAGATCAAGCAATTGCCGGGCGCGAGCACTCATGAGGGAAGAACCGGGTTGGGCGTCGCACAGACACTGATGGTCTGATTGCCACTGTCGATGCGCACCGGGTAGGTCTTGATGGGTTCGTAGGCGGGCGGCGAAAGAGCTGCGCCGCTGTGCAGGGAAAACTCGGCGCCATGGTAAGGACAGGTAATACAGCCGTCACGCAGTTGACCACCTTCCAGGCTGAATTCGGCGTGGCTGCAGAGAAAAGCCACCGCGTGCACCTGGTCCTGGTGCCGCACCAGGAGGATTTCTTCACCATCCAGCTCCAGATACAGTTGCCCGCCTTCTGGCAACTCTGAGGTTGCCGCCACTACATAATAACCGTCTGTCATATTCAAGCATCACTGTGTTGTTTGGGTCAGCCTGAGCCAGTGCCCGGGCTTGCCGGCGGCTCAGGCGCGACGTATATCCGGCAGCTGGTAGTGTTCGGCTTCGAGGTTGGCGCGAATGGTTTTCTTGTCAATTTTGCCGGTGGAGGTGAGGGGAATCTGCTGCACAAAAATGACATCGTCGGGAAGCTGCCATTTGGCAAAGATGGCGCCGCAATGGTCAATAATCAGGTCGCGGGTGATATTGGCACCGGCCGCCAGAATGACCAGGGCAACGGGTCTTTCGTCCCACTTCGGATGCGGCTGGGCAACAACGGCGGCCTGCACAACGCCCGGCAGGGCAACAATATGGTTCTCCAAATCAACAGATGAAATCCATTCGCCGCCAGACTTGATCAGGTCCTTGGAGCGGTCGGCGATAATCAGGTACTGCTCGGCATCAATCTTGGCCACATCACCCGTGACCAGCCAGCCGTTATGGAATTTCTCTGGCTGCGGGTCGTTGTAATATTCTGCGGCAATCCACGGCCCGCGAATCAGCAGTTCACCCACAGATTCGCCGTCATGGGGCAGTGGCTGCCAGTTTTCGTCAAATATTTCCAGCTCCAGTCCCGGTATGGGCAGCCCCGCCTTGGCAATATTGTCGAACTGCTGATCTTCGGTGAGGCGCAGGTGGGAGCGTTTGGCGACCTTGCGCGAGAGGGTGCCCAGGGGATTGGTTTCGGTCATACCCCAGCCCTGGATCATCTCCACGCCGTGTTTTTCCCAGTACCAGCGCATCATGGAGACGGGTGGTGCTGAGCCACCGCAGGTCAGGCGCTGCAGTTGGCTGATGTCATATTTGTGCTGAGTGTCAGCCTCCAGCAGCAGGCGGATGCCCTGCCAAATAGTGGGTACGCCGGCCGAAATTGTCACTTCCTCATCAACGATAAGCTGCAGCAAGCGGTCCGGCGCCATATATTTGTGCGGCATGACCTGTTTGGCGCCAAGCATGGACGCCGTAAACGGCAGGCCCCAGCCCATGGCATGAAACATAGGCACAATGCCGCACAAGGAGTCCAGCGCCGACAGGCCCATTGAGTCGGTCATGGCCTGGGCCATGGTATGCAGGTAAGTCGAGCGGTGGGTATACATCACGCCCTTGGGCTTACCGGTTGTGCCGCTGGTGTAACACAGGCCCATGGGTGAGTGTTCGTCAATTTCCGGCCAGGCAAAGACCAGGGGCTGGGCGCTGATAAAATCTTCGTAGTCAACGCAGTTGCCGAAGGTCGACTCGCCGCCCTCACCGTGGCGGCAGATGATCAGTAGTTCAACACTGGGAATCTTGCCGAACAGCGGTTCAAGCAGGGGCAGCAGATCCTCATCGGCAAAAATCACTCGGCTTTTGGCATGGTTGATGATGTATTCAAGATCCGTCGGTGACAGGCGGATATTCAGGGTATGCAACACGGCGCCCATGGAGGGTACAGCCTGATAGAGTTCCAGGTGGCGGTAGTTATTCCACATGAAGCTGGCAACCCGGTCGCCCACCTGAATGCCGTGGTCATGTAATGCCGCGGCGACCTGGTTGGCCCTGTCCCAAGTGGTTTTTAAGGTCTGGCGATGGGTGCCAGTGGCTTGCAGGGTCACAACTTCTTCGTTCGGATCCAGCGCTGCGCCTCGACCGAGAATACGAGACATGAGTAATGGCGTGTTTTGCATGGTCATGGTCGAGCTCCTGTAAATGAGTGTTGTCCCGAGGGTAAGTGCGACCCCACAATGCCAGTTGCCAGGGTCTCGCAGCAACGGCCGACGAGGACGCGGCGGGTGCCTTCAGCAGGGCGCTAGGATAGCGGAAAATGACCTGATGTGAAATCAGCACCGTGTTCCCCCAGGGCGCCAGGCAGATCTCGATGGCTGCCTGGCAAGGCCTTCGACACTGTGAGGTTATTGGCCCTAGTGTTGATCTGGGGGAACCGGTATATTGGCTTTTTTCTGTTTGGGATGTGTATGACCGATAGCATTGCTGAGCGCGCCGCCAGCCAACGGGACGAAAGCCGTCTGAGTTGGAAAGTCATCACAGCCTACGGTGCCCCGGGTATTGGCGCCGGCTACATGTACCTGCTGATTGGCCTGTACATCATGAAATTCTCCACCGATGTCCTGCTGATTGCACCTGCCATCATGGGTACCATCTTTGGTATCTCGCGGGTCTGGGACGCCATATCAGATCCTCTGGTCGGTTACTTCAGTGACCGCACCAAACACAGCCTTGGTCGGCGGCGCCTGTGGCTGCTGTTAAGCATAGTGCCGGTGGCTGGCTCGTTTATCATGGTCTTTTCACCACCCGCAGGGCTGCAGGGCAGCTGGCTGGTGGCCTGGATGGCCGTTGGTGTGATTGGCTTTTACTCCGCCGCAACCATTTTTATTGTGCCGCACATGTCCCTGGGCGCCGAACTGACGGGCAACTATCATGAGCGCAGCCGCCTGTATGGCCTGCGTCATGCAGCCTTCACCATTGGTTCAATCCTGGCCGTGGCGAGCATGTATCTGTTGATCAAGGCCGAGCAGGTGAGTGAGGCGGCGGTGCGGCAGACGGCTTTTGAGCTCAGCGCCATAGCTGCCCTGGCGACCGCCATTCTGATTCTGTTTGCAGTGGTCAGGCTACGCGAGCGGGCTGACTACCAGGGCCGGGTGAATGCCAGTCCGTTTGGTGCCTTTCGCGATGTTTGGGGTAATCGTCACGCTCGGCTGGTGCTGGTGGTGTCTTTTATCGAGGCGATTGGCAGTTCTGTGATTGGTCTGCTGACCCTCTATGTGGCCCAGTATGTGGTGGGGCGGCCAGAATTAGCCGCCTTGATTATCCTTTCCTACATGATCCCGTCGACGCTGTCGGTGCCCATGTGGGTACCCCTGTCCCGGCGTTTTGGCAAAATCCGCCTGTGGATGTTTTCCATGATGCTGACGGGTCTGTCATTTGGCGGCATGTTCAGCCTGCCCTGGCTGGAGCCTGACATGCGCCTGATTGTGATTTTCAGCCTGGCGGTGCTGGCCGGCCTGGCGGCCGGTTGTGGTGGCACCATTGCCCCGTCGGTGCAGAGCGATATTATCGATTATGACGAATATATGACGGGTGAACGCAAAGAAGGCTCTTACTTTGCGGCCTTCAATTTTGTCCACAAGAGTGCCATTGGCGTGATGATTCTGATTACCGGTTATGTGCTGCAGTTCTCCGGTTTTGTGCCGAATCAGGTGCAGACCATGCAGGTGCAGATTTCCATGGTATTTTTGTATGGCTTGTTGCCGCTGTGCTGTTACAGCATTGGCACTTACCTGTTCTCGCGTTTTACCCTCGACGAGGCAACGCACGAGAAGATGCGCCATGAGATGGACGCGCGGCGTTAGGGCTGTCGGCCAAACCCTGTGTTATGCCACTGGGTTCAGGCCCAGTCTGCTGTGGCGGTGATGATAAAAGGTTTCGGCGCTGAAGATCAGCAGCCCAACCCAGATGCAGGCAAAGGTGATCAGGCGTTCGATACCAAAACTCTCGTCATAGACCAGCACGGCGATCAGCAGTGACAGGCTGGGTGCCAGGTATTGGAACATGCCGGCGGCAGTCAGGGTCAGCCGGCCCACCGCCGCAGCAAAACACAGCAATGGGAAGGACGTGACAATACCGCCTAGCAGCAACAGCAGGTTGGTGCTGGTATCTACGGCCATAAATTGCATGTCACCCTGACGATAAATCCAGGCCAGGCAACCCAGGGCCAGGGGCAGCATCATCAGGGTTTCGATGGTCAGGCCGGCAACGGAATGCAGTTGCATGGACTTGCGCAGCAGGCCATAGAGACCAAAGCTGCAGGCCAGGGCCACCGACACCCAGGGCAGTTGCCCGTAGGTGACAACCTGAAAGGCGATGCCCAGGGCGGCGCAGGCGATGGCCAGCCATTGCAGTGGCCGGAGTAATTCACCGAGAAAAATCATTCCCAGAAAGACACTCACCAAGGGGTTGATAAAGTAGCCGAGGCTGGTCTCGACAATGTTGTCATGGATAATGGCATAGATAAAAATCAGCCAGTTGGCGGACAGCAATAACGCCGTGAGCAGGCATAGGGCATATTTTCTGGGTGTGGTGCGCAGGGTTTGCAGTTGCCCGGTGTAGGCGAGAATGCCAAGCAACAAAAATACCGACCAGACAACCCTGTGGCAGAGAATTTCTACGGCCGTGACATGGCCGAGCAGCTTGAAGTAGATTGGCGCAACACCCCAGAAGCCGTAGGCGGCAAGAGCAAAGTAGGCGCCGTGCAGGGTGCGCTGGTCAAACATGAGGATCCGCCAAAAAGCGGCACTCTATGCTGCCGCTGCTGGTTTGGCAAGCACGGCCTCTGCAAATCGTTGGCGGCAATACGCCTATTACACACCCGCCCTGACGGCGGCAAACATGTCGCGGAAGATATTGGCACCCAGCACCGCCCCAGCCGTAACAATCCCAAGATACTGGCTGATGCGCTTGCCTTTTATGGTGGCTGTGGTGGTGGCTGTGGTGGTGACTTTGGTGATGGCTGTGGTGGTGACGATGATTCGGCGCGTTGCCGGGTTTGGCATGGCGGGCGCCTGCAAATAAGCAGTTGACTCAGGCCAGGTCGACAATCAGGATTTCACCCGAGGCATTGACGGGCTTCTGCAACCATTTTTCCTCAACCCGAGCCTTGTCACCAAACACCTGTTGGCAATGTTCTGCCAGGTGGGTAAAGGGCGCCCGGCACGGGTCGGCGATCAGCACCTGGGAGACGCCCGCTTTTTGGGCCCGCTTGATAAGGTTGAAGAGCATGCCCGACATCTCATCCCAGAAGCAGATGTCGGCACCGAGGATAATGTCGAAGTCCCGCAGCCGAGCAGTGGTCAGTTGCTGGAAGGTCATTTTCTGGCCTTCAATAGTCACACCATTGTGCTGCGCATGCAGCGCCATATACGGCAGCACATTACCATCGGCGTCAATGCCCGTGACCCTGGCCTTGAACTGCCGCGCGCAATAGATGCCAAGCAGGCCCCAGCCACAACCGATTTCCAGCACTCGGACCTGATCCTGCAGAGGATGGCGCTTCAAATAATCCATGATCAGGAAACTTGAATTCCAGAATTTGTTGCCATGGATCTCAGCCACATAGCCTTCGCGTTTCAGGCGGCGGACCTCGGCGTGGGTGGAGTTGAGAATCTTCACGCCAAAGGCGGTGCGGTGGGTGCTGGCCATAAGAGAGACGCTGCAGGGAAAAGACGCTAGTCGAGGCCGCCTAGTCTAACAGGCTCACCGGACTGGCGACACTGCTTTGCCCGCCGCCGAGCCAGCACGGCAGGCTTGCTTCCAAACATGGCCAACGGGCGGTTACGCCTGTTGCTGCCAGGACATAGGTTGTATATTAACCGCGTCGTATTTTGGCCTTTGCGGCCCCTGCCAGTGATTTTTCATAGGATTGTCCATATGCCCAGCTTTGTCTTATGGTTCCAAAAACGCCATTGCCAACACCTCGCCCCGGCGTTGCTGATATTCGTGTCCCTGCTCGCCGCCAGAGGTTTTGCCGCCACGCCATTGAGTCTGCAGGTCAACGAGGAGGCTCAGCGTGACGTCAGCCTGACGGTCTACAGTAACAACTTTGCGGTGGTGCGTGAGGTGCGGGAGGCCAGGCTGCCGAAGGGTATTGTCGAGCTTGAGTATCGGGATGTGGCCCGGGACATTGACCCTACCTCCGTGACAGTCAAGGCCCGCGGTGCCACCAGCGAGGAGTTCAACCTACTGGAACAGAACTACCGTTATGACCTGCTGAATCGCCAGACGCTGTTGGCCAGGTTTATTAATAAGAAACTCAAGTATGCCCGCAGTGTGTTGCAGGACGGCCAGTATGAAACCGTCTATCGTGAGGGCATGCTGCTGTCGGTGGGGCCGGAGATTGTCGACTTTGGTGATGAGATTGAAGTGGAGCCTTTGGGCACCATTACCCTGTCCTATATCCCCGAGGAATTAAAATCTCAGCCCACCCTGTTATGGCTGGTTGATAACGCCACGGCAGGCGCAACATTACTGGAAACCTCGTATATCACCGGCAATATTCGCTGGCAGGCCGACTACATCATGGTCCTGGACCAGCAGCAAGCAGTGTTCGATTTGTCGGCCTGGGTCAGTCTCGAGAATCGCAGCGGTACCCAGTTCAGGAATGCCTCACTGCAACTGGTGGCCGGCCAGGTCAACCGCGTCAGTGAGCACCGCCCGGAGATGGAGCGACCCATGGTCGCCATGCGCATGGATGCCCAAATGCCAACACAGGAAACCCTGTTTGAGCACCACCTGTACAGCCTGCCCAGAAAGACCACCCTGGCCAATAACGAGACCAAACAATTACAGTTGATTGCTGCCACAGGCCTGAAGTATGCCAAGGTTTATAGTCTCGCCGTACAGGTGCCCAACTACCAGACCGCGGAGCTGCGTAAAAGCAGCTTCGACGTCCACCTGCGTTTTACCAATCAGGCCGATAATGGCCTGGGTGAGCCCTTGCCGGCGGGTAAGGTCAGAGTTTATCAGCGTGACAGTGCTGGCCAGTTACAACTGGTGGGTGAAGACCAGATGGCGCATCTGCCCACAGGTGAAACCGCTGACCTGAATGTTGGTCAGGCCTTTGACCTGGTTGCCGAGCGTCGTCAGCTTGAATTTCGGCGTCTGGGTGAGCGCGTCATTGAGATGACCAATGAAGTTGTGATCCGTAACCAGAAGCGTGAGGCGGTGACCGTCACCCTCAATGAAAAGCTGTTTGGCGACTGGCAGATTACCAGTGAGAGCCATAAAGGCCGAAAGTCAGATGCTGCGACCCAGACCTATGAACTGCCCCTGCAGGCTGGTGGCGAGACCACACTACGTTATACCGCGCGGCTGAATTACTGATTAAAAAGCCCGGTAATCATTCAGGCCAACA
Source organism: Pseudomonadales bacterium (assembly GCA_030728785.1). Taxonomy (GTDB): domain Bacteria; phylum Pseudomonadota; class Gammaproteobacteria; order Pseudomonadales; family Azotimanducaceae; genus UBA4582. The sequence continues at coordinate 35,774 of JANQYP010000071.1, forward strand.
AAAGTACCACCATTACGCTCGCACAGAATGCGCATAAAATGCGCAAAACGATAGCCTGACGCCTGATACTGGGCCGGTTGGGCGAAGATGGTCGGAAAGCCAACACCGTGGATCCGCACCATACGGTCGCCGTTGGCGTCCGCCTGGTTGATGCGGTCTATCTGGTTAATCACTGCGGCGATGGAGCGGCCGTTAAAGTCGTCGCCAAACACATACAAACTGATTTTGCGACCCGGCTGATAAAAGGTGCCAATGGCGGTGGCTATGCCCCGTTCCGGACTCGACTGGCTAAAAGCATTCCAGTTGCGCAGACGTTCCTCAATGGCCTGGCGGCGGGCCGGCGTATCTGGAATCCACTGCCCCGTGTACTGACTGAACATATACTGGCCCTGGTCATTCATGACCTGGATACCTTTCAGGTTGGGATAAACCGCCAGGGTCTCGCTAACCTTGCGCATCACCAGCGGCCAGGCATACTCACGCATGCTGCCGGAGGTGTCGATAATAAAAATCACATACTCACTGTCCACCGGCACGCCGCCAATATTATTGTTGTCGGCGGCTTTCTGGTAGTCCGCCAGCAGGCGCTGCATTTCAGCTGACAGTGACTGCCGGGCCTGGGCAAGCTGGCGCTCGACAATACTGTTAATTCTGGTTCTGTCCTGGACCGCGGCATATTGAGCCTGCAGGGCGTCCAGCCGCGCCTTGAGCGCCGTCAGGCGCTCAAATTCAGCCTGCTGCTCGTCTTGCTTGCGAATTTTTTCCCGATCCAGCAGGCGGGTTTCGCCGCGAATATCCATCAGCTCCAGTTCCAGGGCGGCGACGTAACCCTGCAGGTCTTCGATGGATTGTTCCAGAACGATGGGTTCAAACACCTTGGTCAGCACCAGCAGCAGGATCAAGGCGCCAAAGCCGCAGCTGATGACGTCGAGGAATGACAGACTGAGGGTTTCTATTTCGCGTCGCTGGCGTCGCATCAGGGCCAATCCCTGGAGGGGCTGAGGAATGAGCCGCCCGTGTCCTGGGCGAGCACCCAGTACAGGGGTGTGGCCACCGGGTCGCCTTCCATGGGAAACAGAATAACGTTTACTGGCACGCCCTGTGGCAGTTGGCTGCGCGCAGCCTGGTACAGGCGTTGGCGGTCTTCACTGCTGACCCGATCCTTTTTGCTCGACTGCGGCCCCTGGGTTGGCAGGCCATCGACAATCAGGAAGATGTTGTCCGGTGGCGGCTGCATTCTGCTGGCAGCAACAAACGCCGGGTACAGGGCGGTGCCGCCCGCGGGTACCAGTTGGTAGAGATTCTCCAGGGTCTGGTCGACATCAGCCTTGTTACTGGTAGCAATCCAGCCGCCGCCACGGGTCAGGTCTTTGACTTCGGTGTTGAAAGCCTGCAGGGAAAACGCGGCATCGGCAGGCAGGTTGGCACTGATCCAGTCAACGGTGCGGACAGCCCGCTGCCATTTGCTGGCGCGCCTTTTTTCCTCGTCGGGCAGGTTGCTGAGGCGGATGGCGTTGACGATAGTCCGGTGCAACATACTGGCAGAGGCGTCAATCAGGATAAGGATGTGTTTGCCGCCGACATTCAGTCCCGTCAGGTATTGGCGATTGCCATCACCGACAAAGGACCTGAGGCTGGTGCCGGCCAGTTCAGCGCCATCAACGCTGCCTTGCAGTGTCGCGGTTTCATCTTCCAGCAGTTTCAGCTCAGATTTGAGTTTTTCGATGTCTGTGGATTGTGCAGCGCCGGACTGGGCTTGACGTTGCATGGTGGCATTTAATGTTTCGATGGATGCCATGATCTCCGCCGTAATCTGCTCGGCAGTAATGGTTTCGTCCACTACCTGCTCGACGGTGGTCTGCAGCGCTGCCAGTTGGGCCTGTTCGTCAGTGACCTGGGCCTGCAGACGCTGGGCTTCTGCCATCATCTCAGCGTTGACTTCCTGGCTGCTAGCCTCAGTGCCGTGATTGATGATGATAAACACCAGAATCACCGCCCCAAATCCGCAGGACATGATGTCGAGGAAAGACAGGCTGAACACGTTGATATTGCGTCTTCTGGCCATGGTCAGGAGGTTGAGATAAGGGTCAGGGACTGGCCATCAAACTGCACAATGTCGCCGGCTGTTACCAACACTGGCCCTGTCACTGGCTGTTTGTTGAGGGTCACGCCGGCATCAAAGGCAGCCTCGATAAACGTCTGGTTGGCGCGCTGATACAGGGTGCAGCGGGCTTGTTCGGTGGCCATCTGCAGCGCTTCGGCGCTGATGCCGGCTAACTTCAGGACGGGGTTGATGGCGGTGGCGTGACTGCCAAGCAGCACGTGGCTGGCAGGGCGGCTGACAGCTCGGCTGGCAGTGGCTGTCGCCGGCCGGCTGGTGGTGCGACTGGGCACTGGCAGGCTGGTGATGTAGCTGACCTGGCCAGGATTACCGCGAAGCTGCGGCAGATACTGCTGGGCGCCCTGGCGGACAGCGTTCGGCCCCAGTTGTTCTGTGGTCACCTGGCCCAGCAGGGCGAGGGTGTCCAGCAGGCCGGGGAAACCCTGCAGGCGATGGGACAGCAGCAGGTGCATGGGGTTGCCGCGGGACTCAACCTTAATGGCCTGGAGCAGCTGCGGGTAGAGGTTAGCGCAGGCTCCCAGCAGTTGCTCAGTCGACAGGTTGACCGAGTGCTGCACCACCCCGTACTGGAGATTAAAGGCTTGTGTGGGGCGCTGGTCACGCTGGGCGATCCAGCCTGGCACCAGGTCATACAGCTGTTGCTCACTGGCGGCCTGGTGCAGGGGGTCAAACCGCGAGGTCTGGATCATCTGCCCGGCAATGATGTTGGCCCACCTGTCCCACAGGGTATACAGGCCATTGTCGACGATGCTGCGGGCCTGGCTGCGGCGCAGCTGGCCGTCAGTTTGCAGGTGGCTGAGGGTGACCCGGTGCAGGTGAATATCCAGATACAGGAGGTTGGGTTCTGCATGTCCGGCAGCTGCTGCCAGGGCTGTATCCACCACAGCCCGCACGGGCAGCCCGGCTTCCTGGGCGATACCCAGCAACAAACCCAGTTCAGCCCGGCCATAATCCCCGGGGATAGACAACACCACCTCATCGGCGGTGCCCCTGATGGCCTCCCAGATTTGCTCAAAGTGGGCGCAGGCCAGGTCTGCATGGTGGCGCACATTGGCGGCGCCGACCTGCAGAGGGTTGGTATCAAGTTGCTGCCAGAAGCGCGTGTTGGTCCAGCGCGGCAACAAGCGGGCGTTATTCATGGCTTCGGTGCCAAGCAGTAGGCGTTTGCCATCAAGCACGGCATAACCCGGGCTCTGCAGCATGTTTTTGCCATCAACACTGACATTGATGCCGCTGTCATTGAGTTCAATCAGTCCGGTTGCCAAAGTCTAGACTCCCTGGCTCTGCAGGTTACTCACCAAGCGCTGGTCACAATAGGCCTCAGCGTCCAGCACCAGGCGTTCCTGAGCGAGCTGTAACTGGTGCAGCAGGAACATCAGGACAATGCTGATTAACAAGGCGACAAAGGTCGAGTTGAAGGCCACGCCAAGACTCTGGGTAACCCCGGCAATATCACCCTGGGCGGCCTTATGGGCCTGGGCCAGGGCCTGGCCAATACCGCGTACTGTGCCGAGGAAGCCGATAGAGGGAATGGCCCAGGCGATATAGCGAATCATTGAGAGTTCAGAATCCAACCGTTCAGATTCGGATTCGCAGATAGCGCGCACCGCATTGGAGACGTCCTGGATGTTGCGCGTCGAGCGAAAGCGGTGCAGGGCTGTCAGCAACGCCCTGGGTAGCAGAAAGGCCTGCTGGATTGGCGTCAGGGCCTGGATCGGGCGTGAATATTCCCTGGCATCTTCCGGCAGGATGCTGGTGCCCTGGGAGACCGGAATAAGGTTCAGCTGGAACACTCGGCTTTCCAGACGCGTCAGGTTGGCCTTATAGGCCATCAGGGCCAGGGCCCAGAGCATGAGGATAAAACAGGCCTCCTGTTCAAAGTCACGGACCACCACATAGGTCGAGCGCTCCGGCACATAATTGGGATTGCTGTTCATCTCGATGGCCTCCTGCTGCAGAATCAGCGCCGCATTAGGCCGAATAATAGAGACATAGATGCTGTGCACCAGGATCACGGCGATGACCAGAGAGAACAATTGAAAAATGAATTCGATGGGAAGCTGTCTGCGCACAATGATTATCCTGAAAAATGCTGCTGAAAGATGAGTGTCCTGGAAAAATGCTTGCAAAAATAGTGTGATATAAATGGCCTAAAGCCCCCTCAGCCGTGGCGCTGGAGCCTCGGCTCGCACGGTTAGATATTCGCCGGAAAGTCGACAGCCTTGTCCGTGTCAATTTCTGCACTGGGAACAAACGTTGCCGGCGGCGCATTGCCGGCAGCAG
>JANQYP010000071.1:40278-42603 GCA_030728785.1 Pseudomonadales bacterium
GACGCTTGTTTCTGCTATGTTGGTTGCTGCTATGTTTGAGCCTGCAACTTTGCTGTCTGTTGCCATGCTGTCTGATGCCATGGTGTCAGTCGCGGCTGCCGCAGGCTGTGCAGCAGCCCGGCTTGGTAAGGCGCCACTTACGCCAGCCAGGACCAGCAGGGAGAGCAGCAGGGTGAGGGGCAGGGTGCCTGTCGTTGATTGCGTCATTGGGTATACCTCGCGATACGAAAACCGACATCGGTCCTGGCCTGGCTGCCATAGTCCCGAAAGGCCCAGCGTAACTCGCTGAAGCGGCCATGGGTATAATTTGAGCCTTTAATCACGTGATACTCGCCGGCATCGGGACCCAGCGGGTCAACCAGTTTGGCGGTGGGGGTGTCCACGCCATAATAGTCGTGAATCCATTCGGAGACATTGCCCGCCATGTCAAACAGGCCGTAGGCATTGGCACCGAAACTGCCCACGGGGGCTGGTCCGCGGAAATAGTCGTTGTAGCCGCTAAGGGTGTAGGTCACCATATTCTCTGCCGAGACGTCCGCATAGTTAGCGTCGACGCTGGCCGGTGGCATGACATCACCCCAGGGAAAACGCGTCGGTTTGGGGCCGGCAGCATAACGCCCGGCCCAGGCCCACTCCGCTTCCGACGGCAGCCGGTAACCTGTGGTCATGGGGACAACACCCTGCCAGCGGCCATTTTGTTGGGTATAGGCCAGGGGCAGGCCGTCCTTCTGGCTGAGCCAGTTGCAAAACCGCACCGCATCATCCCAGGCCAGGTTGACCACGGGCCGGTCATCGCCCGTGAGCACCGCTCGACCGAGGATACCGGAATCATGCTGGCTGTCGAACTGCTGATACTGGTCGTTGGTGATCTCATGAATACCCATGTAAAAGGGGCGGGTCAGTTCCACCTGTTTCTCAACCTCGTTGGAACGCCGGCCAGGTTCGCGACGCTCTGCGCCCATGGCAAACTCACCGGGTAAAATCAGCTGTAACACCGACCCGAGGCTGCTGGTGACCCTGGTGGGAATCTGGGCAATCCTGGCCGCATCCTCCGTCTGCAACTGCACCAGCAGCTGTTGCGCGAGGCCGGGTTGGGGCGTGACGCTGGTCTCGTAGGTGGCGTAGCCGGGTTTCACCAGCCTGATCTGGTGGGGGCTGGCAGACAGGCTGAGGCGCACCGTTGGGCTGTTGGCCGGTCTGCTGACAGGCTCGCCATCGACATACAGCTGAGCGTCTGCTGGTTGCACCTGCAGGTTGAGAATGCCGAGGATGGGCTGCAACTGATTATTCAGCACGTCCTCGGTATCAGCATGAATGCTGACCTGCTTATCAATGGCTTCAAAGCCAGCTTTGGAGATTCGCACCCGATAGGTCTTGCCCGGTGCCAGCGCCAGTTTTAGTGGCGTCTGGCCGCGATATTCACTGCCGATGGTGACATTTGCGCCAGCCGGTTCAGAGTTGATGCTGAGTTTGCCATCCTTGACCTCCAGGACAATCTCCGGCAATACCTGGTCCACCTGGGGCGCCACATCCAGCACCATCTGCCAGTGCTTGAAGCCGGGCTTGTAAACCTGCAACTCATGCCGGCCCTGGAGTACCTCAATACTGGCAGGCGACACGCCGACGTCGACGCCAGCAATGCTGATGGTAGCGCCGGCAGGTTTGGTGGTCAGCGCCACTGTCGCCCAGGCGGGCAGCAAAGGCGCCGTCAGGGTCTGGGTCTGGCCCATGCCCTGAATCTCAACCTGGGTGTCAAAACGCAGGTAACGTTGCGGCCGCAGGCTGATGTTATGGGGGCCTGCGGGCAGGTCCTCAAGCAGCACCGGCGTAAAACCCCTGGCCTGCTGGTCAACAAAAACTTCGGTGTGAGTGTTCGGGGTGGTGCTGACCAGCAGCTTGCCGGGCAGTTTCGGCAGCACCAGGGTAAACGTCTGGTTGTCGGCAGCGCCCACTGTGACGCTGGTGGCCAGGGGTACATAACCTTCCGCATTGGCCGCCAGCTCGTAGTTGCCGGGTAACATCAGGTAGCGTTCTCCCAGCTGGTAGGTGAACCAGCCAGCGGTGATGGTCATGCTGGCTGTGGCGGGCTCGACCTGGAACTGCACTGCTCGAGCATTAAAAATAAACAGCACGGCCAGCGCCAGGCTGATAAACAACAGCATGACGGCCAGGGGCAAGGGCCGCAGCATCTGTTGTGCCTTGGCCAGCCGACCCTGGCTGGCGCTGTTGGTCGGCCGGCGGAAAGGCGTCGCCTCAATGATATCGGGCGCCGCAACCGAGTTGTTGTGATCAAGGGTTTGTTGCTCGCGCGCCTGTTTGTCTAGC
>JANQYP010000071.1:42703-44392 GCA_030728785.1 Pseudomonadales bacterium
GAATGGGTGTGTCGTCAGCCATCAGATTTTCTCGACACAGCTGATATGCACCGCGGTCGGGTTGGCGCCGCCGGCGAGTGTCAGCTGCTGTTTGATATCACGGTAGCCAGGGCGCTTGCCAACAATGGTATAGATGCCCGGCACCAGGCTCAGTTCTTGGCGGGCCAGTTTGCCAAAGTTGCCGACCTTGTAGACGGTGACATCGGTCATGCCATCAGAGGTCAAGACCAGTTGCAGGGGAATGCGGGCCAGGGCGACCAGTTGCGACAGGTCATTGATCTGGCGTTGCAGCCTTGGTCCCTTGCTGGTTGTTCGTGACGCGGCGATAACGCTGGCCTTGGCTTGCTCCAGCGCCGGGTCGTCGCGCATCAGCTGCGGTGCCTGCAGGTAAGTATTGAGTGTCTCGTCCAGTTCCAGGCGCTGGCGGGCCTGAGTTAGGCCAGTGGTGGCAAACACCAGGGTCGGGTCCAGCGCCAGGAGTTTGTCGTAATGCTGGATAGCCAATGGCCAGTCTTCGGCTTTGGTCGCCTGCTCAGCGCCGGTCTGTAATTCGGCAATCGCCTGCGCCTGTTGGCGCAGGCTGATTTGTAGCAGGCCGTCGGCCGGCGCCACGGCGTCCGGCAGCAGTCCTTGGGCTTTAACAAAGGCCTGGCGGGCGGCGTCAAGCTGGCCCTGGTCCAGGGACCTGAAACCCAGGGACATGGCGGCATTAAATTGCTCGCGGGTGATCTGCTCCTTGACCCTGGCCAGACCCTGGCGTGCCGCCGGCCATTGGTTATCCAGTGCCAAGGCTTGCTGGTACAGGTCGCGGGCGCCGGCCAAGTTGTTATTCGCTTGCGCCGCCTCGGCGGCGCGCACCTTGTCAATGACCTCACTGAGATTGCGGGCCCGTGCCAGGCTGGCTTGGTATGTGGCGTTCGCCGGGCGAATGGCCAGCAGTTGGGTAAATGCCTGTATGGCCGCCTGGGCATCACCCGCAGCAAGGGCCGCCTCGCCAAGCTGCTGGTTGGCGGCGATGACAGTGCCGATGCTGTCGAGCAGCGCCTGGGTGTCTTGGCTGGCGGCCTGATACGCGGCAAGTGCCTTCGAGTATTGCCCTTGTCGATAGCGTTCGTCAGCAGCCAGGCCCTGGTCCAGCAGTTGCTGATAGGGGGCCTGCGCCCAAACCTGGACGCCCTGGTCTTCGAGTTCAATCTGCAGGCGCAACAGGTCGTTGGCCACCTGTTTGGCCTGTTCCTTGAGTCGCTCCAGACGGGCAATTTCAAGGGGCGCCAAGGAGTTGACGGCGCTATCGCCAGCGTCGCCTGCCGTTATGGCCGGCGGCGTGACCTGCGCTACAGGCGGCTGCGCCTGGCTTGGCGGTGCCACGGTGGTGGGTAGCAGCCAGAAGATACCGGCGGCCACCAGCAATAGCGACAACAGGGCAATGATGACGGTGGTGGCGGGGATGCCGGCCTGACCTTCGGTGAGGGGCTGCTGATCCAAAGCGGAAGCTGCCCCTGGCGGTGCTGCTGGGTGTGCAGCATCGCGGCGACTGAAGGCCTGGACATTGATAGTGCCTGTGAAGCTGCCTTCTGCAGCAGCGTGGTTTTGGGATGTATTCCCGGCTGTGTTCTGCAGCGCCGGGCCGGATGGGCTTGCCACGCTAGATGCCGGGCCGCTGTATTCCGGGCCGCTATTTTCCTGACC
>JANQYP010000071.1:44492-48073 GCA_030728785.1 Pseudomonadales bacterium
CCGCTATTTTCCTGACCATAATGGCGGCTTAACAGTTCCAAGACAGTGGCTATTCTGCGCGGCCGGTCAAAGGCAGAGGTGGCAAGCATGCTCTGCAGCAGCTGGCGAATATCATCGGGGACAGGTGCCAGTGGCGCAAACGCGGCCCCTTGCTGCCAGGATTCGCCGGTTAACAACTGGTACAACAGGGCACCTATAGCATAGATATCGTCGGACGTGTCCGCCGGCTGGCCGGCGAGAATCTGCGGGCTGAAAAATGCCTTGGTACTTGTCTCGTATAAATCCAGCGGCAGGGGCAGACCAAAATCTGCCAGGATTAACTGGCGTTGGCCATCCAGGGCCAGGCTTGCCGGCGCAATATGGCCATGGGCAGCATCAAGGTTGTGGCTGTAGGCCAGGGCTGCCAGCAACTGGGCCAGCCACGGCCAGGCAACCCTGGGTGATCCCAGAATGGCCAGCGGTTGGCTGGCGGCTACAGACTGGCAGACCAGGAAGTCCGTGCCTTGCCCCTGGTGGTCAGGATAGTGTTCAAGGCTCAGGGTGCGACTGATATTGGGGTGCACCAGGCCACGGTAGCGCAGAATGGCTGCAGTGATTGTTTGCCGTTCCTGCGGGGTCAGGGGGCGCGGCAAAAATTTCAGGCAAACACGCGCACCACTGGCCGGGTCCTGGGCCAGCCAGGTGGGCCAATGGTGTGCTGCAGGCAGGGCATGCAGCAGAGTAAAGCCGGCAACGACCTGGCCGTCAAGCAGTGCCAGGTTCATATGGTTGACCTGTTGCAGCGCATCCGCTAGCGCACCGGCAGGCCGGTTTCTTCGGCATAGATGTCTTTGAGAATGCGCCGCCACTCTGTGTATTGGGCGTCAACTGTGCCCGTCAGTTCAATGGTCCGGCCCTCGATATTCAGTACATGGGGGCTAATCTCGGCACCCAGGGACTGGCTCAGTTCACGCAGGGACTGGGCATGAATCTCTGCCTCTCGGGTTCTGTCGATACCGCCCTTGATGGCCATGATACCGCCGCCTACAGCTGCGACGCCGGCTGTCTGGCCGGCCCAGGTGCCACTCTTGCTGCCGGCATAAAGGCCGCCAACAATCAGGGCTGCACCTGCCAGGTAACTTTTCGCGGCCTTGCTCTGCATTTCCTTGAGCTTCAGTGATTCGTCGTAGGTCGCCAGGCGCCATTCGTCATAGGAGGGTTTCATATCGCGGTAGAACTTGCCGTAATAATCATCCAGGGTGTCCACAAACAGGTGCTCGCGGTCCTTGATACGTTGCACCCTGGCCAGCATAGCATCATTGTCGGCGGGCAGTTGCGCCACACGCAACTGGCCGCGATGGTCCTGCAAATAGCCACCAAAAGCATCGGGTGCAAGGCTGGCGGCATATTTTAAGCCGGTTACCTGGCGGACATTGCCGATGTCGGCGTTGGTTAATGTCTGCCGCTGCGCCAGCAGGGCATTGGCCACATCGTTGTAGAAATCCTGGAACGGATCTTCGCGCGGCGCCTGGTAGGAATATTTGCTGGCGCTGTCTTCAAAAACCCGCGACAGCCATTGTTTGCCGGTGGCGTCAGTGGCAGTGATCCTGGCTTTTAGGGTTTCACCATTAGACTCGAGTATTTCACCCCGAATGATGATATCTACCGCGTCGGCGGTGCCGGGTGTGACCCTGACGGCGCCCCAGTTGCCGGTTTGCTCAAGGGTGTCTTTGAGGTGATAGGCAACATAGCGCGACTCCGCACGGCGGACATCAGGGATAATCAGCGCCTTTTCCTGAGCCGCTTCGTCATCGGGTATGCCTGGCGCCAGCGGCACTATGCCTATGTCCATATACAGCTCTGCGGGCATGGCCTGGGTGGCGGCTATGGCGGGCGCGGAATTGGCTTTGATAACCTGGGTGGACGAGCAGGCGGACAACAGGCCGATGCTCAGCCCGAGGCATAAAATCTGCCCCAGTCCAGCCCTTGGTGCGTGTTGCAGCCAGCGTCGCTGGCTGGTGTCGGGTTGCTGTACTTGTACTGTCATCATTCCGGTCCAGAAATTACTGCGGCGTTTGGCGCCGCAGGCATTGTGCAATGATTACCCGGGTTTATGCCGGGCACTGTGAGGTTAATTGCCGGTTTTATAGCGGCGATACTCTTCCCAGAGTTTTGCCTGCAGGTCTTTGTTGGTTTCTGCCAGGGCCGCCTCGCGCAGTTGCCGAGCAACAATGTCATCATCCTGGCCATCGGGTATATCTTCAGGCAGGGTGCTGGTTGCATCCACAACCGCGACCTGCTGGCTTTTGCCTCGGCCGCCGGCAATAACCTGATTGTCACCGGCAGCATCTTCAGACTCAGCACTTTCCATGCCCTGCTGGCCAGTACCCTGACTGCTAGGGCGGGTTTGCCTGGCAGGCAGGCCGGTTGTTGCCGGTGGCGCCGTGCCGTCGAGGACTAGGTCCCGGGAGGCTTCTATACGATTGTCAAAAATCACCAGTGAGGCGTCAAGAGCCTCGTCCAGTTCACTGCTGCCGCGGCCCTCACCCTGAATAACCACTGTGCCTTCTGGCAAGGGATTGCCGTTATTCGGCAAGTCAGAATCGGGAAAGTCGACCTGGGACGCCATGACGCTGCCGGTGGCCACAATAATCGCCAGATTGGCATTGCCCAGTGCCCTTTCTGCGGCTTCCAGGCTCGCCTGGTCGCCGGCGGCCAGGCCACCCTCGGCGCCTTCCAGGATATCACGGGCTGTGCCAAGGTCCTGGCCGGCAATAATGACAGCTACTCGGGCGTTTGCCAGGGCAGTTTCGGCAGCGCCAAGTTCATCTGCTGATTCGGCGTTGGCGACGGCCTGAGCAGCCTCGTCGATCGCGATACCGGCCTCCTCGAGTGCGTCCCGAGCAGCGTCAAGGGCATCATTTGCAGCTGCCTCGGCCGCTGTTGCGTCACCTTCAGCGCCCTGCATACCAGCAGTGTCGTTGCTGTCGGTGCCAGCTGCAGCCGCATCATTTGCCGCATCTCCGGCAGTATCGCTGAACACGTCACCAGCAGTTGTGCTGTTGGTCTCGGGCATCATGGGGTCAAATTCCGGCTCGCCGGGACTCTTGGCTAGGGCGCCAGCCGCTGGTTCGCCAGCCGCTGGATCGCCAGCCGCAGTTGCATTAACCTCAGTACCCAATTTGCCGGCGGCCTGGGACAGAGCATCACCCTGCTGGCGCAGTCCTTCTGCTGCCTTCTGGCGTGCCGCAGATGCCGAGGCTTGTTCGCCAGTGCCAGGCTTGTCGGCGGTGCTTGGGCTGGCACTGGGTGACGACGGGCTCGAAGGTAAAGACGACGGGCTCGAAGGTGAAGACGACGGACTTGCAGGCGAAGATGACGGGCTCGGCGGCGAAGACGACGGACTTGAAGGTGATGATGGCGGGCTTGGTGGCGTTGCCGAAGGGATCGACGGCGATGACGGCGAACTTGAGGGTGAGGGCGGTGGGCTGGGTGATTTACAGCTTGCCAGCCAGACCAGGGACAACAATGCCAGCGCCAGCATGCGGCGCTGCAGACAGGCGTGCTGGCGGCCTCGACGAATGCCGGGACGAATGCCGAGA
>JANQYP010000072.1:0-1102 GCA_030728785.1 Pseudomonadales bacterium
CGGCGGTCGGCGGACCGGCGCGGGTGTATTGCGTGCCTGGCGGATCTACGGCCCAGGCTGGTGCCTGCTCCCAGGTGTCACCAAAAACCAGCTCTGCCATGGGGCGGCGGCGCACCGGCCCGTGTTTACCAGCGGGCTTGCCAAGGGTTACAGTGGCAGCAATAAACACTTCACTGGGAATATCCAGCAAGGCCTTGAGCTCGCTCTCCACGGCAGCATGAAAGCCAGTGATGACACCGCCATAACCCAGCGCTCTGGCCCCTAACAGCAGATTCTGCACAGCCGGATAAACTGACGCACCTTCCATGGGACTGGGCTCGCGATACCGCACCAGACAGGGCAAAACCAGCACTGGCGCCTGCTCAAAGCGGGCCACGTAGGCATCCATGGTGCGCGCCATCCTGGCCTTCGGCGACTGTTCGTCAACACCTGAGCCAACAGCATAACCATCCCGCTCAAACTTGGCCGCCCACACCGCCCGGGCTGCCTCGCCAATCAGCGCTTTGGCCTGCTGCGCCCGCGGGCTGTCGGTTAATACCAAAAATCGAAAAGGCTGCCGGTTAGAACCACTGGGCCCCCTGGTCGCGCCAAACAAGATTGCCCGCAGATCCCGCTCTGGAATCGGCAAATCTTCATATCGACGTATGGCCCGAGTACTGGCCAGGCCCTCAAGCAGGCCTATATGGTCACCGGGCAAGGCCTCGGCTGCCAGCGGATGTGTGTTCGAATCATGCACTTTTGTTTCTCCTGGGTCTTGCGGGCCAGCCATGCTGGCGGGGTGATTGGCCAGCGCCACGCGTACCATTACTACAACAGGACGTTGGCGGCAACCTTTGGCTTTGCAGATTCGGCCGGCGCTCCATAACTTACCTGACAGGACCAGGTTTTCAAGCCTGCCGTGACAGTCCGCCGCAATCCAGGTGCGGCGCCCAGACACCGGGTCGCCGACATCTGCCCGCTACGCCTCACCACTGGCTGGAGCACAGGTCGGGGCGCACCAGGTTACCCCCACAACCAGCACCTGATCTTGAGCGTGTAACCAACGCCACTAATGCCTATACTGTCAACCATTGAACTGTGCCGCCCCTGGCCGCAGACCAAC
>JANQYP010000072.1:1202-10307 GCA_030728785.1 Pseudomonadales bacterium
TTACGCATTACGCATGCCACCCCGCACCCCCAAGCCGTTGAGACGCCATTATGCTGGAAATAGGCCATTCCTATCCCCTGGAAGTTGTTAAAGACGTGGACTTTGGGGTCTTTATGGATGCCAAAAATCTTGGCGAAGTACTGCTGCCAAGGCGCTATGCACCGCCTGATGTGGCCATAGGTGACGTGGTGACGGTATTTTTATACCTGGACGCCGAGAACCGGATCATCGCAACAACCCAGCAACCCAAGGTCGAAGTTGGCCAGTTTGCCTACCTTGAGGCCATCGCCAATACAGACTATGGCACTTTCCTCGACTGGGGCCTGGCCAAAGACCTGCTGGCGCCTTTTGGCGAACAACATCGTCCCATGGCGGTGGGCCATTTTTACCTGGTGTATGTCTATGTGGGCCATGCCGATGGCCGCATTACAGCCTCTTCCAAAATTGACAAGTTTCTTGACGATGACCGACCCCACAAGTTTCAAGCGGGCCAACCCGTCAACCTGATTATTGGTAACAGTACAGAGCTCGGTTTTAAGGCGATTATCAACCACAGCCACTGGGGCCTGCTGTATAAAAACGAAGTCTTCCAGCGCTTGAGTTTTGGCCAGTCTGTGCAAGGATTTATCAAAAACGTGCGGCCCGACGGTCGTATTGACCTGGGTCTTGCCGCTGGCCGCGCGGTCCGTGACCAGTATGCCACGCGTATTCTGGCCTATCTGCGGCAACAGCCGGATGGTTTTGCCGCGGTCCACGACAAGTCGGACCCGGAGCTTATCACTCGCCTGTTCAGCATGAGTAAAAAAGCCTTTAAACAGGCTATCGGTAACCTCTATAAACAACGCGCGATTGTCATTGAGAAGACCGGAATCCGGCTCAGCCCAACCGCACAGCCTTGATTTACACCGACACAATTTAGCTACCTTCACCAATCAGTTCCAAAGGACAAGCATGGCAATTCACTGGTATCCCGGTCACATGCACAAGGCCAACAAAGACATGGCCAGTGTGCTGCCGGAGATCGACCTGATTATCGAACTGCTGGATGCGCGCCTGCCCTACAGCAGCGCCAATCCCCTGCTCGCCAAACTTGGTGCGAACCTGCCGCGCATCAAGATTCTCAGCAAGTCTGACCTGGCTGACCCGGATGTCACGGCCCTGTGGCAGGCGCACTATGAGCAGGGTGACGCGGTCAAGACACTGCTCACCACCCTCACCCAGGCAGACAAGGCCCAGACAGTTGCCAGCCTGTGCCGCAAGCTGGTGCCCCACAAGGACAATGCGACCCATAATATTGTTGCCATGATCACCGGCATTCCCAACGTCGGTAAATCCACCCTCATCAACGCCCTGGCTGGCAAGGCGATTGCCAAAACCGGCAATGAACCGGCCATTACCAAAGGCCAGCAGCGCATCAACCTGCGTAACGGTATTATCCTGCTTGATACCCCCGGGGTGTTGTGGCCCAAAATCGACAATGAACTCAGTGGCTTGCGGCTGGCGACAACGGGGGCCCTGAAGGATACGGCCATCAACCATGTGGAGGTGGCTTTTTATGCCGTCGACTACCTGCTGCAACACTACCCGGAACGCCTGCGGGCCCGTTATGACCTGGCGACACTGGCTGACACTGACCTGGGCTTTCTGGAACAGCTGGGGGCTCGCCGCGGCTGCCTGCGGGGCGGTGGCCAGGTGGACCTGGACAAGGTTTCAACCCTGCTGCTGAATGAATTGCGCTCGGGCAAACTGGGTGGCATCAGCCTCGAGACACCGACAATGGTTGTGGCAGAAATTGCTGCACTGCAACGCAAACAACAGGAAAAAGCTGCGGCCCGCAAAGACCATCGCCTGGCGCGGAAGGCGCGCCGTAAGCTTGCGCCAACCAGCCACTAGGACACTTTCGAGCCAGGCTGATCGTGCGCTGCAGCATTACGCTGGCGCCCTAACAAAACTCACCAATACCATCAGCATTTTGCTTAGCTGTTCGTTAAGTGCTCGACATTGGGGCGCAGATGGGTAATATTTTGCGTCGGGTGGGGGCGTATATAACTAACCAATAATCCATGTCGCCCCAGAAATCGCGCCAGTTTTCGTCTTTTTCAGGCGTTTGCCAGCGAGATTTCCAACACTCTTGTTATGGGGGGGATTATCCGGCATGCCGGATGACTCTATGTTTTGAATTTAATTTGCGACTCGAGACTGGTCCAGTGCCTTCTGCAGGTTACAGGTCCCGCTGAGAGAAATGCTGATTGGAGAAAATCATTGAGAACATTTAAGAAAAAAGCTTTAGCGATTGGGGTCATGTTACCCGCACTCGCGTTTAACGTCTTTGCCGAACAAGCCATTGAAGAAGTTGTTGTGACAGGTTCCTACATCAAGGGCTCAGCAGAAGACGCTGACCTGCCCATTGATGTGATCAGCCGCGCAGACCTGGAAGACCAGGGTAATCCCAGCATTCTGGAGATGGTCCGCAACCTCAGCATCACTTCGGGCAACATCGGTGAAACCAACCAGTTTGATACTCGTGGTGGCCAGGGTAATGAGGGTGTTACCACCGTTAACCTGCGCGGCATGGGTTCCGCAAGAACACTGGTGCTGATCAACGGTCGCCGTCATGTGGCCACAGAGTCCATTGGTGTTGACGTCAGCGCCATGCCCTCCATTGCCATTGGTCGGGTTGAAGTCCTGAAAGACGGTGCTGCCGCCCTGTATGGTTCTGACGCGATTGCCGGGGTTATGAACTTTATTACTCGCGACAAATTTGAGGGCCTTGAAATCAGAGGCTCCCACCAGAACTACGATGGCTCTGACGGCGATAACAGTCTTGGCATGATCTTCGGTCACAGCGGTGAGAATTACCACTTTGCTATCGCTGCCGAATATGAAAGCCGTGATGAACTGCCCATCAAGTCACGCGACTGGGCGCTGCTGCCTTTTTCTGTGAATCCACAAAGCGGCATCTCCGGTATTGGTAACCCAGGTACTGCCTATGCAGCCTCTGGCCCCTTGTTTCCGGCCAACCTGCTTAGCGGAGCACAACCAGATCCCAACTGCGCAGCGCTGGGAGGCGTGCTGGTTGGCAGCTGCCGCTTTCAATTTACCTTTTTTGACAACCTGATCGAAGAAACCGAAACCACCAAGCTGTTCGGTGAGTTTAATATTGATGTCAATGATCGCCTGTCATTCCACGCTGAGGCGCTGGTGTCGGAAGTGGACCTGCCAACCTGGAAGACCTCCCCGTCTTACCCGCCACAGTCGCTGTTTGGTCCGGATCGTTATATCGCTCCAAACCATCCAGGCCTGGTTGATATGATTGCCCAGAACCCGGGCTTCCTGGTTGCTGGCCAGGGTGCCTTTGTGATTTCCCGGATGCTTGGTGTTGCCGGTCGCCCCGGCGGTCTGCCGGAAGATGGCAAGCGCAATACCAGAACCAAACGTCTTGCCGGCGGTTTTGACGGTGAGTTCAGCAACGGCATTGGTTTTAACCTGAGCATGAGCTGGTCTGAGCGAGACCGTCGCCTGAATGGCAGCGACATGTATATCGAGCGTATGGCGCTGGCCATTGATGGCCTGGGTGGGGCAAATTGCAACACTGCGACTGGCACTCCGGGTGTCGGCGGTTGTGAATATTACAACCCCTTCTCCAATGCGATTCAGGTATCTGCGGTTAATGGCGCAACCAACCCGCAATATAACGCGGCTGTTGCCAACTCTGATGCTTTGATCGACTACATGACAGCACAGACTTCCTCCAGGGCCATCAATGAACTGCTGGTGTTTGATGCCATCTTCAACGGCGAAACCGGCATGGCACTGGGCGGCGGCAACATCGGCTGGGCGGCGGGTGTCCAGAGTCGTTCAGAAAACTATGACTTTAGTCTGGCAGATATTGCCAACCGTAAGATCAACCCCTGTCCGTTTGTTGACCCTGCCTCTGTAACCCTGGGTAATGTTGACACACTGGACTGTGGTGTTGCTGGTGCAGGCCGCCTGGCCTTCCTGGCGAACGGTGATCCGACATCAACCCGGCGTGATATCTATGGTGCCTTTGCTGAATTTGCCTTACCTGTGACCAGTGATCTGGACGTTCAGGTAGCCTTCCGCTACGAAGACTATGGCAGTGGCAGTGGTGGTTCCAGTTTTGACCCGAAAGCGTCATTCAGCTGGGCAGTCACTGACCTGATCAAGTTCCGCGGTTCGGCGTCTACCACCTTCCGTGGACCTCCAGGCAGTTTCCTCGGTGGTACAGGTACTTCACTGGAATATCTTGCTCCCGCTGCAGCCTTCAAGGCAGTAGACACCCAGGGTAATCCAAACCTGGCTTCTGAGTCAGCAACGACTCTGAACTTTGGTGTGATTCTGGCAAATGACAACTTCTACAGTTCAATAGACTACTGGTCCTTTGACTTCAGTGACCCGTTCCAGGTAGAAAGTGCTACCCAGCTGATCGGGGCCTATACCGCTAACAGCTGTCCTGCTGCTGGCGCCGGTGCCGGTACGCCAGCCTGTGTCGATCTGCTGGCGCGCTTTACGCCAACGGGTACACCCACAGCCGGCATCCAGCGTATCCAGCGTAATATCATCAATGGTGCCGACCAAAAGACTACGGGTTTGGATTTTACTGCCCGTTACACCTTTGATGACATAGCTGGCGGTGAGCTCACCGTGGGTACAGAAGGCACCTACGTGCTGGAGTACACTTCCGCAGACTTCCTCTCCATTGCTGGAACCAAACTGGCTGATGGTGGCGAATTTGTCGGTAAACTGAACCGCGGCGATCCAACCCTGCCCAAGCCTGAGGTGCAGGCTCAGCTCTTTGCCAGGTGGGGCACTGATGCACATCGCATGAACTACCAGATGCGTTATGTCAGCTCCTACGATGACGTTGCTCCGTCGCTGCCAAGCATGGCAGTGATTGACAGTCACATCACCCACGATGTGCACTACATCAATAACATGATCGACAACGTGACCCTGTCACTGTCAATCGTCAACCTGGCCGACGAAGATCCACCCTTGGCATCAACCGACTTGAGTTTTGATCCTTACACACATAACGCATTCGGTCGCATGATCAAGGTTGGCTTTGTTTACACACCAGATTTTGGTTTGTAAGCACAACCAGCTAAGGCTGTAGCAAAAAAGGTCGTCCCTCAGGGGGCGGCCTTTTTTTTGTTACGGACTTTTGTCCTGAACTTTGCGGCTGTTGTTGATGGCTGGTGTTGATGGCTGGTGTTGATGACTAAAGAAGGATGAGATTAAGCCGCCCTGCTACTCGACATCCGCAATAATCCGGTTAAACTGCGCCGGCACAATTGGGTAAAAATCGGCAACCACAACAATAAGCTGAACAGCAGGCAGCTGGTGATAACCTCATCTGTCATGCCTCTGCACCTCTTGGCTAAAAAACAGGCGCCAGCCCACTTCCTGGGCAGCTCCACATAAATCACTCACGGCTTACTCCAGACACTGATCCAGCATGATCTCGCATCTGCTGGGCTACATGTTGCATTGTTTTTTATGTTGCAGTGTCTTTTGCGTTCGAATCCGTGGGCATACCTAACAGGGGAACAATTTTGGGAAATTTCAAGAAAAAGGCATTGGCCGCCATTATGCTGCCAGCCCTCGCATTCAACGCCTTTGGCGCTGAGCAGACCATAGAGGAAGTGGTGGTTACCGGTTCTTATATCAAATCCAGCCCGACTGACGGTGCATCTCCTATTGAGGTTGTATCGCGAGACAAGATTGACGAAATGGCCGCACTGACCATTGCCGACATCACTCGTAACCTGACAGTTAACTCCGGCGCCGAAAACGTGCCTGACTCCTTTACATCCGGCGCCAGCCAAGGCACCAGCAACGTTAACCTGCGTGGCCTGGGACTGGGTTCAACCTTGATTCTGGTCAATGGTCGGCGTAACACACTGGCCGCAGCCACCGCTAACGATGGCTCAAGCTTTGTTGATACCAGCATGATTCCCGCGTCTGCCCTGCAGCGTGTTGAAGTGTTAAAAGAAGGCGCCGCGTCTATCTACGGTTCTGACGCAGTAGCCGGTGTTGTCAACTACATCACCCGCAAAGACTTCGAAGGCACTGAGATTGGCGCAACTTACCAGTCCACCACCTCTGACAGCCAGGAAGACCAACACATCAGCCTGCTACACGGCTGGGCTAACGACACCACTAACATTGTTGTGGCTGCTGAATACATGGACCGCTCAGCACTGAGCAGCGCCAAACGTCCAGAACTGACAGACCAGGCAATCTCCGGCCTGGGTAACTCATTTTTGGTGTTTGGCCCATCAACTGTTGCCGCCGGTCCTTACGCTGGCACTTACACCGCGTTCCAGAACATTCCGGATGCTAACTGTGTTGCTAACGCCGGTATCCTGATACCACAGGCCAACGGCCAGCGTTGTGGCTTCCTTTATGGACCACGTTTCAACGTTGTCAACGAAGAAACCCGCACCCACCTGTATGGCAACGTCCAGCACGATCTGGAAAACGGCATGACTTTTAATGCTGAAGCCATGTGGGCCAATGTTGAAGTACTGGACAACCCCCAGTCTCCCAGCTACCCCGCTCTGTCTTACCTGACTAAGCCAATTGCTGCTGGCCAGGCCGGCAATCCTTTTGGTGTAACCACGCTTTGGCTGGGTCGCCCACTGGGCTCAGCTTATGCATCACCTTTTGCACCACGAGACAACGAGCACATGCGTGTTTCACTTGAGCTTGATGGCGATATGGGTGACTACCACTTCAACACTGCCCTGACCAAGAGTTCATACAAAGGCAAAGGCACCCAGCCTGATACCAGCACGTCCAAGTTTGATGATGCCATTGCTGGCGTTGGCGGCCCGAACGGTAACCAGTCATGGGACCTGTTTGTACCAGCGAACAACAGCCAGGAACTGATCGACTTTGTTTATGCTGAGCAAAAAACTAACACTGATACAGACCTGACCGTCTTTGACTTTGTGGTTGATGGCGAACTGGGTGTGACTAACTTTGCTGCCGGCGTTCAGTATCGTCGTGACGAGCTGACCATCGAGCGTAATGATATCAGCCGCGTTGAGTTTGATGCTGCTGGTAACCTGACTAAATTTGCTGACCTGATGTTCCTGGGTGGCGGTATCAACGTTGACCAGTCACGATCTGCCTGGGCTGCATTCTCTGAGTTCCAGTGGCAAGCCACTGACGCGCTTGAATTCCGCGCTGCCGGTCGTTACGAAGACCTGGGTGACGAATCAACCTTCGATCCTAAGCTTTCTGTTCGCTTTCAGGCCACTGATGAGCTGGTATTCCGTGGCTCAGCCAGTAGCTCATTCCGTGAAGCCTCCCTGCACCAGTTGTATGCCAGCTCCGTTGGCCTGCAAGGTGTACAAGACTACAACGTTGACGGCACCACGCGCGGCAGCACTGTATTTATTCGCGTAGCACAGAACGCTAACGAAAACCTGAAGCCTGAAGAAGCTAACAACTTTAACGTTGGCGCTATCTGGGATCCCATCGAAGGCCTGCACTTGACCCTTGATTACTGGAGAGTGGATTACAGCAATGTGATCACCATCGAAAGCGCCCAGGGTAAAGTGATTGAGTCGCCACTGCAGTCTGATGTCAAGCGTAATGTTGCCGGTGACTTAATTGGTGTTACCACCAATTACTTCAATGCCGCCGAAGTGAAGACTGATGGTATAGACTTCGAAGCCGATTACCTCTTCCCAGCCAATACTATGGGTGAGATGGGCGTTAGCTTTGCAGCAACCAAGATGTTCAAGTATGAGATTCCCGTTGCCGGTGGCACTAAAGACGTAGTTGGCCTGTTCAACCACGACAACTTTGCTCGCTCGTTACCAGAAACGAAGGCTAACACCACCTTCCGCTGGACCAACGGTGGACAAAAAGCGTCTATCACTGCCCGTTACATCAGCAGCTACGAAACCACCCGTGCCGGTGCACCTGCTGGTTACAGCAACAGCATCGACAGCATGCTGACCTGGGATGTGCAATACGGTTTTGAGTTTGACCTGTCGCAGGCAACCACAGCCCTGACTGTTGGCTTGCTGAATGCCACTGACGAAGCACCACCCCGTGTTTGGGATGCTGCCAACTTCAGCTATGACCCACGTCAGCATGACGCCCGTGGTCGCATGGCTTATGTGAACGTCAAAGTAGGTTTCTAAAGGGCTTCCGCCAACACCGGGCTGCAGGAAGAGCTTTCCTGCACTTGGTGTGATGCTTTAAGCAACCCAGTCAAAAAAGGCAGTGTGAGGCGACTCACACTGCCTTTTTTTATGGGAATTTTCTGGGCATTTGCAGATAGAGTACGCCTCTGCTTCGGTCAACGGCATGGCACTTCTGCTCAATGGCACCAGCAGGGTCAATTTGGTAATGGGCCGCGCAAGAGCCTATACTGCGGCACCGGCAATGCCGCCTATGGATTGCCAGCTTGCTGTTCGGCCACCAGGTTTTTGCCTACTCAGTGTTAGCCTGACTGTAGCTCGTTTACGATAGCTTGCTGATGATGGCTTGCCGATGATAGTTCGCCCACTTGCATTCAACATGCTGGGTTTAGTTATTATGTCCCACCGAGCACATTTGTTTACCTTACGTCTTGCCCACGCCTGCCGCGAAGCCTGGGCTGAGGGTTACGACCGGAAAAAACTTACCAAGGATGTTTTTGCCGGCATCACCGTCGGCATTATCGCCATACCCCTGGCCATGGCCCTGGCTATCGCCAGTGGTGTCGCCCCCCAGTATGGTTTATACACGGCGATTATTGGCGGTTTTATCGTCGCGTTGCTGGGCGGCAGTCGCTACAGCGTCTCCGGACCCACAGCCGCCTTTGTGGTGATTCTCTACCCCATTACCCAACAACATGGCCTGGCCGGACTGCTGCTGGCATCCATGCTCGCGGGAGGCATCCTGATCGCCATGGCCTATGCCCGGCTGGGGCGTTTTATCGAATATATTCCCGAGGCCGTGACCCTGGGTTTTACCGGCGGCATTGCCATTGTCCTGGCTGCCCTAGGATATTTGGGGTCGGGATATTTGGGGTCGGGAAGTTTGGGGTCGGAGTAAAAACTCGCGTGCGAGTTTTTACTC